>CAZKMR010000162.1:0-2132 GCA_964553795.1 uncultured Bifidobacterium sp. | reverse complement strand
AATCAACTGCTCGGCGATGAATGGTCGGTCGGGGCGCGCTATCGGGTCAGCCGCGCGGAACTTGATGATCGTTTTCCGGACATCCCGGTAGGCGCGACTTTGAACGGTGGCTTTCAAAGAGAACGCGACGTGGCCGCGACCCTGCACCAGTTGCACTTTGCCGCGCACTATAATCATTCCTGCGGCTTTTTTGCCCGGGCTGGAGCGATCTGGTCAATGCAAGACAACTCCGGTTATACGCCCTCTCGTCCCAGTGATGATTTCTGGCAATTCAATCTCGAAGCCGGCTATCGTTTTGCGCAACGCCGCGCCGAGTTGCGACTCGGTTTGATCAACTTGACCGACCAGAATTACCAACTCAATCCCTTGAACCTCACGCCAGAATTGCCGCGCGAACGGACGTTGGCGGTGAGCGTGCTGTTTAATTTCTGATTGGGCGCGAATTCCCTCTGAAGTTTCGCGCTGTTTAACTTGAAATCTTTCTCCTAAATTCGTGTCCGGCGCTTCGCGCCACCCACGCAGAAACATGAATGGGCGGAAACTCATTTCCGAAAACTGGCGCAACGCACTGACCGGTGCGGCGTGGTCGGTCGGCCTGGGCCTGCTCTTGCTCGGGCTGGGCGGCTGGCCGGTGATTCTCAGTTACGATTTGCTTTTTGCCTTCCGTCCGCCGCAGCAACGCAACGACGTGGTGATGGTTTATCTCGATGACCGCTCATTCAACGAACTAGGGCAGCTCAACACGCCCAACTGGGACCGTAATCTCCACGCGCAGTTGCTGGATCACTTGACCGCCGACCAATGCCGGTTGGTGGTGTTCGACATTGTTTTTTCTGAACCCGGCAACTTGGAAGCGAACACAAATCTGACGCGCGCCATGCGCGATAACGGCAAAGTGGTACTGGCCGCGGCGCTGAATTATCCGGGGCGCGCTCAGATTTCGAGCACCCAACCACTGCTGCCATTGCCCGAATTCATGCACGCCACCGCAGGTTGGGGCATCGCGGAACTGGATGTCACGGCGACGCCAGGCCGGGTGGCGCGACAGTATTTCGTTGGAACGGAACATCATCCGTCGCTGCCCCGGGTGGCGGCCCGCGTCGCGGGAGCAGCGGTTGCCCGCGCGCCCGGATTGCGCGAGCCGGAGCCGTGGCTGAATTATTATGGGCCGCCGCTGAGTCTGCCGTACTTCAGTTTCGTGGATGTGACCAATCAACCGGCGGGAACGTTTGCCAACAAAGTCGTCTTCGTGGGCGCGCGTCCGACGACATTGAAAGCGATGGATGAAGCGGATCAATTCCGCACGCCGTACACGCTCTGGCGGCGGGAGTTTTCTCCTGGCGTCGAAATTGGCGCGACGGCGTTTTTGAATCTGATGCGCAGCGACGCGTTGCATCGGCTGACGCGCGGGAAAGAGATTCTCTTTCTGTGCGGGGCCGGAATTTTGCTGGGGGGGCTGATCGGGTTGCTCCGGCCTATCGCGGCGGGCGGGCTGGCTCTGGCGGGGGTGACGTTCATGTTATTGCTCGCAATTCAGGCGGCCGGTTCGCACCTCTGGATTCCCTGGACGGTGGTGGTCGGCGCGCAAATCCCTGTGGCGCTGGCCTGGTCATTGCGGGGTCATTTCCATCGTTTGAGATTTGAAAAGGAAGTGCTCGAACGAACCCTCGTGGCAACGACACGTTTCACTGAAGCGACGAAATCCGAAGCCATAGAGTCGGGTCTGGTGATTCCCGATCACGATTTGGTGCGGTGTGTGGGCAAAGGGGCGTACGGCGACGTCTGGCTGGCGCGGAACGCAATCGGAGTTTTTCACGCCGTGAAAGTGGTGCGCCGTCGCGATTTTCCCAACGACACTCCGTATGAGCGCGAGTTCAAGGGTATTCAAAAATTCATGCCCATCTCCCGGTCGCATCCCGGCTTTGTCAACGTCTTGCACGTGGGCCGGAACGATGCGGCCGGGTTCTTTTTTTACATCATGGAAGCGGCGGATGACACAACGTCGGGCCCGCAGATTGACCCGGAGCGTTATCAGCCTCGTACCTTGTCCAGCGAACTGGCCGCACGCAGAAAGCTCTCGCCGGAGGAAACGTTACAACTCGGCCTGGCTCTGAGCGGCGCGTTGCAGCATC
>CAZKMR010000161.1:0-2295 GCA_964553795.1 uncultured Bifidobacterium sp. | reverse complement strand
GCGATTGGGTGGACGAATGGACGCGCACCAACGAGTTGCCGAAGATGATCAAAATCAAACTCGCCTTCGTGCATCGCAATCCGAATGACAAATACGCCCAACCCATCAAGAGCGAGGTAATTGATGTCGCGCCGCTGCCGGCCATCATGGTGCCGACTTCGTATCAAGGGCCACAATCGCCTAACGCGCCCCCGGGCGGAGGTACACCCCCGCCGCCATGAAGATTATCGCCGCACCTAAATCTTCCGGCATCGCCCTGATGATGGTGATGATTTGCGTCACCGTGCTGGGGGTCATGGCAGCGTTGTTCGCGTACTCGATGAAAGTGGAAACCCGTCTCGCCATGAACGCGAATGCCGAAGCGGAATTCCACGCGCTCGCGCAATCGGGCGTCGATTATTGCAAAGCGGTGTTGGCGGCGAGCATGAATTGCCCGGAAGAACCGTTTGACGCCGAAACCCAGGTCTGGGCCGGCGGCACGACCAGTCTGTGCTCCAATGAATTGCTGACCATGGTGCAACCGACAGTCGATCTGGGGCGCGGCAAGTTCACCTGGAAAATGGTGGACCTGGAACGCAAGGCCAACATCAATCTGGCCGACCCGCCGATGTTGGAGCAGGCGATGCGTTTGCTCGCCGTGGACGCCGCCGAATCCGCCGGCATTGTCGCCTCGATTCTGGATTGGATTGATCGCGACAAGAACCCGCATGTCAACGGCACGGAAAGCGATTATTACGAAAGCCTTGATCCGCCCTACCAATGCAAGGACGGCTACATGGACGACATCTCGGAATTGTTGCTCGTGCGCGGCGTCACGCCGGAACTCTACGGCGTTGCGGGCTTGACCGCCCCGCCGCCGCCGCCGTCGTTGCGCGAGCAATTGCGAATGGGCTTCGAAGAGGAATACGTGCAACGCGCCGTGCTCAAGGATTTGTTCACGCCGATTTCCTCCGGCCAGATCAACATCAACACCGCCTCCGCCGAAGTGCTGCAACTCGTGCCGTTCATCGACGAAGCCACCGCGCAACGCATCATTTATTGTCGCTCCGGCCAGGATACGGGCGTGCCGATTCCGTTTCGGAATCCAGGCGAAGCGCTCAATTGCGCGCAGGTAAACCCTACTGTGATTCAACAGATTCTCCGCTATTTCACCGTGCGCAGCAGCACGTTCGAGGCGCAGATCGAAGTGGAGATTAACGGCGTCAAACGCTACTACCACGCGATTCTCGCTCGCCGCAATCAGCGCGACATTCAAGTGCTGAGTTTCTACTGGAAGTTGAATCCCCCGGCGAGCTATGCAGACGCTCGTTGAGGATTTTCTGCAATACCTCCGGCACGAACGCGGTCAAGCCGCGCACACGCAACGCACTTACGCCGGGTTGTTGAATCAATTCATCGCGTGGGCACAGAAGAACGGGCTCACCGCATGGGAGCAAGTGGAGTTCCATCACCTCACCGCGTTCCTGCAACACGAACGCGAGCGACCCTTGGTAAATGAGCCGAAAGATTCCGCGCGCCGTCTCAGCAGCGAAAGTGTGTATCTGGAAATTGCCGCCCTCCGCGCCTTCTACCGCTACGCGGAGGAAGAAAAACTTCTGCCGCGCAACATCGCCGAAAACCTCTCCCTACCGCGGCGCTGGAAACGCCTGCCCAAATCCCTGTCCGACGCGGAAATCGCCAAGCTGCTTACCCCCGAGCAACCCGCCACGCCGGCGAGTCTTTGTGACGCCGCCATTCTCGAATTGGCTTACGCGTCGGGATTGCGGCGCTCGGAGCTCTGCGCCCTGCGCCTCGAACAACTGCATCTCGACGCCGGCTTCATCAACGTCATCGGCAAGGGTAACAAGGAGCGAGTCGTCCCTGTCGGTACAAAAGCGGTGGATGCGTTGAATCGTTACTTGGTGGCCGGTCGCCCGAAGCTCGTGAAACCGCGTTCGCCGGGAAATGTGTTTCTGACCAATCGCGGCACGGCCTTCGCCTCCATCACGATGTGGCAACGCATCCGCGCGCGTGTCAAACGTTCCGGCGTGGCGCGCAACGTCACCCCGCACATGCTGCGACACAGCTTTGCCACGCATCTGCTCGAACACGGCGCCGACTTACGAGTGATTCAGGAATTGCTCGGGCACGCCAACATCAGCACCACTGAAATCTACACCCACGTCACCGGCAATCGGCTTCGCGACATCCACCGCAAGTTCCATCCGCGCCAGTGACGGAACGCCGGTCTCCGACCCGGCTCGGTGTCACGAATTATCTAAACCCGCCGGGTCGGAGACCGGCGCTCCAAAAAAA
>CAZKMR010000160.1:0-2588 GCA_964553795.1 uncultured Bifidobacterium sp. | reverse complement strand
GCGCTTTCGGACGGGCCAAGGGTAATCAAGTCAGAGCGCGCCTTCGCTCGGGCGAAAGCGGTGTCGTCCACCCTCCGCAGTAATGCTACGGAGGACGGGCGCTGCGCTGGCCACCGCTGTCCAAGACGCTGGTTGGATTTGCGATGGTTCAAAGCCCCGATGCCCGTTTATTGTTGGAGATCGAAGCTCCCCCGAACCGGCGCGCAGAGGACTGCTCGCCTCACCTTTTCCGCCTCGTCACCTCGGCGGCTACGGGAGCGACGGGAGTTTTCGCCATTGGCGCGGCGGCCCGCTCTTGCCAGACTGTCGCACAACGAAGCGTGCAAAGGTTGCAGCTATGACAAATTCTTTGGCGACACGATTGGCGGCGATCCTGGGATTCCTCGGGGTGGCCTTGGGCGCGTTCGGCGCGCATGGATTGAAGGACACGCTCGCGCAACACAGCACGACGGAGGTCTGGGAGAAGGCGGTGCTGTATCATTTCATTCACGCGGTGATGTTGTTCGTTTTGGCGCAGCGCAAACCCATCTGGACCGGCGCATGGTTGTGTTTCTTCATGGGCATCGTGATTTTCTCGGGGTCGCTGTATGTGTTGGCGGTCACGAACTTGAAATGGCTCGGGGCGATTACGCCGATTGGCGGCCTGAGCTTTCTGGCGGGTTGGTTGTGGCTGGCGATTCAAGCGGGGAAAGCGGACCGCTAAATCGCCGTTGCCAGTCGGTGCGGCAAGAGTTACAACGGGTTCATGGCATCCCGGCGGCATCCTTCCCGGCAGGTGGCGATTACCCTTCGCCCGGCCGGGTTCAGCCTGATTGAGATGCTCATTTCCCTGGCGATCATCATCATTCTCTTCACGATGATGTTCGGGTTCGGCTCGCGCCAACATCAGTTGAATCAGAAACAGAAGTGCGAGGCGCAATTGCAAAAGCTCTTCATCAGTCTCCAGATTTACGCGAACGAACACGACCAATGGTTTCCGCAGGTAACGAATGCCGCGACGTCCGAAGCGCCGCTCGGATTGCTCGTGCCGAAGTATTGCGCGGATGCGAGCCTGTTCACGTGTCCGGGCAGCAAGGACAAGCCGTTGCCGCCGGGCACGCCATTGACCGAGGGGCGCATCAGTTATGCGTATTACATGGGACGCCGCCACAGCGAGCCGCGGTTGCCGTTGTTGAGCGACCGGCAGATTGATACGAAGCCCAAAGTGCCGCTGGGCCAGGTGTTCTCGGACGACGGCGATAAACCGGGCAACAATCATCACCAGTATGGCGGCGCGTTTTTGTTTAACGACGGAAGCACGGAGATCACGAAGACTCACACGCCCGTGGCGTTGCCGCTCGGCACGAACGTGGTGCTGCTCAACCCCAAACCCTGATCGAACATGAAAGTCCTCTGCGATTGCGGCGCGAAATACGCCTTCGACGCGACGCCGGAAATGGCGCGTAACCCGATTACCTTCGCCTGCCCCGGGTGCGGGCTGGATTTATCGGCGCGCATGAATGAATTGGTGCAACAACAGTTCGGCGCGGCCCAACCGCACGTTGGCACCGCGCCCGCCATGGAAATTGCCCCACCACCACCGGGCGCAACCAGCGCCACGGCGCCATCCACCAAGACCGCGGCGCGCATTCACATCAATTTACCTGCGAGATCAGCCGGAACCGCGACCGAAGCCGCAGGGGAAAGTTCCAGTGCGCCGCCCCCACCACCGCCGCCGCCCGCGCCGATTCCGTTGCCGAGCGCTTCGCCGGCCATTCGCCTCAGTCACGGCGCCGCCACGCGACCGGAAGCCGCGACACCGGACGTCACGGATGAACGGTTCTGCGCGAAACATCCGCAGGTGCGCGTCACGGAGAAATGTCGCGTGTGCAGCAAACCGATTTGCCCGAAATGCATGCAGTTGTTCGGTTACGTGTGTTCGCCGCATTGCAAAGAGAAAGCGGAATTGCAGGGCATCAAGATTCCGAAGTTCAAGGGGCAACGCGACGAGATGGAACGGCAGCAATGGAGCAAGGTCGGCCTGGTGGTGAAACTGGCGGCGCTGTTCATCATCACGGTGCTGGGCTTGTGGTTCTGGTATGCGTGGTTCGGCCAGAAACCGCGCGCGGCGTTCAAGGTGCGCTTCGAGGATGAACCGGCCATGTCCGGCAGCAGCGCGTTTTGCGGCGGCGACCAGATCGTGTTCATCCACGGCGACAAACTGGCGCGTTACGATTTGAAATCCAAGGAGCAGGTCTGGTTGCGCCATCTATTGGACAAAAAGAAGATCGAAGCCGAGGCGGCGGCCGCGATTAAAGAGATGCAGGCGGAGGCCGCGCAAAGTGAATTTACGTTCAAGATTCCCAGTCACGGTGAATTGACCAAGGACATGATTCGCAGCGCGGAACGGAGTCTGGCATTGCGCGTGCACGAACAGAACATCTGGGTGGCCGATGGCGAGAAAGTGCGCCGCTTCGATTGGGCGACGGGCGAGCCCAAACAGGAGATTGAGTTCGAGGGCGATTTTGCGGAGGCGGTGCAGCGCAATGACACGTTGGAATTCAAGGAACGCGTGGCGGAGGATCGGTTGAACGTGACGCGCTTCAACC
>CAZKMR010000159.1:0-2768 GCA_964553795.1 uncultured Bifidobacterium sp. | reverse complement strand
AAGATGTTGCGGCAATGCGGCGCGATCCGTCGGGCTTGTATGGCATCGGCATCGCAGAGGTGATCGCTCATTACGTGAACCTCATTCGCAGCCTGCCCGAACCTCCGATCATCATGGGGCATTCCTACGGCGGTCTCATCACGCAGTTGCTGATTGATAAAGGATTCGGCGCAGCGGGGGTGGCGATTGATTCCGTGCCACCGAAAGGGATTCTGGTTTTGCCGTTGTCCACCTACTCGGCGTTGACGCCCGCCTTCCTGCAACCGAGCACGTTCAAAAAAACTTTTCTCTTCACGTTCAAGCAGTGGTGGCAGGTTTTCGCCAATACGCTTTCGGAGGCGGAGGCGCGCGAGGAATACGAACGCGAAGTCATTCCCGCGTCGGGTCGCGCGATTTTTCAGGCCGCGCTCGCGAACGTCACTCCCAATTCGCTCGCGACGATCAATTTCAAGAACGGTTCCCGCGCTCCGCTGCTGTTCATTGGCGGAGAAAAGGACGTCATCATGCCGGCGGCGCTGAATCGAAAGAATTTCAAGAAATACCAGGCGAGTTCCGCGCTCACGGAATACCAAGAATTTCCCGGTCGCAGTCACTACATCATCGCCGAGAAAGGCTGGGAAGAAGTCGCTCAGTACGCCCTCGACTGGACCACAACCAAGCTGGCCAAGGTCGTGCGAATTCCAACCCCAAACCCCGAATTACTACCCGTATGAATACCAAAAAACTCTCCGGCAAAGTTGCCGTCGTCACCGGCGCTTCCAAAGGCATCGGCGCGGCCATCGCCAAAAGATTGGCCGAGGACGGAGCGGCCGTCGTGGTGAATTATTCGTCCTCGAAGACGGATGGCGAGAAAGTGGTCGCGGCGATCATTGCGGCAGGCGGCAAGGCGATTGCCGTGCATGCCAACGCAGCCGAGCAAGGCGACATTACGCGCCTCTTTGCCGAAACCAAACAGGCGTTTGGGCGGCTGGACATACTGGTGAATAACGCCGGGATTTATCACGGCCAACCGCTGGGACAAATCACCGCGGACGACTTTCACCGCCATTTCAATCTGAACGTGCTCGGGGTCATTCTCGCGACGCAGGAAGCGCTTAAGTATTTCGGTCCCGATGGCGGCAGCATCATCAATATCAGTTCCGTGGTCAGCACGCTGGGAATTCCGAACACGGCGGTTTACAACGCGACCAAAGGTGCGGTGGATACTTTGACGCGCACGTTTTCCAAAGAATTGGGCGCGCGCAAAATTCGCGTGAACTCGGTGAACCCCGGGCCGATCGAAACCGAAGGCACGCACGCGGCGGGAATCGTTTCGCACTTTCAGACTTTTGCCGCCATCACCCCGTTGGGCCGCGTCGGTCAACCGGAGGACATCGCGCCTGTCGTTGCCTTTCTGGCGGCGGCGGATTCCGGTTGGATTACCGGCGAATCGCTTTACGTCACCGGCGGCCTGCGCTAAATCGAAGAATTTTTCCTGTTTAATCAACTCCCTCATCCCATGACAAAAATCCTTGTTCTCTACTATTCGCGCTACGGTCACGTCGCCAAACTCGCCGAAGCCATCGCGGCAGGCGCACGCGGTGTCAAAGACGCCGAAGTCATTATAAAACGCGTTCCGGAACTGACCCTCGACGAAGACGCGGAGCGGCACGGTTCATCGCCTGTGCCTGCCGCGACGGTGGATGAACTTGCCGATTACGACGCCATCCTGTTCGGCACGCCGACGCGCTTCGGCAACATGGCCGCGCCGATGCGCAGTTTCCTGGATCGCACCGGCGGCTTATGGGTCAAGGGCGCGCTGGTCGGCAAGCCCGGCAGCATCTTCACCAGCACCGGCACGGGCGGCGGTAATGAAAGCACAATTATCAGTTTCGCCACGACGTTGATTCATCACGGCATGATTTTCGTCGGCCTGCCGTATGCCTGTCCGGAACTGGCCGATATCAGCGAATTGAAAGGCGGTTCACCGTGGGGCGCGGCGACGATTGCCGGGGCGGATGGTTCGCGCCAACCCTCGGTCAAAGAACTCGCGCAGGCAAAATTCCAAGGCAAACACGTCGCGGAAATCGCCACGCGTTTGAAAGGTTAAACGGCGCGATGCACCCGGATTTGTCTCCAAAAACCAAAAACTGAAACTCAAATTGTTATGCCGAACTATCACAAACTCTACACGGCTGAAGACAGCGCGGTCGTCTTCATTGATCACCAACCGCAGATGACTTTTGGCGTGTCGAACATTGACCGCGCCACGCTGATGAACAACGTCACGCTCCTCGCTAAAGTGGCGAAAGAATTCAAAGTGCCGACGATTCTCTCATCAGTGGAGACCGAGTCATTCAGTGGTTATCTCTGGCCGCAATTGCTCGATGTGTTTCCCGGTCAGGAGGTCATCGAACGCAGTTCCATGAATGCCTGGGACGACGACGGTTTCCGCAAAGCCATCAAAGCCACCGGTCGCAAAAACATCCTGCTGACCGGACTGTGGACGGAAGTCTGCGTCGCCTGGCCGACCATCGAAATGATCGGCGCGGGCTACAACATTTACGTCGTCGAGGATTGCTGCGGAGCGACGTCGCAGGTCGCGCACGAAGCGGCGCTGTCCCGCATGGTGCAGGCCGGTGCGATCCGGCTCACGACCATTGCCGCCTTGCTGGAATGGCAGCGCGATTGGGCGCGCCGCGAACACTATGACAACCTGATGACGTTGATCAAACAACAGGGCGGCGCGTATGGCGCGGGCGTCGAATACGCCTACACGATGGTTCACA
>CAZKMR010000158.1:0-3361 GCA_964553795.1 uncultured Bifidobacterium sp. | reverse complement strand
TCGTCGAGCAACTCGGCGTGAAGCCCGAACAAGTCACCCCCGAAGCCAAGTTCATCGAGGACTTGGGCGCGGATTCCCTGGACACGGTGGAATTGGTCATGGCGTTGGAAGAGGAATTCGGCAGCGAAATCCCCGATGAGCAGGCCGAAAAACTGCAGAGCGTCGGCGACGTCATTAAATACGTCGAAGAGCAACAGAAGTAATTGTGACCGACACGATTTCGGGGCAGTTCCGGCTGACCGCAGCTTGACCTGCCCCGTTTTTATTTATGGCGAGTAATTGGCAGGAACGCAGAGTCGTCGTCACCGGGCTGGGATTGGTTTCCCCACTCGGCAACGAAGTCGAAACCTTTTGGAAGCGGCTTATCGCCGGCGATTGCGGCATTGACCGCATCACGGCGTTTGACGCCACTGGTTTCGACACGCAAATGGCCGGCGAGGTGCGTAATTTCGATCCCGCTCCGGCGTTCCCCAATCCCAAGGAAGTCCGCCGCACGGATCGTTACTCGCAATTTGGCGTGTATGCCGGCTGGCAGGCGCTCAAGGATTCCGGCGCGGAACTCGACAAACTCAACCGCGACGAAATCGGCGTCATTCTCGGCTCCGGTATTGGCGGCCTCGAAACCACGACCGCGCAAGTCAAAGTGTTGCTCGAACGCGGTCCCGGCCGGCTCTCGCCGTTCATGATTCCGATGCTCATCAGCAACATGGCCAGCGGCCTGTTCTCCATGTACAACAATTTGCGCGGCCCCAACTTCGCCACTTGCTCGGCGTGCGCGACGGCCAATCACGCCATCGGCGAAGCCTGGCGCACGATCAAGATGGGCGAAGCGGTCATGATGTTCGCGGGTGGCAGTGAAGCGGCCGTGGTCCCGGTGGGCATCGGCGGTTTCTGCGCCATGAAAGCGATGAGCACCCGCAACGACGATCCCAAGACTTCCTCGCGGCCCTTTGACAAGGATCGCGATGGTTTCGTGATGGGCGAAGGCGCGGGGGTGCTTTGCCTCGAAGAATTGGATCACGCCAAGAAACGCGGCGCGAAGATTTATTGTGAGATCGTCGGCTACGGCAACACCGCCGACGCGTATCATCTCACCGCTCCCGCCCCCGGCGGCGAAGGCGCGGCGCGCTGCATGAAAGTGGCGCTGCGCACCGGCGGCCTGAACACCACCGACATTTCCTACATCAACGCCCACGGCACCTCCACGCCGCAAGGCGACGTCTGCGAAACCAACGCCATCAAGACCGTGTTCGGCGAGCACGCGAAGAAACTGGTCGTCAGCTCCACCAAAGGCGCAACCGGCCACATGCTCGGCGCGGCGGGCGCGATTGAAATGACGGCCTGCGCGTTGGCCATCAAACACGGCATCGTGCCGCCGACAATCAACTACACCACGCCCGATCCCGAGTGCGATTTGGATTACGTGCCAAACACCGCGCGTGAAATGCCGGTGAACGCCATCGTGAACAACTCGTTCGGTTTCGGCGGCCACAACTCGACCATCACGGCGAAGAAGTTTGTCGGTTGATGGAATCCGGTGGCGGTGGCGGCAACCATCTTGGTTGCCGTAGAGGGCGGCATCCTGCCACCCGGATACCGCTTGGCTAAAAACCAGGCGGTTAGCATTTCCGCGAACCTACTTTATTTCACGCTTTCGTTCCGCAGGGCTGTGAAGCCCGGCTCTACGGCAGGCAGGGATGCCTAGCCGCTACAAACTCGACTGCCCCCGCTTCACCGCCTACTTTATTCCTCGCATGGACAAAGAACGCGTGGCGGAAATTCTGGTGGAGATCGGCACGTTGCTCGAACTCAAGGGCGAGAACCCGTTCAAGACCCGCGCTTACCTGAACGGCGCGCGCATCATTGAAGGGTTGAACGAGCCGCTGCAAAAACTGGTGGAAGAAAAACGCCTCGGCGAACTCAAGGGCATCGGCGACGCGCTCCAACAAAAAATCACCGAACTCGTCACCACCGGGAAATTGAAATATTACGAGGATTTGAAAGCCTCCGTGCCGCCGGGTCAGGTGGCCATGCTCGACATTCCGAGTCTCGGACCGAAAAAAATCATCGCGCTGCACAAGCATCTCGGGGTGGATTCGGTGGAAAAACTGGAGGCCGCGTGCAAAGCGGGGAAAGTTGCCGAGCTCGACGGTTTCGGCGAGAAAACCCAGGCCAAATTGCTCGAGGGCATCGCGCATCGCCGCCTTTACGGGCAACGCTCCCATCTCGACAAGGCGCTCGCGGTCGCTGAGCCGATTCTCGACAGTTTGCGCGACCATCCCGATGTGATTCGGTGCAGCACGGCGGGCAGTTTGCGGCGCTGGCGCGAAACGATTGGCGACATTGATTTTCTCGTGTCGTCGAAGCAACCGGAGAACGTCATCGAATATTTCGTCGCGCAACCGGGCATTCTCAACATCAGCGCCAAGGGCGACACGAAAGCCAGCGTGATTCTCGCCGGCGGCATTCAGGCGGATTTACGCGTGGTCAGCGATGAGGAATTTCCGTTCGCGCTCGCCTATTTCACCGGCAGCAAAGAGCACAACATCGTGATGCGCCAACGGGCCATCGCGCGCGGATTGCGCCTCAATGAATACGGCTTGTTCAAGTCCAAGGAGGAAACGCGCGATCCCAAATTGCGCGTCGCCTGCGCGACCGAAGAGGACATTTTCGCCGCGCTGGATCTGGCTTACGTGCCGCCGGAAATGCGTGAAGATCACGGCGAATTTGACGCCGCCGAAAAAGGCAAACTACCGCGGCTCCTCGAATGGACCGATCTCAAGGGCGCGCTGCACAATCACTCCACCTGGAGCGACGGCCACAGCACGCTGGAAGAAATCGTCGCCCGCATGAGCGAACTCGGGCTGCAATACTGGGCCGTCACGGATCACTCGCGCGCCTCGTTTCAAGCCAACGGTCTCGATCCAAGTCGCGTGCGCGAACAAATCAAGGCCATCGGCGCGCTCAATAAAAAGCTAGCCGATGAAGGAAATGATTTTCGGCTGCTCACCGGCAGCGAAGTGGACGTGCTCAAGGACCGGTTGGACTTCGACGACGAGTTGCTCGCCGAACTCGATGTGGTGGTCGCCAGCCTGCACGTTCCGGCCAAGACTGAAGCGGAGAACACGAAACGTCTGATTCGCGCGGCGGAAAACAAGTACGTCCACATGCTCGGCCATCTCACGGGACGCTTGCTATTGGAACGCGAAGCGTATCCGGTGAATCAGGAAGCGGTGATTGATGCCTGCGCGGAAACCGGCACGTGGCTGGAGTTAAACTGCAATCCGTGGCGCATGGACCTCGACTGGCGCAAATGGTTTTACGCGCGCAGCAAAGGCGTGAAATGCGTCATCAATCCCGA
>CAZKMR010000157.1:0-3448 GCA_964553795.1 uncultured Bifidobacterium sp. | reverse complement strand
GAAATTTCAACCCCAACCATTGGGCCAAACCGGACTGCTGGTACCGCCAGTGATTTTCGGCACCAGTTGTCTGGGCAATCTTTACGAAGTCGTCCCGGACGAAACCAAGCAGGCCATCGTGGCGGAGATCATCCGGCGTTCGCCAGCACCGGCGGTGTTTGATTCGGCGGGCAAATACGGAGCCGGACTGGCCCTCGAAGTAGTCGGCGCAGCGTTGCGCCAGTTGAGCGTAGCGCCGACCGATGTCATCATCAGCAACAAACTCGGTTGGTATCGCGTGCCGTTGCGCGGCGCCGAGCCGACGTTTGAGCGTGGCGTGTGGGCCGGCATCGGCCACAACGCCGAATCGCGCATCAGCCACGACGGCATTTTACAATGTTACGAGCAGGGCAATGAGTTGTTGGGCGCGGGTTATCTGGCGCAAGTGGTTTCCGTTCACGATCCGGACGAATATCTCGCCGCCGCCAAGACGACCTCAGAACGTCAGCGGCGCTTTGACGAGGTGCTGGGCGCGTATCGAGCGTTGTTCGAATTGAAGCGCCGGGGACTCGTCCGAGCGGTGGGCATTGGCGCGAAGGATTGGCGCGTCATCCGCGAAATCGCCGCGCAGGTGGATTTGGATTGGGTAATGTTCGCGTGCAGTCTCACGGTGTATTCGCATCCGCCGGAACTGCTGGACTTCATCGCGCAACTCAACGCCCGGGGCGTGGGGATGATCAACTCGGCGGTGTTTCACGCGGGCTTTTTGACCGGTGGCGTGTGGTTTGATTATCGCAAACCAGATCCGGAGGCGGACGCGGCGTTGTTCCAATGGCGCAACAAATTCCTGGCGACGTGCCAGAAGTTTGAAGTGAAGCCTGCTGACGTCTGTGTCCAGTTTGGCCTCGCCGTTCCGGGAGTAGTTGCCGTGGCGCTCAACACTGGAAAACCGGAGCGGATCAAGGAGAATGTCGCCAGTGCGACCAATGAAATTCCCGCCGCGCTCTGGACCGCGTTGAAAGATGAAGATTTGTTGGAACGCGAGTTTCCGTATCTGGGTTGAGTCATGAGAATTGACGCGCATCACCATTTTTGGAAATACGACCCGATTGATTACGGCTGGATTGATGAGTCAATGCGGGCGATTCGGCGCGACTTTCTGCCGGAGCACTTGCGGACGGAGATTGCCAGGGCGGGGGTGGACGGTGTGGTTTCCGTGCAAGCGCGGCAAAACCTGAGTGAGACCGACTGGTTGCTGGATTTCGCGACACGGAATGATTTCATCAAGGGCGTAGTCGGGTGGGTGGAGTTGGTTTCCCCCACGGTGGGCGCGGAGTTGGAACGCTTCGCCGCGAATCCAAAACTGAAATCCGTCCGCCACGTCGTGCAGGGTGAGCCGGACGAGAACTTCATTCTGCGCGAGAATTTCAACCGCGGCATCCGCGAGCTGAAAAAGTTTTCTCTCGTTTATGATGTCCTGATTTTTGAACGCCATCTGCCGCAAACGATCCAGTTTGTGGATGCGCATCCCAATCAGATATTTGTTCTCGATCACATCGCCAAACCGCAGATCAAAGCCGGGTTGTTCGAGCCGTGGAATCAAAACATCCGCGAGCTGGCGCGACGGGCCAATGTTTTTTGCAAGATTTCCGGGATGGTCACGGAAGCGGCGTTCACGACGTGGACTGAAGCGCAATTACGTCCGTATTTCGAGACGGTGCTGACAGCGTTTGGACCGCAGCGCTTGATGTTTGGATCGGACTGGCCGGTGTGCCTCGTGGCGTGCGGTTATGCGCGCTGGCTGCAAATCGTTTCCGACTGGATCGGAAAACTTTCTCCCGCCGAACAAGCGCGGGTGCTCGGCAACACGGCGGTGGAAGTCTATAAATTATGAAAGCATTGGTCATCTCAGCAGCCGGTCAGACCGGTTACATCGAACAATCGCAACCCATCCCCGCTCCGGGCGAAGTGTTGCTGCAAGTGAAACGTCTGGGTTTCTGTGGCACCGACTTGAACACGTTTCGCGGGTTCAATCCACTTGTCACCTACCCGCGCATTCCGGGGCACGAGATCGCCGCGGTCATCGCTGCGGTGACGCCGGGCGTGCCGGCGCAATTCCAAGTCGGGATGGAAACCACGGTGCTGCCCTACACGACATGTGGCAACTGTCCGTCGTGTCGCAGTGGCCGCGTGAATGCATGTCGCAGCAACCAGACACTCGGCGTGCAGCGTGAGGGCGCGTTCACGGAATTCATTACCGTGCCGTGGGAAAAGCTGGTGCGCTCGGAAAAACTTTCACTGACCGAACATGCCTTGGTGGAACCGTTGAGTGTTGGGTTTCACGCGGTGGAACGAGGTCGCGTGACGAGTGCAGACACGGTGCTGGTATTTGGTTGCGGCATGATCGGACTGGGGGCGATTTCGGGCGCGGCATTGTTGCGACAGGCCCGGGTGATCGCAGTGGATGTGGATGACGCGAAACTCACCCTGGCGCGGAAAGCGGGCGCGACGGAGACGATCAACTCCAAAGCCGGGAATCTGCATGAGAAGCTGCAAGCGTTCACAAAGGGCGACGGGCCCGAAGTGGTGATCGAGGCGGTCGGTTTGCCGGCCACCTTCCGCGCGGCGGTGGACGAAGTGGCGTTTGCCGGGCGCGTGGTTTACATCGGTTACGCCAAGGAAGCGGTGAGTTACGAGACAAAATATTTTGTCATGAAGGAACTCGACATCCTGGGTTCGCGCAACGCGACGAAGCAGAATTTCGCCGACGTGATCAAGGTGTTGGAATCCGGACGCTATCCCGTGGCGGAAACGATCAGTCGTACGGCGAAATTCTCCGAAGCCGGTGAAGCGCTGGCGACCTGGGCGGCGGATCCAAGTCGCGTGACGAAGATTCACGTCGAGCTGTGACGGTGGTTCTCGGAGCGCCGGCTTGCAGCCGGCTTAATGAACTCGCTTCGCCTGAAGGAGGCGTCGTTTTAGGAACATCCGGGCCGCTCTCTGACTGGCCAGATTCTAAGCTGGTCACAGACCGGCGCTCTATCGCGCAGCCTCCCGCCGAAATGCCTCGCGCTGGATGCTTACGCTTGAGTCACCCGCATTCCCGCCCTAATGTGGCCGCGCATGAATCAATCTCTCAACGAACCGGCGGCGGCTGTCGCGGCCTGGGTCAAGCAACTGCGCACGGAAATTGCCGGGGTCATTGTCGGGCAGGAACAACTCGTGGATCGCCTCCTCGTCGGATTGCTCGCCAACGGCCATGTTCTCCTCGAAGGCGTGCCCGGTCTGGCCAAAACGCTTTCTGTCCGCACGCTCGCTGCTGCCGTCCAAGCAAACTTTCGGCGCATCCAATTCACCCCTGACCTCCTGCCCGCCGACATTGTGGGCAATCTGATTTACAGCCCGCAGGACGGAAAATATCACGCCACGCGCGGCCCGGTGTTCGCCAACTTCCTGCTCGCCGACGAAA
>CAZKMR010000156.1:0-4144 GCA_964553795.1 uncultured Bifidobacterium sp. | reverse complement strand
AACGGAGACGGCTAGTTTGAACTGCGTTGGCTCTGCTGGAACGAACTATTGGATTCTCCGCACTGCTGACCTCGCCAATCCGCTGACTGCCTGGGAGTGGGTGGGGCAGGAAACCGCAGCCCCGGACGGAAACTTCATGTTTGTGGATGTTGGTCCTTATCCGGAGGGAGCGTTTTATGTTCTCCAGCGGGAGCCTTGAGGCGCGATGCTTGTATTCCCGAAGTTGGACTGGCTTGGGATTTGTGAATGTTGAGCAGGTTCAACTGATGCTCGCGAAACATGCGCATCAGATTTTGGAATCCGAATTATACGTTGTGTTTTCAAGCGGCATCCGGTAACAAACCCCGCGTCTCCCGGTTTCCGGTTTCGTTGGCCGTGTCACCTGAAGCCGCGGAGTCATCGTTTTCACTGCGGGAATTCACGGCTTTCCGAACCATGAAATTAAGAATCGTTCCTGTCGTAACATTGTTCGTGCTCACCAGCTTCTCTGACCGGTTCGCGCCGGCGTGTGCCCAAGGCAGTCTCACGCCGCCCGGGGCGCCCGCACCCACGATGAAAACACTCGACCAGATCGAGCCGCGCAAACCTATCATGGCGCTGCCTTACACCGTGGAAGAACCCGGCTCGTATTATCTCACCGGCCCGCTCAATTCCACCAACACCGGCATTATCATTGCGTCGAGCGACGTGACGATTGATCTGATGGGCTTCACCATTCGCGGCTCGCAGAACACCAATCATCCCGGCATTCAAGCCGTGGGAGGTGAGGACGTGGCACTGCGGAACATCGTCATCCGCAATGGAGGCGTGGCGCAATTTGGCATGGGCATCCTGATTGACAACACGCAGTCCGGGCGCGTGCAGGACGTGGTGGTGCATCAAAACACCGCCCAGGGCATCACGATCCGCCAAACCGGCAACGGCGTTTGTAGCGACATCGCCGTGGAGAATTGCACAGTCACCGACAACGGCGGAGTGGGCATTTATGTTTTTAGCCCGAATGACGCGGAGCGAAATCGCGGCCACACCATCCGGAACAATTCGATCAGCGGCAACTTTACCGAGGGCATTTTTAGCGTTCGTGCCTACGGTTGTTTGTTTGACGGCAATGTGATTGGGCCGCAGACGCCCGCCACCAATGCCTATGCCATTCGCAGTGGCTTGGGCCGAAATTGGATCGTTCGTAATGTTTCCCAGGGCAACACCAACGCCCTCGGGACACCCTTCGTGTTTATCAGCACCAGCGACGCTTACGGCCCCACCATCACGACAAGCGGACTGATCACGAATGGCGTCAGTCCCTGGGCGAACTTCTCCCGACCATGAGAGCGCTTTTCACCACCGCAATTTATCTCGGCCTGATGGTGGCATCGGCTTTTGCCACCTCCATCAATGCCACCAACCGATTCGCCTACGGCGCGAACTTCGGTTGGCTGGATTGGCGCGGTGATACCAACCACGGCGCAGTCATCGGCGAATACGTCTGCTCCGGCTATCTCTACGCCGCCAACGTGGGCTGGATTCATCTCGGCAGTGGCAATCCATCGGATGGTATCCGTTACCAAAATCTGACCACCAATGATTTTGGCGTGAATCACGATGGCCAGGGCAACCTGCGCGGATTCGCTTATGGCGCGAACATCGGTTGGATCAATTTTGAAAATCTCGGTGCGCCCAAGGTGAATCTGAAAGACGGCACGTTCAGCGGCCACGTTTATTCCGCCAACTGCGGCTGGATTTCCTTGAGCAACGCTGCTGCGTTTGGGCAAACCGATTTCCTCGCGCCCGGCCTCGACAAGGACGGTGACGGCATCACCGACGCGTGGGAACTGAGTTATACGAATACCTTGACCGCCTTTACCGCTTCGAGCGATACCGACGGCGACGGCGTCTCCGACTTGAAAGAATCTCTCGCGGATACGAATCCCACCGATCCCAGCGACAAACTGGTGATCATCGATTACGAAACCACTCCCGGCGGTACCGCAGCGACCCTGACTTGGTTGAGCAAGCTGACGAGGTGTTATCAAATCGAGAAAACCCTCAACCTAGCCGGGCCGCTCTGGTTGGACAGCGGCTTGGGAATGATTGCCCCCGACGAACCGAGCACCACGCGAGTGTTTGCCGACACCAACGCGCCCATGCGATTCTACCGGGTTAAGGCGATGAAGCCGTTGTCGCCTTAAAACGAGGGAGCGTGATGCGCCCGGAGCGCGGACCGCCGAGTCCGCGAGTCCGAAACGAACCAAGAAACCGGTAAAGGCGTGTTGAGCAGGAGAGTAACTCGAAACCGCGCAAAAAGGGGAAAACTAAAAGCCTTTGGTGTAGTTCGTGGAATTCGCAGTGCATGGTTTGCCTCCACTGTCTTTTCCAAGATACGCGCGGACTCAGCGGTCCGCGCTCCGGGCGCTCCGTTGCTGCGGTGAACCGGTCTTTGCCGGCAATTTCAGTTGGCGGTATTCATCCCGGAACCGGGCACTGCTGAATGGCCATTGCTCCGGCGTTTGCACCAAACCCGCTTTGACCGGATTTGCTTCGATGTAGCGAACCACTTTTCGGTAGTGCGCTTCGTCGCGAATGTAGCGATCCCAATAGTCGTCCTGCCAGAGCTTGCCGCGTCGGTCGAGCAGGCGATTGATGCGGCGCGCGGTGAAGCCTTTCCAGTCCTTGATGAGTTGCGCTTGTGGGGTCTGCCAAATCTCGACGAGCAGGTGAACGTGATTCGGCATCACGACCCACGCCAGCAGGCGGTAGTTTTCCCCATCGGAATGCAGCCAGTTTTCCTCTACGACCGCGGCGGCGCGCGGGTCGCGCAACAGACAACTGCCACAGCCACGATCGAGGTAATCCTCAATCTTCGTCCGCCGCTTCAGTTCATCATCAAACGTCAGCAGTGCTGCCCATTCGTGGCGCAGAGTGGCGGGCATGGCGTCGTCGAGGCGGTAATTGATGAATTGCACGAGGCCCGGCAGGTCGAAGTGCGGCAGGTAGCCGCGTGAATGCCAGCCACGAAAGCCGAGGTTGGCGACTTTGGGATCGGGCGGGGTATGCCATTGCCGCTTGTTGCGAATGGTCTCGAACACATTGGAGTGGTTCGACGGCATCGGAGGGCGGACAGCCTTGTCCGCGTGAACTGGAATGTAAAGAGAAACGTTGACTGGGTTCGCGTTTCAGTGGTCGCGCTATGCTGATCGGGACTCGCGGACAAGGCTGTCCGCGCTCCTTTACGATTTCG
The DNA here is from genome assembly GCA_964553795.1 of uncultured Bifidobacterium sp. Classification (GTDB taxonomy): domain Bacteria; phylum Verrucomicrobiota; class Verrucomicrobiia; order Limisphaerales; family JADLHS01; genus JADLHS01. The sequence continues at coordinate 909 of CAZKMR010000156.1, read as the reverse complement.
CAAACGTTTCCGCCAGCGCCACTGCCTTCAGCATCGCCTTGCTCTTGTTCACCGTTTCCTGAAATTCCGCTTCGGGTTCGGAGTCGTTCACCCAGCCGCCGGCTTGCCCGGAGCGCGGACCGCCGAGTCCGCGTGTTGCCTTGTAGAATTGGGACTCGCGGACAAGGCTGTCCGCGCTCCTTTACGTTTTTGCAAACGACTCCGCCAGCGCCACGGCTTTGAGCATCGCCTTGCTCTTGTTTACCGTTTCCTGAAATTCCGCTTCGGGTTCGGAATCGTTCACCCAGCCGCCGCCGGCCTGCCCGGAGCGCGGACCGCCGAGTCCGCGTGTTGCCTTGTAGAATTGGGACTCGCGGACAAGGCTGTCCGCGCTCCTTTACGTTTTTGCAAACGACTCCGCCAGCGCCACGGCTTTGAGCATCGCCTTGCTCTTGTTGACCGTTTCCTGGAATTCCGCTTCGGGCTCGGAGTCGTTCACCCAGCCGCCGCCGGCTTGCACGTAGGCTTTGCCGTCCTTGAGCAGCGCCGTGCGGATGGTGATGCACGTGTCCAGATTGCCGTTGAAGCTAAAATAGCCCACGCAACCGGCATACGGCCCGCGCGTCGTGCCTTCGAGTTCGGAGATGATTTGCATGGCGCGAATCTTCGGCGCGCCGCTCACCGTGCCCGCCGGAAACGTGGCGCGCATCAGGTCGTAGGGTGTTTTGCCGGCGGAAAGTTTTCCCTCCACGCTCGACACGATGTGCATCACGTGGCTGTAGCGTTCGATGATCATGAGGTCCTTCACCTGCACGCTGCCGAAATCGCACACGCGCCCGATATCGTTGCGCGCGAGGTCCACGAGCATGACGTGCTCGGCGCGTTCCTTCGGGTCGGCGAGAAGTTCCTTTTCCAAAGCTACGTCCTCGT
>CAZKMR010000155.1:0-4235 GCA_964553795.1 uncultured Bifidobacterium sp. | reverse complement strand
TATCCTTCAACCTCCGTAACAATAATCCTCACATGAAATGGTGCTGCATTGAGTTTCCTTAGGCTGGGGCGCGTGGTACAAACACTGTGGAGTGAGTGACCCACAATTATCAAACGACTGATGAAATGTATAGCTCACCGCAAAACTATAATTCGAACAGCCCGCCAACGAACCGTTCGGGAGATCAATGCCGGTGTAAACCGGAACTGGAGTGTATTCGTAATAAGAAGTGCAATCGCTCGGGCAAGAACCCGACGAAGTGGGTGAAAAATTTGGACAACTCCCGTATTGCCAAATATGGAAACAACTTGCAAAAGCGGTTGCCGCGCCGACCAGCAGGATTCCAATCAAAACAACTCCATTTGTATTCCCGATTTTGTTTTTCATAGTTTTAATCGTTTGGTTAACCAGCTCTAACAATCAGCGCTTAACGTAGAGGGGGGGGGGCTGGTTTTTGCAACAAAGAAGCTGAGAAGTTTTTTAGAGAGATTTGCCATCTTCCGCAGCCGAGTAGAGTAACACACAGCAAAAAAGCGAGGCCGGTTAGACCTCGCTTTTCGTTTGAAATGGTTTTGGCCTTACTTCGCCTTAGCCGCCGCGTCTTTTTTCCAAGTGCGCTTCGGCGCTTTGGTGATCAAACCCTTCTTCAGAGCGCGGGTGGAAACGCGGACGTAGCGGACTTCGCCATCAATCACGGCTTTCACGCGTTGCAGGTTCGGCATGAACTTGCGCTTGGTGATCGCGGTGACGTGCGTACCGATACCGCCGAGCTTCTTTTTCTTACCCGAGCGCCAAATGATGCTGCCCTTGATGGGCCGCCGACCGGTGATTTCACAAATTCGTGCCATAAAACTTTTCCTAAATTAAGGGCGCAGAGAATAGCCTACGAGCGCCTTGGAGCAAGCTTTCTTTTGGGATTTTTTCGTGCGTTCCCGCCACAACGTGCCTATCTTCGCCGCTCGTTTTTATGGCTACGCTGAAACCTTTTGCCGCCCTGCGACCCAAACCCGAACTCGCCGCCCAGATTTGCGAGCTGCCCTATGACGTGATGTCGTCCGAGGAAGCCCGCGCGATGGCGGCGGGTAACCCGTTGAGCTTCTTGCACGTCAGCAAACCGGAAATTGATCTCCCGCCCGGCACGGACCTGTATTCCGACGCGGTGTATGCCAAGGGCAAAGAGAATTTTACCCAGCTCATCAGTCAGGGCGCGCTCAAGCAGGACGAGCAACCGTGCTTTTATCTCTACCGCCAGATCATGGGCGGTCACGCACAGATTGGCCTCGTCGCCGCCGCGAGCTGTGAGGAATACCTGAACAACATCATCAAGAAGCACGAGTTCACGCGCCCGGACAAGGAAGACGATCGCGTGCGCCACATCGAAACGCTCAATTCGCAAACCGGCCCGGTGTTCCTGACCTATCGCGCGGTGACCGCGCTGGATGAATTCATCGCCAAACGCGTGGCGGGAAAACCAGAAGTGGACTTTACCGGCAAAGACGGCGTGCGCCATACGTCGTGGACAGTAGGCGACGCGGAGGGAATCGAGTTCATCGCCGAGCAGTTCGCTCAAATTCCCTATCTCTACATTGCCGACGGACATCATCGTAGCGCGGCGGCAGGGCGCGTTTATCAATCACGCCAAGGTGCGGGTCAAAGCGGGCAATTCCTGACGGTCATCTTTCCGCACAACCAGATGCAAATCCTGCCCTACAATCGTGTGCTCAAAGATCTCAACGGTCTGAGTGCTGCGCAGTTGTTGCAGAAACTCGACGGTGTTTTTGTCATCAAACCCAACGGCGCCGCCAAGCCCACACGCAAACACGAACTCGGCCTGTTCCTAGATGGCCAATGGCACTCGCTCACGTTCCGTCCGCAATTCGCCGCCACCAACGATCCGATTGAAAAGCTTGATGTGACGTTGCTCCAGAAGTTCGTGCTCGACCCAATCTTCGGTATCACCGATCCGCGCACGAGCAAGCGCATCAACTTCGTCGGCGGTATCCGCGGCACGGCGGAACTGGAAAAGCTCGTCAGCAGCGGCGAATATGCCTGCGCGTTCAGCATGTTCCCGACAAGTATCGAGGACTTGATGACCATCGCCGACGCCGGCGGCATCATGCCGCCCAAGAGCACGTGGTTCGAACCCAAGCTCCGCGACGCGATGTTCTGTCACATGATCTAAATCGTCCTCGTCGTCCTCCTCGTTCTCGTCCTCGAAATCTTAACCACGGATGGACACAGATGAACACGGATGAGGAAAGGGCTTTGACACGAATTGCGCGGATCATCGCCAATGGGAATTGAATTCGCGGAAGTCGGTGAAATTCGCGTAAGCCCTTTTATCCCTGTTAATCTGTGTCCATCCGCAGTTAAAACTCCTTTGGTAAGTTTCCAAGTTGCGGTTTAACCTCCGGGCGTGCCGGAGAATCGTAAATCTCTGACCCGTTTTGCGTGGCTCTCGATTGCAGCCGCAATTGTGACCATTGGGCTTAAGGGCTTCGCTTATCTCATCACCGGCTCGGTGGGTTTGCTTTCCGATGCTGTGGAATCTCTGGTCAATTTGCTCGGCGGCATCATGGCGCTGGCGATGTTGACCATCGCCGCGCGTCCGGCGGATGAGGATCACGCCTACGGTCACGGTAAAGCCGAATATTTTTCCAGCGGGCTTGAAGGCGGATTGATTCTCGTGGCCGCGGTGAGCATCGCGGTGGCGGCGGTGCTGCGATTGATTACGCCACAGCCACTCCAAGAGCTAGGATTGGGACTGACGATTTCGGTGGTCGCTTCCGTGATCAATCTGGCAGTGGCGCTACTGCTTCTCCGCGCGGGGCGGCGCCACAATTCAATTACGCTCGAAGCGAATGCCAAGCACCTGCTCACGGATGTCTGGACCAGCGTTGGCGTCTTGGCCGGCATCGGGCTGGTTATCGTCACGGGCTGGCAATGGCTTGATCCGGTGGTGGCGTTGCTCGTGGCGGCGAACATTGCCTGGACTGCGATTGGCATTATGCGGCGCTCAGTCGGCGGTCTGATGGACGCTTCTATTCCAGTCAGCGATCAAGAAGCGGTGCGAAAGATTTTTGCGCGCTATGAAGCCGACGGCGTGAAGTTCCATGCGTTGCGCACGCGGCAATCCGGCGCGCAACGCTTTATCTCGGTTCACGTGCTCGTGCCCGGCGAATGGACCGTGCATCGCGGTCACGAATTATTGGAGCGTATCGAAGCCGATATTCGCCGCGCGATTTCAGATTCAGTGGTCTTCACCCATCTGGAATCGCTGGAAGACCCGGCCTCCTGGGACGACGAGACGCTGGAGCGATCGAATTGATTGCAGCTCAGTCACGCCAGTCCGAGATTCTTCACAACGCGAGTCGTAGCAGGCGCTTTGTTGAGCGTATAGAAGTGGAGGCCGGGGACGCCCGCTTTGAGCAGTTCTTCGCACTGCTTCGTGCAATATTCGATGCCGAACTCCGTCGCTGCCGCGTCATCCGTGCCGAGCGCGTCCAGCTTCGCATTCAGCGCCGCAGGGATTCGTGCACCGCACATCAGGCTGAATTTGCGAATTGCCGCCGCACTCAGAATCGAAATCATCCCCGGCACGAGCGGCACGGTGACGCCGAGTTTCGTCAAGTGATCGCGAAACTCGAAATAGTCCGCGTTATCGAAAAACAATTGCGTGATGACGAAATCCGCGCCGGCATCCACCTTCTCCTTGAGCCGCTCCCAATCCACGACTTTGCCCGCCTTGCACGCGATATGGCCTTCGGGAAACCCCGCGCAGCCGATGCTGAAACCCTCGCGCTCGCGAATGAATTTCACGAGTTGCGACGAAAACTCAAATCCACCGGGCGTGACCTGAAATTCTCCGCCGCCGGGCGGGTCACCGCGCAAGGCCAGAATGTTTTTGCAGCCGATGGCCTTGATTTTTTCCAACAACTCACCGACCTGTTCGCGCGTGTGATTCACGCACGTCAGATGCGCCAGCGCGGTGAGGCCGTGCTCGCGTTGGATGCGGTCCACGATCATCAACGTTTTTTCCCGGGTGCTGCCGCCCGCGCCGTAGGTCACCGAGCAGAAGTCGGGATTCAATTCCTTCAACGCCGGAATATGTTTTTCCAGCAACGCTTTGTCGCCCTCGGGTGTTTTCGGCGGAAAAAACTCCAGTGACACCACCGGTTTCCCGGCGGCCCGTTTCGCCGCATAAATGTCACGAATCAATTGCATGGGATGCGCAT
>CAZKMR010000154.1:0-4536 GCA_964553795.1 uncultured Bifidobacterium sp. | reverse complement strand
TTTCGCGGTTCATATTAACCCTGGCGTCCGATGACCGCCAGAATACCAAATGGAACGTCACCATGATGCCACCGCTAAACAAATCCAATCACTTCGACCTGCGCAAGAACCATGTGGGCGCAGTGGACAAGCAACGGGGGCGCGGCTGCCGAATAAGCCGCCAGAGAAATCGCAATCGCGATCAGGCAGGCTTAGGCCTGCCTGTTGGAACGGCTGGCGGGCGCGATTGAGCCGGCCTTTTGTTTTTGCCGGGCGCCAGCACTTCGGCAACAAAGCGCTGCACCTCGTAGGGCGTCCACACGTTGCTCTTCCAAACATGGGCGAGCAGCCCGTCCGGCCCGATGAGCACCGTGCGCAGATCGTGCGAGATCAGGCCGCCTTCCCAGACGTAATACAATCCCGTCAGTCCGGCGACGTATCGGATTTGTTCCTCGTTCCCGGTCGCGAAGCTCCAGTTTTTCGTGTTGGCATTGTAACGCGTTGCGTATTCCTTGAGCACTTCGGGCCGATCAAAGGCCGGATCCATGGTGATGCTCAGAAGTTGATACTGGTCGGGAAACGCCTCGCTCAAGCGCCGGTCCAGGTCAGCGAAATTCTTGGACATGAGCGGACAGAAATTGGGGACCGGGCAGCGGGTGAAAATGAAGGTCAACACAACCGCTTTGCCGCGAAAATCGCTCAAGCGGATTTCTCTTCCGTCCTGATCAACCAGTTTGAAGTCCGGCATGGTTTCCCCGATTTGAACCCGTTCGGTGTCATTCGTGCGAATATAATCCGCGTTGGTCGCCAGGTTCGCCACGGCGGTGGCATCTTCCGGCTGGATCTTCTCAATTCGCGAAATCCAGGAATCATCGTCCGTGACCGCCAGTTCAAATTGCACATGGTCGCCCGCGGCCAGTCCTTTCAGAAGTTTTGGGTCTTTGACCGTGAGCGGCATCGTCATGGCCGCCATGTAATCGGGGATCGCCTCATGCGCGATGCGCACGATCAGATTCGCAACATCAACACTGCGAATCTGGCCTCGCACCTGGAAAGTTTGGTTGGGAACGGGTTGAGCAGGGAAGGATGGGCCAGTCCGCTTGAAGGCGATGACGCATAGAATCGCCGCCACCGTGAGCGCGCTCAACAGGCTCAGAATCCATTTCGCTTTCATAAATCGGTTCGGCGCAATTTCCAGAGACTCAGACCCAGAGTGCTAACCAACCAAAACGTCATCGTGAGAAACATGGTGAACGCGGGCACGTGCAACTCCAGTTGCCTGGAGAGATTCACAGCGCGGAAAAGGTTTACCGGATTGATCGCCAGCCAGCCCAGCGTCGGCGCGTGGTTCGTCGGGGGGACGCTCGTTTGGGAGTCGGTCACGTTGTCGAAAGCGGAATGAATATCCACCGCCGCCGCGTTGACATGCGTCGTGTCGCACATGATTTCGATTTCCTGGGCTGCGGCGAGTGATCGGGTCGAAACCACCACTCCGAGCGCAACCAGATCAAATACAAACACGGCCACGCACCACAGCAACAGCGCGGCAACCGGCGATTGGACGCGCGTCCGGCAGAACGTCGAGACGGCGAGGCCAAGGCCGAGAAAAAGAATTCCCAAGACCAGACCGGAGACGGCGAGACGGAGAAACGGAGAAACCGCGCTGTCTTTCGCGCTGATACCAATGACCGTTCCGGCAATTGCGAAGCCAAGGATCAGCGGCACGGCCAGTGTGGCACAACCGCCCACGAGTTTCCCCAATAACAGACGTGTCCGGCTGACTCCGCCGGCCATCAGGAGTCGGAGTGTTCCCTCTTCCCGTTCGTTCACGATGAGATCGTGGCCGAGCAGCAATCCGAGCAACGGCACGAGATATTGCACGAGGTTCAGCAGGCTGATCACCGTGCGTTCATAACCCTGCGCGCCGATCTGGCCGATTTGCACGAGACCGAGAAAGCTCGTAAGTCCGATCGCGCCCAGCCAGACCAGCACGCAAGCGATGACCCAGCCGCTACGGAAGCGGTCGCCGAATTCTTTCGCGGCGATGAGGGCGGTTTGCTTGTAGCAGCCGAGGCAATGAGGCGCACTTCTCTCTTTCGGAACCGAGATTAGAACCTCTTGACGTCGGCTGCTATCGAGCAAGGCAGAGATGGTTGAATCAGCCTTCATACAAAGACCTCCTCTGGCTCGTGCATGCGGCGGGCGATGCGGTGATAAATAGTTTCCAATGAATCCTCCGTGCTGTGTTCGGCGCGCAACGTTTCGAGGGTGCCGAATGCCGCCAGTCGCCCGCGGAGCAGAATGGCGATATGCGTGGCCAGTGGTTCGACGGCAGACATGGTGTGCGTCGAAATCAGGAGCGTTGCGCCGCGTCTCTGTTCCTCGCGAAGAATGGATTGCAGTGTGTCGAGCAGCACGGGATCGAGGCCGTTGAACGGTTCGTCGAGCACGAGCAGTTCCGGCCGGCCGCAGAGGGCAATGACCAGTCCGAGCCGCTGCAACATGCCTTTGGAAAGCTGGCGCACCGGACGGTTGATCACGCCATAAAGGCCAACACGTTTGAGCTGGGTTTCCACCTCGAAGTCGGATTCTCCTTTGAGTCGCGCGAAGAAAGTGGCGTTTTCCAGGACGGTGCGTTGAGGATAAAGCGCGACGCGCTCGGCGACGTAGCCAAACTGTTTCCGATCCGCGTCGGTAAGCGAAAGGTTTTGCAGAAGAATGTTGCCTTTCGTTGGGCGGGTCAGTCCCAGGACGCAGCCGAATAGGGTGGACTTGCCTGCGCCATTCGGGCCAAGCAATGCCAGCACGCTGCCGCGCGCGACGCAAAGGTCAATGTCGGCCAGCGCGGTTGTCGCGCCGTAACGCTTCGTCAGAGCAGAGATTTGGAGGTAGGCGCTCATTTCAATGTGGCAGCAGCCGACGTGATGAGGCTCTGACTTTTGTTCGGCGTTGAAGTGAGCCTCGTTGCCTCGGCTGCTACAGGAACAGGACTCATCAACGGCGCGCGATCCGTCACTCCGATCGTGTCCAACAGCGGCATCAATTCCTCGCCTCTGCGCAGCAATGCGACGGCGGGACTGAGTGCAAAGACGCGCGCCTCGGGATGGCGATCCACGAGATAACCGAACACGTCCGTTTCGTGATAAGGAGTGTCGCCGATGCCGTCGTGATTGCGATCCGTCCCGATGTAATCGCTCCAGTAATTTCCGCGGCCCTTCTCGGAGAAGGAGTTTGGCCCTATGCGGCCCTGTTCGGTTTCAAACGGCGGCTGCCAGACTTGATCGGTGTTGCGGATGAATACATTTTCGACAAACACGTTCTGCTCCGAGGCGTTGCTGAGATAAAGGCCGATGTCGTTGGTCGCGATGACGTTTCCCTCGAAACGATTCTGGTTGGCTTGTTGCACAAAGAGGCCGCGGTTTTGCCCGGCAAACAGGTTGTGCGCGATGGTCGAGTTGTCCACTTGCTTGAGCACCATCCCATGCCGGCGGTTGGCGGATACGAGATTTCCTTCAACGACGGATTGGCGACTGAACATCAAGGTCGCGCCCACCGTGTTGCGCGTCAGCGAATTTGTGAGCAGCCGGTTCTGATGCGAATACATGTAGTGAACGCCGAAGCGCGTGTCCCAAACGCGGTTGCCGGCGATGAGATTGTGGTCGGCGTAGGAAAAATACATGCCGTCGCGTTTGTCGTGAATGATGTTGTCGAGAATTTGATTGCGCTTCGTGTTCCACAGATGAATGCCGTTGCCGCGTTTGGCGGTCGGGAAATTGGGGCTGCCAAGGATTTCGTTCCGTTCGAGCATGCACTCGCTGGCACCGCGAAGATAAATCCCGAACCCGTCGTTTTCGATGCGGCAATCGCGCACTTGCGCCCGCGCGCCGGTGATCATGATGCCGGAATCAAACGTCGTGAGATCACGGCCGGAGTTGCGGATGACGACCTCCCGCACCTCCACGTCCGGCGCAGTGACGGTCAGCGGTGTGCCATATCCATCCGCGTCAATGACCGGCGAGTTCGTGCCGAGCAGCCGGATGGATTTTGTGATGACAATGCGTTCGTGAAAAGTGCCCGGACCTTGGATAAGAACCGTGTCGCCGTCTTTGGCAAGCGCGATCGCGTTGGCGAGAGAATCCGTGACCGGCACACTAGCGGGCAACGCCACGGCGGACGCTGACAGCAATATGGCCAGCGCGAGCTTCACAGTTGTGCCAGGGACGGTTCGGGGTCGCCGCCGAGCGCCGTGATTACGGTGAACACCACGGAATTGATAAAACGCGTGCGGTCGAAGGCGATGAGCAGCGCCACCGTGATCATTACGGTCGCCCCGGACCATTGCAGGCCGCGCATGAGCCAGGGCCGATGCACGAATTGCCAGCTCCAGTTGCCAACCGCGATGGCAATGATTGCCATCGGAATCGCCAGCGCCAGCGAGTAAGTCCCCAGAATGAGCGCGCCCCAATACCATGTAGAGGTACCGACGAAAATCAGCAGCGGATAAAGAATCGCGCCGCCAATGCAGGTGAGGCAACTCACCGAGAGTCCCAGGCCGGC
>CAZKMR010000153.1:0-4837 GCA_964553795.1 uncultured Bifidobacterium sp. | reverse complement strand
CGCAACGGGAGCAGTGGTTTGATAAACCCATTCGGCACAGTGGGCGGAGAACAACGCAGGCACAGCGAGAACGGCGACCGCCAATTCCGCCCGCGCGACGCGTTGCCAGAAATTAGCCGCACCAGTTTTTGATCGCGATGCAAGCCACGCGCCGAACGCAAGACCGACAAAGAATGCACCGATAACTTTGCTGAACGTGTCGGCGTTCGCGCCGAGCACATCTACGAGACGACGCGTCCAGAGAATTTGATGCGCCAAGCCCGCCGCGCCACTGAGCAAGGCCAGCAGCAAGGCGATGAAGAAAATGTTGCGACGCGTCGGCATGAATTACGGCGTCGTCACGCGTAACCGATAAAATCGCGCTGCGCCCGTCGCTTCGCCATCGGTGGTCGTCTGCAACAAATCGCCCGTGAACGGTCCGGCGATGTCCTGCCACGACGCGGAATTTTCCGGCGTTCCGGTGGCTTGCACGTAGTAACTGCGGCCGAACCGCGACGCGAAGGTGATGACGGTTTGATTGTCGCCGCGCGTAATTCCCGCCACGGTTACGCCCGCTTGAAAATAAATTGGGAGCAATTCGCTTGGCGCATGGATCGAGCCGCTCGGCGTGCCGTTGTTGGAATTGTCGTAGGCTTGCACGCCGACGACGTAGAGCCCGGGCAACGTGGCGCTGAACGCCCGCCCGTGAATGTGTCCGAACGGATCAGCACCGGGTTCAGCCGAGTTTTCACTGAGCAGAATGGAATCAGCGCCGTTGGTCGTGCCGACTGGAACTCCAAACGTAATCGTTCCCGCCGGGCCGGAGCCGTCGCTGTCCCAAACGCGAAATTCGCCGCCGGGCGGACCGGACACCGCAACGAAGCGGAGTCGGACCTGAGTGCCGGGTGCGGGATCGTCAAAAAAGCCAGCGCCAATCGCCGTCGGCGAAAGCGCAGCCGTGGCGAAGTGCCCGGCGTAATCGCCGCTGGGTTGCATCGGCATTGGCATGACAAAACCGGAGTTGGTGACAAATGCCGCGCCGTTCTGGAAAAATAACGGTGAGTTCTGCGCCTGACTTTGCGCGCCGACGTTCAGGTGGAGATGTTGTGCGGTCGCCGGCAATGCGAACGCAACGAGCGCCAGCATGAATTGATTTCGTAAAAGCATTTTCTCAGCGGAAGACAAAGCGGCTTGGGGGCGGACTGCGGTTGAATTCAGAAGAATGCCTTCCGAACCCACCCTGACAGTCCGCCCCGCAGCTCGCTTCAATTTACTTCTTCAATTTGCGTCGCACGCCGAATCCGACTGCGAGAACTCCCACGCCCACCAGCGCTGCCGTCGCAGGTTCGGGAATGGCGATGGCGCGGAACGTCATCAGGAACAGGTCCGAATCCGCGTGGAAACCGGTCATGTCCACGATCCGGAAGCCGACGAGATAATCGCCGGGCAACGTTGCGCTGAACCGGCGGCCATGCAGATGGCCGTACGGATCCGCCCCGGGATTTCCCGCGCCGGCGGCGGCATTGCTGAGGTCGAACAGATTTCCGCTCGTGATGGTTTGTCCGACGTTCAGGCTCAGTGTCGGCGTGGTCTGGCCGCTGTCCCAGAAACTGAACACGCCCCCGGCGGGACCGGAGACGATGGTTTCCAATCGCGTTTCGAGGAATGTTCCCAGCGCCGCCGCGTTCGGATGCGGCGTGCCGCCCGTGGTGGTGGTTGCCGCCAAGGACGTGAATGTCGGACCGCTGTTGTAATAACCCGCGTACGTGCCGGAGTTGGAGTAGCTCATGGACTGCACGTAACCGGAGGTGTTCACGAAGGACGCACCGTTGACGAAGTACAACTGACTTCCGGCATTGGTGCTGTACGCGCCGGCGTTGAGGTGGCCGTGCTGCGCGGAGGCAGTGGCCAGGCCGAAGCCGAGCACCAGCGCGGCGAACGACCCTTTCTGACTGAGTTTAAGTTTCATTTTGGTTTAAGGTGCTTCGTTAGTTCTGAGTCAAGTTCACCTGGCCATCCGGGCGCACGAAGCGAGAGCCTGATTGTCCAAGTTGTTCTTTGACTCGCACCCACCGCAGCGTTTCCACATGGCTATCGGCAAACAGATAATTGGCTGACGTGAGGTGTCGCGTCACCGCTACCTGTTGCTGAAACGACGGCGGCGCAAAACCGCCGCTCGCCGTGTCGGCAAAATGGAAATGATCCGTATCCGCCTGCGAACTATCCGCGCATTCGGCCATGTGCATGGTTTCGGCCGGAGCGGGAATGCTCGTTGTTTTGGAGAAGTCCAGATCTTTGGCGCCGTAGGGGCGCGGGGTCAAAAAATCGTTTACGGCATAACTGGCATAAAGCCGCTGCGCCAGGCCATCCATCGGACAACGATGGAGATTCGTGCCGGAGAGCAACGGTTGCAACGTGAGATACCACGAGGCTTTCGAGTGCGTGGATTGCGGGAGGGAATCCTTGTTGTCGTCGGCATACATGCGGCTCGCAAGGCCCATCTGCTTGAGGTTGCTGAGACAAAGCGTCGCCTTGGCGCGTTGTTTGGCGCGGCCCAGGGCCGGCAACAACAACGCCGCCAGAATCGCAATGATGGCGATCACCACCAGCAATTCAAGCAACGTAAAGGCTTGGCTTCTTTTCAGCGCATTCATGCGCAGGCTTTGCGTCCCAAGGGACGCCAATAAACAAGGAACACAGCGGTAGTGGTGGTCGCGCTGCGACCACCCCGCCGCGTGCAGCGGTGGATCACTTCTGGACGAAGGCAGTTTGAAAGCAAACTATTGCGCCGCTGCACGCGGCGCTAATCCTCGCAGCGCGAGGATTTCCACCAGAAGAGCGGGATTAAACGGAAGCGCTGCGCGGAGGCGGAACGGAAGGACGATGGGTTAAATCGTCAAAGGTCGGGAGGAAAACGGGGGACAGCCGAAAATCCGTCGGCGCGGCAAAAATAAACGCCGGTCGCTCGGCAACGAATTCCAGCTTCTTCAGTTGGAGCGGGAGTTCAGATTTCTTTTCCTCCTTTTTGCCGGCGGAAATTTCCACACACATTTTGCACGGATGTTGCCCGTCGAAAGTCTTGGAGATCGCGGTCGTGACGGTTTCCGTTTGCAGATTCTTTGCGAGCATGTCCGCCCACGCGATGGTTTGCAGCACTGCCCAATGCCCGCCCGTCGCGCCGAGCAGGGCGAGAATCAAAAGCAGATGGCCGAGGCGAACCAGCACGTTGCGAGCATAATCGGCGCACGGGTTTCGGGAAGGAAAAAGTTCCGGCGTTCGTGAGGCCACAGAATTGAGAGTCGCAACCCGGAGGGAAGGTTCCGGCTCATTTTGGCGGGCGACCGGGTTATCCGGTCGATCCCGTTCTCCCGCAGTTGTGCCGGCGCTGAATGACTTGGCTTTTGGCGGCGTCGGACTCCACGATGAGGCGCATGCTTAACAATTCACTGGAACATCCGCAACCGATTGCGAATTTCGTTCCAAGTCGGGTCGCCTGCGCGCTTTGGCTTCAGTTGGTCACAATTTTCTTCCTGAGCGGGTTACTCAGCCACAGCGTCGCCGCCACGATTTATTATGTGGATAGCGAAACTGGCAGCGATGGTGCGGACGGAAATTCAATTGAACAACCCTGGCAAAGTCTCGACCGCGTCAACGCCCACGTCTTCCACCCCGGCGATCAATTGTTGTTCAAGGCTGGCTCGCGCTACGTCGGACAATTACGTCCGCAAGGCTCTGGCAAAATGGAGGGCGATAAAACGATTCCTATCACGATTGGTAAATACGGCGACGGACCGAAACCACGCATTGACGGCGAGGGAAAATTCCTCGACACGCTGCTGCTGCGCAACGTGGAGTTCTGGGAAGTCAGCGATCTTGAGATCACCAATCTCGGCACGAATCGCGAGCCTTGGCGCACCGGCGTGCGCATCGTGACCGATGGCTTTGGCAAGATGCGGCACATTTATCTGCGCAATCTTTACGTTCACGACGTGAACGGCGATCTGCGCAAGGAACGTGAAGGTTGCGGCATTTATTTCGAAAGCCGCGGCCGCAATCAATCGCACTTCGACGACCTGCGTATTGAGAATTGTCACGTCGTTCGCACGGATCGGAACGGCATCTGCCAGCGCAATGGCAGTCGCGCTCGCAGCGTCGGCGTGGTAATTCGCGGCAATCTGCTCGAGGACATCGGCGGCGACGGCATCAAAATCTGGGGCAGCAACGGCGCGCTCGTGGAACACAACATCGTTCGCGGTGGCCGGATGCGTTGCGATGATTACGCCGCCGGCATCTGGCCGTTCGACAGCGACGACACGTTGATTCAGTTCAACGAAGTCTCCGGTATGCGCGGCACGAAGGACGGTCAGGGGTTTGACTCAGATTACCGCTGCCGCCGCTCGGTATTTCAATACAATTACAGTCACGACAACGAGGGCGGCTTCTTCCTCATCTGCGCGCCCGGCAATTCCTATAACGAGGACACGATCATTCGTTACAACATCAGCCAGAACGACGGCATCAATTCCGCGCGCGTCTTCCACATCAGCGGCGCGAAGAATACGAAGATTTACAACAACACCATCTATGTCGGCGCGAAGCAAAATCTACCGTTGATCTTGTGCGACGAATGGGACGGCGGGATTCCGCGCGACACGTTTTTCTACAACAACATTTTCTACGTGGAAGGCCGGGTGGATTACGATCTCGGCGACAGTTTGAATACTGTTTTCGAGAACAACGGTTTCTGGGGAAAGCATGCGAATCGGCCGCGCGATCCGCGCGCTATCACGAACCAACCCGCGCTACGCAATCCGGGCAGTGGCGCCGCAGGATTGAGTTCTTTGAGTGGCTATCAACT
>CAZKMR010000152.1:1964-5131 GCA_964553795.1 uncultured Bifidobacterium sp. | reverse complement strand
GGAAACAACCCGCGCATGCGTTTGGCTTCCTGCACGCGTTGCACCCCCACACTCAACGCCGCCAGCCGCATCGGAATGTTTCGCTTGCGACTGAGCTGGACGATCTGCGTGAACGCCGTTTCCAGCGTGCGAAACAACTTGTCCGTGATTTCCGTTTCGCCCCAGAAAAAGCTCTGCAAATCCTGCACCCATTCAAAGTAACTCACCACCACGCCGCCCGCATTGCAGAGCACATCGGGAATCACAAAAATCTCCGGACGCTGATTCAAAATGACGTCCGCTTCCGGTGTCGTCGGGCCATTCGCCGCCTCGGCAAGGATGCGACATTTGATTTTGCCCGCGTTGGTTTCGGTGATGACGCGTTCCAACGCCGCCGGCACGAGAATATCACATGGCAACACCAGCAATTGCTCGTTGGAAATCGGTTCCGCCTCCGGGAAACCCACCACAGATTTTTTCTCCGCCACGTATTGGTCCAGCGCGAACAAATCCAGTCCCTTGGCGTTGTAAATGCCGCCGAACGCGTCGCTCACCGCAATGACTTTTGCCCCATAGCGCGCCAGACTCAGCGCCGCAACGCTACCGACGTTACCATAGCCCTGAATCACCGCCGTGGCGTTGTTGATATCCAAGCCAATGGTGTCCGTGGCGCGATTGACCAGATATGCCACGCCGCGCCCGGTCGCTTCGCGCCGCCCATGCGAACCACCCAGCCCCAGCGGCTTGCCGGTGACGATGCTCGGCACGGTGTGACCGGCGTGAATCGAATAGGTGTCCATCATCCACGCCATGATTTGTTCGTTCGTGCCGACGTCTGGCGCCATCACGTCCACTTGCGGCCCGATGAAGGGAATCATTTCCTGCGTGAACCGCCGCGTGAGTCGCTCAAGTTCGGTGGCGGACATCTTGCGCGGATCACAAGCGATGCCGCCTTTGGCACCGCCGTACGGCAGTCCCGTCAACGCACATTTCCAACTCATCCACATGGCCAGCGCCGCGACTTCGCCCAATTGCACGTCGGGATGATAGCGCAAGCCGCCCTTGGTCGGTCCGAGCGTGTGGTAATGCTGCACGCGATACCCAAAGAACACTTCGGTCGCACCGTCGTCGCGATGAATCGGCAACGCCACAGTCATGGCCCGTTTGGGATACTTGAGCCGGGCGCGGTCGTTGTGCGGAATTTCGAGGAGATCGGCCACGAGGTCGAACTGCTGACAAGCCATGCGAAAAGTCGGATGGTCGTAGATGTCCATGCCGCGACATTACCGCCGCTCCGCTCCGGCTTGAAGCGCGAAATCGTCATATATCGTCACGGTTCAACGTTGTCACTGCGCCGGGATTTAACGACATTTAGGGCGATGTCGGAAACACTGGTCGTCAACGAAGTTTACCTGAGTTTGCAGGGCGAAAGCACCTTCGCCGGACTGCCGTGCGTCTTCGTGCGATTGACTGCCTGCAATCTGCGTTGCTCCTACTGCGACACCGCGTATGCGTTCACGGAAGGAAAAAAGACGGCCTTTGCGGACGTGATGGCGAAGGTTCACGAACTGGCTGTGCCGTTCAGGAATTCCGCACTCCGCACTCCGCACTCCGCACTTCCACTGGTCGAACTCACCGGCGGGGAACCGTTGCTCCAACCCAACGCACTGGTGCTGATGAAGCAGCTTTGCGATGACGGCTTCACGGTCCTCGTCGAAACCAGCGGCGCATTAGACATCTCAAAAGTTGACCCACGCGTGCGCCGCATCATGGATTTGAAATGCCCCAGCAGCGGCGAAGTCGAACGCAATCGCATGGAGAACATTCGTTACCTCAAAGCCACCGATGAAATCAAGTTCGTCATCGGCACGGTGGAAGATTACGAGTGGGCCAAACAACAAATCGCCGCGCACCGGCTTGACACAATTTGTCCGCTGCTGATGTCGTGGGTGCATCCGTTGCGTCCGGAGCAACAGGACAAATCCCTCAAACGCGTCCCCGCCGGACTCACGCCGATCACACGAAAAGATTTGGTGGAACGCATTGTCGCCGACGCACTGCCGGTGCGTTTTCAGGCGCAACTGCACAAGATCATCTGGCCACCCGAGCAACGCGGCGTTTGAAATGAACACCAGGCAAACCCTCGCCCTCCTGCGCGACTTCGAGTCGCGCAATGTCCTTTTTACCGAGCCGGACGGTTCGTGGCCGATCGTGTGGGAGCGTGCGAAGGGCGTTCACGTCTGGGATGCGGAAGGCAAAAAGTATCTCGACCTGACGGCGGCGTTTGGCGTCGCAGCCGCCGGTCACGCGAATCCCGCCGTTGTGCGCGCGGGGCAAAAACAGATGGCGACGTTGCTCCACGCGATGGGCGATGTTCACCCACACGCGCTGAAGGCACAACTCGCGAGAGAGTTAAGTCGCCTCACCTTCGAGCGCTGGGCGAAATCAAATCCGAAGTCCGAAATCCAAAATCCAAAATCCGGAAAGGTTATTTTCACCAACTCCGGCTTTGAAGCCGTGGAAGCCGCGTTGAAAACCGCGCTGCTGGCCACGGGCAAACGCGGCATCATTGCATTTGAAGACGCTTACCACGGACTCGGCTACGGCGCGCTCAATGCAACACACCGCGAACATTTCCGCGGCCCGTTTCGTGCGCAGCTTGGCAAGTTCGGACAATTCCTGCCATTTCCGAAAACCAATGATGAACTGCGTTTGCTTGCGCCCGCGGCGGAAAAACTTTTTCGTCATGAGAGAATTGGCGCGATTCTCGTTGAGCCGATGCAAGCGCGCGGCGGCATCAACGTTCCGCCACCCGGCTTTCTGCAAACGCTGCGCGAGCTATGCGACAAACACAATGCGCTGTTGATTCTGGACGAAATTTACACCGGCTTTGGTCGCACCGGGAAATGGTTTGCGTGCGAGCACAGCGACGTGATTCCCGATTTGATCTGTCTCGGCAAAGCGCTGACTGGCGGATTTCCCCTTTCCGCGTGTGTCGGGCGCGCCGAAGTGATGGACGCCGCGTGGCCGCCGTCGCAGGGCGAGGCGATTCACACCAGCACGTTTCTCGGTCACCCGGTCGGCTGCGCGATGGCGCTGGCACAAATTGCCGAGATTCGACGCTTGAAATTGTGCGAACGCAGCCGCGAACTGGGCGGCGTTTTGATTGCCGCTTTGAATGCCTTACG
>CAZKMR010000152.1:0-1864 GCA_964553795.1 uncultured Bifidobacterium sp. | reverse complement strand
CAACTGACGAAATCGCTCGGGCAAAATTTTTTGCACGATGCGCATCAGTTGCAACGCATCGTGGACGCGGGCGAGGTGACGAAAGCGGACAAGATTTTGGAGATCGGCCCGGGACTCGGCCCGTTGACGGAATTATTGCTGGATCGCGCGGGCGAAGTTTTGGCCATCGAGAAAGACGCGCGACTGGTGGAGGTGTTAAGCGAAAGATTCGCGACCGCACTCCGCACTCCGCATTTTGAACTGCTGCACGCCGACGCGCTGGAGTTCCTCAAACACGAGCGCCGCAATTGGCACGACTGGAAACTCATCGCCAACCTGCCCTACTCCGTCGCGTCGCCGATTCTCGTGGAATTGGCGCACGCACCGCAGCGCCCGAAACAGGTGACCGTAACGCTGCAATTGGAAGTTGCGCAACGCCTCATGGCGCAGGCGGACGACGATGAATACGGCATCCTGACGTTGCTGGTGCAACTGGATTACGAGCCACGCGGCCTCTTCAAAATCCCGGCGAGTTGCTTTTTCCCCGCGCCGGAGGTGGATTCCGCGTGCGTGACGTTAGTGCGTCGCGAACAACCGTTGCTGGCAGACGAGCAACGCGCCGCGTTTGTAAAGATCGTGAAGCGCGCATTCTCCCAACGACGCAAGATGATGCTGAAACTCCTCAAGACCGAGTGGCCGTTGGAAAAACTGCAACAGGCGTTCACCACGTTGAACATTTCACCGCAGGAACGAGCGGAGAAGTTGAGCTTGGAGCAGTTTGTGGCACTAACAACACTGCTCCTTCGATGACCACCCACAGATTTCTAATAATCTGAGCGCCTGACAATGGATGCAGTCCACGCAATCACTTTCTTGATGGCGCTGCTTTTTCCGGTGGCCACGACGGTGATTGTCGTAGCGAAGAAATCGTGGAAAGCGGGCGCCGCTCTCCTTTTGGCTTATGTGACAATTTATTTTCTGCTCAGCGTTAACGGCCATTACTCGGTCACGAATCATGGCGGCAACGATTGGCGTCGCGCGTGGATGCCAAAGGGCTTGGCTTTCGAATACGTATCACCGGCAGGCAGAACGAAGGAAGAATTTACATTGGCGGGAGCTGCGTTCTGGCCCTGCCTCGTTGCCGACCGTATTCTCTGGCACAGAACAACGGACGTATCGGCAAATCTGAATGAGTTTTTATGACCGAAGAAATTTTTGACATCGTCAATGAACGCGACGAAGTAGTGGGGCACGCGCCGCGCCGTGAGGTTCACGCGAAGCAACTGTTACATCGCGCGGTGCACGTGCTGGTGTTCAACTCACGCGGGCAGGTGTTTTTGCAGAAGCGTTCGATGCGGAAGGACACCGCCAAGGGCAAGTGGGATTCGTCCGCCAGCGGCCACGTGGACAGCGGCGAAGATTACGACACCTGTGCGGTGCGGGAGTTGCGCGAGGAAATCGGGCTGGCGCTGATCGCGCCGCCGGAACGGATTTTGCGCGTGGAAGCCTGTGTCGAGACCGGCCATGAGTTTGTCTGGGTGTACCGGTGCACGAGTGAAGGACCGTTCACGTTGCACCCGGAAGAGATTGAGCGGGGCGACTGGTTCGCGCCGGAAGCAGTCACGCGTTGGGTGACGGAGCGACCGCAGGAATTTGCCCGCGCGTTCGTGTTGATTTGGGATTTGGTTGTCAACGGAAAGCACCAGGACGGCGCGAAAAAATTCCGATTCGGGGCTTGACGGGTTTGGCCCTGCCGCATAAACAAAGGCACAATTTAACAGGAAACAACCATGTCTGAAAAATCAATCGAACAACGCGTCAAGGACATCATCGTCGAGCAACTCGGCGTGAAGCCCGAACAAGTCACCCCCGAAGCCAAGTTCAT
>CAZKMR010000151.1:0-5139 GCA_964553795.1 uncultured Bifidobacterium sp. | reverse complement strand
CCGTATTGAAAACCGCCGCTTGCGTCATTGGTAAATCCCGCGCCCCAAGCGACCACGGTTCCGTCGTTTCGCAACGCGAGGCTATGAGCGATGCCCCCAGCAATACGGGTGACGTTCGTGAGTCCAGCCGGAACAATCGACTGACCATAGTGAAGGTAGCTGCTCGGGTCATTCGTTTGGCCCCCACCCCACGCGACGACCGTTCCATTCTGCCGCAACGCCAGGCTATGAACATAACCGGCCGCTAATGCCACCGGGTCAACCAGATCACTGGGCACATCGAAAACCGGGAAATCGGGTTCGCTCTCCAACCCCCACGCGACGACGGAAAGGTTCGTCGAAGTAAAGGCCAGCGCGCCGGCGGGAACGTTGGTCAGGTTGCCGCCATTCCCGCTGAACGATCCGCTGAAGCTGTTGCTCTGATTACTGAAGTTCACCGCACTCGAATAGTTTCCGCCCAACTGCGCGGCGGGAATCGTGCCCGTCAATTGCGTGGCGGAAATGGTGCCCAACAAGTTGTTCGCGCGGATGGCTTGAACGGCGTACGGCGCGGGCGTCAATGGTTGCGGCGGATTCAAAGCAGCGAAGCCATGCACGCCGTTGTTGAACCAGATGCGCAATTGCAGGTTTGGCTGAATGAAGATGACTGAGTTCAACGCGGCCATGTTCGGAATCGAAGTGTCGCCCAACAAAGCGGTGAACAAGCCGTCGGTTACGGGAACATTGATCGCCGCGCTCGGCTCGCTGCCGTTAACGCTCGTGCCGTCGTTGCTCCAGTAAGTGGTGTAGAGAACGTTTGGGGGCGGAGGCGCAACTGTCACGGTGGGCGTGGAGGTATAACCGCTGCCGGGATTGTTGACCGTGATGGCCGTCACCACGCCGCCGCTGACCGTTGCGGTGGCCGTCGCGCCCGCACCTCCGCCGCCAAAAATGCTGACGACAGGCGGCGTCACATAACCATTGCCGCCGAAGGTGACGTTGATGATGGTGATGAATCCTCCGCTCGGCGGATTGGCGGTCGCGGTGGCTTGCTGACTGAAGTTCGTGCTGGTGACGAGCGCGAACTTGAATTGTCCGGTGCCGTTGAAGTTCGTTCCGCCACTCGTGCCCCGACCTTGGTAGGTGATCACGGTGTTCTGCGCGAAGGTCGCGACAAAGGTGCTGAGCAGTAATCCGAGGGCGAGCGAGATTTTTGGCTTCATAGACGCGATAGGATTCAAGGTTTGAACAGGCGATAGAACTTCATTGGGCCAACGGCGGACACTGTGACGGGTTGCATTGCGCCGCTGGGCGAGTTCACCCAGTTCGTCGGACTGAGGCTCGTGGTCTCTTGCAGAACAACACCCGGCGAGACTGGCGACCACGAAATCGTCGCTTGATTCGGTCCAGCGGCGACGATGTGCAACACGGGCGCGCCGGGAGTCTGAATCGCTGCCGGCAAAACCCAAAAACCGCCGATGACGGTATATACTCCGTTCGTCAGTCGCGGGCCAACATCGAACTGCCCAACGGTGCCACTTATCGCATACACGCCACCGGTGCTCGTGTGGCCTCCTCCATCTACGGTGAACCAATTCAGTGAGTAGGGTTGCGCCGCGCCATAGGTGGCGGAGAGAGCAATGGCGCTGGCAATGAAGGTCTGGAGCGCGATTTTCATTCTTGGCGGTGATTGGTTTTGGCGGCCAAACAGCTAAGAAGAAATGCGCGCTCAGAATTACAGTGAATCTTTGCGCGGTGTAACGGCGTTTCTGTGAGTGCCGCATACGCGCTTTAGTTCCGGCGTTCACAGACCGCCGTTGCAGGTTACTTTTGCAGCCAGACAAGTGCACAGTGGTGGCTTGTTTCCTGGCACGGAACGCCGAGGTGCAGGCCGGGAATGGGCTCGCATTGATGTGCGCCGCGCCAGTAATTGGAATTGAAGACTGGCGGCGCCTTGCGAGAAGGCAGTTCTAATCGCACACTCCTCTGGATGTTTGACGACACCATCGCTGCGATTGCCACGCCGCTGGGCGAAGGCGGGCTCGCGGTCATCCGCATTTCCGGCCCGCGCGCTTTGACGGTCGCCGATCAGGCTTTCACGCCGGTCGGCAGCAGTTCGCGCAAACCGAGCGCTGCCGCAAGTCACACGATTCATTACGGCAAAGTGATGCGTGATGGGCGGCAAGTGGACGAAGTGCTCTGCGCCGTCATGCGTGCGCCGCGCACGTTCACGCGCGAGGATGTGGTGGAAATCACCTGTCACGGCGGCGTGCTTTCGAGCAAGACGGTGTTTGATCGCGTCCTGGAATGCGGCGCGCGCGCCGCGTTGCCCGGGGAATTCACCCAACGCGCGTTCTTGAATGGGCGCATCGATCTCGCGCAAGCCGAGGCCGTCGCCGATTTGATTCACGCTCGCACCGACCTGGCCCTTAGCGCCGCCAACGAACAACTCGCCGGGAAACTTTCCCAACGCATCAATCAACTGCGCGATGAATTGATGCTCACGCTCGCGCACATCGAGGCGCACATTGATTTTCCCGAGGAAGACATCGCGCCGGACACGCAGGCGCAACTGGAAGGCCGCATGGTGCGCGGCATTGAGTTCATGGAAGAACTGCTGCGCACGGCGAACGAAGGGCAAATTCTGCGACGCGGCATCCGCGCGGCCATCATCGGTCGCCCCAATGCCGGCAAATCCAGTTTGCTGAATCAATTGCTCGGTCACGAACGCGCGATTGTCTCGCACATTCCGGGCACGACGCGCGACACCATCGAGGAGACCGCGAACGTGCGCGGCATTCCCGTGGTGTTTATTGATACGGCCGGTTTGCGCGATGCCACCGACGAAATTGAAAGCGAAGGCGTGCGGCGCAGTCGCGAATCGCTCGCCAAGGCAGAGTTGATCTTGCACGTGTTGGACGCGAGCGAGCCGTTACAGGCGGAGGATAAGAAGTTGCTCGACGAGTTTGCGGTCAAGAAACGGATTGTCGTTCGCAACAAAATTGATCTGCCCGCGAAGTTGGTTTTTGAATCAAAAATCCAAAATCCAGAATCCAAAATCGCCCCCCCGGTGGATGTTTGCAGCAAGACCGGCGCAGGCATCGAGCAACTCAAAGACACGATCAAATCCCTGGTGTGGTCCGGACGCATCACCGCCGACACCTCACAAATCACGATTAACTCGCGGCATCAGGACGCCTTGAAACGCGCGTGCGGAAGTTTGCGGTTAGCGCTCGACGCCTTACGCGGCAATGCCTCACTGGAATTTGTCGCCCTCGACTTGCGCCAGGGCATCGCCGCGGTTGGCGAAATTGTTGGTAAGACAACCACGGAAGATTTGCTCGACGCGGTGTTCAGTCAGTTTTGTATCGGGAAGTGAATCCATTTCGTTCTGTAGGAGACGACGTGAGGAGTCTCTAACTTCGCTTTGAGCTCAAAGACGTTCGAATCTCCTGCCTTTTCGCCAGGAGCGTTCTATGTCCTGCTTCATGCAGTTTTGCGATCTCTGGATTTGAAGCATCCCTCCCGCAGAAAGTGAATCGTCTCTTCAATCGCCTTTCGATTCCGCATCAAAAACGGATGCGCCGTTCGCAAAATGATGTGGTCCGCCATGCCATTTAGCTTCGTTCGCTCCACCGAGACTTTTCCGTCGTCGCTGCCGGGGATCATCACGAAACTATTGATCCAGTTGATCGTGCGATTTCCCGCGATCACGCCCACATCCACTCCCGGCGGCGCGCTCGGTGCGTGCGCGCCGTCAGTGCGAGTTCCGAGTTCATTGCCCGCTGGGCCGTTGAGCTTTTGGAACAACCACCACGAGCCGATGCGATCCACGACTTCGCTGCCTTGATTGGGCGGACCGAGCATCACCACGCGACCGGCATTAGCCAACGGATGAAGTGCGAGATAGTCGCGAATCAAAATCGCGCCGAGCGAATGGCCGACAAAATGAATTCGCGTCGCACCTTCTTGCTCACAATCGCGTATCGCCGGTGCCAGCACGGCCTCACTCAATTTTGCGACCGTATCGGTGCGCGACGGGTAATCGACGTTCCATACACGGTAGCCGGCGTCGGTCAGCGCCCGCTCCATCTTATCCATGCACTTGCTGGTGCGACACAAACCATGCAACAGGATGACGTGTTCATTCATAGGCGCGGCCGGTAGAGCAGGGGAAGCGATGAAAAGCGCCAGCACTGCGAGCAAAGTTCGAACTGCACGATGGCGAGTCATTGCATTTGTTCATTTACTCAGCGCGCTCGCCGCCGCCCTTTGAAATTCTCGCCGCACCTCGCTGCCGTCGCTGTTGGGGAAATTGGCGCGTTGCACCATTAACACGTAAGCGACGCCTTTGACCGGATCAATCCACGCCTGCGTGCCCCACGCGCCGCCGTGGCCATAGCTGCCCGGCGACAGCATTTCCGCCACGCCTTCGTGCGGGGTGCGCAAGACGCACGTGCCGAGACCCCAACCGTAATTCTTGCCGCGATTGCCCCACGTGTCGTTTTGGAAAAAGCCCGTGGGCATCTCGCCCGTTTGCGGAGTGGATAAATACTTCAGCGCTGCGGCACTCAAATAACGACGACCATCGAGCGAACCACCGTTGAGCAACATCTGACAGAAGCGCGCGTAATCGGTCGCAGTGGAATATAGCCCGCCATTGCCTTGCGGCGGACGATCGCGCGGACCGAATTCAGGTCGCGGTGGAACGGCTTCGAGTGCGCCGGACTCGCGGTTTTTCGCATAGGCAGTGACGAGCCGCGTGCGTTGTTCTGCCGTGGGATAAAACGTGGTGTTCGACATGCCGAGCGGATCGAACAAACGCTTTTGCAAGAACGCATCGAAACTCATGCCGCTGACAACTTCCACAATGCGCCCGGCGGCGTTGATGCCGCTCTGGCAGTATTGCCACTTTTCGCCGGGCTCGAATTGCATCGGCGCCGCGAGCCACAGCGGAACGAGATCAGCGAGCGTCTTGGCGTCGCGCGACGCGTCGCGACCGGCTTCACCGAGCCCGGAGATGTGCGTGAGAATTTGCGTGATGGTGAGATTCGCGGGCTTGCCCGACGGCGTTTTCAGACTGGCGAACTCGGGCAAATACTTCGCGACCGGATCGGCGACGTTGAGTTTGCCTTCGTCCTGCAACATGAGAATCGCGAC
>CAZKMR010000150.1:0-5580 GCA_964553795.1 uncultured Bifidobacterium sp. | reverse complement strand
GTCATCTTCCATCTCGACATGGATGCGTTCTACGCGTCCGTGGAGCAGCGCGACAATCCCGCGCTGAAGGGAAAGCCTGTCATCGTGGGTTCACCACCCACGCAACGCGGTGTGGTGGCCGCGGCAAGCTACGAAGCGCGAAAATTTGGGGTGCGTTCCGCGATGCCCAGCGTGACGGCGGGGCGGTTGTGCCCCAAAGGGGTGTTCGTGCGCCCGCGCATGGAGGCTTATCGCAATGAGTCGCGGGAGATCATGGCCATCGTGCGCGAGTTGGCCGGTGACTTGATTCAGCAAGTATCAGTAGATGAGGCGTATGTTGATGTTTCGTCGTCCCACCAAGCCGTTAACGCTGATGCGAGCTTGGAACGCGCCATGCCTCTCGCTAAAAAAATCAAAGCCACGATTCAGGAACGACGACAGCTCACCGCCACCATTGGGATCGCGCCAAATAAACTGCTCGCCAAGCTGGCGAGCGATTTCCAGAAGCCGGATGGCCTGACGTTGATTCGTAATTCTGAGAAAGTCGCGTTTCTAAAACCGCTTCCGATCCGCGCCCTGCACGGCGTGGGCAAAGTCACCGAAGAAAATTTGCATCGCGCCGGGATCGGCACGGTGGGCGATTTGCAGGATTATCCCGGCGACCTGCGCGCACTGGTCGGCTCGTGGGGCGTGGAATTGAAACGATTCGCCTTCGGAGAGGACAATCGTCCGCTGGATCTCGGCGAGGAGGTCAAAAGCATCAGCAGCGAAAACACCTTTCTCAAAGACACGGATGATCGTCCGACCCTGCGTGCTTGCCTGAAAGAACAGGCGGAGGACATTGCCAAGAGTCTGGTCAAGCGTCGGCTCGCCGCACGTACCGTGCAGGTAAAAGTGCGTTACGGCGACTTCACTTCGCTAACGCGCCAGATTTCGTTCGAAGAACCACTGACCGAAGCGAAGGAGATTTATCGGCTCGGCTGCTGGCTGCTGGCGCGAGAGAAGTTGGTGAATCGTCCGCTGCGCTTGATCGGTTTGGGCGTCAGCGGTCTGGTGGACGGAAACGTCAGCCAATTGCAGTTGCCGTTCATTCGTTGAACAGCCAAAGCTTGCCGCCCAATGTGGCTTCGGCAAATTATCGGGCCAACGTGGCTACATGAACATCCCACCCGTCACCACCCTGCTCCTGGTCATCACCGGCGTGATGACGGTGATCGCCTTTTACCGTCGCCAATGGGAGGAGCGTTGGATCTTTGATCCCGCCGCCATTTTGCGAGGGAAACAGTACGACCGCATGCTCACGTCGGGTTTCATTCACGCGGATTGGCTGCACTTCGGTTTTAATGCCTTCAGCTTTTACAGCTTTGGACGGCCTCTTGAATTCATGTACGGCGGCTTGGCGCTGTTGCTCATCTATCTTTCCGCCATTCTGGGCGGGTCCATTTTATCCCTGATCATTCATCGCCATCACGACTACCGGGCGTTGGGCGCGTCAGGCGGGGTTTGCGGAGTCATTTTTGCCGCCATCTTCCTGTTGCCCGGCAGCGGGGTGCGCATGTTCTTCATTCCGATTGGAATTCCCGCCCACGTTTACGCCGTTCTGTTTCTGCTGATCTCGTATTTCGGCCATCGCAAACAAATCGGCAACATTGGTCACGACGCGCATCTGGGCGGCGCGATTATTGGGCTGCTGGTAGCGACCGCGTTGTATCCGCGCATGGTGCTAGCGGCGCCCGGACTTTTTGCGACGGTTTTGATTCTCTCAGCCGTAATTCTGTACCTGCTGATTTACGAACCCTGGCAACGAGTCGGAACGCGGTCTCAACCCCACGACGTCCCGCTGGGCGGTGACCGTGCGCGGCGCTACGCGGAAAACCGGCGCCGCAATGAAAAGATGGCTGAAGCGGATGCTTTGCTGGATAAAGTCGCCCAACATGGCATTCATAGTCTGTCCACCGCAGAACGGCGGCGCTTGGAAGAGCTTTCCAAGGAATTAGGCAACCGTTGAAAAGAAAACGCGCCGGTGTTCGCACCGGCGCGTCTTGTTCTTGGCGGTGTTTACCGCTTAGTAATTCTTCGCGACTTCGTTCCAATTGACGACGTTCCAGAACGCTTTGAGATAATCAGCGCGCTTGTTCTGATATTTCAGATAATACGCATGCTCCCACACGTCCACGCCGAGAATCGGTTTGCCTTCGCAACCCGCGACGGCTTTGCCCATCAGCGGATTGTCCTGATTGGCG
The DNA here is from genome assembly GCA_964553795.1 of uncultured Bifidobacterium sp. Lineage (GTDB taxonomy): Bacteria > Verrucomicrobiota > Verrucomicrobiia > Limisphaerales > JADLHS01 > JADLHS01. Next base: position 3,358 of record CAZKMR010000150.1, on the reverse strand, counting down.
GTGGAAACGATTTCGAGTTTGCCGTTATTGGAAACAAGCCAGGCCCAGCCGCTGCCGAACCGGGTCACACCGGCATTTTCAAATTTGGCTTTGAAATCGTCGAAACTGCCAAAGGCGGCTTTGATGTCGTCGGCCAGTTTACCGGTCGGCGCGCCGCCGGCGTTCGGGCCCATGAGTTTCCAGAAGAAGGAATGATTCCAATGGCCGCCGCCGTTGTTGCGCACTGGTCCGCGAATCGCATCCGGAACGGAGGCTAAATCGCCGATAATCTGTTCGAGCGATTTGGCTTCGAGCGCGGCATTGCCAGAAATCGCTTTGTTCAGGTTGTCCACGTAAGCCTTGTGATGACGGCCGTGGTGAATTTCCATGGTGGTCGCGTCGATATGCGGCTCGAGTGCGGCCTTGTCGTAGGGCAAGTTGGGTAATTCGTGTGGCATAATGTTTTCTAGTTTAATGGTTCAAACGACTTGATTGAACGTAGCAAAGGATGATGAATTGCCAAGTGTTGAAATCACTCCGTCAACGCGACAAAGTTTTTTAGCAACTGCAATCCGACCTTTTGACTTTTCTCCGGATGAAACTGCGTGGCAAAAATGTTGTCCTTCCAGATGGACGACGCGAAATTATCACCATACTCCGTGCGCGTGGCGACGATGCTCGCGTCGGTGGGTTGCGGATAAAAACTGTGCACGAAATAAACGTAGCTGCCGTTGGCCACATCGCGATATAGCGGGCAGTCCGGACGGGTGATCTCGATTTGATTCCACGCGATTTGCGGAATTTTCAATCCCGGCTGTTCGGTGAAGCGGACCACGCTTCCGCTGAACACTCCCAGCCCCGCGGCGCAACTGTTGAATTCCTCGCTCCGGTCAAACAACGCCTGATAGCCGACGCAGATGCCGAGAAACGGTTTGCCGGTTTTGATAAAATCGCGGGAGGCTTCCAGCAATTCCTGTTTGCGCAACGCATGGATGCAATCATCGAACGCGCCCACGCCCGGCAATACAATCGCCACCGCGTCGCGCATCTCCTCGGGACGCTGCACGATCTGCACATCGGCTCCAACCTTCAGCAACGCCTTGTGCACACTGCGCAGGTTGCCCGAACCGTAATCAAGCAAAGCAATCACGCGCTCAGCTTAGCCATAGATGAAACCCGGAAGAAATACCGATTTTGCCGGCGGGCGACGTCTAGCGGGGCAACTGGCCAGCGGGCAATTGGGTCGCCTGCGTTCCGACGGCCAGCCCAGCACGCAACCATTCCGTCGGTGGACGGTTCAATTGAATTTGCCGCGCGACGGCGGCGAGCAATGAATCCCCCGCTCCGACGGTGTTGCGCGGCTTCACTTTCCGGGGGGCCGCAAAGAGTTGGAAATCTTCGACCAGGTTGACTAACAAACTGCGTTTGCCGCCACGTGAAACCAAAACCCAACCGCGCGTTTCTGCGGACAAAGCGTGAGCAGCTTTGAGAATGTCCGCTTCCGAATTCAAATCCCGCTTCCACCACAAGGCGAGTTCGTGTTCGTTGGGTTTTACCAGAAACGGACGGGCCGGGACCGCAGCTTTGAAAGCCGCACCGTCGCAGTCGAGCAACGTTCGCACTCCGGAACGATGTGCCAGCCGAATGAATTGGGCATAGACGCCAACGGACAATCCGCGCGGCAGACTTCCGGAGAGCACCAGTAGTTTGGTCCGTTTCAATTCGACCTGAAAGGTTCGCATGAAACGCTGCCACTCCACCTGCGAGATTTTTGGGCCAGGTGGATTGAATCGCATCTGCCTCCCGGCATCGGTCGAGACGATGACATTGACGCGCGTGGCGTCGCGCAGCGGAGCAATTCGCGCCGGGATTTTCTCGTGCCGCAAATAACCGGCAAGTTCATCGCCCGATTGACCGCCCAATGGCAAAAGCAACTGGGGTTTGCCTCCCAAATATTTCAGCCAGCGGGCGACATTGATGCCTTTGCCGCCCGCCCAACGTCGCTCGGATTGAATGTTGTTCTTCTCCTCCCACAGCACCTCAGCCACGCGCCACTCGGCGTCAATCGAAGGATTCAATGCCAGGATGAGCGTACGCATCACGGCAACAACACCAGCCGGTAATAGCGCGTGACACCGAACCCGGCCGGAACGGTCAGCGTGCCGTCATCCAGGAAATTGAACAGCCCGGTGGTGGAGGTAACCACGATCGGGGTGCCGGGCGGATTCTCAAAGGCACTCCACACCGCCGGCACCAGCGTCGGCGACCATTCCACCTGATACTGCGCCGTCACCGGGCCACCCCACGTCAGTTCGATGCCGAAGAACGTGCGCCGGATGCTGGAGATGACCGGCGGCGGCACATAGGTATTGAGCGGTTGCCCTTCCCGCACCCGGAAGAAATGGAACGGCGAAGGCAAGGCGAGACACCACGTGGTCGCATAATCCGTCGCCACAATCGTCGGCGAGACCACCGCCCAATTCGTGCTCGTCAAATCCGTCAACCCTTCGACGTAGTAGCGCACGCCCGGCAATGATGTCCATGTCAGGCAGAAACTGTTGGTCGCCACGAAGGTGTTGGTGACGACGATATTCGTCCCATACACCGGCCATTCCGTCGCCTTGACGCAATACGATACCGCCGGCCCGAATACGTTGGCCGCCCCCAGATACCATTCGCCCGGCGTCAACGCCACCGGCTGACTGAAGTCAAACACGGTGATGACTTCGTCGTTGGTAAACACATTGGCGCTGAGGTAATCAAACACGTTGAACGTCGGGGGCAGTCCCCGCCGCAACAATAGCGTCAGGTCGCCGCTGAGATTGAACAGTTCAAATTGCGCCCGAACCGCGTTGGTCGATACGTTGAACGCATAATAGTCGATCACTCCCGCCGGCCCGGGATTGACCCGGCAATACGGCACGCCATTAGTCAACTCGACCACCGGCGGGAAATCCACCAGATCAAAGTCGAGCAGGAAGGTGTAGGTCACGCAATCGTTGGTGCTCGGATTCTCAATGCCGAGATAATAGCGTTGTCCGGGATTCAACACCGGCAAGCCCGCCGGGGCGGGCACGTTGGTCGTCAGCGTGACCAGCCCATTGGTCTGGCCAATCAGCAAATCAAAATCCGCCGGGGCGACGTTCGTGCCCGTGGGCCGAATGCTTTGATTGTAGTAAACATTCAGCGGGCCCGTGGCTGAAATCAGCCAATTGGTCGCAAAACGCGCAAACGTCGGCACATCCACGGCAAAGTAATCGATCTTGCCGGCGCAAACGGTGCGCGTATTCGGCACGCCCGGCGTCAATATGCCGGTCAAGGGACTCTCCGTCTGAAACACAAACTGCAACTGCCAGTCCAGTAACGCCACGTTGTTCGA
>CAZKMR010000149.1:0-6357 GCA_964553795.1 uncultured Bifidobacterium sp. | reverse complement strand
ACCAAGGCCCCTTCGCATTCGCGGGTGACGTCGGAGACGGATTGGCGGAGCGCGGTGAGGACGCCGTTTTGCAGTTCGATGAGTTCGCCGCGTTGGCGGATGAGTTGTTCGCTGAGGGCCTTTTCGCCATCGCGCCGACCGCGTTCGTAGGCGGCTTGTTCGTCGGCGCCGGTTGGCGCGGGCTTCGCGATCGTCAGCGTCGCCAGCAGGGCGCGCGCGTCGCGAAGCGGATGCGGCAATTGGATGGTTTCACGCAGTAACGGCATCAGCGGTTTCCTCCTGGGGGTTGAGATCAATTTCCCCTTCGCCTTCGAGCCGGCGCACGATGTCCACGATGCGCGTTTGCGAAGCTTCGATTTCCTTTTGTTTGATGCTGCCGAGGAAGGTGATTTCTTCCTTCACCGTTTCGGCGGCGCGTTTGGAAATGGCGCCGAGCATGGCGGCTTTGACTTGATACGACGCTTTCTTGAGCGAGACGGCCAGGTCGCGGGTGTCCACTTCGCGCATGACTTTTTGGAGGGCGGCGTTGTCGAGCCGGACCATGTCGTCGAAGGTGAACATTTTCTGGCGGATGGATTTGCTGAGGTCGGGATTGCGCTCCTCGATGGAGGTCAAAACGACCTTGCTCATCACGCGATCCACGGTGTTGAGCAACGTGGCGGCGGCTTTGACTCCGCCGGTTTCGCTGATGGCCCGCGTGGGTTTGACGCCAAGTTTGCGGCTGAGAATGGCGACGATCTTCTCAATCACTTCAATCGGCGTCGGCTGCAACAGGGCGAGCCGTTCGATGATTTGATCGCGCAACTCCGCCGGACATTGATTCAAGAAGCTGGAGGCTTTTTCCGCCGGGAGATAACTGGTCAGCAGGGCGATGGTCTGCGGATGCTCGGCCTTCATCGCGTTGAACAATTCGCGCGAATCGGCTTCGACGACGGGCCGGAGCAGTTCACCGGAGATCGGCTGCGGATGGCCGGGGCTGGAGCGGCCCACGATGGATGCCGCGCGGCTCTGGCCGACGGCTTTCTCCAGCGTGAGTCGGACGATTTCCGCACCGCCGGCGACGGAGGTGCTGGCTTGCACGGCGACGTCCGCAAATTCCCGCAAGACCTGGTTCTGCAATTCGTGGCTGATGAGTTCGAGTTTTCCCATTTCGCCGATGATCAATTCCATTTCGCGCTCATCGAAATGTTTCAGAATCTGCGCGGCGCTCTCCGGCCCGAGCATGCAAAGCAACACCGCGAGTTTTTGCGGGCGCGTCAATTCCGCGGGCGGGCCGGCGGGAGTGGTGGTTTCAGCGGCGGCCATAAATCATTTCTCCTTGGGCGTGCCCATCCACGAGCGGATCGCCTGCGTCATGTTATGCGGGTTCTCGCGGATGAGTTGGTTCAACACCTCGACCGTGACGGTGTCCGAATCGCCAGGGCGAAACCCGCGTCCGTTTCCGTTGCTCATGCCGACCGGAATGCCGAGCGGAATGTTGTCCACTGGCGTGCTCTTGAACACGCGCCAGAACACAAACAGCACGATGCAACCGAGCAGGGGATAAACCCCGTTCTTCGCCAGTTCCCACCAGAATTGCTGCTTCTGTTGCTGTTCGAGCTGACCCACGAACTCCAGCCCCGGGCCGTCATTGAACGCCATTTCTTCAATGGTGATCTGATCCGGACGGCTGGCGTCCGGACCTTCTTGAATCCCGAGCGCGCCTTGGACGACGCGTTTGATCTTCAGCATCTCTTCCGGCGTGCGCGTGGCGACTACGCGGTTCGTGCCGTCGCCGGTGACGGTGGCGGCGACGAACACCGCCGCGGAAATTCGTTCCACGCTGCCGGGCGTCTGCATGATGTTGCTGATCGTCTTGTTGATCTCGAACGAGTTGTTCGTAACTTTTTTGCGCATCTTGCTGCTGGTGGCTGGCACCGCAGCCGAGTTGGTTTCGGTCGAGGAGTTGGCCCCGACACCCGGCGACCCGCCGTTGGCCAGCGCGGAGATGGTGTCCGTGGTGTCTTCGGTAATCATCGTCGTCCGCGGAATCTGCCCTTCCGGATCGAACTTCTCCTCGACGCGTGAGAGCGAATCAAAATTGATGTCGGTGGAAATGCGCACGACCGACTGGCCCGGTCCGAGCACCTTGTTCAACATCTCCTCGGCCTTTTTGGCGAGATACTTTTCGAGATTCTGTCGCGCGCTCAATTGCGTGGAACTGAGCCCCGCCACGGAATCATTGTCGTTGTTCTCGGAAAGCACATTCCCCAAGTTGTCCACGACGCTGACGTTGTTCGCGACGAGACCCTCAACCGCGTTGGCAACGAGGAAACGGATGGCGTTGACGTTCTGCGGTGGCAGCGTGGCGTTGCCGTGGACGCGGATGAAAACGGAAGCCGTGGGTTTCTTGGTGTTGTCCACGAGCAGGCGATTTTCCGGCATGACGATCATCACCCGGGCGCTCTCAATCGCGTCAACTTGCGCGATGGTGCGGGCCAGTTCGCCTTGCACAGCGCGGAGATAATTTGCGCGTTGCACGAAATCCGAGATGCCGAAGTTGGGTTTGTCGAAAATCTCGAAGCCGACGCCTTCGCCGCGGGGCACGCCCTTGGAGGCGAGTTGCATCCGCATCAAATGCACCTTGTCGCTCGGCACGGAGATCGCACCGCCGCTCCGATTGACCTGATACGGCACGTTGGCCTCGCCCAGGGCCGCGATGACTTTCGCCGCCTCCGCGTCATCGAGCCGGCCATAAAGCAACGCGTAGTCTGGTCGCCCTGACCAGAAAACCAGCGCGCCCAATGCCACCACCACGCCCAGCGCGGTGACGACGATGGTGAGGCGTTGCCCGCCGCCGAGCTGCTTCCAGATGTTCTGCAGTTGCGTTCCGATTTGCGATAATCCGTTGTTCATTCGTTATCCCTTTGCGACTTCCACTCAGACCTGCATCCGCATCAATTCCTGATACGATTCCAAAAGTTTGTTGCGCACCTCGACCATGAGTTGAAAGGAGACGCTGGCTTCTTCCATCGCGATGACCGCCTGGTGCAACGGCACGCCCCCACCGGTCGCGAGTCCGGCGACGGCTTCGCTGGCCGCGGCTTGCTTGGCGCTGACGCCGGAAACCAGACTGCCCAGCGTGCTTTCAAAACTGCCACTCGCGGGCGCAATCCCGGTGGGTTGCAGTGGCGCCGCGGGCGAAAGCTTTCCGAGTTCGTACTGCGGAATGGTGTGCGGCGCGATGTCGGGCGTGAGGCCGTTGGCCCCGCGCAACATCTCCGGCCCCATCGGCAGTCGAATGGCGGAAAGTGGATTCATTCAATGTTTACCGATCAAATCAGCGTTTTCCGATGGCCAAGGTTTGCAGCGCCATCGTGCGGGCGTTGCGCACCACGGCGAGGTTCGCTTCAAACGCGCGCGACGCGGTGATCAAGTCGGCCATCTCTTCGTGAACGTTGATGTCCGGCATGGCAACCATTCCGTTGGCGTCAGCTTCCGCATGCGACGGATTGAACACGAGCCGCGGCGGGCGTTGATCTTTCTCAATACGCGCCACCTGCACGCCGCTGGCGCCGCTGCCGGGCATGCCGGGTTGCTGGTTCAAAATGGTTTCAAACACCACCTGCTGGCGTTGATACGGCTGGCCATCAGGACCGCGGCTGACTTCAGCATTGGCGATGTTTTGGGAAATGACTTCCATGCGAATGCGCTCGGCTTCGAGCGCGGAAGAGGAGGCATTGACGCCGGTAAGAATATTAATCATGGCTCAAGTTCAGGAGGGCCGTCCGGTAATTGCGAGCCGGAGGCGCAGGAGTTGACCGGTGACGAGTTGCGTTTCGAGTGCGTGGGCGATGGTGTTCTGATTCATCTGCAGCAGTTCCTTCTCAAGCTGCACGGTGTTGCCGTCGCGGGTGTTGGAAATCGCGGAGGCATCCACGGCAAGTTTGGGTTGCAGGTTCTGAATCTGCGCGGCATCGCCGGCGCCCAACGCGGATTTCAATTCGGCGGCAAACGAGGTGTTAAGATCGAGCCGTTTGTAGCCGGGTTTGGAGACGTTTGCCAGATTGGACGCGATGGCTTCATGCTGGAGCGCGGTGGCGTCCATCATCTTTTTGACCGCGGCGTAGTTTGTCTGGCTGAACAGTGCGTCAATCATAACGTCCCTCGGGACACAATTTCATGTTCCGCCAAGCAGTGGCAGTGCCAGTAGCGGAAAACCCTTCTTTTACAGGGGTTCCGAAGCAGGAAGACGAACTCCCCCGGGGAAAAAATTGCCGCGTAGCGGCGGGTGCTAGGCAAAGAGCGCCTGGTTCGCTGCCGCGTGAACGCGGCGCTCCAAGTAGTCCTCGTTGGCTTGGTTCTTAATCATAATCTGAAGAGCCGTTTTCCAAACCCAGGAGCGCGGGCGGTCCCTCGCCCGCAGCGCTCGCGCCCCGCCAGAAGAGCTCCGCGATGTTCCCGCGCTTTCTCCGCCAGCCACGCGCTTCGACCGGGGACCGGTCGCGCTCCGGGTGAAGGGGTTTTGAAAATGGCTCTTGTTCTTACTCTTTATCTCCTTCCGCCGGGGATTGTGATTACGATTATGAACGGACCTTTGTTTGGCACCGCTTGACTCTTTCCTCGCGACTCCTGAACCTCGCTTCGCATGATTGCGCGCGTCACCCTCGAAATCGCGCTCCGCAAGGAGTTCGATTACGCCATCCCGCCCGAATTGGCGGAACAGGTGGACGTGGGTAGTCGCGTGCAGGTGCCGTTTGGCGCGCGGAAAGTTCTCGGGGTCGTCACGGCGGTGGCGGAGGAATCCGCACACGCGCGCCTGAAACCCATTTTCAAAGTCATCGGCGCGCAAACGCTTGTGACGGCGAAGGTGCTCAAACTCGCGCGGTGGATTTCCGCTTACTATTGCTGCGCGCCGGAGATCGCGCTCAAGTCCATGTTGCCTGAAGCGGTGCGGCAGGAAGCGTCGGGTTGGCGCGAGCGGTTGGTGGTTCGCGCGCTGCCGGTTGGCGGGGAGTTGCCCAAGCTGGCCAAACGCCAGCTCCAAATCTGGAAGATCATCGAAGAACGGCGGGAGATTCTGCTGTCGGAATTGGTAACGCTGGCGGCCACCACCGCAGCCACCGTCCGCAAGCTTGAAGATCGCGGTCTGGTCTCCATCACCAACGAAATCTCCGAGCGCGATCCGTATGCGCGCGAACAGATTTTGGCGACGCAATCCATCGTGTTGAATCCGAGTCAGGCGGTCGCGTTGGAGAAGATCAAGGTGGCGATGGGGCTGGCAGAGGAGAAAGGGGGAAAAGGAGAAAAGGAGACCAAGCAGGCCGACGCGCATCCGCTGGCAATCCCCTCCTCTGCCCCTCCGCCCCTCCGCCCCTCTGCGACCTTCCTGCTTCACGGCGTCACCGGGTCCGGCAAAACCGAGGTTTATCTGCAAGCCATCGCGCACGCTTTGGAACAAGGCAAAGGCGCGATTGTGCTGGTGCCGGAAATCGCGCTCACGCCGCAGACGGTGGAGCGGTTCAAGGCGCGGTTCAGTTCGGGGAAACTGCAGACGCTCGTGGCCGTCCTGCATTCGCATCTGAGTGCGGGCGAGCGTCATGATGAATGGCACAAGATCCGGCAAGGGCGGGCGCGCATCGTGATTGGCGCGCGGTCGGCGATTTTTGCTCCCGTAGAGCCGCTGGGTCTCGTGATTGTGGATGAGGAACACGAGCACACTTACAAGCAGGAAGAAGCGCCGCGTTATCATGCGCGCGATGTCGCCATCGTGCGCGGGCAGATGGAAGGCGCGGTGGTGGTGCTGGGTTCGGCCACGCCGTCGCTGGAGAGCTATTACAACTGCAAGAAGGGCAAATACACGCTGCTGGAATTGCCCGAACGCGTGGACAATCAAAAGATGCCCGTGGTGCGCGTGGTGGACATGCGTCAAGCCGCCCGCAAGGAAAAGGGCACGTTGATTTTTTCGCCGCAACTCAAGGAAGCCATCACGCAACGATTGGAGAAGAGCGAGCAGACGATCTTGTTTCTCAACCGGCGCGGGTATTCGTCCTCACTGCAATGCGAACAGTGCGGGCACGTTTGCGAATGTCCGAACTGTTCGCTCTCGCTGACGTATCATCGGCCCGAGCAACTGTTGCGTTGCCATCTGTGCGGGCACAACGAGCGCGTGCCGAAGGTTTGTCCGAATGAAAAATGCCGGAATCCAGCGATCCGCTATTCCGGGCTTGGCACGCAGAAGGTCGAGGACGTCTTGGGAAAACTATTTCCGAAGGCGCGGGTCAAGCGCATGGACGCCGACGTGATGAAGCGCAAGGAGGATTACCGGCAGGTGCTCGGCGATTTTCGCACGGGCAAGATTGATATTCTCATCGGCAC
>CAZKMR010000148.1:0-6458 GCA_964553795.1 uncultured Bifidobacterium sp. | reverse complement strand
TCAACTCTTCCAATCAAACGCCTTCTTCTTCACCGCGTAGATGTAACCGACCACAAGCACGCCGAGGAACGAAAGCATCGCGCCCAGAATCATGTTCCGCGTCGCCGGATCGGCCAGCATGGCTTTATAAACGACCGCCCACGGATACATGAACACCACTTCGATATCGAACAGGATGAACAGCATCGCCACGAGGTAGAATTTCACCGACATGCGCGTCGCGCCTTCGCCGATGGGCAACATACCGCATTCGTACGCCGTGTCCTTGATCTTGCTGCGCCCGCCGCGTTTGCCGAGCATCACGGACATCGCGATCATCCCGCCCGTCGCCCCAATGGCGAGCACGAACAGCATCAAAACTGCGATGTACTGGAATAACTGATCCATGGGCAGATAGTCGGAGAAGCACTCATTTTTCGCAAGTTCAGGTTTCAACGGGAATTTCGTGAATTACCGCGAATTGATTTCAAAATTAGCGGAATTCGCGTCAAACTTTCCTTCCGGTATTCAGCGGCGCGGAATTAAACTATTTCGCCGCCTCAAGCACCTCAAAACCCGCCTCAATTGTTGCCGTGCTCTGGATGCGTGCGAGTTTTGCATACAACCCGCCCTGCTCCACCAATTCCTCATGCGTGCCGCGCTCGATGATTTCGCCATGCCGCAACACCAGAATCTGGTCCGCCTTGCGAATTGTGCTCAAGCGATGCGCGATCACAAAACTCGTCCGCCCGCGCATCAGATGTTCCAACGCCTCCTGAATCAAACGTTCCGTCGCCGTGTCCACGCTCGCCGTGGCTTCATCGAGGATGAGAATTGGCGCATTCTTCAACAGCGCCCGCGCAATGCTCACGCGTTGTTTCTCGCCCACGCTGAGTTTCACGCCGCGTTCGCCCACCGCCGTGTCGAATCCATCGGGCAAACGCATGATGAACTCATAACAATTCGCCGCCTTTGCCGCGGCGATGAGTTCCTCGTCGGTCGCCGAAAGTTTGCCGTAAAGAATGTTCTCGCGAATCGTGCCGTTGAATAAGAACGCTTCCTGGCTCACCACGCTGATGTGTTCGCGCAAGGAATCCAACGTCACGCCGCTGATGTCCTGCCCGTCCACCGTGATGCGGCCCGCCGTCGCTTCGTAAAATGCTGGCAACAAATTCACGACCGTGGATTTCCCCGCGCCCGTCGGCCCGACCAGCGCGACGATCTCACCCGGCTTAGCGTGAAGAGAAATGTTTCTAAGCACAGTGCGGACACCAGTCGCTGATCCCGCGGCTGGAGCGCCGATCTCCTGATCGGCTCGTTGAAGGTCCGGAGGGGAATCGAGCCGATCTGGAGATCGGCGCTCCGGTTCATCGGGAGGGCGGCTGAGGACTGGCAACGCTTCCGCCTCGTAACTGAAACTCACGTTCTCATAAACCACTTCACCGCGCACCGGCGTTTGCAGCGGTTGACGCGGCTTGCCATCGCGACGTTCCTCCGTCGTATCCAGAATATCCAGCACGCGCTCGCCCGCCGCGCGACCGCTTTGGAGCAATTGATTCAAACCATGCAACTGCCCGATCGGCGTATAAAACATCCCGAGATAAAGCAGATAACCCACGAGCGCGCCGGGCTCCATGTCGCCTTGAATCACCATGCGCCCGCCGACCCACAACACCAGCGCGAAACCAATTGCGCCCGCGAACCCCATCGTTGGCGAGTAGATCGCCCACACGCGCATAATGCCCAACGTGCCTTCGCGTAAATCCGAAGCGCGGCTTTTGAAACGTGAATCCTCGTGCGTCTCGCGATTGAACGCTTTGATTTGGCGTACGCCTTGCAGGTTGTCCATCAACAGTGCGTTCATCGCGCTCGAAGCTTCGCGTTGTTTGCGATAGCGCTTGTGCGCCGTGAGCGTGTACCAAAGCGCGCCCGCCGCGAGCAACGGAATTGGAGCCATCGCCACCAACGCCAGCGCGGGACTTTGATAAAACAAAATCGCGCCCACGCCGAATACGCCCACCAACGCCACCACGCCCTGCTCCGTTCCATCAATCAAAACGCGTTCCACAGAATTCACATCTTCAATCACACGCGTCATCAAATCACCCGACGCGCGTTGATCGAAGTAGCCAACCGGCAAGCGTTGCAAGCGCGCATACACTTCGCGCCGCATATCGAAGATGACATTCTGCTCGAAGTGATTGTTGACGAGGATGCGAAACGAGTTGAACAGATCGCGCAGAAAAAAAGCGCCAATCAAAGCAAGCATGACCCACGTCAACTTCTCCGCGCGACCGGCGCGAATCACATCGTCAATCGCATAAGCTGTGAGTTTCGGGAACGCGAAGGACGCGAGCAGCGACAGCACCGCGCACAACACCGTCGTCACCGCGAGCAGCTTGTAAGGCCGCAAATAAACGGCGACGCGGCGCACGACTTCCCACGTCGAACGCTTTTTGGCGGTGAAATTGGATTCGGTAGCGCGAGCGTGATGGGACATGTCAGCGAACGTTGCGATCTAAAAACTCCACCATCGCCTTTCCGAACGGCGCGAGGTCCACGGGTGTACGACTGGAAATCAAATTGCCATCCAACACCACCGGTTCGTTCACCCAAATGGCGCCGGCATTTTCGAGATCGTCCTTGATGCCCAGCGAGCCCGTCGCGCGTTTGCCTTTCAAAATCCTGGCGGAAATCGGAATCCAACCGCCGTGACAGATAAACGCCACCAATTTGCCTTGCTCAAAAAACTCGCGCGTCAGCGAAAGCACTTTTGCATCGCGCCGCAATTTGTCCGGCATGAAACCGCCGGGCACGAGCAGGCCACAGAAATCTTTGCTGCTCGCATCTTTCAACAACAAATCTGACTTCGCCGGATAACCATGTTTGCCTTGGTAGGTCTTGATTTCCGGCGCAGCGACCCGCATCGCGTAACCCGCTTCTTCGCAACGGAGCTTTGGATACCAGAGTTCGAGGTCTTCGTAGATGTCGTCCACGAACGTCAGCAATGTTTTCTGCATGCCCGCAGTCTAGCGGACAATGCCGTGGCGGCAAGCGAGCGGCGGCGCGGCGCGATACTCCGCTTGCCAAGCGTGTGACGGTTTTGTTTCAATTTGCGCGTGCTGCACCAGCAAACCCTGAATCGTTCCGCCAGTTTTTCCGGCATCGGCCTGCACAGTGGCAACCGCGTCAACATGACGTTTCTGCCCGCCCCGGCCAATTCCGGCATTCGCTTTCGCCGCGTGGACCTCGACGGCAAACCCGAAATCGAAGCGCGCGTGGAAAATGTGTTCGAAACAAATCGCTCCACCACGCTGGCCAAAGGGAACGTCAAAATTCACACCGTCGAACACGTGCTCGCCGCGTTTGCCGGATATGGCGTGGACAATGCCATCATCGAAATCGACGCGAACGAACCGCCCATCGGCGACGGCAGCTCGCGCGAGTTCTGCAAAATGATCGAGACAGCGGGCATTCTGCCGCAGGACGATGCGCGCGACGTTTACACCGTGACCGAACCCATCCAGATCGAAATGGGCGAAACCACGATGACCCTCGTGCCGGATGACAGCTTCAAAGTCACCTGCACCAGTGCCGATAAAGGCGGGCGCTTCACGCAGTTCTTCAGCACCGACATCACTCCCAAGACTTGGGAGAAGGAACTCTCGCAGGCGCGCACGTTTTGTTTCTTTGACGAGATTGAATACCTTATCAAAAACGGATTGATCAAAGGCGGCAGCCTCGAAAACGCCGTGGTCATCCGCGACGACGCCGTGCTCACGACTGAACCGTTGCGTTACACCGACGAATTCGTCCGCCACAAAATGCTCGATATCGTCGGCGATCTGTCTTTGGTGGGGCGGCCGATTCGCGGCCACTTGATTGCGGTCAAACCCAGTCACTCGGGCAATTGCGAGATGGCGCGGCAAATCGTGACGCAAATGCAGAAACCAAAACGCGCCGCGCAAACGTTCGCCCCGCCCCCGCCCGCGCCGAAACCCGCCTCCGTCCCCGCCACTCCGGCGGAAATTCCACCCGAAGGCGTCGGTGCCGCCGGTATCGAACAGATCATGAAGTGGTTGCCGCATCGTTATCCTTTCTTGCTCGTGGATCGCGTGTTGAGCATCGAAGGCAACCGCGTCGTGGCGCTGAAGAATGTTTCCATCAACGAATCCTATTTTCAGGGCCATTTCCCCGGTCATCCCATCATGCCGGGCGTGCTGCAACTCGAAGCCATCGCCCAGGTCGCGGGCATTTACATGATCAAAGCGCAGGCCGCGGACAACCAAATCGCTTACTTCATGGCCGCCAACAACGTCAAATGGCGCAAGCCGGTCGTGCCGGGCGACACGTTGATCATCGAAGTTGAAATGACCAAGTCCCGGGGCAAGATTGGCAAAGCCAACGGCGTCTGTAAGGTGAACGGCGAAGTTGTCAGCGAAGCCGAAGTCACATTTTTCGTCCAAGACGCCTGAGCGGCTGCGCCATGATTCATCCCACTGCGATCATTCATCCCGACGCACAGATTGGCAACGATTGCCGCATCGGCCCGTATTGTGTGATCGGCGAACACGTCGAATTGGGCGACGGCTGCCAACTCCATTCGCACGTGGTCATTGACGGTCACACGAAGTTGGGGCGCGAAAACGAGATTTTCCCTTTCTCCTCGATCGGCCTTAAAACGCAGGACTTGAAATGGAAAGGCGGCATCACACACACCGAAATCGGCCATCACAATACGTTCCGCGAAGGTGTCACGATTCACAGCGCCACTAACGACGGCGACACCACGCGCATCGGTTCGCATAACAATCTGCTCGCCTATGCGCATGTCGCCCACGATTGCGTGATCGGCAGCCACATTGTCATGTCCAACAGCGCGACCCTCGCCGGTCACGTCCACGTGGAAGATCATGCCATCCTCGGCGGACTCACCGGCGTGCATCAATTCTGTCGCATCGGTCGCATGGCGATGATCGGGGGCTACTCGAAAGTCGTGCAAGATGTGCCGCCGTATATGATCGCCGATGGCAATCCTGCCGAAACCCGCACCATCAACAAGATCGGCTTGGAACGAAACGGCTTCTCCGAAGCAGCCCAACTCGCGCTGCGTCAGGCGTACAAGATTTTATTCCGGGAAGGATTGACCATCGCCAACGCCATCGAACGGATGGAAAAGGAACTCCCTCCGCTGCCCGAAGTGCAACATCTGATCGCTTTCGTCCGCAAGAGCGAACGCGGGATTGCGCGGTGAATCCCTTCTTGTAGGAGCCGACGTAAGGAGGCTCTAACTAAATTCCGAAGCGCTCCCGAAGCGGGATTTGAGCCTCGTCACCTCGGCTGCTACAAATGCGCGCTCACCCACACTGCGCCTTCTGTCGCAGCGCATGATCCACCAGCACCAACGCGGTCATCGCTTCCACCATCGGCACGGCGCGCGGTAACACACAGGGATCATGCCGCCCGCGGCCCTTGAGCGTCGTGTTCTTCAACTTCGTGGAAACCGTGTCCTGCTCGACCATCACGGTCGCCACCGGTTTGAACGCGACGCGAAAATAAATTGTTTCGCCGTTGCTGATGCCGCCCTGAATGCCGCCGGAATAATTCGACGTCGTGCGGACTTTGCCGCCGCGCATCCGGAACGGATCATTGTGCTCCAGTCCCGTCATCGTCACGCCGCCAAAACCGCTGCCGATCTCAAAACCTTTCGTCGCCGGCAAACTCAACATCGCCTTCGCCAAATCCGCTTCGAGCCGATCAAACACCGGTTCGCCCCAACCCGGCGGCACACCGCGTGCAATACCGGTCACGATACCGCCGACACTATTCCCTTCGCTCCGGACTTCCTCGATCAACCGAATCATCTTGTGCGCCGTTTTGGAATCCGGGCAGCGCAGGATGTTGGATTCAATATCGCCGAACGTCACTTTGTCCACGTTCACTTTGGCTGTGAGCGATTGCACCTGCGTCACACACGCCAGCACTTCCACGCCGAATTTCTCGCGCAAAATCTTCTTCGCAATCGCTCCCGCCGCGACGCGTCCGACCGTTTCCCGCGCACTGGTGCGCCCGCCGCCGGGCCACGCGCGAATCCCAAACTTCGCCTGATACGTGTAATCCGCGTGCGACGGCCGGAACTTCTCCGCCATCTCGTTGTAAGCCTCGGACCGCTGGTCGGTGTTCTTGACCATCATCGAAATCGGCGTGCCGAGCGTCTTGCCGCCGAACGTGCCGGAGAGAATTTGCACCGTATCCGTTTCCTTGCGCGGGGTGACAATGGAAGATTGCCCGGGACGACGCCGGTCGAGGTCGGGTTGAATGTCGGCTTCAGAGAGTTTAATGCGCGGCGGACAACCATCCACCACCACGCCGACGCCACCGCCGTGCGATTCGCCCCAGGTCGTGATGCGGAAAAGCTGTCCAAACGAATTTGCCATGCGCCGAGTTTGATTGAAAACCAAACGCCGGTCAAACGCGCT
>CAZKMR010000147.1:0-6552 GCA_964553795.1 uncultured Bifidobacterium sp. | reverse complement strand
AGGGCAACGGCATCGGCGTGGATGGCAATCTGACGTCGCTCGCCTCCAAAGTGGGCCGCGCCAATCTCGACGGCTCGGTGCCGGCGGACAATCCGTTCGTGGACGGGCCCGGCGGCAACAACGATTACATCTGGGCGCGCGGCTTTCGCAATCCATTCACGTTCACCTTCCATCCGATGTCTGGCGAGTTGTGGGTGAATTGCGTTGGCACTCAGTATGAACAGATTTTCCTGGTCCGCGCCGGTGATCATGCCGGGTGGAATGACTACGAAAACACGCAACCCGCCGGTTATATCACGCCCAAAATTAAATACCGCACCAACGGCACCGACACCCGGAGTATTCCCGCCAACGGTGCGACGCGCGCGTCAGGGGTGGTCACGGTCACGACTTCAACCACGCATGGTTTTCGGCAAGGCGAACGGATCACTATTTCCGGCATGAGCGACAGCAGTTTTCACGGAACGGTTTATGTGGCAACGGTTCCAAGTGGCACGACGTTCACCGCAGTTCAAGTGGGCCCGGATGCCGTGAGCGGCGGTGGGCAAGCCTCGACCTTGAATCAGGGCGGCTGCGTCACGGGCGGTAGTTTCTGGGATACGACGGCTGTACCGCCGGAATATCGCAACAATTTCATTTACGGCGATCTGAATTCCAGCCGGCTCATGCGCGCACAGTTGAGCGATCCCAACACCGTTTCGCGCGTGGATTACTTTGTCACCGGGAGTTCGCAACAGATTGACGTCACAGTCGGTCCGGATGGCGCGCTCTATTACGTGCAGCACGGTGGGGAAATTCGCCGGCTCGCGTTTACCAATTACGTGAGTCAGGAGATTGTCGTCACGCCCACCGTCGTCCGCATGTTCGAAGGCGGCACGCACGCGTTCATGGTGCGGCTGGCGCAACCGCCCGCGGGCGATGTCACGGTCAACATCGCGCGCACCTCGGGTGACGCCGAAATCAACGTGAGTGCTGGCGGCACGCTGAACTTTAGCGCGGGCAACTGGTCCGTTCCGCAGCCGGTGCTGTTGCAAGCCGCTATTGACGCCAACACGAATAATGCCCTGGCTGAATTTACGGTTTCGGCCCCTGGCTTAACCGCGCAAACCGTCACCGCGCATGCCGTGGATTTGGTCGCCGCAGAATTTGCCGTCGGCCCCGTGGAACGTGAAGCAGGTCCGGGCTTCGGTTTTGCCCGGGTTTATTTGAGTGGCGCACCCGGCCAAAGCTACGCATTCGAAGCGAGCACCAATTTGCAATCGCCGTGGACATCGCTATTCACCAATACCCTCGTCGGTGCAACCACGAATTATCTCGACGAATCCGCGAGCAATCGGCCCGTTCGCTTTTATCGCGCGCGACTGGTGCCGTAATTCAAACGACGCCGACTCAGGAGGAAATTGGGCGTGCCGCTTCAATTTGCTGTCGCACAGCGACCGCGCTGGCGCGAAACGCTTCGGCCTCAACTTCGTTGAGGCGCGGATGCAGAATTTGCTCCACCCCGCCCCGCCCCACGACGGCTGGCAAACTGAGACATACGTCTTTCACGCCGCGAAATCCATCGACGAGCACGCTGACCGGCATGGTGTGTTTGGTGTCGAGTGCGATTGCCTCCACGATCGCCGTCGCGGCCAGCGCGATGCCGTAGTTGGTGTGGCCTTTGTAACTGAAGATTTCGAGTCCCGCCCCCACGACGTGTTTGATAATTTCCCGCCGTTTCGGCGTATCGTCAATCGGTTCACCTCCAGCCGTGGCACAACTCATCGCCGCAAACTGCGACCCGCCATGTTCGCCGAGGATGTAAGCCCGCAAATCGCTGCTGTGGATGCGCAACTCCAGTGACAGTTCGTGCCGCAGCCGCGCGGAATCAATCAACGTGCCGCTGCCCACAACGCGTTGCCGCGGAAAACCGGTAAATTCCAACGCATAATACGTCAGCGCATCCACCGGATTGGAAACCATGACCAGCACGGCACGCGGCGATTGTTCCGCAAGTGAAGGCAACAACTCTCGCATCAACTTGACGTTGCCCGGCCCTAATGCCGCGCGGTCGTACATATCCCGTGGCGTCGGCACGGATGCGCAAACAACGATGATGTCGGAGTCCTTCGTGTCGGCAACCGTCCCCGCGATGAGTCGCGTGGGTACTTCAACAAAGGATTGCGCGTGTGCAATGTCCAAGGCGTCGCCCATGGTGTCTTCCCGACGACGCCCCACGAGCACCATTTCGCGCACGAAATTTCGTTGCGAGAGCGCAAATGCGAGCGTTGAACCGACGCGGCCTAAGCCAACCACGGAGATTTTCATGGCGCGAAACTCCTCCCGCCTTCGCTAAACCGCAAGACCAAATCCGACCAGCGCGTCCGCCAATCAATTCTTCTTCGTGTCGTTGTAGATCGTTTCGATCCAACGATCCGTCTTGATGAAGCCGGTGCCGTAACTTTGATATTTCTCCGGCAAACCGGCCGCCTTCAGATCCGCCAGCGATTTCCCCGCCGCCATGCCGGCTTTCACCAATCCCGTCGTTTCCACCAGCATGACATGGAAGGATTTCAAATCGTCAACCGAGGCTAGCGGCCCGTGGCCAGGGATGATCTTGGCATCGGCCGGGATTTTCTCCAACACCGCGGCCACCGTTTTGATGTAACCCGCCACACTGCCGCCACTGTTCAAATCCACGAACGGAAAGCCGCCGTTGAAAAATTGGTCGCCCATGTGCACCACGTTTGCGCGAGTAAAATGAATGATGCTGTCGCCATCGGTATGGCCCGGACCGTGATGCAGGAGTTTGATTTCTTCGCCGTTGAAATGAACCGAGGCGGATTCATCAAACGTGATGACGGGCAACGCTTCCTTCTTTGCATTGGAATCGCTCGCCAGCCTTTTGCGGACGTTGCTTTGGGCGATGATCGTTGCGTCCTTGGCGCCAAAGGCAGCGTTGCCACCGGTGTGATCACCGTGATGATGCGTGTTGAGCACAAACTTCAGTTTGCCGGGATTTAACTTTTGCAGCGCGGCATCAATCTTGTCCGCCAACGGCGCGAATTGATCGTCCACAATCAGATTCCCATCTGTGCCGATGGATACGCCGATATTTCCGCCCGCCCCTTCGAGCATGTAAATATTCCCCGCCACCGGGATAGTCTTGATTTCCACCTGCGAAAAATCGCGCTGCCCGAAAGCGGTCGGCGCGATCATTGCCAAGAATAATCCAAACCATAAATAGGCTTTCATGCCGCCGAGCCTACCGGGTTGACGGCCCGCCGCAACGCCAATTCCATACCGCCCGCGAGCGATTTGCTTTTCTCGCATTTGCCGCGAGTTTGATTCTGAGCCCGGCGGAGGCTGCGAATTTTTTCTAGGAAGTGCGGCTCGTTTCATCCATGCTGTGCCGCCTTTGGAACTATGGATTTGAAATTACCAAAACTCGGCGAAGGTGCGGATTCTGGCGTAGTCGTCAGTATTCTGGTCAAAGAAGGCGACTCGATCAGCAAAGATCAGCCCATCATTGAACTCGAAAACGAAAAAGCCGTCGCCGCCATTCCCGCCACTGCCAGCGGGACGGTTTCCAAGATTCACGTCAAAACCGGCGACAAACTCACCGTTGGCCAACGCATCCTGAGCCTGAGTGGTGGCGACGAGGCGGACAGCAAAGAATCGTCCGACGATAAACCTGCCGCCAAATCCAGCCCGACCAAAAAGCGCTCGAAACCCGAACCAGAACCCGAAGAGGAAGAAGAGGCCGAAGATTCCGCTGACTCGGAAACCGAAGGCGAAGAGTCAAATGACGCCGTCGCCGCTCCGGTCGCCTCGCCCTCGCTCCGCCGTTGGGCGCGCGAGCTGGGGATCAATCTTGGCAAGATTCGCGGCAGCGGCCCGGGCGGACGCATTGAAACCAGCGACGTCAAAAAGTACATTTCCCGACTCCAATCCGCCGCCGCAAAAACGGCCAAACCCGCGGCGGACAGTCCGGCCGCCAAGCCCGCGGCCGAACAGATTGATTTCTCCAAGTGGGGTCCCATCCTCAAGAAACCCGTCACGTCGTTGCGCGGCGTTATTGCCCGCCGCATGGCGGAGAACTGGAACACCATTCCCCACGTCACGCAGTTCGACGACGTGGACTTCACCCGCTTGAACGAGTTGCGGAAAAAATACGCCGCCGCTTATGAAGCGAAAGGCAGCAAACTGACTTTGACGCCGCTCGTGTTGAAAGCAGTCGCCGCCACGCTGAAGAAACATTTGATCTTCAACGCCAGCCTCGATGAGGTAGCCAACGAAATCATCCTCAAGGAATACGTGCACCTCGGCATTGCCGTGGACACCGAACAAGGCTTGATCGTTCCCGTCATTCGCGACGTGGACAAGAAGAGCGTGTTGGAGCTTGCGAAGGATTTGGAAGTGCTCGCGCAAAAGGCCCGCGACCGCAAAGTCAGCGGCGACGAACTCAAAGGCGGCACATTCACCATCTCCAACCAGGGCGCGATCGGTGGCGCGCATTTCACGCCCATTGTCAACAAACCCGAAGTCGCCATCCTCGGTCTCGGGCGCGGGGCAATGAAACCAGTCGCTCGCGACGGCAAGGTGGAAGTGCGGATGATGACGCCGATCGGCCTCTCCTACGACCATCGCGTCATTGATGGCGGCAGCGCGGCGCGTTTCACCGTGGATCTGGTGGCCGCGTTGCAAGACTTCAACGAAGACGTGGTAAAGATTTAATCTGCTTTTCAATTCATGGACCCAATCAAAACTGAAATTGTTGTCGTTGGCGCCGGACCTGGCGGTTACGCCGCGGCGTTTTATGCGGCGGACCTGGGCAAGAAAGTCATTCTCATTGAACGCGACAAACGCCTCGGCGGCGTTTGCTTGAATCGCGGTTGTATTCCCTCCAAAGCGTTGCTCTACGCCACCCATCAAATTACCGCCGCCAAAGAATCCGAGCATCGCGGTATCACTTTCACCGCTCCGCAAGTGGACCTCGAAAAGCTGCGCACGTGGAAGGAAGGAATTCTCACCAAACTCGGTGGCGGCGTGGCACAACTCGCGAAGATGCGCAACGTCACGGTGATTCAAGGACGCGCTTATTTTGAAGGCTCGCAATCACTGCGCGTCGAGACCGAACAAGGTCAGCAAACCATCAGCTACGACACCGCCATTTGCGCCGTCGGCTCGGTGCCCGCGATGCCGAAAGTTTTTGACCTCGGCAA
Source organism: uncultured Bifidobacterium sp. (assembly GCA_964553795.1). Classification (GTDB taxonomy): domain Bacteria; phylum Verrucomicrobiota; class Verrucomicrobiia; order Limisphaerales; family JADLHS01; genus JADLHS01. Next base: position 1,348 of record CAZKMR010000147.1, on the reverse strand, counting down.
CCCGCGCGTGATGACGTCCACCGAAGCACTCGAGATCGAAGATATTCCCGGCACGTTGCTGGTCATCGGCGGTGGTTACATCGGCATGGAAATGGGCACGGTTTACGCCGCGCTCGGCAGTCAGGTCACCGTGATTGAAGCGCTCGACAACATTCTCGCCGGCGCCGATCCCGACCTCGCCCGCCCCGTCGTCGCTGCCGCGAAGAAAGCCTTCAAAGAAATTCGTCTGAAGGCCAAAGTCTTGAAGATGTCCACTGTCGGCAAGCAGATCAAAGTCGAGAGCGAAGTGGACGGCAAGAAGAGCGAAGAACTCTATGACCGCGTGCTGGTTTCCGTGGGACGCGCGGCCAACAGCGCCGATCTCGGCCTCGAAAACACCAAGGTGCAACTCGACGACAAAGGTTTCATCAAGGTGAATTCTCAGTTGCAGACGAATGACCCGCACATTTACGCCATCGGTGACATCGCCGGTGGCATCATGCTCGCCCACAAAGCGCACAAAGAAGCGCGCATTGCCGTCGAGACGATCGCCGGGCAAATCAGCAGCGCGGAAAGCTTTGTGATTCCGGCTGTCGTTTTCACCGATCCGGAACTCGCGTGGTGCGGTCTGACCGAAGCGGAAGCCAAGGCCAAAGGCATCAAATACGAAGTCGTGAAATTCCCGTGGTCCGCCTCCGGCCGCGCGTTGTCCTTCGATCGCACGGACGGCGTCACGAAGATGATCATCGATCCGGACAGCGAGCGCGTGCTCGGCGTCGGCATCTGCGGCGCGGGCGCGGGTGAATTGATCGCCGAAGCCACGCTCGCCATCGAAATGGGTGCGACCGCTGAAGATATTTCGCTGACGGTGCATCCGCATCCGACGTTGTCCGAGACGTTGATGGAATGCGCCGAAGCATTCTACGGTCACGCCACGCATACGATTGCGAAGAAACGGCATTGAATAAAAATTGGTGATGACTCCCGAAGAAGAATTGGAACGATTCTTTTCAGGTTTTACACAGGTCGATCGAGATAATGTTGAGTGCTGGCCTGAGTATAAAAGCGCGATCAAAGCTAATGACTTCACGTCTGCCATGGAAATTGCTTCCGCAATCATCACGAGCAATTTATCTATTGAACAGCTAAAGAAATTGTTTCCACTCAAGTTCCCAAAATATTCAGATTAACTGAGTTCGTGATTGAATCACGAATGGGCGATTCGTAGTATCTTCGCGGGCTTCAGTCCGAATTTCGGTCGGGGCGTAGCGTAGCCCGGCTAGCGCGCTTGCTTGGGGTGCAAGAGGTCGCGAGTTCAAATCTCGCCGCCCCGACCATTTTCTTAAAATCTTCGTTCCGCCGTGGCTTT
>CAZKMR010000146.1:0-7086 GCA_964553795.1 uncultured Bifidobacterium sp. | reverse complement strand
CACAAGATTCCCGTGCAGGCCAGCGCCAAGAAGCCGTATTCGATGGATCGCAACCTCCTGCACATTTCCTACGAGGCCGGCATTCTAGAAGACCCGTGGTATGACAGCTACGACCTTAAGAACCGCGGTTATTTCTGCACGCTCTCCGTGCTGCCCGAAGACGCGCCGAACAAACCCGAATTCGTCGAACTCGATTTCGTGAAGGGCGATTGCGTCGCGGTCAACGGCAAGAAGTTGAACCCGCTTGGCGTAATGAAAGCGTTGAACAAACTCGGCGGCAAACACGGCGTCGGTCGTGTGGACATGGTCGAGAACCGGTTCGTCGGCATGAAGAGTCGCGGCGTTTATGAAACACCCGGCGGCGCTATCCTGCAGTTCGCGCATCGCCAGATGGAATCGCTCACGATGGATCGCGAAGTCATGCACCAGCGCGACGCGCTCGTCCCGAAGTATGCCGAACTCGTTTACAACGGCTTCTGGTATGCGCCGGAACGCTACGCGCTCCAGGCCTACGTCGAGGAATCGCAGAAGAACGTTACCGGCACGGTGCGCGTGAAACTTTACAAGGGCAACATCATGGTCAGCGGCCGCAAATCGAAGGTCAGCCTCTACAATCCGCACATCGCCACGATGGAAGCCGACCCGACCAAAGCCTACAACCAAGACGACGCCACCGGCTTCATCCGCCTGAACGGCCTGCGCCTGAAAGTCGCAGCGAAGGTGCATGGGAAGAAGAAGTAATCGGTGGTCGGACTGAGGTGCCAATTTGGCACCTCAAACCCATCGAGAAGTTTTAAGGTCACAATTTGTGACCTTGAACACGGGTGGGAAGCTGTAAGCTTGAAGTCACAAATTGTGACTTCAAGATGAGTCGTAAACGCGGTTGCAAGTTGCGACCGCATCAGGAAAGGGAAACTATGGCAAATACGACGTCAGCAACGGTGGGAAATATCACCTCGGCAATCCGCATGATTCGCGGTGAAAAAGTGATTCTCGATAGCGATCTGGCCAGGCTTTACGGGGTGGAAACCCGTATTTTGAATCAGGCGATCAAACGAAATATTGACCGCTTTCCAGCAGATTTCGCCTTCAAACTTACCAAGGCGGAAGCAGAGGCTGAGATTCGTTCAAGATCACAAATTGTGATCTTGAAGCGGGGAATGAATGTTAAATATCTCCCCTACGCCTTCACCGAGCACGGCGCGATCATGGCCGCCAATGTCCTCAACAGCCCGGAAGCCGTGCGGATGAGCGTATTTGTGGTGCGGGCATTTGTGCAGATGCGCGACCTGCTGGGCAGCACGAAGGAACTCGCCAAGCAACTGGCCGCCTTGGAAAAGAAACTGACCGCGCGACTCGACGGCCATGAGAGCGCCATCGTGGAAGTGCTCCAGCGGCTCATGAACATTCTCGATCCGCCGCCTCTGCCGCCCGAACCGGAGCCGCCTAAGCGAAGAATTGGTTTTCAGGTCGAGCCGGAAGAAAAGCCGGTTGCCAAAGCCCGGAAAAAGGCGTGAACTGACGACACGATGGAAGCCGACCCGACCAAGGCCTACAACCAGGACGACGCCACCGGCTTCATCCGCCTGAACGGCCTGCGCCTGAAAGTCGCGGCAAAGGTGCAGAGGAAGAAATGAAATGCCTCGGCGGCGAAAATTCATTCTAACCGACCTGCCGGAGCCGGGAACGGTTTTCGTTATGCCGTTAGCGGACGGACGGGCTGGGGTCTGTCGTGTCCTAAGAAGGGTTATGGAACTAGGAGCCCCGCGTGTTCTCGTCGCTCCTTCTGATTGGATTGGAAACGAATCGCCGGCTTTGAGCAATCCAGCAATCCGGAAGATATTGGCACTTACTCATCATAGTTGGAGTGGAAAGCCGGATATGCTGTGGATCAGCGAGCCACCGCCAAAGGAATTTCGCATCCTTGGTCAGATCAAGCTTCTTCAGAAAGACGTCAAAGCCGATTGCGGCAGCTATGGCGGTTGGGACTCACTTCCGCTTCAAGTCTTAATGCAATGGCGTTGGGATCATGAGCGCGAAAAAGTTCTGGCGGAGGATGCCGTAAAGAAAGATTTGGAATCCGCGAAGCGAGCAGATGTCGCTCGCAAACGCTTTGAATATCTGGCAACCGTTTCGTTTGTCGATTTGCTAGCCAAAGATTTGTTTCCGACTTGGGATGAGTATCCTCCGAGAAAAGAGAAAGAAGGCTGCCAACGTATCGTTCAATCTTTCATCAAGAATTTAGATGCTTCACCAAACTCTCTCACTTGTGATTTTGTCCGCGACCAATTGAAAGAGTGCGTGCAGGAACTAAACGAATTTGATTCAAAGCAAAAACATTTCATCGAAACGGTGGAACGCGAAGATTTGCACGAAGTGTTGGAAGAAGTTTTGCACGCAGCAAGATTTCCTGAATTGGCAGAGAATATTGAAGATTGGAGAGACTGGTAATCATGTCCACCTCGCTCATCCATCGCATCGTCATCGCCGCGCCGGTCTTTTGAATCCCAACGGGGTTGCGTCACCGTCCCACCGCGATTTGATTTTGGTGGCGCTGGTCGCGCTGCGCCCAGCCAATCCTCGCTGCGCGAGGATTGCTATTTTGAGCCACGTTCTCCCTCTCCCCAAGGACAGGGACCAGCCGTTGCCTGCTTTTCCTTTGCTCAACGCGCATTCGTCAATCGCCGCCCCACGACATTCCAAGAACCCAGCGGGCGATTCTCCTTCTCCTTGGGGGAGAAGGCCGGGATGAGGGCGAGCGTTCAACTAAACTTTCTCTGCTGCAGAATTGACCAAACTCATCACCCACTCCCCAAACACACTCCACGCCCAGACGACGACTCGCACTGCGCCCCAGCCTTGCCAGATGCAGAAGGCAATCCACACGAGGGATTGAATCACGTTGGTCCAATGTTTCTGGCGCAGCAGATTGACGAGTAACACCACCGCCAGCGGCCAGAGCACCAAGCCGGCATGACAACAGATGATTCCCATCGCCACGCGAATCTGTCCACCCGAGCTGTCGCGTGGCGTCCAGTCCCACGGCACGAGATGACCCAACGGCCCACTCATCATGACGAGCATGAACAGCAACGCGATGGCGTTTGAAATCCGCACGACCCAAGTACTCGGAAGAATGTGATCGGTGGCGCGATTGGAGTCGTACCAGATTTTTTCCACCTTGGCGCGGTGTGTAAAATATTTGACTGGAGAGAACAGCATCCGCACCGCACCAAGCAGCAACTCGCCGCCGCTCGTCTTGCGCAACCGCCGGCCCGAGGTCAGGACGGGTCGCCATGGCACGTAGAACCGCCCTTCGCGGCGCAGCGCCAGGGTGAACGCGCCTTCCTCACTCCAGAAGAGCCGTTCGTCGAATCCGCCCGTGGCTTGAAAGGCTTCACGCGTGCAGAACATGAACGCGCCGCCGGTGAACCCGATCAGCTTGGGAAAAATCAGCAGCAGGACGGTGATGAGGCGCGCATAGATTGGCAACGGCTCGCGCCAATCAATCCACACCGCGCCCCCGCCACCGACCGCACCGCGATTCATTGCCGTCAATGCCTCATGCACGGTGCGCGGATTGATGATCGTGTCAGCGTCCACGAAAAAGATGCGGTCGCCGTTGGCCGCGCGTGCACCGGAATTGCGCGTCGCGGCAATTTGCCGGTGACTCACGCTGATCACGCGGGCTTGATTGGCGCGGGCGACTTCCGTGGTCGCATCCGTCGAAGCGTCATCCACGACGATGATTTCGTAGGTCAGGTTAAGGGCGCGGGCGGAATCATGAATCGCCGCGAGGGTCGCAGGCAGGCAGGTCTGTTCGTTATGCGCCGGAACGACGAAGGAAATCATGCGTGGTGCAGATTAGACCGCACACAACGCAATCCGGCACGAAGCGATCCCCTAATTTCCTTCCACCCGATACAAATGCGTCTTGGTCCGCAGGTAGAACGTCTTCCCGTCCGCGGCGGGCGACGCCATAAAGCCGGCGTCGAGAGAATTTTTCGCCAGTAGCTCGAAGGTGCGTCCCGGCTTGAGCACCGTGGTCGTGCCGTCCTGGCTGAAGAAATACAAACGGCCATCCGCATAAATCGGGGACGCGGCATATTTACCGCCAATCCGTTCGGTCCAAACAATTTCACCGGTCGCCGCTTCGAGGCAGGTGACAAAACTTTCCTCCGCCGGAGTGTAAATCAAACCGTCCACGAGCAACGGTGACGCGTATTTGCCGATGTGGGTGCTGCGTTTCCACGCGACGTGGGTGTCGGTGATATGACCGCGCCCATCTGCTTTAACCGCCCACATTTCCTTGAGCCGCAGACCGGTGACGATGTACGCGAGGCCGTTGTCGAACAACGGTCGCGGCGCGCTGGACCAATCGTTGTATTCCACGCGCCAGAGTTCGCTACCGGTGCGCGGGTCGTAACCGTACGAAGCCTTCGCGCCGACGCTGATGAGTTGCGGCTTTCCGGACACCGTTGCGATCAAAGGCGTGCCATGAGATTTGCGCAGGTCGCCATCGCGCGCCATCTGACCGGGAACGCTTTCATCGTTCCATACGACAGAGCGATTGGTTTTCCACTCGGTAGCGCCGGTGAATTTGTTGAGCGCAGCAGTGTATTGCAGATCGGCGCCGTCGAAGGTCAAAATCAACAAGTCCTCGAACAGCACGGGCGAAGCCGACGCGCCGCGATAATGGCGGCACGGAAGATCATCGCGCTTCCAAATCACTTTCCCGGTTTTGGTGTCGAGACACGCCGTGCCCGCGCTGCCGAAGTGAACATAAACGCGGCCCGGTTCAATCACCGAAGACGGCGTGGCGTAAGAATTCATCGAAGCGCCGTTGCCCAGCGACTCGGGATTGTCCGTGTGAAAGACTTTCTCGTTGAACAGAATTTTGCCGGTCTCCTGATCCAGACCGATCGCGAAGTAATCGTGACCTTCCTCAGTTGCCGTGGTGATCCAGACTTGTCCGCCGAGCACCACCGGCGTGGACCAGCCTTTATGCGGAATCTCGGTTTTCCATTTGATGTTGTTCGTCTCGCTCCAGGTGAGAGGCAAACCGACGGGTTTATTGTCGCCCGCCGTAGGAACATGGCCGTCCCCGCGCGGGCCACGAAATTCCGGCCAGTCCGCCCGGGCGGTTGATAGCCCAAGCGTCAGAATGAACAGGAGCAGGCCACTTCGACAATTTGCCGCGTGGCAATTCTTATCCGAGGTCATGATCGCAGACTGGCAGGGCGAACTGAGCGAGTCAACCATGTGGAGGTGCTATAATTTCCACATCCCGCGGCAACTCAATGTGACCTCGCCAAAACGCGCCGCCTTTGCCAAAGTTTTGCATGACTTTTCGACGGGCGGCATTCGACGATGGCGCGCAACTGGCGGAACTCAACCATCAGTTGATTCGCGACGAGGGACATCGAAATCACATGACGGCTCCCGAACTGAAACAGCGGATGAAGGACTGGTTGGCGTCGGAATACACGGCGGTCATTTTCGAGGACGAAAAAGACCTTGTCGCCTATGCCTTGTATCGTGAACGAGCGGAAGAGATTTATTTGCGTCAGTTTTTCGTGATACAAAGCCGGCGCAGACGGGGAGTTGGTCGTCAGGCATTTGAGATTCTACGTTCCCAAATCTGGCCGGCAACCAAACGGCTCACGGTTGACGTGCTGGTTCAAAACACTGCCGCCATCTCCTTCTGGCGGGCAGTTGGCTACCAGGACTATTGCCTCACGTTGGAGCTGATGCCGGATGCAAAATCCTGATCAAATGACCCGCAATGTCGGCATCTTTATCTTCGATGAAATCGAGGTCCTTGATCTCGGCGGACCGTTTGAGGTGTTTTCCACGGCATCGCGCATGAAGGCGCGGTTGCAACCAGACGCCGCCGGGCCGTTTGAAGTTTTCACCGTGGCCGAAATAATGCGGCCCATTCGCGCGCGCGGCGGGTTGATGGTGCAACCAGCGTTCGATTTCACGAGTCATCCGGCGATTGATGTGCTGATCGTGCCGGGCGGCGTGGTCACGGCGGAATTGGATCGGCGCGCGGTCATTCATTGGATTGCGCAAACCGCGGCAACAGCGACGCTGACGGCTTCGGTCTGCACCGGCGCGTTCTTGCTGGCCAAGGCTGGATTGTTGCGCGGCAAAACCATTACGACGCATTGGGAAGACATCGCGGATCTCCGCGCGATGTTTCCCGAGATTACGGTGCAGGAGGATAAACGTTGGGTCGATACCGGGAAGATCGTCACCTCCGCCGGCATTTCCGCCGGACTCGATATGAGTTTGCATCTCGTGGCGCGACTGGAAGGCGAGGCCCTCGCCGATCGCACCGCGCGCCAGATGGATTACGACTGGCAACAGCGCGGAGCGTAGTTTATTTCAGATTATTCGCTGGCGGTTGCAAAAAACCGCGCGTGACTTAGGTTCATTGGCATTTGTTCAGCCGCAGCATTGGCATTTGTTCAGCCGCAGCGGATCCGCCACTTGATGCCGGCATTCATTGCACGACAAACTCTATTTCGAGGTAAACATGAAGAAAAAGTTATTCGCGTTGGCTTTGCTGGTCGTTTGGACCGGGGCGAGTGTTCCAGCTGCGACGCTTGATTCCAATTTTCAAGAGACCACGTTTGCCACAGTGGGTTCGCAAACCACGGGCCTGGCCTGGGCGCCGGACGGTTCGCAACGCCTATTCGTCAGCCGCAAAGGCGGCACGATCCAAATCGTCAAGAACGGCGCAGTTCTGCCGACACCGTTTGCCACCGTCAGCCCGATTTATCTTAACAGCGAGTGCGGCCTGATCGGGATTTGCTTTGATCCGAATTTCGCGGTCAACGGTTACGTGTATGTGTTCGTGACGGTTTCCAGCAGCGAGCAACAGATCATTCGCTACACGGCGGTAGGTGACATTGGCACGGCCAAAACCATTCTCGTGCCCAATTTACCCACAGTCGGACAAAATCATGATGGCGGCGCCGTCGGCGTGGGCGCGGATGGAAAACTGTACTGGGCCATCGGCGATCAGGGCAACGGCATCGGCGTGGATGGCAATCTGACGTCGCTCGCCTCCAAAGTGGG
>CAZKMR010000145.1:0-7451 GCA_964553795.1 uncultured Bifidobacterium sp. | reverse complement strand
CGTTCGACTTGCATGTCTTATCCACGCCGCCAGCGTTCGTTCTGAGCCAGAATCAAACTCTCCGTATAAAAACGTTAGTTTAATTCTTGTCCGAGGATTAATCGGACGAATTGCAATTTAAAACTCTCCAGACTCCGATAACTAACTACCTGAGCCTGAATGGGCTCTCACTTATCGCACAATTCAATTTTCAAAGAGCAGCGAGCGTTGCCACTCAAAATTTCACCATCCGAATCTTCGCTTTAGCCCCTTCATTTAGGGGACAAAAAGCTGAGTGCCGATTTACGTCTTTTTTACTCGGCATCTCAGATTCGAGTTTTGGAGCGCGGAGATTAACTCGTTCGCGCCGACTGTCAACTTGGTTTTGTTTTCCAGTCTTCCGTCGCCTCAGCGGCGAAGGACGGACAAAGTATCAGGACCAATTTATCTCGCAAGAGTTTTTTAATTTTTTTTTGAAGTGTTTTTTCGCCAATAAAAACAGGCGCTTTGTTGAATTTTCAGGCGAACCGCTTAAAAAAATCTCTCTGCGCTACTCGCGCTTTCTTGCTTTGGAAAAATCTGGCACGCCTACTTGGCTACCCAAAACTCAACGTTTGTAGAATAGCAGGCGCAATCCTTCCAACGTCAAATTCGGCTCAACCGCACTGATTTCGGGCAGTTTTGCCGCAATTAGCTTTGCATACCCGCCCGTTGCCACTATCGGCATTCGGTTCGCTCGCAACTCTCGCTTTAGCTCAACAATCAATTCGCGCACCAAACCGCGATAGCCGTGCACGGCGCCAACGAGCATCGCGTGTTCAGTGCTTTTTCCGATTGGCGACTCCACTTCTCGAATTTTGATCCGAGGTAACAGCGCCGTCCGCTCGTGCAAGTAATCCGTCATTGCCGCGAGGCCCGGGGCGATGATTCCGCCCACGTAATTTCCCCGCGCATTTACGACATCGAACGTCACCGCTGTTCCGAAATCGACTACCACCGACGGCGCGCCAAAGTGATGGCGCACCGCCAATGCATTTGCCAGGCGATCCGGTCCAATCGAATCCGGTTTGGGATAGTCAATCCCAACCCCGCGCAATGTCTTTGGGGTCAGTTCAGTTGCGCGCAGTTCACAAAAGGAGCGCACTACCCGCTGAATTCTCAGCGTCGCTTGCGGCACTACACTGCAAAGCACCGCACCACTCGGTTTTATTGCGCCAACAAAACGCTGAAGCCGTTGCCTCGCCTGACCCGCTAAAAAGGCTGCTGTGGCGATGTCCGTCTGGCGCAAAATACGTTTGTGATTAGCCAGACCAACGTGCGTATTTGTGTTGCCGATATCGAAGAGTAAAATCATTTGTCCAAAGTCACATCGCCGCCGATGATTCGTTCCAAACGCCCGTGCTCTGTTCGCAATAACAACGCCCCATCATCAGCGAGGGATTCCGCGCGGCCTCGAATTTTCCTTTCGCCAACGCCCACGACCACTTGCTTGCCAATCGTCGTGCAATGTTCTTCCCACTCATCTGCCAGCGCCGGAAATTTTCCCTGATTAACCCGCGCATAATCTGCGTCCAGTTCGCGAAGGATTGCCGTCGCCAACTCTGCGCGCAGGACCGGTTTGCCCAACTCCATCCGCAGTGAAGTCGCCACTCTTCTCAAGTCCGGCGGAAATTCATTTGCCATCACGTTGACGCTCACCCCGATTCCCAGCGTGATGTGTTTCACGCGATCCACCTCCGCACTGAGTTCAGTGAGGATGCCGACCAATTTTTTTCCACCCAGCAAAATATCGTTCGGCCATTTGATTTCCGGGCTTAATCCCGTTACGCGATGGATGGCACGCCAAGTCGCCGTGGCCGCCGCAACCGTGAGTTGCGTCGTCTCCTGCGGATGCAATTTCGGTCGCAACAAAATGGAAAACCAAAGCCCCTTTTGCGACGGCGAAACCCACGCGCGACCCAGTCGTCCCCGCCCCTTAGTTTGCGATTCGGCGAAAACCACCACTCCTTCCTTCACCCCGTCACGCGCCAGTTTTTCCACCACATCGTTTGTCGAGGTGGTTTGTGCGAACACCCGAATATCTCGCCCGACGACCTGCGTTTTGCCCAGCCGCGCCAGCAAATCATCCGCGTGCAGCACGTCCGGCGCGCTGATGAGCCGATAGCCAAGTACGGGGCTGGCCTCGATTTCGTAACCAAGTCTGCGCAACTCCTCGATGCGCGCCCAGATAGCGGCCCGCGTGATACCGAGTCGTTGGGAAAGTTCTGCGCCGGACACGCCGCCGTTCTCCGCAGCGCGGAGCGCCATGAGGATTTGAGTGTCCGTAGTCACTGTGCGCGCTGGCTTTGTAACCCCGCCCTCCGACCAAGGCAAGTTCCGTCCCGTGTTCAGCATTGAATTGCCACCCCGCTCTTCGCATCCTCGCCCCGTGAGTCATCTATCCAAAGCCCGCGAAGTCTTCGACATCGAACTCGCCGCCCTTAAGGCGGTGCGTGCCCAGCTCGATTCCTCCTTTGATGCGGCGATCGCCGCAATTTGCGATGCCCTCAGTCGCCGCAATAAAATCGTCATCGTGGGCATTGGCAAGTCCGGCAATGTCGGCGCTAAAATTGCCGCCACCCTCACCAGCACCGGCTCAACCAGCGTCCTCCTCAACAGCGTGGACGCGCTCCACGGCGACCTCGGCATCATCAATGACGGCGACATCATCCTTGCCCTCAGTTATTCCGGTGAATCAGAGGAATTGCTGAATCTGCTACCCGCCATCAAACGCTTTTCCGTCAAAATTATTTCCCTCACCGGCGGCCCCAAATCCGCCCTTGCACGCCACAGCGATGTTGTCCTCAACGTCCGCGTTCCGAAAGAAGCCTGCCCCTTCAATCTCGCTCCCACTTCGAGCACCACCGCAACACTCGTGATGGGCGATGCACTGGCCATGGCCGTGCTGCAGGCCCGCGGTTTCAAGCAAAGCGATTTTGCCAAATACCATCCTAGTGGCGCCATCGGTCGGGCCATGTTGTTGCGCGTCGGCGAGATCATGCGGGCGGGTGAACGCAACGCCGTGGCCAACGAAAAACTCACCGTCAAGGAGGCCTTGCTCGTCATGACCAAAGCCAAATCCGGCAGCCTCGCCGTCACCAACGCGCGCCATAAACTCGTCGGCGTCTTCACCGACGGTGATTTTCGCCGCAAAATGTCGCTGGATGACGATTTGCTCACTCGCTCTCTCAAATCCGTGATGACGCCTGATCCCATTTGCGTTCGTGACACCGCTCTCGCCGTTGAAGCGCTGAAGATTTTCAATGAACGCAACATTGACGATTTGATCGTGGTTAATGCGAAGCATGAACCCGTCGGCCTGGTTGATTCGCAAGATTTGCCGAAGCTGAAAATCATGTAGCAGCCGTCGTGAGACGGCTCAAAGTAAATTTGGGAACTATGACCGCAACCAAATTTCAGCGCCATAGAATCAGCGCAATCAGCGCTTTGGACTGAGAGGGACAACCAAGCGCCGCCCTGCTTTTGCACGACTGAAAACTCGCTTTAATCAGTTCGATTACTGCCACACGCCTGTGCGGTCAACGCCATTCTCTCCGCCATGAAAGCCCAAGCCCAATCGGATTGCCTTCCCATCACCGCTGCTTCGATGGATTGGAAAAGCACGCGCGGCGGCAAATTAAAACACCTGCTCTACCTCCCGCCGGATTACAGGAAAGCCGCCGACAGGAAATGGCCGCTCCTGCTGTTCCTCCACGGCGCCGGCGAACGGGGTGACGACGTCAACCGCGTGGCAATCCACGGCCCGTTGAGTCAGGTCAAGCAGGGCACGAACTTCCCGTTCATCATCGTCGCGCCGCAATGTCCTGCCGGTCAGCTTTGGGAAAACGAGCCTTTGCTGCAACTGCTCGACAAGATCACGGCAAAGCTCAACGTGAACACGAATCGCATTTATCTCACCGGCCTGAGCATGGGCGGTTACGGTTCATGGAAGCTCGGCCTGGCTTACCCGGATCGCTTTGCGGCCCTCGCCCCCATCTGCGGCGGCGCGAACATGATTGATGTGATTCTCAGCTCGTGGGACGACACGCATCGCAAACAGATGCTCAAACTCCCGATCTGGGCCTTCCACGGCGCGAAGGATGACGTCGTGCCGGTCATCGAATCCGAGCGCCTGGTCAACTCGTTGAAAAAGATGGGGCACAAGCACATCGAATACACGATTTACCCGAAAGCCCGGCACGACTCGTGGAAACTCACCTACGCCGACCCGAAGTTTTACGAATGGCTGCAGAAACAATCGCGCTAACTTAGCGGCTGCGTTCGTGAGAACGCGGCATTTCTGAGTTATTTGCCGTGTTCTCTCGAACACAGCCACTTAATCACTCCAACCCGCTCGCCTTCCGCGCCCGCTTGAGCACTTCCGTCGCCTTGGCTCGCGCCTTCGCGGCGCCATCAGACAAAACTGTGTTCACGTAATCCAGATTCGCGACCAATTCCGCCCGTTTGGCCCGTGCTGTTGCGAAATATTCCCAATACACTTCAAACAGCTTTTTCTTCAAATCACCGTAGCCCAAGCCGCCCGCGCGCAACTTTTCCTCCCATTCCTTGCCGTCGCTCGCATCAATCACCTTGAGCAACTGAATCGCGAGATTCTGCTCCGCGTCCGGTTTCGGCTCTGCCGGCGTGCGACTGTCCATCTTGAGCGCCATAACTTTTTTGCGCAGCGCCTTTTCGTCGCCGAAAATCTCAATCGTGTTGCCGTAACTCTTGCTCATTTTCTCGCCGTCAATGCCCGGCACTTTCGCGACTTCACCTTTGATTTGCGGCTGAGGAATCACGAACGTCTCGCCGTACGCTTCGTTGAACTTGATCGCAATGTCGCGCGTCATCTCGACGTGCTGCTTCTGGTCTTGCCCGACCGGCACGACGTTCGAATCGTAGATCAAAATATCCGCCGCCATCAGCACCGGATACGCAAACAAGCCGTGGTTAATCGGAATTCCCTTCGCCGACTTGTCCTTGAACGAATGCGCGCGCTCCAACAATCCCATCGGCGTCAGCGTCGAGAGCAACCACGACAACTCACAAACTTCCGGCACATCCGATTGTTTGAAAAACACCGACCGCGCGGGATCCAGTCCGCACGCCAGAAAATCCAACGCCACATCGAGCGTGTTTTGCCGCCGTTGTTTCGCGTCGAACAGCGACGTCATCGAGTGATAATCCGCGATGAAATAGAACGCCTCGCCCTGATTTTGGAGGTCGATGGCCGGACGCATCATCCCGAAATAATTCCCGAGATGCAGCGCGCCCGAAGGTTGAATACCGGACAAAATTCGCATGGGCGCAGCATAGCGGTGCGGGCTGAATTCAGGAAAGCGGGAAAAGCGATTCCCCACGGATGAACAGAGATGGACATGAAATCCTGATGGGCTAACGCGAATTGCACCAATTACCGCGAATCCATTCAATTTCCCAAAATTCGTGTCAATTCGTGAAATTCGCGTAAAACCGGTTTTGCTATTTCCCTCTGCGTCGCTACGCGTCCGCGTTTCGCGGAATTTCTCCGCACTGCAAAATCTCCCGGGAATTGTATTGGCTTCGCTTTCGCGCATTTGATAACCAAGTCGCAGTTCCGGAAAGCGTGTGACGTGCGAAGCTTGTTGGGTTCAGAACCAACGCGCAACGCCGGATTGGGAAAATCCAATTATTCGAGCATCAGTATGAAATACATCATCATCGCTGGCATTATCACCTTCATTGCGCTGGTTGTTTCCATCGTCATCGGCATTTGCATCCGCAAAATCCAGCCGGGCCGCGCCGGCGTCACCACGGGCATGGGTGGACTGCGCGTGTCGTTCGACTACATGCTGCGCTTCCCGGTCTTCCAGAATTACCACGTCGTGGATATCTCGGTGAAGAAGCTCGAGATCGCGCGCAAAGGCAAGGACGGCCTCGTCTGCAAAGACAATATCCGCGCCGATATCACGGTGGCGTTTTACATCCGTGTGGATGCCACCGAGGACAGCGTCCGCAAAGTAGCGCAAATGCTGACGCCGGAACGCGTCGCGGACATGGAACAATTGCGCGAACTCTTTGAAGCGAAATTTTCCGAAGCGCTTAAAACCGCCGGCAAACAGATGGAATTTCACGAGCTGTTCACCGAACGCATCAAATTCCGCGATAACATCCAAAACACCATTGGCAAAGACCTCGACGGTTTCCTGCTCCAGGACGTCGCGATTGATTACCTCGAGCAAACACCGCTCGAACAGCATGACCCGAGCAATGTGCTGGATTCCGAAGGCATCAAGAAGATCACGGAAATCACGCAACGCGAACGCGTGGTGGCGAATGAATTCACTCAACGCGCGCAAGTGCAGGTTGAAAAAGAAAATGCCGACGCCGACATCGCCAAGCGCGAACAGAAACGTCGCAACGAGGAAGACACCGCCAAGCAGACTCGCGCCATCACCGAGATCAAAGCCAACGAAGAAGCCGAGTCGCGCAAGGTGATCGAAGCACGCCGCCAGGAAGTCGAAGCCAAACGCCTGGAAGCTGAGGAAGCCATTCGTCTACGCACCGAGGACATGAACCGCGCCGTGCAGGAACGGCAGTTCACGGTCACCAAGGAAAAACAACGCCTCGAACAGGAATCCGTCCAAGAGGGCGAAGAAGCCCGCGTGCGCCGCGAACGTTCCGTTTCGCTCGCCGAAATGGATAAGGAAGTCAAAGTGGCCGAGGCCGCTGTCGAAGTGGAACGCAAACGTGCGGTTGTTGTCGCCGAGCAAAAAGCCGTCGTTCAACAGCAGGAAGAAAAGACGAACATCGAAGCCCGCATGACCGCCGAGCGCGTCCGCGAGGTCACATTGATCGAAGCGGAAATGATTGCCAAGAAAGGTCAGGTCGAGAAGGTCGTCGCGTCCGAAGCGCAAAAGGAAGCCGATCGCAACATCGCCGAAGCCGAGAAGATCAAGACTGTTGTCGCAGCCGACGCTGCGCGCGAAGCCGCGACCCGCGAAGCCGAGCGCATTCAGACCATCGCCGACGCCGAAGCCAAGGCCAGCGAGAAAAAGCGCATCGCGATGGAGCAGGAAGCGGAAGGCATTGCCGCGCATGAGGCGGCGAAAGGTTTGGCCGAAGCCAAAGTCATCACCGCCAAGGCCGCCGCCAAGAAAGCCGATGCCGAAGCCATCAAAGCCGTGGGTTCTGCCGAAGCTGAGGTCGAACAGGTTCGCGGCGACGCGCACGCCAAAGTGACGCAAACTCAAGCCGAGGCTGAAGCCGAAGGCACGAAGGACAAGGAACTGGCCACCGCCGCCGGCATCGAAGCCAAGGGCTTGGCCGAAGCGAAGTCCATCGAAGAAAAAGCCAAGGCGATGAAACTCCTGCATGAAGCTGGCCAGCAGCACGAGGAATTCCGCCTGCGCCTCAACAAGGAGCGCGACATTGAACTCGCAGCCATCAACGTC
>CAZKMR010000144.1:0-7499 GCA_964553795.1 uncultured Bifidobacterium sp. | reverse complement strand
GCTGATTTAACATCGCACGCAATCTATGGCACAGAGTCCAACATCCGCTGCCCGCGCCGACGGTCGCCAGGCGAATCAACTTCGCCCGATTAATTTTAAGAATCATATCGCGCCTTATGCCACCGGCTCGACGTTGATTGAATGGGGCAATACCCGCGTCATTTGCGGCGTCACGGTGGAGGAAAATATCCCGCGTTGGATGAAGGAACAAAACGTCGTCGGGGGCTGGATCACGGCGGAGTATTCGATGCTCCCCTACTCCACGCTGCAACGCAAACCTCGGGATAGCACCAAGGGCAAAATTGACGGGCGGTCGCAGGAAATCCAACGCCTCATCGGTCGCGCGATGCGCGCCACCATTGATTTGGAAAAACTCGGCCCGCGCACGATCTGCGTGGATTGCGATGTCTTGCAAGCCGACGGCGGCACCCGCACGGCGGCGATTTCCGGCGCGTACGTCGCGTTGGTCATTGCCATTCGCCGGCTCATCGCCAGTGGCAAGCTGACCGAGAATCCCATTCTGCACGCCGTCGCTGCGGTGAGCGTGGGCATCGTGGATGGGAAAGCGTTGTGCGATCTCTGCTACACGGAGGATGCCGCGGCATCCGTGGATTTCAATCTTGTGATGAACTCGGCGGGTGAATTCATCGAACTGCAAGGCAGCGGCGAAGAAGCGACGTTCACGGAAACGCAGCTCGCCGAATTGCTCTCACTCGGCAAAACGGGTGTCCGGCAATTGCTCGAAGCGCAGGAAAAAGCGTTAGCCGCCGCCTGAGCCAGCCTGAATCGCCGTTGCTTCGCACATTCAAATCGCAAGGCGCGGCGCATTCGCTCCAGTCCCAGCTTTTAACCATGACGACACTCCATTTAATCCGCCATGCGGAAGTTGAAGCCGCTTATCAGGGCGTCTTCGGCGGCACGATTGACATCAACCTTTCGCCCCGCGGCGAACGCCAGGCCGTCGCGCTGGCGAGTTACCTGAACCCGCAGAAGTTCGATCTCATCTTCGCCAGTCCGATGAAGCGCGTGCAACAGACGCTCGCGCCGGTGCTCAAAGCCCCGCGCCCGACCCCGACGATCCTGCCGGACTTGCATGAAGTTAACTTCGGCGATTGGCAGGGGCTGAATTTTCCGCAGGTCAAAGCGCGCTACGGTTGCGAGGCGCATCAGTGGTTGGAATTGTTTGCCGCCGGAAAAATTCCGAACGCGGAGAATCTCGACGCCTATCGCGCCCGGGTGAACGGTTGCCTGCAAACCATCTTGCCGCAAAGCGCCGGCAAAGCCGTGGGCGTGTTTTGCCATGGCGGCGTGATCCGGATGTTGCTTTCGCTGTTGCTCAATCTTCCGTTTGGCGAAATGGATCGGTTTGAAATCGAATACGCCAGCGTCACGACCGTGGTCATCAAACCGGAACGGACGCGGCTGCAGTTGTGCAACTTCACGCCGTGGCGCGATTTGAGTCACGTGGGCGACGATCTCAAGAGCGTGTGAGGCAACTCGAAGGCATGAAGCGCGAAATCATTTGGAAAACCTCCATCACCACTACCGCTGAAGCCGAAGACGCCGTGGCGGAATTATTGGCTGCTCACGTCGCGCCCCATCCGTCGGCCTACACCGATGTCGAAACCGGTGTGACCACAGTTTCGGTGTACGCCACGACCCCGCCCAAGCCTTTGGCAACACTCAAAACCCAACTCCGCCGCTGCCTGACCGAACTGAAAGGTTACGGCATCAACATTGGCTCGGGACGAGTCACGTCCATCCAGTTGCCGCGGGAGAACTGGGCGGATTCGTGGAAGCGGCATTTTCCCGCGTTGGAAATCGGCCCGGAATTGCTGGTCAAACCCAGTTGGATTAAGCGCAAGTTGAAGCCGGGGCAGAAACTAGTCGTGCTCGATCCCGGGCTAAGTTTTGGCACCGGCCAACATCCGACGACAGGATTTTGTTTGCGCGAGATTGTTCGTTACGCCAGGACCCGTCAGGCGCGCTCGTTTCTCGATATGGGCACCGGTTCGGGCATTCTCGCCATCGCCGCGGCAAAAATGGGTTATGCGCCGGTGCATGCCTTCGATTTCGATCCGCAATGCGTCCAGGTTTCCCGCGCTAACGCCAAAACCAATCGCGTCGAGAAACGAATCGGCATCACTCAAGCCGACCTCACCAAACAGCCCCGCCGCGCCGCGAATCAATACGACTTTGTGTGCGCCAACTTGCTGGCGAATCTTCTGATCGCCGAGCGCGACCGGATTCTCGCGCGGGTTAAGCCGGAAGGCGTATTGGTCGTCGCCGGTATCTTGAAGCGTGAATTTTCGGAAGTGCAAACCGCGTACGCGGCGGCCGGCTGGAGACTGATCGCCAGCAAAGCCGAAAAAGAATGGCGCTCGGGCACGTTCGCACTCGGACTGCATCGTCGTTAAACGTTGGTTCTGCTTCGCGCGCGGGCCGCTGCGATTTCGTAACAGCACCGCTTTCATTTCTCCCTTTCAGAACGCCCTGAATGCGCACCGAATAAATCGTGTCTTGATTTCGGGCGAAGTAAGGACGATGACATTGGCATCCGAATCCCGAGTTGGCGTGAAGATGCCGAGTGCCATAAAGGGGAGAGATGGCATCCCGCGCCAGGCTGGCGGGATCACCAAAGATGTCATCGGAAAAGCGAAGAAAAACATTAGTGCCACGGCGAGAGTAGCACCGGATTTGATTCGGGCTGCAAGGAACGTGAGGTTTCATGCGCACCGGGCGAACGCCCAAAGCGGTGTAGCAAGCACGGGCGCCGTTGGCATCGGTCTTGCCCGCAAGAAGCGACCGGGCGCGACCGCAAAACCGCGCCACCGCCAAGTTGAAATACGTATGAAAGTGATCCAACCGAATTGCCGGACTCAGTTCGCCGCCGAGGACATTGACTTCATCGTCTCGGTGCTGGGCCACAAACTGGGCGATGCGGGATGCCTCGTGCAACTGCTGGCGGACGAGGAATCGCGTGATCTGATTTTGGACGACGAAGCATTATTGCGCGCCCTGCTGGAACGCCACGGTTGCTTGCGGGTTTCCTCGCACTTTTATTTTTACGTGCTCGTCCGCAACGTGCTGCGCCGCTCCGATATTCACGACCGGGCGGTGGCGGATTACGTCGCCGAAGTGCTGGCGGAATTTGCCCGCGCTGAGCAAATGCGCTGTGTCGTCCCGGGCCAGGCGAACACCCTGGATTATTTCTTCGAGATGTTGGCGGCGCTGCAAACGGCGGATGACCGGACCAGCTTTCAAATCCGCGTGCACATTGGCAACCACTCGCTCTTCCTCTCCGGCGTCTTCCACGAACGCATCCGGTTTCGCGCGGAGAAGCGCGGTTTCCCCGGTCTGAAATATTATGAAGCCTTGGGGCGCGCCCATTACCGCGCGGCCAGCGATCATCGGTTGGCCCAACGCTATGATTTGACCCACATTCTCGGAACATTATCCGAGCGCTTTGATACGGCGCGCAAAGCGTTGAATGAAATCTCGGATCGGTTGTTTTCCCTCAGTGATTACGATCGGCGCGCGCAACACTTTTTGCTCGGCCAGACCGGCAATTCGAAGTAAACCCCACTCAGGAGCGGGACGAAGAAGTTTTAAGCTTGGCCAGATCTTCCGCCAGAAATTTAGTGACGTCTTTGAACCGTGCGACGTTGGCAGGATTGATCTTCATGAGCGTTTGATGCGCTTCGAGCGACGCTTGCGTCAATTCCTCGTGCGAGGCGTGACAAGGCGAAGATTCAATTTCCCGGCAGGCCGGCAATTCTCCGTCGCATGTCTTGAAGAGGTGCAACACCCCCAGATTTTCCAACAATTCCAGCAAACGATCGTTCGCGTTGCGCAATTCAATGGCCTGCGTTTCGCACTCGCCTTCCGCCGCTTGCATGCGCACGCCGGACGCGGCCAACACGCCAAGGAACGTGCTGTCCATCAGCGGACATTGGGAAAGTTCGATGACGATGTAGGGATAGCCTTTCTTTTCCAACCCGGTGAGCAGCGTCTTGAAATCCACCGCAGTCGCAAAATTCGCCCGGCCGTCGACCTTCACACAGGCAAACCGTTCACCTACCAGCACCATCAAATTGGCCGTCGGGGCACTCATTACAAATCTCAAATCAATCTCGGTTCACTACCATTTCGATTCACGCGCTCGCCCGCGCTCCCGGCCGGCCGGAGGCCGCACCGACAATCTGCACCAAAGCTTGCTGCAAAATGAGGCGCTCGTCCAGTGTGCTGGACACAAGCCGTTGATTGGCTTGCAGCAACAAATCCATCGCCCGCACCAGTTCCGCCTCCGAATAATTTTTCACCTGCGCCAACGCCTTGAACAAGACATACGGATTCAATGCCAACGGATTGTGTTTTTTGTCGGCGGGAAGTTTATCGGTCGGCACGCGCGTCAATTGCAACTTGAAGCTGTTGTAATCGTGCGTGGGTTTGACCCAGCCTTCGCGAATCATTTCCTTTAGCATCAGCAACGCCCGCACTTTGGAAATCAGTCCGTACAGCATGCCGATCTCGCTCTTGTCCTTGTCGAACTGCATGGCCCACAATTCATCGTCGAGGCATTTCAACAATTCCGGCAGGTTTCGATTCCCCAGCGCGTCCCCCAGTGCAAACGCCCGCGCGAGCTTGTTCTTGATACAGACTGTCTCCACGTCAGCCTCGGTGATTTGCTGGCGTTCCCCGGCATAAAGGCAAAGTTTCTCGACTTCGTTGGCAAGCTGTCGCGGTTGCGGACCGATCCGGGCCACGAGTTCCGCCACGGCATCGTCGCCAATTTTTTTGTCGCGTTCCTGAATCAGCTTGCGCGCCACCAATTCGGCCTGGGCGGCCCAATCCTTGTCGTTGACCGACCAGCCGTCGAAGCTCTCGACGCGCCCCAGTTTCTCCAGCGTCTTATAGAACGTCTTGCGTTTGTCCACCTTGCCCGCACTGATGAGCAAACGGACATTCTGCCATTGAAAGGACTTCAACTCCTGCGCCAACTCGGCCAGCGTCTCGGTCACGTCGCCGGCCGACGCCGCCCGTTCGTCGCCGAGGAAGTTGCAATCGCGCAACCAGATGGCTTTGCCACCGCCGAAGAATGGCAGGGTTTGCAGCGCTTCGCGAAGTTTGGCAATGGCGCGAAGCGCGTCACCGCTATTGGCCACGGTGGCTTCGATCATCTCGTGATCCATGCCGCCGAGTTCCGCGGACCATTGCTGGAAGATCTCTTTGGCACGTTGTTTGACGGCGAAATCGTCTTCACCACAAATCAACGCCACGGGAGCATCCGCTTTTGCCGCCACTGCCGCCATGTTACTCCGACTCGTTGCCTTCGTTGATTTTGTCGAGGACTTCGCTCATGTCCTCCACCTGCTCAAACAACGAGCGATTCACATAGATTTTGCACTTCTGTGCGGAGGCAAGCGCCAGACAATCGCTGGGGCGCGCATCGATCTCGACGATTTTCTGCGCGATCTCGTTGCTCTGGGAAAGAATCAAGCGCGCGTAATACGTGGAATTCTTGAGTTCGGTGATGACTACGCGTTCGATGGAAATGCCGAAACCTTTGAACACGCTGCGCATCAAATCGTGGGTCAGGGGGCGTTCCTTCGGGGTATCCCGCAGAAACATGCCGATGATCTGCCCCATCTGCGGCTCGACGTTGATGACGAAGACCTTCTCGTCATTTCCCACGAACAGCGCGCACCCGCTGTTGGCGGGAAGGATGCCGCGGATTTGAACGGGTACAACGTCGTTCTTCATGCTGAAAGATTATTCCAGCACGGGCAAAAGACAAGCACCGCAATTTTACGGGGTGTAGTTCAACCACGGTCCCAACCAGCGCTCCATTTCCGGAAGCGCCTTGCCTTTGCGTTGCGCCAGATCGGCGACCTGATCCTGGCCCAATTTGCCGACGGCGAAGTATTTGGATTCCGGATGCGCGAAGTAGAGTCCGCTCACACTCGCGCCGGGATACATCGCAAAACTCTCGGTCAACTTGATGCCCGTGTGCTGCTCGGCATCCAGCAAGTCCCAGAGAATCGCTTTCTCCGTGTGATCCGGACACGCCGGATAACCGGCTGCCGGACGAATGCCGCGATACTTCTCTTGAATCAGATCGTCATTCGAGAAGTTTTCTGCGCGACCAAATCCCCATTCATCGCGCACGCGCTTGTGCAAATACTCCGCAAAGGCTTCGGCCAACCGATCCGCAATCGCCTCCGCCATGATAGCGTTGTAGTCGTCGTGCTTCGCTTTGAAGCCCTCAACGATCTCTTTGAGGCCAATGCCCGCCGTGACCGCAAACGCTCCGATATGATCCTGTCGCGGCGCTTCCTGTCCTTCGCCCTTCGGCGCAACAAAATCTGCGAGACACCAATTCGGCGTGCCGTCGCCTTTTTCAATCTGCTGACGCAGGAAATGAAATTTCGTGCGCAGATGCTTGCGCGAGCCGTTGGTATAAACTTCCACGTCATCACCGACAGCGTTCGCGGGAAACAATCCGTAAACCGCTCGAAGGGTCAGCGATTTCTTGGCAACGAATTCGGCCAACAACTTTTGCGCGTCAGCAAACAACTTCGTCGCTTCCTCGCCGTGCTTCTCATGCTGGAGAATCTTCGGATAAACGCCGCGCAACTCCCACGTGTGGAAAAACGGCGTCCAGTCAATGAACGGCACGACATCTTCCAGCTTCACGCCGAATGCCCCGGCGTGGCCGTGCGATGAACCGCAGTCGCACTTGCCAGCATTGAACTCGCCTGACGACAGCGTGCGGAGGCCGACGAATTCCGGCTTGGGCAAATCATCGTATTTCAGCTTGGGGGCATTGGCGCGGGCGGCTTCGAGGGAGAGCAACTTTTCAACGCGTGTGCCGTGCGAGGCTCGAAGCTTCTCGTATTCCTCGCGATGCTGCTTCACGAACCTCGCCTTGCTGTCTTTGCTCAACAAACTCGTGGCCACCGGCACGGCGCGACTCGCGTCGAGCACGTGAACCACCGGCTCGCTGTAATGCGGGGCGATCTTGATTGCCGTGTGCGCCTTGCTGGTAGTCGCACCGCCGATGAGCAACGGCAGCTTGCAGCCGGTCCGCTCCATCTCGCGCGCCACATGCGTCATCTCGTCCAGCGACGGCGTGATGAGTCCACTCAAGCCGATGAGGTCAGCCTTTTCCTTTTTGGCCGTCTCCAGAATTTTTTCGCACTGCACCATTACCCCGAGGTCAATGACCTCATAGTTGTTACACGCGAGCACGACGCCGACGATGTTTTTGCCGATGTCATGCACATCGCCTTTGACTGTGGCCAAAACGATTTTGCCCTGCGTTTTCACGGCTTCGCCGCGCGCTGCCATTTCGGCTTTCTCGGCCTCCATGAAAGGTTGCAGATAAGCGACAGATTTTTTCATCACGCGCGCCGATTTCACCACCTGCGGTAAAAACATTTTCCCCGCGCCAAACAGATCGCCGACCACGCTCATGCCGTCCATCAACGGGCCTTCGA
>CAZKMR010000143.1:0-7851 GCA_964553795.1 uncultured Bifidobacterium sp. | reverse complement strand
ATCGCGATGCGTTGTTTCGCGTAGGAATGACACCCCTCAATTCGGCATCAGGAATCAGGGCGTCTGCGGATAAACGGGATAATTGCCTTTTAAAAAACTCGGCATAATTAGACCGACGGTCAGAAGGATCAAAATACTCATTTTGTTGTATTTGCTTTTCATATTTGTTTCTTTTTTAGGGTTTTTACGAGCCACAGCAGGCCAAATAAACTTCCAACGAAAACCATCCATAGAACTAGCCGAACCATTCTGTTGTCACCGCCAATCGCCGAATTCACCGCAGGTGGAGGCTTCAATATCGGGTAAAGCTGGCGGTCATTGACAACTTCGAGCACACTGGGCCAATGATTGCTTACGTGGTAGGTATATTGAATTGCTCCATTAGTTTTTGAAAAGCGATAATCTTTAATCGCAGTCAACCCTATCAGAACAGGCTTGAAATTCTCCGGAGTTGTCTGGACCGAACAGTTCCCCATCGTAAAATCGAACTTGCGGCTGATGATCAACTCAGTGGCCGAACTTGCCAGCGCTTTGGGACGATAAATCGTTAAACTGAACTTTGATGGGACCATTTGCCCGTCCAGGTTCTCATGACTAAGAACCTCAAAAACTGCGTTCGTAAAACCATTTTGATACGGCTCCTCGTAGCGCTTAACCACCGGTATTTGCCCCGACTTTAACCCGCGAAAAAATCCGTCATTGAAATAAACAACTCGCGAGGGCAAAAAAGGGGGCAGATCATTGACTACCCAAATGCCCCGCAACAATAGACCCTCGTTGAAAAAATGCTGCCCCCCAAACCAATATACCGGTTCTATTTGGTCATTGGTTCGCGTCTGAAAATAGCAGGAGGAGGCATAGGCCAACCATAGAATGGAAATCGGTTCAGCAGCCGCAAAATGTGGCACCTCTCCCGCGATAATTTGCCCAAACGCAACTTCAAGTTCCGCAGCCTTCTTGGCGTCACCGACTTCTTTCGCTGCTGCGGTCGTGACGTTTGTATGCACGCCGACAAAATAAATCTCTCCCGGCAGATCCGATCCCGCCTCAAAGTAATCCAACGGCTCATCTTGCCTCACTGTTCGAATCCGCCATTTGCATCCATCCACAAACACCTCGAAACGTCCGACCACCGAGACATTTTCCACCTTTTCATTGACGATGGTATTTTCGAAAGTGCCGAAAGCGCCGAAGGGTTTGGCGGAACAGTGCGGCTCCCATCCGCCGATTCCCAATAAAATCGAAAACCCGATTAAACAAAGATAAAAAGCGGTCTGCTTCATTTGCAAAAAGTGTTTTACGAAACCCGGGATCAGCTTGAACAGATCTACTGATACCCCCCCCCCGGAATCACGGTGCAAGGTTTTTCTGAGTGAATTCTTTCTAAATATCATTCCAACTCGCTCGCCTTTCGGGCGCGATTTTGCACTTCAGTCGCTTTGCCTCGCGCCTTAGCCGCGCCCTCGGACGAAACTTTGCTAACGTAATCGAGATTCGCCACAAGTTTGGCCCGCGTGGCGGCGAAGTATTTCCAATACACCTCAAACCGCTTCTTCTTTTAGGTTGCCGCAGCCGAGCCCGCCCGCAACTTCTGCTCCTATTCCTTGCCCGCAATCGGATCAACCACCTTGAACAACTAAGTCACGAGATTTAGCTTCGCATCCGGCTTCGGTTCCACAGGCGTGCGACTGTCCGTCTTGCCCGCGTCGCCGCCGGTTTGATGGAAGATCCGCGCGCGATGCTCACGCGCTTGAATCAACTTCTGGAAAAAGTTCTCGCCAAAGAATGACCGGACCGGTCGCGGAAAGACCTGGCCCGGCTCATCGTCACCGGCAATACCGCACGCTGGAATAATACCCGCTGTGGCGATAGCCGCCGAATCCGACGCCGACGGATACCCGCGGCGCGCAGTAGTAACTCGGCCGATAATTTCGGTAGTGCGAATAATACGTCGGCGCGGCGTAATAACTGTAACGCGGCGCTCCGAAATAATGCACCGACACCGTACTGGTCGGACGAACGGGCGTGTAATACGTCACCGGTGCCGGCGTCGCCACCACCGTTTGCACCGGCTGGGATTGATAAGTCGGCGCGGCCGCCACGGTCTCGGTCTCGGCTTGCTG
The DNA here is from genome assembly GCA_964553795.1 of uncultured Bifidobacterium sp. Lineage (GTDB taxonomy): Bacteria > Verrucomicrobiota > Verrucomicrobiia > Limisphaerales > JADLHS01 > JADLHS01. Next base: position 5,728 of record CAZKMR010000143.1, on the reverse strand, counting down.
TTGTGCGACCTGATTCTGTTCCGCGCGGGCCGTCTCAGCCGCTTCCCGTTGTTCCGCGCCCCGGCGAATCAAGGCCGTGGTGACGTCCGTGGAAACGCCCTGGTCGCGCAAATGAATGATGTCCTGCGCATTCAACTGATACGGTTTGTCCGAGTGCTGGATGTAGTTGAGAATCACCGCATCGCCGACGCCGGACTTGTTCAACTCCACGATCTCGGCAACGGGGTTGGCGATCTTGAGTTGTTGCAAATCCTTTTGCGTCGCCACGGCGCTGGCCGTTGCGCTTTCGGTTGTTTGGGCTAACGCCCGGCCCGCCATCATGCCGGTGAGGGCCAGAATCGTGCCGCAGGTCAGAAGAGAAAATCGCATCGGTTTCATAACGTGACTCCGTTTCTGTTTGTCACACTCAGACTTGGACTTCCGCCATGGTAAACCTAAGTCGCAATTGCCGACTGCGCAAACACCGAAAGAACAGACGCCCGGTGGCGATTCGTCATTCAACCGCTGCCAAACCTATTTCAACGGCAGAAACGTCGAAAACAGCCACACTTCCAGCAACCCGACGAGGGATATCGCCAGCGCCGACAACGACCAGGTGGACAGCGTTTCACGCTCGGTAAATCCCGCCAGCCGGCTGACCACCCAGAAGCCGCTATCGTTCATCCACGAAATGCTGAACGCGCCAAAACCGATCGCCAGAAAGATATACATCGGATGATACGGCAGGTTCGCCCCGGACATGACTTCGAACATCATCGCGGACGTGGTCAACATCGCGACCGTCGCCGAGCCCTGGGCAAAGCGAATGGTTAACGCGACGAAATACGACAACACCACGAGGTTCATTTCGTAACCTTGCGACAGCGATTTAATCGCGTCGCCAACGCCGGCGTTGCGCAACATCGCGCCAAATGCTCCGCCTGCCGCGGTGATGATGATGATGACCCCGGCGGTTTCCACCGGCTTCCCCAGCAAATCACCGAGCGCCGTAATTCCCAAACGCTGTTGGCGCGCCAACACCCAGAGGGCCAGCCCGGCCCCGATTAGTAACGCGATGTTTTTGTTGCCCACGAACAGCAACGCCTTCGTCACCGTTTGAAATGTTTCCGGCCCGCCGAAGGCCGCGACCCACGAATCCCACGCGGCGGCGGCTTTGAAAATGGAGGCCAATGTGATGAGCGCGATCGGCAGGAGCACCGGCATAATGCTGCTCGCGAACGAAGGCAATTCGCTCTCGGGCTTTTCCGAAATGCGCGCCAATTCCTCGCGCGTCACGCCGACCGTTTCGCGCAATGGCACTTGCACCCGACGATTGATCCATTGGGCGACGAAATAACCCGCGATGCACGGCAGCACGCCCGCCACCAATCCCCAGATCAACGACAAACCCGCGTCGAGGCGCAGATTGTCCACCATGCCCAACGGACCGGGATGCGGCACGGTCAACGAATGCGTCAGCACACCGCCGACGCAAATCATCAACACGTACAGCACGTAATTCTTGCCGGTTCGCAATTGCAACGCCCGCGCCAGCGGCAACATCAACATGAACATTGTGTCGAAGAAAATGGGAATCGAGAGCACGTAGGTGCTGACGAGCAAAGCCAGCGCCGCGCGTTTCTGGCCAAAAACCGCCACCAGCCGCCGCACCACTTTGTCCGCGGCGCCACTCTCCATCAGCGCCAGACCAATGATGGAAGCCAACCCGATCGAAATCGCCACCGCTCCCGCGACGCCACCAAACTCCACTGCCGTCAACTCCACGGCAGCGAGCCAGGAATTATTTCGTGCATCCTCACGCAATGCGCTGGGCAACTTGTTGAGTTGCGCTTCGGAGAATTGCGGCGTCAACACCCCGGCCAGCAAGGCCGCCGTAATTAACGCCAGAAAGGCGTGCATGCGCCATTTGGCAATCAACAACACGACGACCGCGATGCAAATCGCCAGGATAGCAAAGGGCCAGTAATTTGTAGCAACAATGGTGGCAAACCCGTTCATGCGCGCTTGGAATTGCGCGGGAAACTACCTGAACGTAACGCCGGGCGAAACTGAAAATCTCTTATCCGCTTCATTCGCGAAGAATTTGTTTTCGCACTGCGCCTCGACCAAATGTTCTCTCGCTTTTGCCGCCGCACGGACGCATTGTGAGGTTACGCATGAAACGGATAACACTTTCTCTCGCATGGGCCTTTTCACTGGCGCTCACTGTTGAAACTCTCTCTGCCGCCGAACCGATGCAGTTGTGGTACCGGCAGCCCGCCACCCAATGGGTCGAGGCTCTGCCGGTCGGCAACGGACGCATCGGCGCGATGGTGTTCGGCGGCGTGCCGCGCGAACGAATCCAGTTCAACGAATCGAGTCTCTGGCTGGGCGACCCGCGCGATTATTCGCAGCCGGGCGCGGCGGAGCATCTCGGGACGATTCGCCAGTTGCTGTTCGACGGCAAACAACAGGAAGCCGAGAAACTGGCGATGGAAGAATTCATGAGCGTGCCGTTGCGCCAGATGCCGTATCAACCGTTCGCCGATTTGCATCTGGAATTTCCGGGCCACGCCGTCGTCACCGACTACCGGCGGGAGTTGGATTTGGATTCGGGCATTGCAAAAATCACCTACGACATTGGCAACATCCGGCACGAACGCGAAACATTCATCAGTGCGCCGGATCAAGTGTTGGTCACGCGCTTCACAGCGAATCTAAAAGGTCAGGTGGGCTTCACGGTGAATTTCAGCAGTCCGCACACCAACATCACGGTGACGCCGGGCCGCGCGGGCGAACTAATCCTGACGGGACAATTGCCCAACCTCCACAACCAGACGCTCATTCTGAATCCGCTGCGGTTTGAGGCCCGATTGCACGTCCGCGCCGAAGGCGGGAAAGTCACTGTGGTCAACAACCAGATCACCGTCACGGGCGCCAACGCCGCGACATTGCTGCTCGCGGCATCCACCAGTTTCAAAAATTTCATCAATGTGAGCGCCGACCCGGCCGAGGTTTGCGCCAAAACGCTCGGCGCCGCGAAACGCAAGGATTACGTCGAACTGCGCGCCGCCCACGTCGTGGATCATCGCGAGATTTTTCGGCGGGTGAGTTTGGAACTGGGCGATGCGTTCAAATCCCATTTGCCGACGGACGAGCGCTTGCAACGCGCGCCCCAGGCCGATGATCCCGGACTGGCCACGTTGGTATTTCAATTCGGGCGCTACCTCATGATCGCGTCGAGTCGGCCCGGCGGACAACCCGCCAACCTGCAAGGCATCTGGAACGAAAGCCTGCGTCCACCGTGGGACAGCAAGTACACCTGCAACATCAACACCGAAATGAACTATTGGCCGGCTGAAGTGGCGAATCTCGCGGAGTGTCATACGCCGTTGTTCAACGCGATGTCCGAGTTGATGATTTCCGGACAGCGCACTGCGAAAAATCATTACGACGCGCGCGGCTGGGTATTGCATCACAACTTCGATTTGTGGCGCGGCACCGCCCCGATCAATGATTCCGATCACGGCATCTGGGTCACGGGCGGCGCGTGGTTGTGTCAGCATCTCTGGTGGCATTATGAATACGGCCAGAACCGCGACTTCCTCGCGCGAGTGTATCCCATCATGAAAGAGGCGGCGCTGTTCTTCGTGGATTTTCTAATTGAAGATCCGCGCAACGATCAACAATGGCTCATCAGCACGCCGAGCAATTCTCCCGAGCATGGCGGGCTGGTCGCCGGCCCAACGATGGATCACCAAATCATTCGCGATTTGTTCAGCAACGTCATCGAAGCCTCCAAGATTCTGGGCTTGGATGCAGACTTGCGGCAGCAACTAACGGAAATGCGGCCACGCATCGCCCCGAATCAAATCGGCAAACACGGCCAATTGCAGGAATGGCTCGAAGACAAAGACGACCCGAAGAACAAGCATCGTCACGTCTCGCATCTTTGGGGCATCTATCCCGGGCAGGACATCACCTGGCAACACACCAATCTGTTCACCGCTGCCAAACAATCGCTGCTGTATCGCGGCGATGAAGCGACCGGCTGGAGCATGGGCTGGAAAATCAATCTGTGGGCGCGTTTCCTTGATGGCGATCATGCGTTGGTAATTTTGCGCAATCTGCTGCGCCCCGTGAAATCCGACGCGAATAATCGCGGCGCCGGCGGTTTGTATCCGAACTTGTTCGATGCGCATCCGCCATTTCAAATCGACGGTAACTTCGGCGCAACGGCGGGCATCGCCGAGATGCTGTTGCAAAGTCACATCCGCGACAAGCAAGGCAACTATGTGCTGCATTTGCTGCCCGCGTTGCCCAGCGCGTGGCCGGAAGGCCAGGTGAAGGGACTGCGCGCCCGCGGCGGATACGAAGTGGACCTCGCGTGGAAAGAGGGCCGCCTCACGTCGTTCTCGATTCGGAGCACCGGGCGACAAACCTGTCGCGTCTTCTTCGGCGGAAAGCTTTACGAGTTCGATTTGACCACGAAAAAGCTGACGTCCGTGGAAGACAAATAATTGGCCGCAACGAAGCTAATTAAAAAGCGGGCGCTGCCCAAACAGCGCCCGCCTGCCTAACCACCATGAATTGAATTAGCGGCGAGCGCGACGCGCGGCGATCAGCCCCATGATGCCCAATCCCGCGAGCGCGCCCACCGTCGGCTCGGGCACTTGGGTGAACTCGACCCGGAACAAGCTGGTGTCGAAAATCTGCGCCGTGCCTACCGCCGAAGACGGGCGGAGGGAGAAGGTATTGAAACTGGTGCTGTTGGGCGTGGTGTCAGTGTAAGAAACCGAAGCGCTACCGGTGTCGTTGAGCAGCGTGCCTCCGGCCAGACTGGAGACGATGTCCAGGCCGCCAAGATTGTTCAACGTCAGTTCCATGACGTAGGAATAAAGGACGCCTTCTTCGTAACCTCCATTACCGCTGGTTGCGCCATTGGCCAGTCCCGCCCAAGAGCCGCTGGAGGAAAGGAGCGCCGAAGCAGTGCCGGGCGCGGTCCGTTCCATCAAGCGGAAGGGGTTCGAGTTGCCCAGCGTGGTCGCGCCCATGTTCATGAACATGCCATAGCCGGCATACGTGCTGTTGCCCGGGGCTGCGTCGGAGGACAACATGTCCGCACTTGGAGTGTTAACCAGGGCGAGGCGGAAATTCTGGCTGGAATTGGCGGCCCCCAATCCAGTAAGCGTAAACTGCCACGTCACTTTCAAAGAGTCTCCGGGATTATTAAGGGCCACGGCATTAGCGCCACTGGCAAAATAGGTCGTCCACGAACCTGAACCGGTCCCGCCCGCCCCGAGATCTCCTCGCAACGGCCCTCCCGGTCCGACCACCGAAAACGTTCCGGTGCCGCCGCCATACCAGACCGACTCGAGATCTCCGTCGGCATCCGCGTCCACGCCATATTCAGAATAAGCAGGCGCCGCCGGATCGGTGCGATTGCCATCGATCCAAGTATCGTTGACCAGAATGGTGGTAGAGGCCGATGTGGTAAAAGCACAGGCGGCAACGCTGAGAGCCAGGTTAAGTTTACGTCGGTTCATAAATGTAGTTGTGTCTGGTTGTTCCTCCGCCACACGGGAAAGAAATAGCCCGCGCTTTGGAGTAATTGCTGATTGAGCCTACTCTATCCCCGCCTCTCCAACTGTCATCGTGAAAGTTCTGCATTCCCGCCGCGAGATTGTGCACCCGGGCTGGCCCCGCATGCTCCGCGCGTTGCGTTCATCGCCAATCTTCCGCCGCGGCT
>CAZKMR010000142.1:0-8543 GCA_964553795.1 uncultured Bifidobacterium sp. | reverse complement strand
GGCTGGCCCCGCATGCTCCGCGCGTTGCGTTCATCGCCAATCTTCCGCCGCGGCTCAGGGCGCAAACGGTCCTTTGCCTACTCCCGCTCCGTTCGTGACGAGATTCGGCACGAGACTGGCCGCGTCGAGCGAATACGAATAAGGCAACGGATTCAACCCATTTGGTTCGTTGGACAACACATCGGTCCCGGGAATCTGGATGGAATTGGAGTCGTCACCCGCCGCCCACGTGGTGTTCACTTCGATGTTGTTACTGGCAAAAACTTTTCCATCCGGGCCGCTGGTGCGATATAGCTCCCAGACGTTCTTCACAGTGTCGAAATAATTGTTCTCCACGAGAATCTCGGACCCGATGGCCGCGCGGATGCAGTTGTTGTTGCCGGGTGTGTTGTAGAAATTGTTGTAGAGGTGAACGCGACCGAAGCGAACGCGCGGCATGCGTTCGTGCACGAGTTGGCCCCACCAGTTGTGATGGAAGGTGATGTGCAGTTTGCCGGCGTCTTCCCCGGCATTGTTATCACTGTGGCCGACGAGGTTGGAGAAGCGATGCGACGCGGAGGGATTGGTGTAATAGAAGTGACACCACGAAACTGTGACCCAATCCGCACCGTGGCTGATGTCGAGATTGCCATCGTCACCGTCCACGAACGTGCAATGGTCCACCCAGACGTTGAGACATTCCTGCAACGTCAGCCCATCACTGTCGCCCGCGCCGCTCGGGTTGGTGAAAATGAGATTACGAATGATGACGTTGTTATTGCCAAACACCTTGAGGTCGCCCACCAACATCGCGTTCGTGCCGAGTCCGATGATGGTTTTGTTGTCGCGCACGCGCACATTGGAACTGCCCAGATTGATCGTGCCGGAAACCAGAATGACGTGCGGCGTGTTCGTGCCCACATACCGCACGAAATCCGCGGTGTTATTTACCGTCACAGTCGGCCCGCCCGCCCCACCCGTCGTGCCGCCATTGAGCGTCGCGTAACCATCCGGAACACCCATCGGCGGCGCTGTCACCACTTCGAGCACCGCGACCGCGCTGGTGACGGCCCCGTATTGATTCGTGACTACCGCATGGTACGTCCCGGCGTTGCTGAGTTGCGCATTGGTGACCGTCAAAGAATTTGCGGTGGCCCACGTCAATGCTGTGTTTGTGTTGAAGAACCACTGATACGACAGCGGGGCCGTGCCAGCCGCCGAAAGATTGAAGGTCGCATTCTGTCCCACAGTCACGCTCAAACTTCCCGGGGGCATGAGAATACTCGGCGCCGTTCCCACCGGCGGCAGCGTCCCGCCCAACTTGAGCGCGAAGTATTGTTGCGCTGCGGTCAGGTTGAACACATTGGTCACCGCAAAATCCCCGTTCGCCGCGAACGCATTGGTGGCAATTGCCGCCCAGGCCGTCAGCGGCACTGTCGCATCTGCGGAAGCCAACAATTGATACGTCCCCGCCGGCGCCCCGTTCGTGCCCCGCAGCACGAGATTTCCATCCACCACGAACGCTTCGGTAATGTGCGGTTGCGCCACGGCCACGGGGCCGCTCGACGGCGTCACTTCCGCCCAGTTCCGCGCCACGCGCACTTCATCCACCCACTGAATTCCGCTCGCTTCCGCGCGATGCGAAATAAAAAAAGCATTTAACGTCGAAACGTCCGATCCGGTAGTCGTCGTTAACGTCGGGCTGGGAGCAGCAGCCTCGCCGAGTGATCCCGGGTCGAGCCACAACAGGACTTCATCGTCGCCCGACGCGGCACTCACCCAACGGTAACCCAACACAACGAGATGGGTGCCCGGCGTCAATGGTGACGTGACTTCTGCCGCGGGCGTGTCGCTGCTTTTTACCAATTGCAATTGATTGGCAGCGTTGAGAAACACGCCGGCGCTGGCGTTGCCGGCACTGGTGGAGTTGCGGAAATAAGCGATGCGGCGCGGGCCCGTCGGCGTCACCTGAACGTTCAGCAGAAACGAAGCGTAGAGAGTTGGATTCCCGGCATCAATTGTGGCGGCGGGAGTGAGCGCAAAGCCGCGATCCCGCCCGCTGCCGGGAGTTTCAAACAATAAAATCCCGCGCGAATCTTCCGTGGTGATCAGCCCCGGATAACTCAGCCGGGCAACCGCCGTATTCGTCGGGCTTCCCGTACCGGTGCTATTGCCATTGGCCCAAACCGCCGCGCTGCCGCCCGAACCGAGGCGTTCGCCCTCGGCATAAGTGTTCGGAAACGGTTCATAGAATGGCAACGTCACGGCATTCGACAGACTAGCCACGGCCAACGCGGCGGCACTGAGCAGGGACCACTGGTTCTTCTTCATGACAAACGGACTGGTTACGACTCCACCTTGGTTTCGCGAAAGGGGCGTCTGGCTGTTACACGGTTGAACGCGCCCACTCTAGCTGCGAGCCGCGAACTGTCACCGGCGAATAGTTGCAGCCTGAATTGAGAAAAGGGCACTGTTGGTTGAAATGTGAGTGGTTCACACTAACAGTGGCAATCAACGCGGCGCAGCCATTGGGATTGCAAAAGATTTCCTCACCGGGCGGACGCGGCGCGCAACCAGAACCGCTTGCGGCTGTCGCCCGCTAATTCAACTCCGCTGCCGGCATGAACGGCGCGCCCTGCGCCTGCCACCGGATGCGGCAGAGCAAAAAAGAGCGCCCCTCCAAACGAGCAGGAGCGCCAAAAACCCAGCCGGGCAACAACTTTCCGCTTACCACCACCAGTGCCGATTGCTGCTCCAATCCACCATGACCCGCATTTTTTTGAAGTTACGCCACTCCACGTGCGCATCCTGGAACAAAATCATGCCGCCATCCGGAGTGCGGCCCGCCATGTGACTGCTGTTATAGCCATTGGGGATAATCTGCGGGTTGGAAGTGTAAACGCCGGTAAACTTGTCATTCAGATTACCGGGGCCTTCGGACACGACGACATCCGCGACGAGTTCTGTGTCCGCAATGTTGTTTGTGCGCGAAATCGGTTGCGACAGTTTTTGCACGTAAGGCACGCCATCCTTGCGCCGGGTTGGTCGATTTGGGTCGTAATCCGGACTGCCCACCGGCTGCCGCTCGAACAACCAACTATAAGTTGTCACGCGATACCGGACGCCATTGTTGGACGGCGGCGTAGTCGAGGAATTGAAATAATACCAGTTGTCGATGTCCGTCACGGTGGCGCGGGTGCCGGGACAATAGAGCAATTGCCGTTTCCCTCCGGCTTCGGACAGCGCGTCGGCGGTCGCCCGCGGCACGTCCCACAACGCCGATCCCGGACCACTGCTCGTGGCCGCATAACTCGGCTGCGGCACGTTGTCCTGGTTGTCCAGCGCATACACGTGGAAAGCGACGCCAATTTGTTTCATGCCGCTGGTGCATTTGGTTTTCTTGGCCTTCTCCTTGGCGCTGGCCAGGGCCGGCAACAGCATGGCGGCCAGAATGGCGATGATCGCGATGACGACCAGCAATTCAATCAGGGTAAAGGCTCGCTGCGATTCGGAACCATTCGCTCGTCCCGGTGTCGGTTGTCTTTTCATAGTTTGCTCTGCACCTCCGGTGGCCACCTCTCCCAAACGATTCGCCCACATGCGGCCCCTTAATTGTGCGTATTACCGAAAAGTTACCAGCCCCCCACCCGCTGTCAGCCCCCTCTTTCTGCATCAGGCGGTGAAAAAACGGCACGAACCCGACAAAGTCCAATCGCGGAATAAAACGAAAACCGGCGCAAACCCGAGGGGTTGCGCCGGCGGCTTGAAGCGGGCCGCAGCCCGGACGAATTCACAGACGTTTCTCGTCAGCGTCGATGAAATCCACGAAATTCTTGATGTCATCACGATGCGCCAGGCCCGCCTGCTCTTTGCGCATTTTCAAACGCGCCACGCCCTCGGCATCGTCCGCTTTCGGATAACTCAACATGTCCGCCAGCAGCGCCGCTTTTTCGGCGCCGCTCTTCTTCACATTGTGTTTCACCCAATCGCACACTTCACCGTCGGTGACCGATTGCTTGACCACGTCCACCATTTGCGCATGCGTCACCCCGGCGCGATCCAGCCAATTCTTGTCGAACCCGCGTGTGCCATAGTTCGGCTGATAATCCGCGTGCAATTTACCCGCCAGATGCAGGCGGATTTTATCAATGTAACGCGGCAGGTGCGCCCAACCATCCATGGTTTCCCGCGGACTGCGGGGATAAATAATGTTGCTCATGGCGACGATGATTGGCTTCTCTGGCAAAACTGTCAATTCCACGCCCGCGCCCAGCGGCATTTTTGACTCGCCAAACCGAGCGGAGCCGCAATCCTCCCGCAGCGAACGGTGAACGCACCCGGCGTCCCCATCCGAGCCGCCACGATTCATTCAAGTTCACCGCCGGTTGCGCCGATACACCGGTTTGCCGCACTGGCGCCGACCGTGCGGCACGCGAACCGAACGGAACGTTCCATTCCATGAACGAAGAAAAACTCAACACGGATCAAAAAGCCCTCCAGGTCAACCTGGACCGCGCCAAATACGGAACTTTCGCCGAAATCGGCGCCGGGCAGGAAGTAGTGCGCTGGTTCTTCCGCGTCGGCGGCGCCGCGGGCACCGTCGCCAAAACCATCTCCGCCTACGACATGACGGTGAGCGACGCCATTTACGGCCCGGCGGACCGCTACGTCAGCCGCCAGCGGTTGCAGGCGATGTTGACGCACGAATACAACCTCGTCGTCGAGCGACTCGATAAAACGCGGGGCGACAAGACGGCGTTCTTCGCATTTGCGAACACTGTAACGACGCGCAGTTTCACCCGGCACGAAGAGGGCCACGGTTGGATGGGCATCCGGTTTCAAGGCGCGCCCCGCCAACGCCCTTCCGAAATCATCATTCACGTCCGTTTGCTCGATCCCGAGCCCGTTCGTGAACAGGAAGCACTCGGCATCGTAGGCGTGAACCTCATTCACTCCGCGCACTTTCGCGCCACCAGCCCGATCAATCTCATCAACTCTCTGCTCGACGGTTTGAATCGCGATCGCGTGGAAATTGACATGGTCAAATTCTCCGGACCGTGCTTCGCCGGCGTGGACAACCGCCTCATGGCGCTGCAACTCGTCGAGCAAGGCATCACCGATGCCGCCATGTTCACCGCTGATGGTGAAACAGTCATTCCGAGCGAAATGCTCTACAAGAAACCGGTGCTGGTGGAACGCGGCAGTTTCCGGCCCTTGACCACGCCGATGCTCGACATGCTCGAACGGGCGCTCGACCAGTTTGTTCAGGAGAAAGCGCTGGCGGGAGAAACGCCCGTCACCCTCATGGAGATGACCCTGAAACAACTGCAACTGGGCGAAGCCATCGATCACGGAGATTTTCTGGATCGCGTGGACACGCTCCGCGCTCTCGGCCGCCCCGTGCTCATTTCCAATTTCCGCCGCTACCATCGCCTCGTCCATTTTCTCTCGAAACACACGTCCAAGATGATCGGGCTGCCGTTGGGCTTGGTGCGCTTGCGCGACGTGTTGGATGAAAAAAATTACACCGACCTCGGCGGCGGCTTGATGGAATCACTCGGCCAACTGTTTCGCGCCGGCGTGAAACTCTATGTGTATCCGTGGTTGAACCGCGAGACCGGCCAGGTCACCACTCTCGAAAACTTTCAACCCGCCGCCAACATCACGCATCTCTACGCACATCTGCTGGCCAACGGCTTCATCGAGCCGATCCGCAATTTCAACGCGGAATTTCTGGCCGTAAGTTCCAACAGCGTGCTGGAGAAATTACAAGCCGGTGATCCCGCCTGGAAAACGCAAGTCCCCGCGCCCATCGCCGAAATCATCCAAAGCAAGAAACTCTTCGGCTGCCCGTAGGCAACGACCCGTGAAGTGAACGACCTACGCGACGACGTCGCGTTTGGCGGCGACACGCAAGGTGTAACGACCGCGCTGTCGGCCCAGCGAAGCTTTCGCGTTGAACGCTTGCGATAAGCGCTGCGTCGTAAGCACCGCCGCCTTTTTGCCGGCCGCCAGAACGCAACCATCCTTCAGCACCAGCACATGCGAGAACACCGGCATGATTTCTTCCACATGATGCGTAACCAACACGAGCGTCGGCGCGCCCTTGCGTTTGCCGAGGCGTTGCAAGAATTGTAAGAACTGTTCCCGCGCCGCCGGATCGAGCCCGGCGCAAGGTTCGTCGAGAATCAGCAACTGCGGCTTCGCCATCAGCGCGCGCGCGATTAAAACGCGTTGTCGTTCGCCCTGGGAAAGCACCCGCCATTCACGGGCGCGAAGATACTCGCACTCGACCTGCCGCAGCCAATGACCGGCCCGAACTCGGTCGGTGCGAGTCACGCGCCCCCACCAATCAATCATCGCGTATTTGCCGCTGACCACCGTCTCCAACGCCGGCTCATCTTCGGCCATCATCTGCCGCACGCTGGAACTGACCAACCCCACGCGTTTGCGTAATTCGCGCCAGTCAGACTCGCCGTAGCATTCGCCCAACAATCGGATTTCGCCCGCCGTGGGCATCAGATAACCGGTCAACGCACTGAGCAAGGAAGTTTTGCCCGAACCGTTGGCACCGAGAATAACCCAGTGTTGCCCCGCCCGCACTCGCCAGAAAACGTCCCGTAAAATCGGCGTTCCCTGCCGATAAATCGTCAGGCCCTGAATCGTGAGAACTGTTTTCGGCTGGCGCGAACGCGGCGACGATTTTTTCGTCATGACCGGTTCAGCCTAATGAACCGGCGGCGCTTTGGCCAAACAGTTTACCGCGCGCTCAATTGCGGCTGTTGCGAATCAAATCGAGGCAATGTTTCACCCAGAGCAAGCGCTTGCGGGAACGTTCGCCGGAGTTCGCAACCGGCGTTTCCGCTGCCGCGACAGCCGAATCCACCGCAGAATCTTTTTCGGCGTTGGCTGGCGTCGGCCCGTTTATCAGTTGCTGCCGTTTCAAATGCGGCACCGGCTTGTGCCAGGCCTGACGAATCGACAACAGAATTTTCTCCATCGGGAAGCTTTTCAACAGGAAGCCGGAAGCGCCGGATGTCCGCGCGCGATTTTCCGCTTCACTGTCGAAAAACGTGGTGAACATCAACACCTGCGTCGAACGCGAGAGCGACTTGATGGGCCGGATCGCGTCCAGACCGTTGGCGTCGCCCATGTGCATATCCAGCAGAATGACGTCCGGCCCGACCTTGCTGGCCAGCGCGCTCAAGACGGCGTTGGGCGAGGAAAACGCCCCCGTGCAACGGATGCCTTCGCATTGGCCGAATAACTCGGTAAGCGTGGTGCGCAGGCGACAATTATCATCCACCAACCAGAGACTGATCGGGGCGGATGGCGTCGGCGCCGGCGCGAAAGTTTCGGTCTGGACCTGGTCCTGACAACTGCTGGCTTCGTTCGAGATGACTTGCATATAGTTAACGCTCCGTTCTCAACGAGAACCGTAATAGCTAACGCGATGCCGGATTTCGAAATCGCATAATTCCGCCAAAATCTGACGAATTCGGAGGATTTTCGTTTCTCGCAATGGCAAGCCGCAGCCTCGCCCTGTTCCTCCGTGGACACGCTGACTAAACTTCGCCGCACATAAAAAGTGCTCGCTCCGGCGCCGGAGTTTCGCCACCATGCCGACCGATTTTTCACGGGCGAACCACCCGTTCCCAGTTGAGTTTTGCATGAAGGCAAAAATTATCATCACCCCAAAGAAAGCCGTGCTCGATCCGCAGGGTAAAACCGTCCAAACCGCCCTCGCACACATGGGCTACCAGGACGTCACCGGCGTTCACATTGGCAAATACATCGAAATCGATCTCGCGCCCGGCACTGACAAGGACGCAGCCCACAAAGCCATCAATGACGCCGCGCATAAGCTGCTCAGCAACCCGGTGATTGAAGATTACAAAGTGGAGATTGAATGAATTGTCCTTAGGCAGTAGTCCGTGGTCTGTAGCGCCTGACGCTTGGCCACGTGCTACTGACTCCTGACCACTGACTATGAACTTCGCTGTTTTACAATTTCCCGCCAGTAACTGCGATCAAGACGCAGTTCACGCCATCCGCCACCTCGGCCACTCCGCCCGGCTCGTCTGGCACAAGGAAGCTTCGCTCGGCGACGCGGATTGCGTCATCGTGCCCGGCGGTTTCAGCTACGGTGATTACTTGCGCTGCGGCGCGATTGCGCGCTTCAGTCCCGTGATGCAGGCCGTAAAACAATTTGCCGACAACGGCGGGCTCGTGCTGGGCATTTGCAACGGATTTCAAGTCCTGACCGAAGCGCATCTGCTTCCCGGCGCGCTCATCCGCAATCGCTCATTGCAATTTCGCTGCGAAGTCGTCCACCTGAAGACCGCCACCAAGAATTCACCGTTCACCAACGCGATTCCTGACGGGAAATTGCTGCGCGTCCCCATCGCCCACGGCGAAGGTTGCTACTTTGCCGACGAAGTAACACTCGCGAAGCTCAAGGCCAATAACCAGATCCTATGGCAATACTGCGACGCCAGCGGAACTCTGACGGACAGCGCGAATCCGAACGGCGCGCTGCTGAACATCGCCGGCATCTGCAATGA
>CAZKMR010000141.1:0-8719 GCA_964553795.1 uncultured Bifidobacterium sp. | reverse complement strand
CGCCTGAAAGTTGCGATACAGAATGCTCGTCGTGTTGGTACCGTAAGTATCCATCAGGATTTTGATGCGCTCGAAATCCGGCACGCCCCACGAGCCAACCGAAACTTCGATGCGATTCACCGAAGTCGGCTGCTGCTTCAAGGTCGCGAGTTGGCCAGGCCAGGCGGGATTGCCGACATAAACACCGTTCGACACCACGAGGATGTCGTTGTAAATGAGATTCCCGTTATTCTCGTTCACGTGAATCGTCCACAACATGACGGTGGTGAAGCCGGAGTTGCGCAGTTCATTCATCCGCGCCTGACCGCCGGAATAAAACGGCCCGCCACCAAAAATCGTAGAACTGCCACGGGCCGAAATCACGCTGCCCACGAGAAGAATTACGAACACAAACAACTGGAGAACCAGAACACGACTACGCGCTTGCCCGGAAACAAAGATGGCTTTCACGCGAGCAGCATAGCCCAATTTGGCGCGCGGCGGAAAGCGAGGAACCCCCGGTCGAAGAGTTTTTTCGCACATCATGCCACTTGACAGGCGGCGCGATTGCAGGTTGCGAGCGGATCAATCTGCTTTCAATTCCACCCGCCGTCCCGTGCGCGCCGATTCGTGCGCCGCATCGAGAATTTCCACCACGAGCAGATTGTTTTCCAACGAAGACAATCCCGTCGGCACGATATCGCGCCGCGTCACGGCCACGAGATAGGATACTGAATCCGCTTGCGGCCCGGTGAGCGCCGCCGGTTTGAGTTCGGTTTCTTTGCTCCGTTCGGTCGGTCGCACCCGCACGGTGTTTGCATTGGGCACGAGCACGTAACCCGTTTGACCGTACACTTCCAGGTCCTTGCGATTGTAAGGCCAGTTCCACGACGCCTGAAAAATCGCCTGCGCCTGCGGATACGTCACCACGATGGTCGCTTCGTCCTCTACTTTCGGATAAACGTCCGGTTTGATTTGCTGCGTCACGGCGAACACCGAAGTCGGACGCTGACCGTTCATCAGCCAGGTCGCCAGATTCGCGCCGTAACAACCGAAATCATTCAACGCGCCGCCGCCGTTCAGCACCGGGTCAGTCAACCATTCCAAAAAGTACTTCGAGCATCCGATTTCTTTCGGGCCACGATGCCCGTCATGCACCACGATCTTGCGAATGTCCCCAATCTCCTTCCGCTCATTCACAATCTCAAATGCCGCATGATTGCCGGCATACCACGTGGTTTCGAAGTTCACGGTCACCTGAATATTTCCCCGCCGCGCCGCCGCGGCGATGGCCCGGGCATGTTCCCTGTTCACGGCCAACGGCTTTTCCATCATGACGTCCACGCCCTGTTGGGCACAGCGCTCCACGACGGCCCGATGTTCAAACGTGCTGGTGAACGCGGCGACGGCTTGCGCATTTGTGCGGGCGAACAACTCGTCCAGATTCGCGCAGAATAAATCAGGATTCAGCTCAAAGCGACGCGTGTAAATGTCCACCAAAGCGCGATTCGACTCCACCACCCCGACCAGTTCGATGTCCGTCCGACCGCGCAATTGGGGAAAGAAACCGTACGCATGATCGTGGCTTAACCCTACCACGGCCACGCGCACCGGCGGTCGTCGGTCTTGCGCGTCGGCCCCCACGCTTACCACCAAGCTGATGCCAATTACGAGTGCGGAGCGAAAAACGTTCATGATGTTTGTTGAGTCGTTCCCATTTGAGAGAGGGAGGTGACGGGAGTCAAGGCTCACGAACGGTCATCCGCTTGCCCCAGAGCCAAACCACTCCAGCCAGTGTCAGCACGGCGAGAAAAACGTAAATGCCACTGCGAACATTCAACGCATACGCGCCGGCCACTGCGTAAATCATCGCTGTTGGGATCAGTCCCAGCAGCACCGCAAGGGTGAACTTTCGCCCCGACATTCGCGCAAGGCCGGCGATAATCGTGATGGCTTCCGCCAGAATTGGCACGGGCCGCGACACGATGACGGCCACCATCCCGTGCCGTTGGAAAAAGGCGTTCGCGCGCGCCAACGCCGCCGCCCCCATCCAACGTTGCCCCACGCTTTCGCCCCGCGTTCCAATCCAGAATCCAATTGACGCCGCGCCAAATCCGCCCGCCACCGATAGCAACGTCCCGCCCACGGCGCCGAACAGCATTCCATTCACGAGCATGACAATGCTCGACGGCACCGGCGCGATGACATCCACGACCAGCAATCCGACTCCAGCGGCACCCGCCACCCATTTCTTTTGGCTGAGCAAAAATGAAGTATCCTCTGCCAGCACGGGCAACTCCATCGCTTGCCCCACAAAAAACAGGAGCAGCATCCCAAGCACCAGCATTACGGTGAACATCCAGAATCGCAACATGCACGCGCAGCTTGCGGGTTTCGTAGTCCATACGCAACGCTCGGTGAGCTCGGTCGCCCTGCCGCCGCGAGTTGATTACTTTCCTCCAAACAGGTTCGGGCAATGGCTTGACAAGATGGGCCCACCACGAAAAGCTCGCGGCGCGCATGAAACTCCTATCCAGCGTTTTCCTTCTCGCCAGCAGTCTCACCATTCTTGCGCAAACATCGCCCCCCGCTCCAATTTCCGCCGCCGAAGCGGAAGCGTTCGGCCTCCGCATTGAACACGAATTCCGCACCAACGGCCCCGCCTTCTTCGTGAAGTCGGTTGATTTTCGGCGCCTGCTGGAACTCGCCACGGCCGACCAACCGGGCAAGGAAGAGTTTAAGCGCGGGTTTCGCGAGGGCGCGCTGGGCAGCGGGTTCAGCGGAAATCTTTCCAAAGGCATGGAGTCTTTCGACTCCTACAAACTGCTGCGCACCATCACCACCAATGAGCGGCCGCAACTGGTCTTTCGCGGCCTTGACGCGCAAGGCGCGCTGAATTATCACATCCTCGAACTGGAACGCACCCGCACCGGACGACTTCGCGTCGTGGATATGTTTGTCATGATCACCGGCGAGAAGCTGTCGGAAACCTTTCGCCGTTTGTATCTGACCGCCGCCGCCGAAAGCGACCGCTCACTGCTGACCCGCCTGACCAAGGGCAAGGGCGACTGGATCACGCACAGCGGCGAAGTGACAAAGCTCTCCCGGTTGGTGCGCGATGGCGATTACGCCGCCGCGATCCAACTCTACGACAGCCTGCCGGAATCCTTGCGCGTCGAAAAAACGTTGCTCGTCATGCGCCTGATGGCCGTCAGCAACACGGACGACGCGCTGTACCTCGCCACGATTGAGGCGTTCGAGAAACATCACCCGAACGATCCTTCCCTCGCACTGGTGAGCATTGACGGTTTCGTCATGAAAAAGCAGCCGCGCAAGGCCATCGCCGCCATCGAAAAGCTGGATCGCTTTATCGGCGGCGACCCGTATTTGCTGATCCTGCTCGCAGCGCAATATCTGGAAGTGAAGGATCCGACCAAGGCCCGCGAACTGGCCAACAAGGCCATTGAACGCGAACCCTCGCTCCCGAACAGCTACGATGTGCTGCTCACCATCGCGTTGGAAAAGAAGGATTTCACCGAAACCGCCCGCCTGCTCAGCCTGACGGAGAAGAATCTCGAAGTGGACATGCTGGCAGCCATTCAGGATGAGGAGGATTACGCGGAATTCCTCGCTTCTGCGCCGGGCAAAAAGTGGCGCGCCGACCATCAGTCGAAATAAACATCTCCCGGCCGCTTTACTTCCCTCTCGTCGCCCGCCAGCAATCGGATCGCTCACGATACTTGCGTTGACTTCACCGTCGAATCGGGACCATTTTAAGCTGGCAGTTGGCGGATGCGATTTGCGGAAAGCGGCGGGGCGATTGCAAATAATTCCGGCAGATCCCCCAACGCACACGCTTCGTTTGCTGTCATAAACCTGAACCCCTAACCAAGGAACGTATTATGACATTGACTCCCGAACTCGTAACCATGCTGATCGGTTACGCCGTAAATATCTGCACAGCGATCGCCATTCTGGTGGTTGGCTGGCTGGTCGCCGGCTGGCTCGGTCGCGTCATCCAAAACCGCGCTGAAAAAACCGGAAAGCTGGACAAAACCCTGACCATCATCCTGGGTAAAGCCGTCCGCACGTTGATCATCGTCCTGACGTTGATCGCCGTGCTCAACCGGTTCGGCGTGCAAACCGCCAGCCTCGTCGCCCTGCTTGGCGCCGCGGGACTGGCCATCGGTCTCGGCTTGCAAGGCGCGCTCAGCAACGTCGCCGCCGGCATCATGCTGCTCGTCTTTCGCCCGTTCAAAGTGGGCGACTTCGTGGACTTCGGCACGGCGGGCATCGTGGACGAAATCGATTTGTTCGTCACCCACATGCATACCCCGGACAACATTGCGATGATCGTTCCCAATTCCAAAATCTGGGGCAATGTCATCAAGAACTTCGCCAAGAACGATGACCGCCGCATTGAACTCGTCTTCGGCATCGGTTACGACGATGACATGGACAAAGCCGTCCGCGTCATCAAGGAAATCGTTGCCGCCGACAGCCGTTGTTTGAAAGAACCGGAGCCGTTGGTGGCGATCGCTGAACTGGGCGACAGCTCCGTGAACATCTTCGCGCGGCCCTGGGTCAAGCGCACCGATTTCCTTGCCACCAAACTGGACCTCACGCGGAAGGTGAAGGAACGGTTTGACGCCGAGGGCATCACCATCCCCTACCCGCAACGCGACGTTCACTTGTTTGAAGCCAAAGCCGCCTGACGGCTTGCCCAAACCCGAACACGACATCATTCATCGGGCTTGTTCCGCGTGAGCAAGTCCGATGCTTGCGTTGGCGTTGTTTCATTCCTTGACGCCCGCGCCAGGGACGAGTTTTCTGCGCGCACCGCAAGCGACCGACCGCAATCACCGCATTCATTTGGTCAAATTCCATTTGCCCGATGCTGCGACGGCAAAGAGCAATTGGACCGACTTAAAACTGGTTCAACGCGCAACCGGTCGTTTATCGGTCAGCCGCAAATCGATCGCTCCCCCCCGCCGAATCGCTTGTCGGTTCACATTCAAGAAGCCCCAAACAATCCGGCGACACCGGCAGTCCGCTCCGGGTCATCACCTTTCAGGCGGCCGATTGATTTTCACTTTCCATCTTTCACCAATCATTCAACCGTTCTAGTCTGCTCGCAGCCATGAAGCCTCGTTTTCTATTGCTCCTGTTTCTGTGTCTCCCGACCGTAATCCCGGCCGTAACTCCAGTGCCGCGGGACGTTCTGCCTGAACGTGTTCCCGGCAGCAAACCGCGTAATGTCGTGTTCATTCTCACCGATGATCATCGTTACGACGCGATGAGTTTCATGAAGCATCAATTCGCGCAGACGCCGGTGCTCGATTCACTGGCCGCGAACGGCGTGCATTTCAAGAACGCCTTCGTTACCACGTCGCTCTGCTCTCCGAGTCGCGCCTCGATTCTCACCGGGCTCTATACGTTTCGTCATCGCGTCATCGATAACAACCGCCCGATCCCGCCCGGCACGATTTATTTTCCGCAATATCTCCAGCGGGCCGGTTACGCCACCGCATTCGTCGGCAAATGGCACATGGGCGGCGAATCCGATGCGCCGCAACCCGGGTTCGATTACTGGGTGAGTTTTCGCGGTCAGGGTGAATACCTGCCGCCGAATCCGAATTACACGCTCAATGTAAACGGGCAACGCGTGAAGCAAAAAGGTTACATCACGGATGAACTCACCGATTACGCACTGGAATTTCTCGCGCAGCAAAGACCGTCCGAGAAACCCTTCTGCCTCTATCTGTCGCACAAGGCGGTTCACGCCAACTTCACGCCCGCCGCCCGGCATGAAGGGCAGTTCAAGGATCTGCCATTCCAGCAGCCCGCCACCCAATTGCATCCGCCCACCGCTGCCGACAACACCCCGCGTTGGGTGCGCGACCAACGGAATTCCTGGCACGGCGTGGATTTTCCCTATCACAGCGCGTTGGACATCGAGGGCTACTACAAGCGTTATTGCGAAACCTTGTCCGCCGTGGACGAAAACGTGGGGCGCGTGCTGGACCAATTGAAAAAGATGGGCATTTACGAAGACACGTTGGTGATCTACATGGGCGACAACGGCTTCATGTTTGGCGAACATGGACTGATCGACAAACGCGTGGCGTACGAAACGTCCATTCGCGTGCCGCTGCTTATGCAATGCCCGAACCTGTTCAAGGCGGGCACGGTCGTGGATGAAATGGTCGCCAACATCGACATCGCACCGACCATCATGGCCGCGATGGGGCTGGCCAAACCGCCGCACATGGACGGCGACAGCCTGCTGCCGTTGGCGCAAGGACAAGAGATTCCGTGGCGCGAATACTTCTTCTATGTTTATTACTGGGAGAAAAATTTTCCGCAATCGCCGACTGTGTTCGCGTTACGCGGCGAGCGCTACAAATACATCACCTACTATGGCCTGTGGGACGCCGACGAACTTTACGATTTGCAAACCGATCCCGGTGAAACCAAAAACCTGCTCTACGACGGCCAGCACCGCGACGTCGCCCGCGCCCTGGAGCATCGCCTTTACGCTACGATGAATGAATTGGGCGGTATGGAAATCCCGCTCAACGCGCCCTTGGGCGGTTCGCAAAACAAAAGACTGAAATCGCGTGATGGCCAAGAAGCCGCCGATTTCCCTGCGGCATTTCAGGTGGACAAACCGATCAACCAAAACGCGCGTTGAATCATGCCGCCGTGGCTTCTGCCACCACCGGCTTTTCGCCTAAAGCAGTCGGGTCGCTCATCCGAATCACGGGGGCCTTCACGCGGCCCGCCGTGACTTTGTCCAGCGCCTGCTGCATCTGGTTCTTGTGATTCGAGTAATGCAAGGCGGTCTCCGGAGCGATATCGCCCGCGAGCACCGCGTTGAGCAGCGACTGTTCGAAACTGTGCCAACCCCAGGGCGTGACACTACTTTCGATAATCTCGTGCAGATTGTGTTTCTCGGATTCGCCCGCGATGAGAACTTCCCGCGAACGCAGATTGTTGCCCATCACTTCCGTGACCAATTGCAGTCCGCCGTCCAGCCGCGGCACGAGCCGTTGACTCACCACCCAGCGCAAACAATTCGCCAACCGCTGCCGCATCAGCGATTGCTCGTCTTTGTCGAACATGCCCAGGATGCGGTTAATCGTCTGACTGGCGTTGATCGTATGGAGCGACGTAAAGACGATATGTCCCGTCTCCCCGGCGGTGATGGCGACTTCCATGGTCTCGCGATCCCGAATCTCCCCGACCAGAATGGCATGCGGCGCCTGCCGCAGGGCCGCTTTGAGGCCGAAGGAAAAATTGTAGAAATCCTTGCCGAACTCGCGCTGACTGAAACTCGCCCGCGCCGGTTCATGCAGATACTCGATCGGATCTTCGAGCGTGATGACGTGAATGTCCTGCGTGCGATTGATTTCGTTCAGGATCGCCGCCAGCGTCGTCGTCTTGCCGGTGCCGGTGGCCCCGGTGATGAAAACGAGGCCGGCATTCTCGGTGACGATTTTATCGAAAACCGGAGGCACCTTGAGGTCTTCAAGCTGCGGGACGGCATTGGAAAGCTTGCGCATCGCGATCGCCCGATGCCCGGCCTGCGAATAGATATTCACGCGAAACCGGGCGACGCCGGGCACGGCATAACTGCAATCACAAGAGCCGTTCCGCTGGTAGCTTTCGGCGACCAAAGTATTGCCATCCATCAGGATTTCGGCCAGTTGCGCCGTCATTTCGGCGGTCACCGGTTCGGTGATCAAGTCACTGGTGTAAGACCGCAATTGTCCATAACAAGACATCTGAGGCACCCGGCCCGGAATGAACAACAAGTCCGAAAGGCCAGATTCACACAGAACCATGGCGATCAGCAGATCATTGAAACGCTCCTTATTCATAAATAGCTCCTATCGGATGAGCACTAAGCAGTTTCCGTGACAGGAAGAAGGAGAACCTTTTAGGGATTGCGCTGCCCCATTGTAAGACACAGAGACGCAGAGACGCGGAGATCCGCCACAGATGGACACGGATAAAACACAAATTCGGTGGGCGAGGACGGTGACCGTCTGCCAAAACTGACGAGCCGAAGTTTAGACAGACTTGAGCCGTTTGGGAAATGGCGAAAGGAATTAGGTGAAACCGAAGGCCGCAGGGCCGAGCGAGTGGGCGCGAGTGAGTCAATTTACAAGATTAACAAATTCTCTTGGTAAGGCGCGTCACTCCGTGCGCGTCGTGGCTCGCAGAGGACTGCGAGCCCTACCGAGTTAAGCGCTTCACAAACCCATAGTGTGGGGGAATGGGCTTGTCGTTCACCAGCTCGGGAATTCGGCTGCAAAAGTCTCGTCGTGGACCGATGACTCACGCACTTCACTTATCGAACGTTCGTTCAATTGACTGTTTGTCTTTCGCGAGGAAACACTGGATCACCATTCCAAAAACCCCATGAAAACAACCATCAAACTCACTCTGGCGCTGGCCGCATCATCAACCTTATTCCTCGCAACCGCCCATGCGGCGATTCCCACTAGCTACAATGTTGGCAGTCTGGGTACGGCGGGCGACGGCACGCATACTCCCGACGTGATCGTTTACCGGCCGGGAGCCGTCGCTACCGGTCCCGACTACTCATCCTATTACGATGGAACTGGCGCTCGCACCACGATTCCATACAACGCGGCGCTGAACCCGGACGCAACCGCTCCATTCACGATTGAATTCTGGGCCAAACCTACGGCTTCGGATAATGACGACTGCC
>CAZKMR010000140.1:0-8778 GCA_964553795.1 uncultured Bifidobacterium sp. | reverse complement strand
TGCGGCGCGCTCGCGCTTGGTCATGATGCAGCCCCGCAACTCGCGGCGCACTTCGTCCGCGTGACCGCCAAGAAGATGAACCGTCCCGCGCCGCGACTGACCAGGGCGCAAGCCGTCCAACTCTCCGCGCACGACTGGCCCGGCAACATCCGCGAACTCCAGAACGCCGTCGAGCGCGCGGTCATCCTCGCGCAAGGCGGCTCGTTGCAGTTTGAATTGCCGGAAACAAAAATCGTCGAGCCCGCCCGCACCCACAACGCCGCCGCACCTGCCCGTGTCATACTTACCCGCGATGAACTAAAACGCCACGAGCGAGAGAGCATCGCGGCGGCTCTAAAACAAAGCGGTGGCAAAGTGTTCGGCCCGGACGGCGCGGCCGAATTGCTGAACATGAAACCCACGACGCTGGCCTCGCGCATCAAGGCGCTGGGATTGAAATGAAACAGTAAGGAATGAGCCGGTGGGCCGACGAATTCGTGAATGCAAAATCGCAATGCTTTTACGGAAGTTATTGTCCGACGATTTATCAGGGCGAACCGGATTCCCGTCGTTTTCCCACCACCAGCGCCCCGCCTTCACGCTTCCAAACGGCGGTGGTCCGGTTCGACCCTGAAGTTTTGTAGCCGCCGACGTAAGGAGGCGGAGTCGAATCGAGCAGCCGTTTCCGCCTCCTCACGTCGGCGGCTACAAATTGCATCTGCCGTCGCAATTCTGCTGTTGCTTGCGCTGCCAGTCCTGGCTGCCGTGCGCGAGGTGGGCGCAATCGGTTTGACGGTGAACGATCTCGGGCGCGAACTGAATTTCTACACGAACACGCTGCCGTTTGAGTTGATTGCCATTTCAGAAACAAGCGGACGGGAGCACGACGCGCTGCTGGGGTTGAGCAACGTGAGGTTGCGCCGCGCCACATTGAAGCTCGGCGATGAGCACATTACGTTGACGGAGCACCTCGGGAGGAAGGGCAGGCCGATCCCGGCGGATTCCCGCAGTTACGACCACTGGTTTCAGCACATCGCCATCGTCGTAAGCGACATGGATCGGGCTTACGAGCGATTGCGCTCGCACAAGGTGAAGCACGTCTCGACTGCGCCGCAGACGTTGCCGGAATGGAACAAAGGCGCGGCGGGCATCAAGGCGTTTTACTTCCGCGACCCCGAGGATCATGTGCTCGAAATTATTTTCTTTCCGCCGGGCAAAGGCGATCCGCGCTGGCAGAAGCACACCGGGTCGGAGACCGGCGCTCCAGTGTTTCTCGGAATTGACCACACGGCCATCGTGGTGAGCGACACGGACAGGAGTCTTGCTTTCTATCGTGACCAGCTTGGTTTCAAGGTTGCGGGTGGAGCGCACAATTACGGGACGGAGCAGGAGCATTTGAATCAAGTTTTCGGCGCGCGATTGCGCATCACGGCGCTCAAGGGGGAGCGAGGTCCGGGCATTGAGTTCCTGGAATACATCGCGCCGCCGGGCGGGCGGGATTTGCCTGCGGACGCAAAGGCGAATGATCTGGTGTTTTGGAACACGCAGTTGGTGGTGGATGATTTGCAGGATCAGGCCGGGGCATTACGCAGGGGCGGAGTCCGATTTGTTTCAAAGCCGGTCGCAGCTTTGCCAGCGTTCATCGTTCGTGATCCAGATGGGCACGCGCTCCAACTCAATTCGGTTGCTTCCAATCTCATTAGCACCGGGCTTTAGCCCGGTGTTAAACGACCGCCCAGCTTCGGCCGTTTCAACGGCTTTCCTGTCCTCGGAGAAACCGTTGAAACGGTTTTGTCATAACCGCGCAATCACCGGGCTGAAGCCCGGTGCTAATGAGAGGTTGAGAACGAATGCCGCCGGTGTGAACCGTAGTGACTTTGCGGTGCGAAGCGGTGAAAGGTTTGCACTCAATCGCCGACTCACTCTTGCCCGTCATAACCAACAATCGAAATCGCAAATGAAAAAGACCGTTCTCAGTTTAATCGCCGGACTCGCGGTGCTTGCCGCGGGCCATGCCGCCGAAGTCGGTGGAAAATCTCTCGTTCTGAAAAACAAACAGGGCCTGGCCATCCAGGGCTACGATCCGGTGGCTTATTTCACCGACAGCAAAGCCGTGAAAGGCAACGCCAAGTTCAACTCCGAATACGATGGCGCGAAATATCTCTTCGCGTCCGCCGAGCACAAAGCCTTGTTCGCGGCCGAGCCATCGAAGTATGCACCGGCGTACGGTGGCTATTGCGGTTACGCGGCGAGCATTGATCGGTTGTCGCCGATTTCGCCGGAGTGGTTTCAGATCATTGATGGGAAGTTGATTCTGCAACACAACAAGAAGGCTTTCGACCTGTTCAACAAGGAACTTGCGCCGAACATCGTAAAGGCCGACGCGAACTGGCCCGGGTTGGTGGCACGCAACGGCGTGTTTGGCGGCAAGACGCTGGTGTTCACCGACAAGAAGGGTGTCGCGCTCGAAGGCTACGATCCCGTGAGCTATTTCGCTGGCAGCAAACCCGCGAAAGGCGACAAGAAGATCGAAGCCACGTTTAACGGCGCGCTGTATCACTTCGTTTCGCAGGAACATCGGGCCACGTTTGAGAAAGATCCGACGAAGTATGCGCCGGCCTACGGTGGGTTCTGTGGTTACGCCGCCAGCATTGGCAAGGTCCGTCCGGCTGATCCGCTGATCTGGTCCATCGTGGATGGACAGCTCATTGTGCAACACACGAAGGGCGCGGATGAACTGTGGCAGAAAGATGTCGCAGGCAACAAGGTAAAGGCGGACAAGTATTGGCCGCTGCTCATTGAGGCCAAGGCTGGAAAGAAAGATCCCGTGGATTCACTCTTTGGTAAATCCGTGCTCGACCTAGCGAAGATCAATTAACCCAAGGTGGGGCGTGCAGCCCTCTGCGCGCCGCGCGTCGAATTACAACCGACGGCGCGCACGGAGTGACGCACCCTACCAGCCAAACGAAACTCTCAAAGCATGAAAACAAAAATCACACTCCTCTCACTACTCGTAGTCGGGACACTGGCAACTGTTGCTCTCGCGGACGAACACACGGCGCAAGGGCACGTTGCCATCAAACATGCGCTGACACTCGATGGCGCCAAAGCAGTCGCCGCCGCCGCAATGAAATACGCCAAGGAGAACGGGGCCGCGCCGTCCATTGCCATCGTTGATGACGGCGGCAACCTGCTTTATTTGGCGCGCCCGGAGACGAGCTTTGCGGCGGGAGCGAATGTCTCCATCGGCAAGGCGCGGACCTCCGCAATCTTCAAGAAGCCCACGGCCTTTTTTGAAGACACGGTTAACAAGGGGCGCTTCACGATGACCGCCCTGCCGGATTTCACGCCGTTGCAAGGCGGTATTCCCATCATGCATGACGGTCAGATCATTGGCGCCATCGGCGTCAGCGGGGCCAAAAGCGCGGCGCAGGATGAGGAAGTGGCCAAGGCAGGCGCGGCAGTGTTTGAAGCCAAGGTTGCAGCGAAGTGATCTGGGTTGGTAGCGGTTGTCGCGCTGCGACAACCCCGGCCCGTGCAGGGCCGGAATGCTGCGGGGACGCGGGCTGCCAATTCAAAGGCGTTGCGCCGTTGCACGCGGCGCTGCTGGTTGCAGCGCGACCAGTTCCACCACTTTTCGCAGCGCGAGAACTACCACTAACCAGGTGATGCGCAACGCGCCGATCTGCGCTTGTTGAAATTTCGGCGTTTGCCTAGTCTTGGCGCGGCTGTTGCAGAACGGCCGCGCCCGTTTCCATGAAACCCGACTCGCCCAAGAAATTGACCAAGTCCTCTGCGGCTGCGCCGCGCAGCGAGGTTTCCAGCACTTCTCCCCATCGCGCGGAAGAACTGCTGCGCGCCATCATTCAAGGCACGGCGGCAACGACCGGGACGCAATTCTTTCGGTCGCTCGTCAAACATCTCGCGGAAGGCTTGCACGTGCGGTTCGCGTTCGTGGCGGAGTGCCTGCCGAATCTGCGTGCCCGGTCGCTGGCTTATTTTCAAGACAATGATTTCGGCGCGGACTTTGAGTATGCCTTGCCAGGCACGCCGTGCATGAAAGTGGCCGAGGGACGGGTTTGCCACGTACCAGATGGTCTGCCCGCAGCGTTTCCCGAAGACAAGGGGATGATTGATCTTGGAACGGTCAGTTATCTCGGCGTGCCGTTGCGCGGCTCGGACGGACGCGTCATTGGACATCTGGTCACGTTCGATGACAAGCCGATGCCGGCTGATCCGCTGGCGCTGTCGGTATTGGAAACCTTCGCAGCGCGGGCGGCGGTGGAACTCGAACGCGAACGGGCGTTCGAGGATTTGCAGCGACGCCAGGAGGAGAGCGACGAACGGCTGCGGGATTTGTTCGATGAAGCGCCGATTGCCTACGTGAACGAGGGGTTGGACTCCAAGTTCATCCGGGCAAATAAAACGGCATTGAAGACGTTGGGCATCACGGAAGCCGATGTGCCGCATACGTACGGAAAAAATTTCATTCCCGATACGCCCGAAGCGCAAGCGCGCCTGAAAGCGGCATTTGAGTCCATCGGCAAGGGCATTGATACGAGCGGAGTCGTGCTGGAATTACGGCGCAAGGACAATGGCAAGCCGTTGTGGATTCAGTGGTGGTCGCGACCCGACAGCAGCGGGCAATACACGCGCACCATGTTCGTGGACATCACGGACCGCGTGTTGATGGAGCGCGAAAAGGTTCGGCTCGAAGCGACCAATACTTATCTGCAGGAAGAAATCCGCAACGAGCATAACTTTGGCGAGATTATCGGGAACGATCCGAAATTGCGCGAGACGTTGCGGATGGTTGAACAGGTGGCCGCAGCGGATTCGACGGTCCTCATCCTCGGCGAGACCGGCACAGGCAAGGAACTCATCGCCCGCGCCATTCATGATCGCAGCCCCCGCAAAAACCGGCCTTTGGTAAAAGTGAATTGCGGAGCGATCAGTGCTGGACTGGTGGAGAGCGAGTTGTTTGGTCACGTCAAAGGCGCGTTCACTGGGGCGATTGCGAATCGCGATGGACGTTTCAAGCTAGCCGATGGTGGCACGATCTTCCTAGATGAAGTTGGCGAACTTCCCATGGACACGCAGGTGAAACTGCTGCGTGTCTTGCAAGAACAAGAATTCGAGCCGATCGGCAGCAGCCGAACCATCAAGGTGGATGTGCGTGTTGTGGCAGCGACGAATCGCGATTTGCAAGAACTGGTGCGCGAAGGCAAGTTCCGCGCCGATTTGTTTTACCGAATCAACGTCGTGCCGCTGCGCGTGCCGCCGTTGCGCGAGCGCGCCAGTGACGTTTCGCTGCTGGCGATGTTCTTCGTGCAAAGATTCGCCAGGAAGATGGGCAAGCCGATCACGCAGATTGACGAGGAGTCTTTGCGCGGGCTGACCAGCTACGCATGGCCGGGCAACATCCGCGAGTTGCAGAACGTGATCGAGCGCGCCGTGATTTTGTCGCCGGGCAAAACGCTGGTGCTCGCGGAGGAATTGCGCGCGCCGGCAACCCTGCCAATTGGCAGCCGGCGTGAGGAAGCTCAAACTTCAAAATCGGAAATCGGAAATCGGCAATCCGCAATTGATCAGAGCCTCGTTACCTCGGCCGCTACTGGGAAAAGCGACGGCTCGCTCGACGACGTGGAGCGGCGGCACATCGAGTCGGTGTTAAATCAAACCAACTGGATGATCGAAGGCGAACGCGGCGCGGCGAAAGTCCTGGACATGAACCCCAGCACGCTCCGCAGCCGGATGCAAAAGCTGGGAATCAGGCGACCTGGCAGACCGGTTTGATCAGAACAGTCACCTTGTCGAAGAAGAACGGGTTGACCGCGAGTTCAATCCCAGAAAAGCGGAACATTAGTTGCCCGACCATTTGTAGCCGTACTGGGCGGTTGGTTCGTAGAAGAATGGGAATCCTTCCAACGCCGGAACGCCGTTCCAATACATCTTGATGAAGCTTACGTGTCCGTCCACGAAGCTCATCACGTTCTGCGCGTCGGCAAATTGAAGCCTGGCCCTGCGCTTGTGCGTGCTTAACCCGGCAAAGCCGGAGACTTCGCCAATGAGCACGGTCTTTGACGGCTCGCGCACAGAACTGAAAACTTTCTGAGCCATGCCGAAATCGCCACTCGCACCACGCGCCTCGGCGTTGAACGCGTAACTCGAAAAGCGCGTCCAGACCTGACGGTAGAAGCTTTTGCCGCCCGGCTCCTGGAGAAACCAGTCTGCGATTGGCCCGTTCAAATCAACGTCATCGCCCGGGCAGACAAACACCTTGTCGCTCGCTCCCGCGGAAGCATTCTGATTGAGATACGATTTGATTTTGGAGTCGTGGGTTTACTTCGCGGTTGATTCCGCCAACTGAACGGCATCAGGCCGTTCCCATCCGCCGCCGAGGGTTTTGGCCAGGAGGATGGTTGAAACGGCGCGCTCGCCGCGAAGTTGAGCGTCTTGCCGCTCGGCCTTGAGGGCTTCCCGTTGGGCGTCCACCACATCCAGATAACTCGTCAGGCCTTTTTGATAGCGCTCGTTGGCCAGTGACACCGTGTCGCGCGCAGAAGCGAGGGCGCGATTCACCGCCTCGGCTTGGGCGGCGAGCGTAGTCAGGTCAGAGAGTGAATCTTCCACTTCGCGGAAGGCGTTGAGGACCGAGCCGCGATAGGTGGCGACATTTTGTTCGCAACGCGCTTCGGCGGCTTTCAGATTCGCACGATTGCGCCCGCCCTGAAAGATCGGCACGGAAATGCTCGGGCCGAATTGCGCGAACCGGCTGGGCCAATCCACGAGCGTGCTCAAGTCGGCACTCGCGTAACCGGCAGCGCCCGTGAGTTTGATGGTCGGGAAGAACGCCGCCTTGGCTACGCCGATGCGCGCGTTTGCAGCTTCGAGATTGTGTTCGGCGGCGACCACATCGGGACGGCGCTGCAATAGGGACGAGGGCAATCCGGCCGGAATTTCCGGCGGCACGATGCGCGTGGCTTTCGCGGCCACAGTGAAATTGGCGGGCGGCTGTCCGCACAACACCGCCAGGACGTGCTCGACCTGAGCACGCCGACGAGTGACGGCCTGGAGTTCGGCTTCCACATTGGCCAGCTCGGTGCGGGCGCGAGTCACGTCCACTTCGTTGATGAGCCCAGCCTGATTGCGCGTTTGCTGAAGTTGCAACGTGTCCTTGCGCAGCGCGATGGTGGCCTCAATCACCATCCGCTCGTTGTCGAGTGAGCGGAGCAGTTGATAGTCCCGCGCCACATCCGCGGTGAGCGTGAGGAGCACCACCTGCAAATCCGTTGCGACGGCGGCGTAGTCGGCGTTGGCCGCTTCGATATTGCGGCGCACGCGCCCCCAGACATCCAGTTCGTAACTCAGATCGAAGGTCGAACTGAAATCATCCGTCTCGCGCTGGAGCGGCTGGTTGTCGCGGTTTTCGCTGTAACGCGTCCACGTGTAGCCGTCCCGCTCGGTCAGGCTTGGATACAAATCCGCCTTGCTCACGCGCGCAATGGCGCGGGCTTCGGTGACTCGGGCGACGGCGCGCTTCAAGTCTTGATTCGCGGCAACGGCCTGAGTTTCGAGCGCGTTCAAATCCGCATCGTTGAAAATCGTCCACCACTCGGGCGGCAACACCGGAGCATTGGTGGCAACCGCGGTTTCTTTCCAGGTTGTCGGCGTGACGATGGTTGGCCGTGAGTAGTTTGGGCCAACGGTACAACCGGCGAACAGCATGACGGCTGCGCCAAACGCGAGGGCGATGGAACGCATCGGAGCGCGGCTGTGTCGCAGACCAGCCGCAGCAGGTGCGAACGCGGAAGGGTGTGGGCAATGCTTGGGCGCGCCATTCATTGCGAAGTTGCAGCGGCTGGTGCTACGCACATAGCCGCGTTCCAGCGCAACAGCCGCCCCGTGGCCCCCGCCCCGGGAGGAAGCGGGGCGAGGGCTGAGGAGCGAGGTTGGACTTTGCCTCTGCTCGGCAGGGATCGCCTCAATGTCGGGAGGGGAGGGATAATATGTCGGCATCGGAGTCTTCATCAGTGAAATTGTTTGGTTGGGGTTCATAAACTGCCTTTCGATGGTTGGTGTTCTGTCCTGGTAGAAATTGTCTCTCAGTTGCCCCTCACCCCGTCCCTCTCCCATCGGATGGAGAGAGGGTGGCCGATTCGTCCGCCGTAGCTTTAGCGAAGGTGGAAGGCCGGGTGAGGGGTTGTTTCAGTTCTTGGCGAATTGCTTGGTTGCGGTGGTCTTTACTTTGGCGGCCACCGCTGGAATTTCCGATTTCACGAACAGGTCCACCTGTTGCCCGACATACATCGGGCGATCCTGTGGACGCGTGAACGAGTAGATGACCTGCAACACGCGTGTATCCACGCGTTCCGTGCTCGCGCCGGTCAGCGACACCTTCGGCACGACATACGGCTCGATGCGCACGAAGCTCAACTCAATCGGCTGCGTCGTGTCGCCTTTGACATAGGCGGTCGCGGTCTGGCCAGGTTGCAGACGCGGCGCGTTCTGTTCATCCACATCGGCGCGGACCTGAAGATGATCCAGATCACCGAGCATCATCGCGGGATTCTTCGGCGTGGCGGAGGCGTATTCGCCGGGGCGAACGTTCACTTGCAGAATCGTTCCCGCACGCGGCGCAAGTACCGTCATGCGCATCAAGCGCACCTGCGTCTGCGCCAACTGCGCCCGCGCGGCATCCAGTTCCGCCCTCGCCACGGCGACATCATTTTCCTTCGTGCGAACTTCGTCCCGACTGACGGCGCGTGGATCGTTCACGCCCTTCAAGCGATCCAACTG
>CAZKMR010000139.1:6901-8989 GCA_964553795.1 uncultured Bifidobacterium sp. | reverse complement strand
GGCACGACGCGATCATCGTGATCCGCCGTCGTAATCATCGTGGCGGGATACTTTGTTCCTGGCTTGAGGTTATGCAGCGGCGAATACTTGTAGAGCGCGGGAAATTCCTCCGCATTTTCCGCCGAGCCGTAATCACTCGTCCACGCCCAGCCGATGGTGAATTTGTGGAAGCGCAGCATATCCATCACGCCCACCGCGGGCAGACACGCGGCGTAGAGATCGGGACGTTGCGTCAGGCACGCACCGACGAGCAAGCCGCCGTTGCTGCCACCCGCAATCGCCAGCTTCTTCGGATTCGTGTAACCGTTCGCGATTAACCACTCCGCGGCGGCAATGAAATCATCGAACACATTTTGCTTCTGCAATTTCGTGCCCGCCTGGTGCCACGCCTGACCGTATTCGCCGCCACCGCGCAGATTGGGCATTGCATACACACCGCCCATTTCCATCCACGCGAGATTTGCCACCGAGAACGACGGCGTCAGACTGATGTTGAATCCGCCGTAGCCGTAGAGCAGGGTGGGGTTCTTGCCATTTAATTTTAATCCCTTCTTGTGCGTGATAAACATCGGCACGCTCGTCCCGTCTTTGCTGAGATAAAACACCTGCTGCGTCACGTAGTCGGCAGGATTGAACTTCAATTTCGGCGTGCGGAATTCTGTGCTTTGACCCGTGGCGAGGTTCAAGCGATAGATCACGCCCGGCGACGTGAAGCTTGTGAAGGAATAGAACGTTTCCGTGTCTTGGCGTTTGCCGGGGAAACCGCCAGCCGAACCGATGCCCGGCAATTCGATCTCACGCACAAATTTCCCGTCGAGCCCGAACACCTTCACCTGACTGCGCGCGTCTTTGAGGTAGGTGCAGAGGAATTGATTATTGATGACGCGCACGCCGGTGAGGGTTTCCTCGGCTTGGGGAATGACTTCCTTCCAGTGCTCACGCCCGGGATTGCGGGTGTCAATCCCGATGACGCGATGCCGCGGCGCGTCCAAATCGGTTTTGAACCAGAACACCGGACCGTCGTTATCAATGAACGAATAGTCCGCGTCGAAGTCCATCAGCAATTCGACCACCGGCGCGTCGAGTGTCTGCAAATCCTGATACAACACGCGATTCCGCGGGTCCGTGCCTTGACCGGATGTGATGATGAGATAACGCCCGTCGTCCGTGACGCCGCCGCCGAAGCTCCACTCCTTCTGATCCGGCCGATGATAAACGAGCTTGTCCTCGCTCTGCGGCGTGCCGAGGCGATGGAAGTAGAGCTTGTGGAAATAATTCACCTTCGTGAGCTTCGCCGCTTCCGTCGGTTCATCGTAACGCGAATAATAAAACCCGCTGCCGTCCTTGGCCCACGAAGCGCCGGAGAATTTCACCCACTTGATGACGTCCGGCAAATCCGTTGCCGTCCGCACATCCCGCACGCGCCATTCCTGCCAGTCCGATCCCGCCACCGAAATGCCATACGCCATGAGGTTGCCGTCCGCGCTGATCTCAATGCCGCTCAACGCCACCGTGCCGTCCGTCGAGAGTTTGTTTGGGTCGAGCAGCACGGTCGGTTCAGCGTCGAGCGTGGGCAACGTGTAGAGCACGCTTTGATTCTGGAGGCCGTCGTTCTTGTAATAAAAGTAGCGCCCGCCTTCCTTGAACGGCACACCGTAACGCTCGAAATTCCACAACTCGGTCAACCGCGCCTTGATCGCCGCGCGTTCGGGAATCTGGCCGAGATAATCGAACGTGACCTGGTTCTGCGCCTCGACCCACGCCTTGGTCGCGGCGGAATTGTCATCCTCCAGCCAGCGATACGGGTCTTTGACCGTGACGCCGTGATACACATCCACCTGATTCGTGGTGGCCGTGACGGGATACTGAAGCTTGGATTTCGTGGTGACGCAGCCGAGGAGCAGAACGCTCATCAGCACCGCACCCAGCAAGAGGTGGAATTTCATGGGCAATGAAGTAGGCGGAGAACGGAACAAACGCAAGTTTTGCTATTCTGCATGAAGCAACAACCCTGACACCGACCAGTTGGCCTGGCCCCTTCACTCCAACGGCCGTTCGCCCGCCGCAAAGCGCCGTCGTCGCTGCGCT
>CAZKMR010000139.1:0-6801 GCA_964553795.1 uncultured Bifidobacterium sp. | reverse complement strand
GCCGAGCACCACGGATATTGATTCGCCACCGGCACGAGACCGTGTTTCACCGCGTTTTGATGCACATGGTTAAGCCGGGCGAGATAGGACTTCTCGTAAGTCAGCCGGGTTTCCCTGAAGTTGTGCCAGACTTGGCGGGTTTTGACGGCATCCAACTTGTTCGCCCACTTGGCGGTCTGTTCATGAAGATAACCAAGCATCTCTGAAAGGCTTTCGGCGGTGTCCTCGGTTTCCGGCGAGTGCCCGATGAAATGGTAATGATTGGAGAAAACGGCCCAAGCTTCGAGTCGCCAGTCGAACTTGGCGGCTACTTTGAGCAAGCCGCGATGCAAGACAGCGAGTCGGGCTTTACCAGTGAAATGGTGTTGGCGCAGGTAAGTGCTGGCGGTAACGAAGTATGTTCCCCGAACTGACAGGCGATGTTCCGGGGCGTGCGGCCAGGGAATCTTTTCGGGAAGCATGGCGGTATCGTGGGTAAATTTGGGTTTTCTCACAAGTGGAGGGAAAGCGGTGTGGCGCTGCGCTTCCCGCCGCAGTCCAAAATGGTTATCTTATTCACGAAAGCCTGCCGCAAATCCGTCGTGTCTTGGACTGCGGTGGCAAGCAACGCGCGCCACCGCTTTCGTGCGCACGGCCAGCTTTCTTCAATTCGAGAAACCCTCGCCCGCTCGAAAGCGCCGTCGTCGCTACGCTGTGCCGGCGCAGTCCAAGATCGCGCTTGGTTTCGCAGCAGTCCTCAGCAATCTGTGAACAATTGGTTTACCCAGCCACAACCAAATCTTTGCTCAATTCCCCGTCTTCAATTCCACCACGTCATGCGGGGCGGCTTCTTTCATGCCGGCAGGACTGACGCGGATATAACGGGCCTTGTCGCGCAGTTGCTGCAAGTTCGCCGCACCGAGGTAGCCCATGCCGGATTGGATGCCGCCAACGAGCTGGCTTAACACGCGTTCAACCGAGCCCACGACTTCTTTCAACGCTTCGATGCCTTCAGCGGCGACTTTTAGCGTCGGATTTTTGTCGTGGCCGTAGCGCGCGGCCGAGCCGGAGCGCATCGCGGCGAGACTGCCCATGCCACGGTATTGTTTGTAAATCTTGCCGCCGATCTCCATGACTTCGCCCGGCGCTTCGGTGCAACCGGCGAGGATGCCGCCGCAGATTACGGCGTTCGCCAGCGTCAACGCTTTCACGATGTCGCCGCTCTTGGTGATACCGCCGTCGGCGAGAATGGAAACGCCCTTCTTCGCCGCCATGCGCGAACAGATGTAGAGCGCGGTCATTTGCGGAATCCCGACGCCCGCGACGATACGCGTGGTGCAAATCGAGCCAGGACCTTGACCGATCTTGATCGTGTTCGCGCCGCAATCGGCGAGATATTCCACGCCTGCTGCCGTGGTGACGTTGCCCGCGATGATGGGCAGATGTTTGAATTCCGCGCGCAGCAATTTCACGGTGTCGCCGACGCCTTTGCTGTGGCCGTGGGCCGTGGAAACCGCCACCGCATCCACACCGCGTTCCACGAGTCCGCCGACGTGTGTGAGGATGCGGTCGCGATCGAGTTCGCCGAACGCGTTCCGCGTCGCACTCACCGCCGCGCCACAGACGAGGCGGAAGCTGGCGTCGCGCGCGGGACGAAATTGCGCTTTCTTTTCCTGCGTGATGCGCTCGACGTCGTTCATCGTGAACAAACCGTGCAGATGATCTTCGTCGTCCACCACGAGCAATTTGTGAATGCCCGGACGCTCGGTGAAAAACTTGTCCGCGCGCGCGATGGGGTCTTTGCCCAGTTCTTTTTTGTTGATAGTGTGAACCTGGTCGCGTGGCGTCATGGCCTCGGCGACATTGCGTTTGGCGTAACGCGGTTTGACGACGTGCCCCGAAAGCAAGCCGACCAAGCGGCCTT
The DNA here is from genome assembly GCA_964553795.1 of uncultured Bifidobacterium sp. Lineage (GTDB taxonomy): Bacteria > Verrucomicrobiota > Verrucomicrobiia > Limisphaerales > JADLHS01 > JADLHS01. The sequence goes on along the minus strand of CAZKMR010000139.1, from coordinate 4,898 downwards.
TTTCATCTACGACCGGAAACGTGCTGAAACCGAAGCGGCGTTCGTCCACCATTTTCACGACGTCGCCGACGAGTTGATCCGGCGCAACTTTGATGGGGTCGGGTATCATGCCCGGAACGTGATACTTTACCCGGCTGACTTCGGAGAGCTGCTGGCGCTCGGGCATGTTGTAGTGAATCAGGCCCATGCCGCCGTTGAGCGCCATCGCGGTGGCCATGCGCGACTCGGTCACGGTGTCCATGTCCGCCGAAACGACGGGGATGTTCAGCTTGAGCGACTCGGCGAGTTGAGTTTCGAGTTCCGTGTCGCGGGGGAGTATTTCCGAGTAAAGCGTGGCGAGCGTCAGGTCGTCATACGTGAGGCCCACATTGCTGTGAGCCGGGAAAAAAGTGTCGGCCGACTGATAAAATTGGGAGTCAAGATTTCGCGAGTGCGCTGCCATGATTGAGGATGAAAACCGCTCGCGAAATTGGCAAGAAACAAATCAGTTCCAGCTCGTCGTCAGCCAAAAACAGCCGACGCCCAGCGCGGCCACGGCCGAGGCGGCCATCAACCCGCGATATGCTTTAACACCATGCGTTCCCAGGCGCGTAGTGAGCCAGCCGATGCCCCACGAAAACACGGCCATGGCGGCGATGGTGCCCGCCCCAAAGCCGAGCAGATAAATCACGGCCTGCAATTTCGTCGGAAAGGCCAGCGCGGGCAGCACACCGAGGAAATGCGAACTGCCGGCGAGGCCGTGCAGCGTGCCGATGCCGAAAGCCGCGTGGCGATGTTGATGCGGCGTTTCTTCATCCGGGGTGTGGCCCTGAGAGTGAGTGTGGAGGTGCAGATGCCGTTCGCCGTCGTGTTCGTGTTCGTGCGCGTGCAGGTTTTGTTTCAGCGCGAGCCGCAACGCCCAGAAACCGATGCCCAGCAACAACACGCCGACGAGTCGTTCGCCCCAAGTGGACAGCAGTTCCACCGAGATGGCCTCGCGCAACCACAGGGATAAAACGCCAACGAATGCAACGCCGGCGGAATGGCCCAAACCCCAGCGCGCGCCGGGCAGCCACGCGCGGCGCGGTCGGCGTACGGCCAATGGCGCAATGGCGGTGAGATGATCCGGCCCGGCCCAGACGTGGACCGCTCCGGCGATCAATCCGGTAAAGGCCGCAATGGAAACGAGCGCAATCAAACGCGGGCACTGTGCCGAATTCGCCGCGCCATGGCAAAGCAATCCTCGCGCGGGTGGCGAACGCGTCAGGCGAACGCCGCTTCGTAGAGTTGCTGAAAGTCAGCCGCCACGATAGGGCGCGGATTGAACGTCGCCGTCCATTGGCGCGCGGCTTCAGCGGCCAACTGCGGAATGCTTTCGCGCGTGACGCCTGCTTCGGTCAGGGTTTGCGGGAACGGCGTCAGGCGGAGCAGGGCAGTGAGTTCGTCGGGCAGGTTCACAGCGGAACCGGGAGCGGCAAAACTTTCGTACGCCGCGCGGGCTTCAGGTTGTTGCAGGTTGAAACGCACGACGTGTGGGAGCATCAAACCGACGGCATGGCCGTGAACGACATTGAAATGCGCGGTCAACGGATTAGCCGCGGCGTGCGCAGCGCCGAGCATGGAATTTTCAATCGCCGCCCCGGCGTAGGCCGCGCCGAGTTGCATCTGGGCGCGCGCTTCCAGATCGGCCGGCGTGGCGAGCACTTTGGGAAAGGCGGCGCGACAAAGTTGAAAGGCTTCGCGCGACAAGCGTTGCGACAGTTCGTTGCGTTTGGTCGTAACAGCGGTTTCGACTGCATGCGCGATGGCGTCAATGCCGGTGGCGGCAGTGACGCGTGGCGGTTGCGAGACGGTCAACTCGGGGTCCAGCAACGCGAGGGCCGCGGCGCACTTGGGATCCAGGCACGCCATTTTCTGGTGGGTGACTTCATCGGCGATGAGCGCGGCGCATTGCATTTCGCTGCCTGTGCCCGCCGTGGTGGGAATGGCGACGAACGGCAGCATGGATTTCGTGGCTTTGCCCACGCCCCAGTAATCTTTCATCTGCCCGCCATTGGTGAGAATGAAATTGCAGCCCTTCGCCGTGTCCATCGAACTGCCGCCGCCGAGGCCGATGATACCGTCAATGCCCGCGGCGCGGGCGACCGCCACGCAATCGTCCACGCATTTCGTGGTCGGGTTTTCGCGCGCTTGATCAAACAACGTGACGCGCAGGCCGCTGGTTGCGAGATTTTGTTGCACGTGCCCCGCGTGGCCAGCGGCGACGATGCCGGGGTCTGTCACCAGCAAGACGTGTTGAATGCCGAGTGCCTTGGTCAAGGCGCCGGTTTGCGCGATGACCCCGGCACCGAAGACGAGTCGGGTGTGCGCGGGAAAATCAAGAGGAGTCGGTAGCATTTTTTAAGGGTTTCAGACGGCGAACGGGTTGGGGCTGTTCAACTCTTGCGCTTCAAAAGCAAGAGATAATTGCCCGAACTGCCGGCCGGTTTGGGTTCCTTGCCGATGAACTCATCCACGCCCTGGCGCGTGGTGACGGTGCGGATGAGTTGCAGGTTCTGCTCCCAATACCGCTGCCACCATTCGAAAATGTGCTTTTCGCTGTCCGGGCGAACCAGCCAGGAAAGATCGTTCTGGACGAAAACGACATAGTCCGGTTCGGCGGCTTCGATCTGACGAATCATTTCGTCCTGCATGGTGCGCGCGTACGGATGCGGCTCCATCAGGGCGTAGGTGTAGATGTGACTCGTGGCCGAACGCCGCTGCGCATAAAAGTAAATTTGCGGTTCGGAACCGATGACCGCGACGCGCGCGTCCGGCTCGGTATTTTCGCGAATGAACTGTGCCAGTTCGCGGGAGTCGCCAAAGACGCTGGTGAGATAAACCTGTTCGACCGCTTTGCGTGGCGCGAATGAGAACCAGACCGGACCATTGATCACGAGCATGGCGCCCGTGGCAACGACCGCGACGCACACGACGCCGAGTGCGAGAAAAACTTCGAGGCTTTGGTCGCGTCCCAACAATCGCATGCTGCGACTCACGCCCACGGCGATCAAGAGCGACAACGCCGGCAGCAGGAGAATGAAATAATGTTGCCGGAAATAAAATCCGACCGAAATCGCCACGAGCGAAATCACCAACAACCCCGTCAGAAAAAAACGGCGGTTCGCTTCCAGGCGATCGTCCCACCAGAGCATCAGCATGCCGACCCATGGCAACAGCCAGAAAACGAGATTTGGGCCGACAAAACTGCGTAAAGCATGACTGACCATTTCCGCCGCATTGACGAGTGGCAGGCCCGTGGCGTACTGGCTGCCGTAAGTGACCGTCCAAAACCAGAATTGCGGAAAGACGCCCGCCGCCCAGAGCCACACGCACACGGCCAAATACGGCAGCAGGCAGCCGCCGCTGTAAACCGCCAATTCTTTTGCGAGCGTCGCCCAATCGGTTTTTGTCGCCGGGTCCTGGTGGATGCTGCCCGAGGCGCGTTTCCAGCGGGGTTTGCGCGTGTCCGTGCCGATTCGCGGTGACCACCAGCGTGCCCAGATAATGTAGAGCCCGCCGAAGATCCCGAAGAACACGCCGTGTTGTTTCATCACGAACGCCACGCCAAACAACAGGCCGGCGAGGAAATGAAACTTCAGTGCCTTGCTTTCAAGCGCGCGCAGCAACAACAAAAATCCGCCCACCGCCGGCAAGACAACGAAGTGCGTGGCGTGCCCGGCCAATCCCAACACATCCGGACTGGCGGACATGAGCGCATAAGTGACCGCGGCGATGGCGCCCGCGGCGGGATCAATCAAGCGTTTCCCGAGCAGATACATCAGCCAGATAGTGGCGGCGTTGACGAGGGCTGTGCCGAGATGGATGCCCGTGGGGGTTTGTCCGAACAACGCCATGCTCGCGGCGTAGGCGAGATACGTGCCGGGCAACTTCATGTTATACGCGTCCCGATACGGCGGTTCGCCCTGCAGCAGCAGTTGCCCGATATAAGCGTATTCGCCTTCGTCCCGCTCCAGCGGCATGTCGCCCAGCCGAACACGCACGCCGATGGCAAACAGCATGGCGATTCCAACGAAAATCCAGGCGCGAGATAGTAGTCGGCTTCGCAGAGTCGCCGGGAAAATCTTATCCAACACGTTCGCCATGAGCGCGCGCAGTATGGCAAAAGACGACCGGCTGGAAAGAATTTGATTTTTTTTTGGCGGTTTCGCTACGATTCGCCCACGCAAATCAATTTTTTCTGTGGCTAAAGAAGAACCAATTGAATTGACCGGTACGGTGAGTCAGGTCCTGCCGGGAACGATGTTCAAAGTCGCGCTGCCCAACGGGCATGAAGTCCTCGCCCACATCTCCGGAAAAATGCGCAAGAACTGGATTCGCATTTCCGTCGGCGACCGCGTGAAAGTCCAGATGTCGCCTTACGATTTGGGTAAAGCGCGGATTACCTTTCGGGAATACTGACGCGTTCGTGCGGTCTCTGTGCTTGTCTCTGCCCACGGAATCGGCGACAACCCGCGTATGTCGTCCGTCGTCAACGTCGCCATTCACGCGAGCCAATTTCCGGAAAATGTTCGGCGTGATTTGCTCGCCTCGCTGCGCACGCGACAGGTCAATCACAAGTTCCACTACGACTCCATCAAGCAAACCAACAAATGGCTCGCGTTGCATCAGGCTTATTCGCCGTCGCGGAACGATGCCGATTGCGCGGCCACCTACGACCGCGCTTTCGCGGCGGCGGTGCAACAAAGCAAAGCGAAGTCCGTTCACGTCATCGGACTCGGTTGCGGCGGCGGGCAAAAGGACGCGCGACTGTTGAAGCTATTGCAGGCGCGCGGCAAATCCGTTCGCTACACGCCTTCCGATGTCAGCGTGGCAATGACGCTCGTAGCACAGCAAGCGGCTCAGGCCGTGTTGCCGCC
>CAZKMR010000138.1:0-9015 GCA_964553795.1 uncultured Bifidobacterium sp. | reverse complement strand
ATGTTCTTGCCGATGCCTTTGTGGCGCAGCAGCACCGTCAACAAACGCACGAACGCCATCGTGGTCGAAACCTCACTCGTGCCTGAGCCTTTGAAAAACTCTTTGAAGAAATCCAGGCCCGGAACTTCGAGCCGCTTGGCGGTCGTGTGTCGCGCGGGCAAAAAGCTGCCGAGCGCTTTGCGGCGTTCGAGCAGATATTTGATTTCCGGGGAGTCTGCCGGAGGACGATAGAACGGCATTTCCGCAATCACATCATCCGTGATCGGGATATTGAAACGTTCGCGGAACTCGCGCAGTTCCTTTTCGTTCATCTTCTTCTGCTGATGCGAAATGTTCCGACCTTCACCCGCTTCGCCGAGGCCGTAACCTTTGACCGTCTTCGCGAGAATCACGGTCGGCTGACCCTTGTGCTCCATCGCCGCTTTGTACGCCGTATAAACTTTGCGCGTATCGTGACCGCCGCGCATGAGTTTCTGCAACTGCGCATCGGTGAGATGCGTGACGAGCTGGCGCAACTCCGGATATTTGCCGAAGAAATGTTTGCGCGTGTAACTGCCGGGTTCGACGACGTATTTCTGATAATCGCCGTCCACGCATTCTTCCATGCGCTTGATGAGCAAACCGCTCTTGTCGCGCGCGAGCAAATCGTCCCAATCCGAGCCCCAGATGACTTTGATCACGTTCCAACCCGCGCCGCGAAACGCTGCTTCGAGTTCTTGAATGATCTTGCCGTTGCCGCGCACTGGACCGTCGAGGCGCTGCAAGTTGCAGTTCACCACCCAGACGAGATTGTCGAGATTTTCGCGTGAGGCGAGCGTGGACGCGCCGAGCGTTTCGGGTTCGTCGCTTTCACCGTCGCCGATGAAGCACCAGACCTTCGGTTCGTTTTCGTGGCTGGTGAATTTGCGCGCTTGCAGGTAGCGATTAAACCGCGCCTGATAAATCGACATGATCGGGCCGAGGCCCATCGAGACGGTGGGGAACTGCCAGAAATCCGGCATCAGATAAGGATGCGGGTAGGACGAAAGCCCGCCGCCTTCGGAGAGTTCCTGCCGGAAGTTGTTCAAGTGCGTTTCGTTGATGCGCCCTTCGAGGAACGCGCGCGCATAAACGCCGGGTGCCGCGTGACCTTGAAAATAGACCGCGTCTCCCGCGAATTTATCCGTGCGCCCGCGGAAGAAGTGATTGAAGCCCACTTCGAACAACGTGGCCGACGAAGCGTAACTGGAAATGTGTCCGCCGACGTTGGTGGTAGAATTCGCTTTGACGACCATCGCCATTGCGTTCCAGCGCATGAGACTCTTGAGGCGCACTTCAGTTTTCCAGTCGCCGGGATACTCGGGTTGGGCATCCGTGGGGATGGTATTGACGTAGGGCGTGTTGAAACCGCGCGGCAATTCGTGGGCGGAAGCGCGCAGGCGGTCGGCCAGTTTTTCCAACAATCGGGCGGTGCGTTCCGGTCCATGGCTTTCCAGGGCCAGTTCAAAAACAGATTCGACGGATTCGGAGAGTTTGTCGCCGTTGGCGCGGCTGGATGAAAAACTTCCACCCCGCGGAGCGAGGACTTCTTTTTTGGTTTTGATTGTGGTACTCACTGCAACAATGTCTGGCCGGATCAATTGAAGGCTCGTTGCGCCTTCCGGCAAGGCCTTAAGATTAAACTGAAAATGCCTGCTCAACACCAGCGAAATTCTGTCCACCCACGCGCGGAATGCCCCCGCACCGCCCGTCATACTTCAGCAAGCCGTTGCACGTGAGTTTCCCGGGCTGAACGCGTTTATGATTACGTTGGACCTGACCCTTCCGACTCCCGCGGAGAATCTCGCGCTGGAAGAGTTTTTGCTCGATTCCGCCGAGACGGGCGCGAGCGGGGAAGTGCTGCGCTTTTGGGAATCGCCGACGCCTTTCGTCGTCGTGGGTTATGCGAATCGCATTACGACCGAGGTGAACGTCGCCGCCTGCGCCGCGCGGAACATTCCCATTTATCGTCGTTGTTCGGGTGGCGGCACGGTGGTGCAAGGACCGGGCTGTCTGAATTATGCCGTCGTGCTGCGCATTACTGAAGAGGGTCCGACGCGAACGATTCACACGGCGAATCAATACGTGATGGAACGCACGCGCCGCGCCATCGCTTCTCTCAACTCTCAACTTGCAACTCTTAACTGTTCAGTTCGTGGTCACACCGACCTCGCGCTGGGCGAATTGAAGTTTTGCGGCAACGCCCAGCGGCGGCGCAAACATTATCTGCTCTTCCACGGTTCGCTGCTGTTGAACTTTGATCTACCGCTGATCAGTGAATTGCTGAATATGCCGTCACTTCAGCCCGATTACCGGAACGGCCGTACGCATGATAAATTCGTGATGAATCTGGGTTTGCCGGCGGCGGACGTGAAAGTCGCTTTGACTGCGGAATGGCGGGCACAGGCGGCGGTCGGCCCGGCGCCCGTTGTGTCTGGGGAACTGGTGCGGAAATACAATTCGGTGGATTGGAACTTCAAGTTGTGAGTACCACCCGAGTTGGTAGCGCGAAACTATCACATGCCGCGACTCATGGCGTTGCAGTTTGTTTCGACTTGCTGGTCAGTGCGTGTTCCTTGGCGTGAGCGATTACGTCAATCGCGATTTTTAACAAAACCAACAGCGCGAGCGCGGCGGTGGGCGAACCCAGGGCCAGAATCAGAAAGCCGCCGCCGAGAATCGCGATGTGCAACACCACCACGCGGCGATACGGTTGCGCCATCAGTTTGTCCAGCGTCGTCGCCCGATACTCCCCGCCACGAAGGTAATTCCAGACGAATGAAAACCCGTGACTCAGCACCAGCGCCAACCCGGCCCAGACCAGATGTTGCGTCACGATTTGATTCCAAACGAAGTCGGCGCCGGGGAACAAGCCGGGCCGCGGATGCGAATCCGCTTTGCCAAACAACGCAAAGACAAACACGCCGTGAACCATGGTGAACATGCCGTAATGAACACAGAAGAAGGGCACGAATAAAATTTTCGCAAGATGCTGTGCGGCGCTGGTGCCGACCGTCAGCATCTTCAACACGTTAAACGCGCCGACCACCAGATTCTCCAGCCAGAACAGCAACATCAGCGGGAATACTTCCCAGCCGAAAAACAAGACGCCGACCAGCGGCAGCACATTTGCCACCACCAAAACCATCACCGACGGAGAACTACGCCAACCGGGAGCTTTCAGAGTTGCCATTAGGTTCATCTTCGCAGCCAGCCAGTGCTAAAAACGATATTGGAAAGTCAGCAGATGCAGATTTACGCCGGGGTTTTTGGCGTAGATCCGAGCGTTGGACATGTGTTGATAGCGATAGGCAATTTCGCATCGCCGCCAGACCGTGCATCCGATTTGGGCGTGGGAAATGAACTGAACGTTGCCGCCCAGGTTTTCTGCCGCGAATTGGTGTCGCGAGAGCCAGGTGGGCTTAACGCCAACATCAAGGAACAGCGGAGACTCGCCCCAACTGAGCCGCGCCACCGGCCCCAGCGACCCAATGAAACTGTCGCGCCCCGCCGCACCGAAATGGCCGCAACTCACTTCCCATTCGGTGCGAAGTCCCCAGTTGCAAGCATTGGTCCAGTGCCACGGCAAATCCCACTGCAAAAACACTTCTTCCTGGATGAATGTATCGGGCTTTCGGTGATCTGAAACACCGGCTCGCGCTCCGGCAAGCGCCGGCAGTCAGGGTGACGATGCGAATCCAACCGACGTCTGAAGCCAGAAGGTGGCTAGCAAAATCAGTTGGGTGAACCCTGGTTTCATGACCCGAACATTTCCAGTTTCATCAGCGCTAACTTACAACGCGGCTTCCAGCAAGCCAGCGAGTTCTTCAGGCCGCAGCGCGATGGGATTTGCTTTCATGCTGCTGCTGTTTGCCGCCTTGGCGACCAACTCCGGCAGGTGCGGTGCGCGAATGCCATACGTGCTCAGGGCGGGAATCTTCAGGTCGCGCACCAATGCAGTCACCCATTCGACGCCTTCATCCGCCGTGGCCGTAGCATTGCCGGTGAGCAATCGTGCCACCTCAGCGTAGCGGCGCAATGATTCATGGTTCGCGTCGCGCGAGCGCAACGCGCGCCGATTGGTTTTCATGGTGTGTGGCAACAACGCCGCACACACGGCGCCGTGGGGCGCGTTGAACATGCCACCGATGGGCGCCGCAAATCCATGCGCGGCGCCCAAACCGGCGTTGGCCAGCGCCAGGCCGCCGAACAATCCCGCCACCGCCATGTCAACTCGCGCGGCAGCATTGCGTCCATCAGTGAATGCCGTTCGCAAGGAACGCGCCACGCGCATCAGGCCTTCGCGACAAATGGCGTCCGTCAAGGGATTGGCGCGATTGCAGGTGAATGGTTCGATGAGTTGCGTCAACGCGTCCAGACCGGTGCTCGCGGTGATTGCCGGTGGCATGTCCTGCGTTAACTCCGGGTCCACCAGCGCGATCGTCGGTAACATCAAGGGGCTGCGCAGGCTGACCTTCACGCGATGTTCGGGCGAGGCCAGCACGGCGTTGCGGGTCACCTCCGCGCCCGTGCCTGCCGTGGTGGGAATGGCGATGAAAGGTCGCGACGGCCTGCTCAACGTGCGGCCACGGCCGATGACTTCGAGATAATCCAGGAGCTGGCCTTCATTCGCGAGCATCGCGGCGATGGCTTTACCGGTGTCAATGACGCTACCGCCGCCGATGGCAATGACAAGCTGGCAACCCAACTTGCGCGCCCGGTCCACGCCTTGTTCGACCAACGTAACCGTCGGTTCGCTTTGCACGACGAAGCGCACTCCGAACACGCGGCTTGCCTCCAACACGTGAAGCGTGCGTTGTGCCAGGGTTGTTCGGGAACCGGAAACCACCAGCGCGCGCGCGCCGAAATTCGCAGCCAGCGCCCCCAGTTCCGCCAGCCGCCCCGGGCCGAAGAGAATTCGCGTGGCCGTGGCAAATTCAAAATTCATGCGCGCTCACGAAACACGTGATTGCCGCGAAAGGAAATAACAAAATTGTTCCGCCCGTCGTATCGTCGCCGTCGCAGCGGGCTAACCGATTTCTTTCAGCGCGGAGGTCAGCGCGGTCATTTCTTCCGGCGTGCCCATGCTGACGCGCACCCAGTTTTTGCCCAGAAAAGTGTAACTCCGGACGCCAATGTTGAAGTCGTTGCGCAGGCGCGTCACCAACTGCGGCGAACCTCCTTTGGCTTCAAACGCGATGAAGTTGGCTTGTGATCCGGAAATGGGTTTGTGCCCCCATTGCTCCAGCACCGGATAAAGTTGGGCGCGCGCCGTCGCGATTCGTTGGCGAGAGCGGGCGACATAATCCGTGTCCAAATAAGCGGCTCGTGCGGCGGCAACGCCCAGTCGATTCACGGAGCAGAACGTCGTTTGGCGCCGGCGCAGGTCTGCGATGATATCTGCCCGGGCGATGCCATAGCCCACGCGTAAGCCGGCCAGGCCATAAATTTTTGAGAACGTGCGGACGACAATTACCGGCGCGCCCCGGCGCGTTAACTCAAGCATGCTCGTCCTTTTCGAATCTTCCACCAGTTCCAGGTAGGCTTCGTCCACAATCACGGGGCATTTCAACGTGAGTTCCCGGCAAAAATCTCGCAGCCGCGTACCATCGCTGATCGTGCCGGTCGGATTGTTCGGGTTGCAAATATAGACGAGGCTCGTGTTCTGATTAACGCGTTTGAGCATCGCATTCAGGTCGGCCTCCCAATTTTCGGTGACCGGGACGCTGATGAGGTTTGCGCCCAGGCTTTGAGTATAGCCGACAAAGCCGGCATAAGTCGGTTCGGCGACCACGACCTCAGTGCCCGGTCGGGCATAACAGAGCGCCGCCAACGAGAAAATCTCGGTGGCGCCGCCGCCGAGAATCACACGATCGCGTGCCACTTCCTCGCGCTCAGCAATCAGGTCGCGCAAGGCCGCGAGTTCGCGCATTGGATAGCGGTTGGATTGACCGATCGATTGGAGGATGGCGGCCTCGACTTGTTGCGAGAGGCCGAATGGGTTTTCGTTCTGGTCAAGTTTGATGAACGGTTTGCCGCCGGGAACATTTTGCGCGTGGCTGTGGCCCCGCGCCAACCCAAGCGCAGCGGTGGTGAGAGCGGTGGTGGCAAGCCAGCGGCGGCGGGTAAACGAGGTTTTCATAGCATGTGAAGTAAAGCTTGGATTGTGACTCGGATTACTGCGACGAATTCTATTTCAGCGAACCAAACCAGTTCAATCACAGCGGGACAAATTCTGCGCCGCGCCGCGAACCGTCGTTATGCGAGCCGCTTTCCCGTTTGACTTGGGAGGTGAGGGTTCTAGCTTTAGTGTGTGTGGTGGTCCGCGAGTATTTCTCGTTACTGTCTGACCGTGGCCACGGCAACAAAGCTGGCATTTGGGGTTGTGCCGCTAGCCACGATTGCCAGTGGGCCGGCGTTTTTTGGCCCCAGTCCCTATTTGAGCTTTGATGACAGCCCGTTCAAATCGCTCCCCTTTGATTATTTTCATCTCGAGAAGTTTGAAAGCGGATTCACCAATCTAACGGGGGCTACCATCAACAATGGCTGGACTGTTATCTATCCGGCGGGTCTGACCGATTCCGTGGATGCGGATGACGGGATCATTGACGGCTCGGGCACCAACGGGCATTCCTTTTTTTCGGGCACCACTCAATCCAACTTGAATGTTAATTTCATTGCCGCGTGGTTGGGCGGGCGACTGCCCACTCATGTAGGCGTCGTTGTTACGGATGTCGGCATGGTATTCTCCGGTCCGACTGGTGTCGGGACTGTGGTTTTTTCGGCAACGGATACCAACGGAATGCCGCTGGGGATGTTGGTGGAAACAAATTTCGGGAATGGCTCGCTGCTGGGATCTGGGCCCGATGCGACCGCCGAAGACCGCTTTTTTGGCATCAGCAGTCCGCTCGGCATCAAAAGTTTCACCATATCCGTCACGAACAGCGCCGACTGGGAAGTGGACCACCTGCAATTCGGGTACGCCTCCGAATTCGAATCGCCGCCCCTGCTGCGAATTAACTTCGCGGCTCCCGAGACGATTATGCTGCGCTGGCCGACCAATGCGATTGGTTTTCTCCCGCAACAAGCCGATGAGTTGCCGAGTACCAATTGGACCTCCGTGCTGGAAGCGCCGGTGGTGGAAGGCGCTGACTATCAAGTCGCCCAGACTGTGGCGCCCGGTCCCCGTTATTTCCGGCTCTTCCGCCCCTGAGTGCTTGGCGCACTTTCCCATTTCCTCTTGGCGCAATTTTTCCCATCTTCTGCCCTACGAATTTTTATGGCTGAAAAACCGAAGCAAGTTTACGACGAGAGCAAGATCAAGACGCTGAGTTCGCTGGAGCATATCCGGCTGCGCACGGGCATGTACATCGGACGCATCGGCAACGGTAACCATTATGACGACGGTTGCTACATCCTGCTCAAGGAGGTCGTGGACAACGCCATTGACGAATTCATCATGGGGAACGGCAAGGAGGTCGAGATCACCATTGATGGCACGACGGTGTGCGTGCGGGATTACGGGCGCGGCATCCCGCTTGGCAAAGTGGTGGATTGCGTTTCCAAGATCAACACCGGCGCGAAATACAACGACGACGTGTTCCAGTTCAGCGTCGGCTTGAACGGTGTCGGCACGAAAGCGGTGAATGCATTGTCGAAGAGCTTCATCGTGCGCAGTCATCGCGATGGGGAATTCGCCGAGGCGCAGTTCAAAATCGGCAAGCTCAAGAAGGAAGATTCCGGCAAGACGAAAGAACCGAACGGCACGTATATCGAATTCGAGCCCGACCCGGAGATTTTCAAGGACAGCCAGTTCCGAATGGAATATGTCGAGAAACGCCTGCGCCATTACAGCTACCTGAACTCGGGGCTGAAGCTGATTCTGAACGCGGAAGGTCAAGAACCGAAAGTGTTCCAATCGCGCCACGGCCTCATGGACCTGGTGATGGAGGATTTGTCGGGCGACGGCAGCGAACCGTTGTATTCACCGCTGCATTACGCGAGCAAGACGCTGGAGTTCTGTTTCACGCACAGTAATTCGCGTTACGGCGAGACGTTTTATTCCTTCGTCAACGGCCAATACACCAGCGACGGCGGCACGCATCTCAGCGCGTTTCGCGAAGGTTTGCTCAAGGCGGTGAACGAGTATTGCAACGGCAAGTTCGAGGGCGACGACGTGCGCGAAGCGATGGTCGGCGCGGTGGCGATCCGCCTCAAAGACCCGATGTTCGAGTCGCAGACGAAGAACAAGCTGGGCAACACGGAAATCCGCACCGAGCTCGTCAACAACGTGCGGCTGGAGTTGCTGCACTTTTTCCAGCGCAACAAGCAGATTGCCGAGACGATCGTCGCGAAGGTGAAGGATACGCAGGAGTTGCGGAAGGAATTGCAGAACGTGAAGAAGCTCGCGCGCGAACGCGCCAAGGCGATCACGTTGCGCATCCCGCAGTTGAAGGACTGCAAGAATCATTTCGACAAGAAGAAGGAAAAGGGCAAGGGCACGATGGTCTTCATCTGCGAAGGTCAGTCTGCTGCCGGCTCGATCACGAGTTGCCGCGACGTGAACAATCAGGCCGTGTTCGTGCTCAAGGGCAAGCCGCTCAACGTCTGGGATCTCAAGCGCGACGTGATGTACAAGAACGACGAGATGTACAATCTCATGCAGGCGCTCAACGTCGAGGACAACACCGAGGGCTTGCGCTACGAGAAGGTCATCCTCGCCACCGACGCGGACGTGGACGGCATGCACATCCGCAACTTGATGATCACGTATTTCTTCCGCTTCTTCGAGCAACTCGTCCACGACGGCCACGTGTATGTGCTGGAGACGCCGTTGTTCCGCGTGCGGAACAAACAGGAAACAATCTACTGTTACAGCGAGGCAGAACGGGACGCGGCATCAGCGAAGCTCGGTGGCAAGCCGGAGATCACACGGTTCAAAGGCCTGGGTGAAATCAGCCCGAAAGAATTCGCGCAATTCATCGGCAAGGAGATGCG
>CAZKMR010000137.1:0-9377 GCA_964553795.1 uncultured Bifidobacterium sp. | reverse complement strand
AGGCTTCCTTCGTGGCGGCGATTTCGTCGAACACTTTCGCGTGGTCGCCGGCGAGAAAGGCGCAGCGGTCGATGACCATGTCGATTTCATCCGCACCATCGGCCACAGTGCGGCGGACTTCTTCGAGCTTGGTGCGCAGCGGATATTGCCCACTGGGAAAACCGGTCGCGACGGCGGCAACGTTCACCGGAGAATCTTCCCCAAGAAACTTCCGCGCGTATTTCACCATGTTCGGATAAACACAAATCGCCGCGCAGCTCGGCACGTCGTATTTTGCTTCGATGGGCTGGAGCGCTTTGCGACACAGATACGCGACTTTGCCGGGCGTGTCCTTGCCTTCGAGCGTGGTGAGGTCGCACATGCTGACGGCCAGCTTGAGGCCGGCGACCTTGGCGCTGGTCTTGATGCTGCGTTTGGTGAACGCGGCGGCGCGTTCTTCCAGCATGATGGCATCCACGGTGGGCGCAGAAAACTTGGAGGAAGCCGAGCGACGAAATCCAGCGGGTGCGACGAGCGCTTTCATATAAATATTGGGCCAAACTCTGCGGGTGGGTTAAAGCAGAGTCAACACTGACTTGGCGCTGCGACATGATGGTGCTGCCGAACGGTGCATCCGGGCCTCGACTCCACCGTACGCGGACGCTAACCTGTCGAACATGGACGTTAACGCCCTGGCGGATGGTTTGCTGAAGTATCTCGTGCTCGTGATCTTGCTCACGTTTCACGAGTGGGGGCATGCCTGGATGGCATCCAAGTGCGGCGACGACACGGCGCGCAGTCTGGGGCGCTGCTCGCTCAATCCGCTGGTGCACATTGACCCGATTGGCACGGTGTTGATTCCCATGCTGCAGATCTTTTTTGCCGACACCATCGGCGGCATTTTGATTGGCTGGGCCAAACCGGTACCGGTAAATCCAAATAATCTCCGCAATCCCAAGCTCGACGACATCCTGATTTCCATGGCGGGCCCGTGGATGAATCTGCTGCTGGCGGTGTTGTTGATCGGACTGGCCAAGGTGGGCGCGCTGATCGGCTCAAGCGAAATGATCAGTTTCTGTCTGATGGCCGGCGTGCTGAGTTTGGTGCTGTGTTTCTTCAACCTGATCCCGATTCCGCCGTTGGACGGTTCGCATGTCATGCGGGTGCTGACCGGCATGAGCAACGAAACGTATTATCAATTCGCCCGCTTCGGCATCATCATCCTGCTGATCGTCATCAACTTCACTCCGGTCCCGGACGCCGTGGCTACGGTTGTCTTCGCCACAGCCGGGATTATTGCCGGATTGTTTGGTTTGACCTGAGGTATGGCGGCGCGTTCGGGACTGCCCCTGCCGGTCCCGCCGTTCGATTGGGGGAAATTGACCGCCACAGGGCGTTTCGGCGGCAATTCACATGCTTTCGACCGATTATTCCGGCAGACTCCCCGTGACACTTTGCAGGCTGTCCTTGCTTCGCGGGATGCAGAATGTATGATGCCGTCACTCAGCAACGGGCCCGAACCGGAGAGAAAACAGACCATTCAAATGCGCGGCGTATGGCCAAGAAGTTAAGCCAGGAGCATCGTCCCCGGAAAATATTCATTGTCGAAGACCACCCCGTATTCCGCCAGGGCCTCATTCAGATGCTGTCCGCCGAACCGGACCTCACCGTGGTGGGTTTCGCGGCCGCTGCCGCAACCGCGCAACGCGAAATTGGAAAACTCCAACCCGACCTCGTGCTGGTGGACATTGGGCTTCCCGGCAAAAGCGGTCTGGAGTTGATCAAAGAAATCCGCGCCTCCGACCGGAACGTCAGACTCCTCGTGGTTTCCATGCACGATGAAGCGCTTTATGCGGACCGCGTCCTGCGCGCCGGCGGCGATGGTTACGTGATGAAACAACAAGACCCGGAAGAGATTCTTCACGCCGTCCGCGACGTCCTGTCCGGACACGTGTACGTCAGTGAGGAAGTCATGGCCAGTCGGATCAAGGGCCCGGGCGAACGCTCGGCCCCGAAACCGAAGTTCAATCTGGAACGCTTGTCCGACGAAGACCTGGAGATTCTGGAATTGCTGGGGCGCGGCAAAAGTGAACCGGAGATCGCCCGGCAAATGGGCCTGAGCGTGGCGGCCGTCGCGGCCCGCTGCAAACACATGCAGAAGAAACTGAAGTTAAAAACTCCGAACGCACTCATCCGTCACGCCGTTTGTTGGGTGGAAGAATCACACTGATTCCCAACCGCCCGCCGCCCCGCCGCCGAAATTTCGTCTTCCGCGATCGCGCTCTTTCGCCGCGCATACATTTAGCGCGTGGCTTAAAAAGGAATAATTGCTGCGGCTGGGTAGGGCGCGTCACTCCGTGCGCGCCGTTTTGTGCCAACTATTCGACGGCGCGCACGGAGTGACGCGCCCTACCTCTAAAGGTCATCTTGATACACCCTCCTAGACTTACGGGCCGGATTGTGACTGTGAATGTCCGCAACATGCATAGAAAATCGCACGGCATCTTTGGTAATTCGCCAGTGTGACCCGTCATTCCCGTCCGCAACGCGTCCTGCCCCGTACCACGGTGGACGCTTCCGTCCGCAAACTCGCGTCCGCAACCGAGTGTGAGGCAACTTGTTTGAGGATGGAAGGTCGCTGTGGATTTCTGTTCAAGACCATTCAACCCGCCTGAGGTGCTGCCACCATGCAACCGCACAAAATGTCCCGGCACCGTACCGGATCACGAAACGGCTGGCGTCAGGTTCTGCTCCTCGTCGTGGGCCTCATTCTCCTCGCCGCCGCTGTGGCGGCATTCTTCTGGATGATCTCGAGCACGGAGTTTGTGAGGTCAAGATAGTGCGATTCTTGATGGCCGATTTGTGTCTATTGATGTCCCGCTGGTGGGTAGAGCACAGGAGAAAGGACGCTAAAATACTGCAAAAGTTTGGGCGACAGGGACGGCTGAAACCCGGTTTAACAATTAATTATCTCAGGAGCGCATCGATGAAATTCAATTCTTACTTAGGCCTGCTTGTTTGCCTGGCGGTGAGCACCATGACGACACACGGCGCAATCATTGCGAACTGGACATTTGAGACATCAGTCCCCACGACATCGGGGCCTCATACGGCAGAATCAGGCGCTTACGCGGCATCAAGCTTTGCCTCAGGTTTTCATTCCGCAACGACCACATTCAGCAACCCGGTTGGAAACGGATCCAGTGAATCATTCTCAGCCAACACTTGGTCTGTGAATGATTACTGGCAGTTCACCACCAGTACGGTTGGATACAATGGAATCACCATTTCATTCAATGCGACTGGCAGTTCTACCGGGCCAAGGGATTTCAAACTTGCTTACGATGTTGGTTCTGGATTAACCGATTCTGGCACTTACACTTTGTCAGCAACCAGTTGGTCGAGTGCAACATACCAACCAGTTTCGGCATACAGTTTTGACCTCTCGACTATTGTCGGCCTTGCAAATAAGAGCGCAGTCACCTTTCGATTGATAAACACGTCCAGTTCTGCCATCGGTGGAGGCACAGTTGCTGCAGGAGGCACTTCACGAGTCGATAATTTTGTTGTAAGCGGCGACGCAATCACTGTCACCCCCGTCCCCGAGCCCGGCACGTTTGTGGCCGGGGCGTTGCTGCTTTTGCCTTTCGGGCTGCGAGGGGTTCGTTATTTCCGAAGCCGGATGGAATCTTAGTCGCCCTCGGTTCGGATGGAGAGATACGGTGCGACCGTCACAGGTCGCACCGTTTTTTTGCACCGAGAATCTGCGTTCAGCTTTCCTGCCACTCTACTGCCGGCACCCGCACTAGGATGGTGGTGCCCTGCTTCGGTGCGGACATCAACTCGCAGGTCCCGCCCATCGCGGCGGCGCGTTCCCGTATGTTGGTGAGTCCCGCGCCGGCGTGGCGTTTCTGGCGGCGGCGCCCTTTCTCCGGATCGAAGCCGCGGCCATCATCGCGGATTTTGAGCGCCACCGTCTGGTCGCGCAGTGTCAGTGCGATGTGCACGGTTTTGGCGCGGGCATGCTTTTGAATGTTGTTGGTCGCTTCCTGGAGGATGCGAAACAAGTTCCGCTCCAGATGCGGGGCCAATCGTTGCGTAAAGCCCGTCACGCGGCAGTGGGTGGCCAGGCCGGTGTGGGCGGCGAATTCCCGGCAGAAATTGCGACAGGTTTCGCCCAAGCCGAGGTGATCGAGATCCGTCGGGTGGAGGTTGTGCGCAATGCGCCGATTTTCCTCCAGCGCCTGAACGAGCAGCGTCTCGCAACGATTGAGAATTTCCTGCACGGCCGGCCCGAAGTTCGCCCCGCGCTGATTCACCTTGTTCAAGCGCATCTTGACGGAGGCGATGAGTTGATTGACGCCGTCGTGCAATTCGCGGGCGACGCGTTGCCGCTCGACCTCTTGCGCGTCAATGAGCAGGTGGGACAAACGCCGCAATTCCTGCTCGGCCAGTTTACGTTCGGTGATGTCCTGACAGGTGCATTCATACCAGACCACTTCCCCCGCGGCATTGCGAACGGCGTGGCCGTTGACACTGACCCAGATCCGGCGGCCATCGCGCCGCACCCGCTCGACTTCAAATCCCCGCACGGTGCGCTCGGTCTCCAGCAGCCGTTTCAGTTCCTGGCGTTGCGCGGGCAGAACATAGGTTTGCGCCTCGATGTTGCTGACACTAGCGACGAGCGCCTCGGGCGATTCGTAGCCCAGCATGCGCGCTTGCGCGGGATTGGCGCTGAGATACTGACCGTCCGGCGTGGTTTGCGAAATGCCTTCCGTGGCGTTTTCAAAAATGCCGCGATACTTCGCTTCGGCCCGCTGCAACGCCTCAGTCACTTCGATGCGCCGCAACGCGTCGCCGCAATGATCCGCCAGGATCTGGAGCAGGTGCAGATCGCGCGGGGAATACTCGTAATGACGATAGCTTTGGATCGACAGGATGCCGACGGTGGTTTGCCCGGAATGAATAGGCACGAACATGAGCGACGCGGAAGGACGCTGCACATCACCGAAGCGATACATTTCCTGAGCGGGACTGGAGTCCTGAGGACGATTGATCAATCGCGCGCCATCCTTGAGCACGGACTGCATGAGTGGACTGGGGGCTTTGCGCGGACGATTGGAAACGACGCGTTGCCGCTGGCCGTTGATCGTGTCAATGGTCAACACCGGAATGGTGTGTTGCTGATCGGAAGAGACGAGATGAACGTAGCCCGCGTCCCAGTTGAACAAAACGGAAGCCACCCCGATGATGGTGTCGGCGGCAGCCTCGACGGAGGTGGTCCCGCTGAGACGATGGCCCAACAACGCAAACGCCATGTTTTGTTTTTCGGCGCGCTTGCGTTCCGAAATATCCCGCGCCACCCCGACCAGGCCGACGGTTTCCCCGGTCTGACTCTTGATCATGGAAGTGCTGAGTGAGATGGGAAATTCTGTCCCGTCTTTGCGGCGGTTGATGATTTCACCGTGCCAACCGCCGGCGAGCGTTTGGCGGAATACTTCGCCGCAGAGTCCAAGCGGATTGGCTGGCGCGTAGAGCAACTCGGGGGTCTGCCCCAGAATTTCCGGGTCCTTATACCCATACGCATCGCGAAAGGCCTGGTTGACGAACGTGAATCGATTTTCCGCATCCGTCACCGACACCAACTCGCGCGTGCTCTCCACGGCATCGGCCAGCAGGCGGATTTGTTCTTCCGCGCGGCGCTGCTCCGTCAGGTCGCGGATGAACGCGGTGAACAAAGGTCGCCCGTTGACTTCGAGGCGCGTGATGGTGAATTCAATTGGAAACTCCAGTCCCCCGGCGCGGCGCGCTTTCATTTCCATCTGGCTTTCCAGCACGGGGCCAGCCGACCCGTCGAAATCGCAGGCCAAGCCCCGGTCGAACCAGACCCGCAGCGTGGGCGTCAGAATGGTTTTGCTGAATTCCCGTCCCAGCAATCGGGCGCGATTGTAGCCGAACATCTTTTCCGCCGCGGCGTTGAACTCCAGGATTTTTCCGTTGCAATCCAGCGTGATGATGGCGTCCAACGCGGCTTGCATGATGGCGCTTTTGCGGGCTTCGCTCTCGCGCCACGCCGCTTCGGTTTCCTTGCGGCGCGTTATGTCCTCGGCCACACCCACCAACCGATAAACCTGCCCTTGTTCGTCCGCGACCGGATATGCGCGATCGCGAATCCAGCGAGTTGAACCGTCCGTGTGAATGATGCGGTATTGCTCGTCGTAATCCCCGGAGGCTTGCCGGTGCCTGGCGGCGGCGGCGACGCGCTCGCGATCTTCGGGATGAACCGCCTCCAGCCAGCTTTGCGGGGTTGCCACGAGACTTTCGCAACTGCGCCCCCATACCCGCTCGTACGCCGGGCTGACGTAGAGCACCTGCTCTTTGGCCGGGTCGCTCATCCAGAACACCTCGTCGATATTCTCGGCCAACTGCCGGAAGCGGGCTTCGCTCGTGCGCAAGGCCGCGTTTGCTGCCTCCAGTGCGGTGGTGCGTTCTCGCACGCGTTCCTCGAGCCGTTCGTTGGACTCCCGCAAGGCCTCCTCGGCGCGTTTGCGGTTGGTGATATCGAGGTTGATCCCGACCAAGCGCCGCAATTGGCCGGCCGTATCGCGAATCGCCCGGCCCATGTCGGCCATCCACCGCTCTCCGAGCACAGGATGCCAGATGCGAAATTCCTCGTTCCAAAAATCGCGCGCCTTGGTTTGCCGGATCAACTCGATGCGCGCCAACAAGCGGGGACGATCCTCGGCATGAACTCGCGAAATCCAGACCTCGAAACTAATCGGGTCGTCCGGCCCAAATCCATACAGCTCGTGATAACGGCGATCCCACGTCGCGCGGTTGCTCGCCACTTCCCACGACCACGTCCCGGCGCTGGAGGCTTCGAGCACCAGCCGTAATTGCTGTTCGCTCTCCCACAATTCCGCGTTGGCAATTTCCAGCGCCCGCGTGCGCTCGGCCACGCGGTGTTCCAACGTTTCGTTCAAGCGCAGAATTTCAGCCTCCGCCTGTTTCCGTGCGGTAATGTCGGTCACCATGGAAACGATGAAGCGCAAACTGCCCGCCGCATCCCGCACCGCGGAAGCGCTCGACTCCGCCCAGACGATCCGGCCGTCCCGGTGGAGGTAACGTTTCTCGCGCCGATAATAATTTCGGCCGCCCGAGCGCAACTCTTCAAAAAGCTGCTGCCCCGCGGCAATATCCTCCGGCACGGTTATGCCTTTGACGCCCTGCCGGAGCAGTTCAGCCTCGGAATAACCCAGCATCTCCTGATAGGCGCGATTGATCGTGAGGAAATGCCCGCGCGCATCGTGCAACGCCAGGCCGAGCGGGGCGGATTCAAACAGACTGCGAAACCGGCCTTCACTTTCCTGCAATGACTCGGCAAAGCTGATGCGCTCCAACGCGCCCACGCAATGGTCCGCCAGCGCCTCAAACAATTCCAAATCCTCGGCGCAATACGCGTGCGGCCGATAGCTCTGGATGGAGATGATGCCGAGTTGCAGATCGGCCTTGCGCAACGGGGCGAACAACCGGGAACGGCAGCGTTGCTCCACCACGCCAAAGGGCGTCAACAAGGCGAGCAGTTCCTGGTTCTGGTCATCATCATTCACCAACCGCGCCCCGTGTTCCATCACGTAACGCGTGATCGGGGTCGCTTCGCGACTGAACGACGCGGCGGGAACTTCCTTGCGTTGCCCATTGATCTCGTCAAACGCCAACACCGGCACGAGTTGGTTTTCGCGCGCGGAAAACAACCGCACATGGCAGCAATCCCAGCCAAGCACTTCATCCGCGACAGCCACGATGATTTGCGCGGCTTCCCGGGGCGTGCTCGCGGCGCTGAGTTGTTTGGCCAGCCGGGAAAACGCCGCGCGGCGCGCCTCGGCCCGTCGGCGTTCGCTGGCGTCGCGAGCCACCATGAGAAACCCCGCCGGCGCGCCGTCCCCCGCGCTGGTGGCGGTCACGCTCAGTTCCACAGGCACCGCGCTGCCATTCTGTTTGCGTAGCGTGATTTCAAAGTGCCGTGGGAAATAGCCGGACCGGGTTTGCCCAAGGCTCGCCCGCACGCGTTCGTGATCGGTCGGCCAGGTCAAATCAAAGACGGTTCGTTGCAGCAACTCCGTTTCCGTCGCCGCTCCCAACAAGGCCAGCGCCTGCGAATTAACCGCGCGCACTTGCCCGCTCTGGTCCACGAGCGCCACGGCATCAGGCAGAATTTCCACCAGCCGCCGATAGTGCTGTTCGCTGGCACGCAACGCCGCCGTCGTCTCCCGCAAGCGGATCATGACGCGAATCCGCGCCAACAGTTCTTCCGGACTCACGGGCTTGACGAGGTAATCATCCGCGCCACAGTCCAGGCCGTCCACCTTGTGAGCGCTGCTGGTGGACAACCCGGAACACAGCGCCACAAACAGATCCGGCAACGCGGCGTCTTGTTTGAGTTGGCGGCAAACCTCGAGCCCGCTGATGTCCGGTAACATCACATCCAATAACACGATGTCCGGACGTTCCTGCCGCGCACACGCCAATCCCTCGGCCCCGGTCGTCGCGGTGCAGACCGCATAGTTCGCCTGCCGGAGCACCAATGCGTAGAGGCTGATCAGGGAGGGTTCATCGTCCACCACGAGAATGCGGGGCCCGGTTTTCATGGTTCGCTTTGCGAGTCGGATGAAGTCATAGCGCAGTTGACGAAAGCATGTAAATCTTAAAGCGTCTTAACGGTTCGTCCGGACTGCTCAACCCGCCGAGAGAATGGCCGGGACAATGTTAGCATGTCCTCTAACTGCTTATGCATGTCCCAAACATAGGTAGAAGCACGGCACGATTGCGCGTAATTGTCAGCACATTCATTGGGTGCGGATGAAAAGTCCGGACAGCGCGAGGCCAAAGGTCGCCCGGATAAAATCGCGGCACAACATTTGTGGAAGATCAAAACAGCAATCATTGGCGCACCATTCTTCTGGTGGACGGCGAGGACGGCACCCGCATCATGGCGAAGTGGTTTTTGAGCAACTTCGACTTTGCCGTGGAAACCGCGCGTAGCGGTGAGGAAGCACTCGCCCGTTTCAATCCGCAGATTCATGACCTGGTGATCACCGAGAATCTGATGGCCGGCATGAGCGGCGTGGAATTGGCCCACATCATCAAACTTCGCTCGCCCACCACGCCGGTAATTATGTTGGCCAGCGTGCCGCCCCAGGATCGCACCTGTCTCGATCTGGTCTTTCTTCGACCGTTCCATCTGATGTTATTGAAGGAGGGCTTGGATCGCATTCTGGCCAGCCCCTCTCTGCCCACCCAACTGACGGGCCAACCGCTTCAACCCTGATACCCAATCATCTTTTGGGTGGCCGGAAATACTACTGAACGCCGGTAAGTAGAAGCGGCAATAACGGCAA
>CAZKMR010000136.1:0-9502 GCA_964553795.1 uncultured Bifidobacterium sp. | reverse complement strand
ATTGGTTTGCACCACTTGAAAGGTCCCGTGCTGCACCGTCGGCGGCGTATCAACAAAATCGTAATGGTGAGCAAAGGTGCCGTTCAACGGGCTGGTGAAGACCAAATAATTTGTAGTCGTTTCCCCCGCCTGGTCCGGCGGCGCAGTTTTGGAAATGAAGATTGTGCCGGTGGTCGCCCCCGTTTTTACGTAAGTGTAAGTTCCGCTGTAGGTGTTGTCGGCATTGGGCCCAATTTGTGAAAACGTCGAAATCCCAAAGATGTTCGTCGCGAACGCTGGCGGAATCGGCGTGCCGTTGACGTTCGTAATGGCGAGGGCAACGGTATAACCGGCAACGGAATCAGGCGCATAATCTGTGACGGTCACCGTGATCTCAAGGTTGTCCAGATAGGCCTGCCCGGCGGCGACAGTCTGAAGCGCGGATGATCCCACTAGAATGATCGAGAAGGTATCGGCAGGCGTCATCTGCAAATTGTAGGTGCCGCTGGCCAGATTCGCTGTTCCCATGGTTGCCCAGTTGTAGCCACCGGCCGCGCCGTTGGCGTCGAACAGATACGTGATGCTCTGACTCGCCGCGTTGAAATCGAGGCGCAGTGCGGCGTCGGGTGAAGTCAGTCCGTTCAAATTGAACAAGCCCGGCGCGTCCGCACCGTTGATCCGAACATCATCGCCAGTATCGAAGTCGTTGAAGTCTGACCACCCACCACGAGCGAACTCGAAGATGACATGGGTGTTGAACTCGTCGCCCGTCTTCCCAATGCCGAGGAACACGTCGGCGAATTGCTCAGTTTCAGTGACAGTGAACGGGTCCACATGAACGTCCACTTTCAGACTCCAGTCCTGGGTTGTCAGCAGAACATTCGTGGCGCCGGGAAGATCGTTGGCCACCCTCCGGATCACCGCCCCACCCACATTCGTCACTGTGGCGGTATAATTCATCCGCCCGCCGCCAACGCTGATGTTGTATTCGGGACCAGCGGTGAAAGGGGTGTCCCAGTTCGCTGCATCGGTAAATCCATCGGTGATGGTCAGGGCTGTGGACTGGCATGTCCGGAGGGCTAAAGTGCCGACCGTAATCGCTGTTATCGCCAGATGAATGCTTTTGTGAACCGAGGTTTTCATAAGTATGGTTTGGTTTCCGAGGTCGCGGGTTACCGGGAGATGGGCTTCAAATCCTTGAAGGCTTCTTCAATGGCATAGACCGCAGCCAGGATGCGCCTCTCATTGGGGACTGGGGCTGCCACGAGCGAGAATTGCACAGTAACAGCGAGGACTGTTTTCATACCTTTTCCATCCGTATCGGGGATACGAATTCTGAGTCGGGCTACCAGATGTTTCTAACGAATTCCGTGACGATTGCCAGACATTTCTTGGCGTTTGTAGGGCGTCCCCATCGCAAAGCCGCGCTCCGAACTGTTCGAGCGTTGCCGAAATCAAAACCTCACCACTGATTCCGCCGCGCGATCATCCCTGCTCCAACAACTCATTCACCTTCGCCATCACCTTGAACGCATCCGCCACGTAAAGCACGTCGGCTTTGCCGCGCGCCCAGCCGCAGTTCGGATCCAAGCTGATGGCGCGTCGTTCGTTGATGAAGCGCCAGCCGACCGTATGCGGTTCTTCCCCGTGACAACAGGTGCTCAAGCCTTTCGCATGGCGCGGCGTCGAACCGGTTTGACCAATTTGATTCAGGTGCGAAAGGAACGGCAACACCGCCTGCCCTTCTCCGCCCAGGTCCACAAGTGATTTGCTGCTGCCCAGCGACGCGCGGGTGAGCTTGAGGAAATCGAGGATCAACTTCTCCGCTTCGGAAACGTGCGTCTGGCCGTCGGCTTGTTTCTTCGTCCAACCGGCCCCGGTAACGAATAACAGTTGCGCATCGGGCCGGATGGTTTGTGCGTCGGCCTTCGGCTCGCGAATCCCCACCACCGTCGTCCGCTGGTGTGAGTCAGTCAGATTTACGGCAACCAACTCCACCTTCGCGGTCCCAGCACCACACTCGCACGCCGGCTGACTGCCCGGATCAAGCAACAAGAACCACGGTCGCTGGGTGCGGGACAACATGGCTTCCATGCGCTGCCGATAATACCAGCGATTGATTGTGGGCTTGCCGCCTGCATCAGCCACGCCGGTAACATGCGTATCCGCCCGCCCGCCGAGGCGTTGCGCCACGCCAGCCAGAACCCGCGCCCAGCGCGACGTGGCCGGGGCCACGACGATGGTTGCCGCCGCAGATTTGCAGATGGCTTCCGTCGCCGCCGCATCGGTCGCGTAACGCGACTGGCCAAACTCCGGGCCCGCCACGCCAAAATACTTGGTCGCCGGACAAGCGCCGATGGAATCCGCCGCCGCCTGGACGCTTGCCCCCACCAAACCAACGACAAGGCTGGAGCCGGCAAGAGATTTGTTCAAGGTGCGCGCCGCGTGCAACGCCTCGCGCGCCGACTTGGCGAGCGAACCGTCCGCTTCGGTGTGGGCAAGTAGAAGAATGGTTTCCATAAATTTTCAAAAATACTTTGGTGGGATGAGCGTCCTCGCGAGCCGACTCATCGGGAGCCTCGCCCCACCGGTTTCACTTCTTGATCCACTCGACGATTTCCTTCGCGATGTCCTCCGGGGTGGCGTCCTTCACGATGCGCGTCTGGCGCTGCTGCTTCGGCAAAGCGATGCTGGCAAACGTCACACCTTCCGCGCCGACTTTCACCGGCTTGGCCTTCTGCAACGCCGGCATCACCGTGCGCATGTTCAACATGCCCACCTGCGGATTGTTCTTCGGCTCGGGCAAATTACCCGTGGCCCAGCCCAACAACGCGGGGGGCGCGGCGCACTTGGAAATCTGGTGCTTGCCGCCTTCGATGCGTTCCAGAATTTCCAGCGTGCCGTCAGCGTTCACCTTCAATTCATCCACGCCCTGAAATTGATCCACGATACCCAGGCGCTCGCCTACGATCTGCATCGTCGCGCCCGCGCCGCGCGAGGCGGATTCCCAGCCGCCGAAAACGAGCAGCTTGGACCTATCCAGTCCGGGAATCGCAGCGATGGCGTCGGCCAACGCGGCGGCAACTTCGGCGGCCTCGGTAAAACCGCTGGCGGGCGCATCGAGCGCCACGAGTTCAAACGGCACTTTCTGCGCGACGGTCATCATCACCTGTTGCAACTTCGCCTTCGGGCCGAGGCTCACGAACCAGACCTTGCTGCCGGGCGTGTTCTTCGCGAGGTTCGCCGCCTCGTAAAGCGCGTGCCCCGCCCACGGATCGAGGACGGCGGGCAGCATCATTTCGTTCTTCAGGGCCGGCCCGGTCGGCGACGAGATTGGTTCCAGCGTCTGCAACGGGTCAGGCACGATGCTGCCGCAAACGACGATTTGATATGCTGTGCTCATAAAAGGACTAAATCACGAAGGGACACGAATTCGCACGAATGCATTGACGGAGCGCGGCTGTCCCAGCCGCAGCACTCGCGAACACAAAACGCCACCCGAAAGCTCGAAGCACCCTCCCCAAAATCATGCGCTGCGGCTGAGGACAGCCGCGCTTGTTCGTTTCGGATTCGTGTTGATTGGTGTCCATTCGTGGGTGACTTCATTCAGGGAAAACTGCGCGAGACAGTCGCCCGCACCTCGTTCAACCACTCCTCACGCTGTTGCGCCGAACTCGTGATGACCACCGCAAAAATCCGGCGCTGCACGTTCCGCACGCCGCAAAGCGCGAACACGCATTTCTTCCACAGCAATTCCAGCGGATCGCCGAAGACTTCCCGCTCGCGTTCCTCCGGCGTGTTAGCCGTGTTGAAAACCAACGCCGTCTTCGCCTGGAGCAATCCAAGTGGAACGCCTTCGCCCTTGTCATTCGCCACGAACCGATACGCGACCTCGGGCCGCAGCACGCGATCAATCCAGCCTTTCAAGATCGCGGGCGGCGTGCCCCACCAGTTCGGATGCACGATGATGATGCCGTCCGCCACGGCGATTTCCTCGCAATGGTGCGCGATGGTCGCGTCCAGCTTCGCATCCTTGGCGAATTCCGCCGCGGGCATCAACGGATCAAACTGTTCCGCGCAAAGATCGCGCAGCCGCACCTCATGCCCGTTCCCGCGCAACGCCTCGGCCGCCGCTTGTGCGATGGCGTGGTTGAAACTCCCGGGATTCGGATGGGCGAGAATAATCGAAATCTTCATCAAGATCGGTCGCGTTTGGTCTGCGCGTTGAGCGCGGCGGGATAATTGCAGGGTTTTCCCAAGGACGAGTCGCCCCGAATCTTGCCCAAGTCCCCTCTCCAATTGCTTTGCCGGGCAATCGGTCAATTTGGCGCGACGCTCT
Source organism: uncultured Bifidobacterium sp. (assembly GCA_964553795.1). Classification (GTDB taxonomy): domain Bacteria; phylum Verrucomicrobiota; class Verrucomicrobiia; order Limisphaerales; family JADLHS01; genus JADLHS01. The sequence continues at coordinate 5,184 of CAZKMR010000136.1, read as the reverse complement.
TTGGCAGGGCTTGGAGTGAATATCCACCGCCCAAAACCATCGAATCATTCTATGCCCACAAAAAGGATCGTGACGTTAGCGATCATTGGAATCGCCCTGTTGACCGGAGTGATTGTCGCGGAAGCCCAAGCTACGAATGCCGCGCCCTTGCCGGACAAAGTGGATCTGCGCCCGAACTTTGAACGCTGGAAGCTGCCGCAACGCCAACAAGGTGCGCGCCCAACCTGCTCCGTGTTCGCGACCGTCGGCGCCATGGAATACGCCGTCGCCCGCAAACTCGATCGCGGCGTGCCGTTGAGCGTGGAATTCGCCAACTGGGCGGGCAACCGCGCCATCAATCACGATCAGGATGGACACTTCTTCTGGGAAATCATCAAGGGCTACGAGTTGCACGGCATTTGTCGCGAGGAAGAGATGGGTTATGCTGACACATTCAAGGCGGAACGGCATCCGTCCGATACGGCTTTCACCAATGCCAGCGAAATCCGGGCCCTTGATTTGAAGTTTCATTGGATTCGCCCCAACGACGGCAAGACCGGCCTGGAGGATCATCACATCGAGGAAATGAAGTCCACCCTCGCCAAGGGTTGGCCCATAGCCGCGGGCTCCTATCACAGCATTTTGTTCGTGGGCTATGCCGACGATCCAAACTTGGAAGGCGGCGGACAATTTCTTGTGCGCGACTCCGGCGGCGGCAACGAACAGACCCTGACCTATGTCGCAGCCAAGAAACGGATGTGCGATGCATTTTGGGTCGAGTCAGCGACCAAACCTGCCTCGCCTTGACTTAACTCTCTGCACGGACTTCCACGACGCAACGACCGCAAGCGTCTGCAACGGATCGGGCACGATCCCGGCGCAAACAACGATTTGGTATGCGGTGCTCATATTTTATCTCAGTCTGTGAATCGCACCGGCGAGTAAAGTGTTCCTCGAACCTTCAAATCGGCCACGACCTGCCGGAATCGCTGGCTCACCAGACACCACCGGAATGATCGCGCCTTGGTCACTCCGGTTCGCTCGTAACTCATGGCGATGTCCTCTCTCCGGTACTTAAACTCGTAAGGCTGATAACCGCCACCATCCAGATAACATGCCCATTCGGTGTTCGGTTCAATCTGGTGTCCCGCCTCGTTCACAATCGGCAACAACGAGCGCGGGGCAACGAAGGTGCTGGATAGTTTAAAAAGCGGCTTCTTCACCTTGTCGGCTGGCAGGATTACCACCGGCTCAAGGGACAAACCTCCAAGGCCTGCACTTTCAAGCTGGCGGCCAAGGGACTCGGTGATGCAATACGCGTGAAACGGAAAAAGTGTTCCCAACTGGGTCTTGGCCGACTGTAGCCGGTCTGCCTCCGCAACATAGACCTCGGCGTCAACCTGCTCGGCAGTCCCGTCTTTCTGTCCAGCGATGGGTTTTTGGGCAAGCAAACTAAGGAATGCCGCGCCATCAAGGTCTCTTTTTGAGTATTCCCGGTTCTTTCGGACTCCGAAATAGCGCGATCTTTCCTCCAAAGGGATGTTAAACCATTTGCTCGGCTTCCACCCGTACTCGTTCTCGATTCGCTCAAGCAACAACTGAAGTCGTGGATCGTCCTCTGAAAGCTCAACCCGAAGTTGCCTGTTGGGCGTGGTTTCGTTCTTTGCAACTTGCGTATTGATCAACAAGCCAAACGCATCAACCTCTTCGGGTTTGCGAGCACGAATACCGATAGAAAACGGCCCGGGTGGATTGCTTGGATCGTAACAGATGGTGAATTGCCACGAACTCTTCATTTTATTCAGTGCAGGCCTGATGGATGCGACTTCTTGTAGCAGGGCGTTCGCGAAAAGCAATCTTGGAACGGTTCAAAGGAGTTCCATTTTAGTTCCATCGCTAGCGTCCGTGGTTAAGTTCAGTTCTCCGCCGAGTGCAAACCGCCTGTGCCGGCTCGGAAAGCGACGGCCACGCGCTCGGGGTTTTCCGTTGAGGCGGAGGCGCAGTTCCACAAGCACGCGCCGCAGTGGACGCATTTCTCGCGGTCGAAATTCGGCACGCCCTTCATCTTGATCGGTCAGAGCAGAACGCCGGGCTCGATATTGAAACGCCGGGCCAGCGTGCGAATGTGGCCCACCGTCAACCGGCGCTCGCCACGCAATAGCTTTGGACCGAGCGAGCGGTCACTGCCAAGGACACGCGAGAGATCGGCAGCGGACATTTCATGTTGTGCAAGCAGAAACTTGAGGGTGTCGAGCGGATTGCCCCTTGGCCATTTCACCCGGGTCTGGTCGTAGGTTTCGATGAAAGAGCTGATCGCTTCGACGTAGTCCACCTGATCAGCATTGAGCCGAACTTCAAAGCCCAACAGCGGTTCGATGGCGTGCCGGGCAGCGCTGTAATCGGCAGCGTCATGCAGCGGGCGGGGCACATAACGCTGGCAAAGACCGGTGTAGTCCTTGGGCAACGCCGTGAAGGATTCGACGCCGGCGCTGTTTCGAGTGGCTGTCTTCATAATTCGTTCTTCCAATTGTCTTTGCTGTATTCCGCGTGGGTCATGAACCGCAAGGCAAACACCATCTCAGTGTTGAAGTGGACGGCACACATGAGGCGAAACTCATTGCCGCCCACGTTGAATACCACCACTTTTCGTCCGCTTTTCACCGTGACCAGATCGGCGGACGGAAACGTCCGGCGCATTTCCACGAAAGAATCCCATCGAACGCCCCGCACCACTTTAACCCATTGCCGCAAGGATGACGCAGCACGCGCGTGATCGCCCGCCCACTGCCGGATGGTTCCCTCGGCAATAATTCGCATGGGGACAAATTGTCCTCAGTCAGCTTTCCTGTCAACTTTGAAATTCAATTTGAAATTCAATTCTCCGCCGAATGCAAACCACCCGTTCCAGCGCGGAAGGCGACGGCCATGCGTTCGGGGTTTTCCGGCGAGGCGGTGGCGCAGTTCCACAGGCACGCGCCGCAGTGAATGCATTTCTCGCGGTCGAAATTCGGCACGCCGTTTTCGCCGGGTGTGATGGCCTGGCCGGAACAGACCTCGACGCACAGTTTCGTGCCGCAGCGCTGGCATTGGTTCGGAAACACAAATGCGACGTGATCGGCGTAGCCGGGCGGCGCTTGCACCTTGCCGCCGAGCAGGAGCGCGTCCTGATGCGAGACGAGCAATTGGCCGTCGTAGGGAATCGCCGGCCAGCCGGCGCGTTCCATGAGCGCGGCGTGCGCGGAAACGCCACGCGCGTAACAGGCGTCGCGGATCGCGCGCACTTCGCCGGGCGGGATGCGACCGCGGAAATAATCCTCAAGCGACGGAATACGTTCCCACGGTCGCAGTGGTTTGCCGGGCAACGCGAGGCGTCCGCCGCTCAAGCCGGCCAGCGCCATGCCAATCATGCCGGTGACAACGCCGCGTTGGAAACCGTCGCGGGGTTTCTCGGCAACACGCGCTTCCTGTTCCACCCAGCTTGCGCGGCGGCGTTGGACGTAGGTGGCTTCGAGATTTTCCTTCGTGAACGGTTTCTTGGCGTTGAGCAATTCGAGCACGGCATCGGCGAGTTGCGTGCCGGTGGCCCAGGCTTCGTCCACGCCCGAGCCGGTGAGCACGTTCGTCGTGCCGCTGCCTTCGCCGATGCGCGCGTAGCCGTCGCCGACCAGATGCGGCTCGCCGCGTTTGCCGGATTCGCCGAGTGTCTTCGCGCCCCAGGAACGGAGCTTGCCGCCCTTGAGATAACGCCAGAGATACGGATGCAACATCCAATGCTGGAGATAGCGGTAGGCCGTGCGCGTCGGGCTGTCGAACCATGACGGCACGAAAATGCCGAGCGAGGCGACGCGGTCAGGATGCACGTAAAGGAAACCAAAAATCTCCGGCTCGGGATAACCGAACGTGTGCAACACCGTGCCGGGTTTGAGCGGCGTGTCATCGGGCAGGTCCACCACGAACTTCATGCCGATGGCCCAATCGCGGGTGTGGTGCTCGGGTGGTAGGCCAAAATGTCCGTCGAGTTGTTGACCGATAGGACCAATGGGACCATCTGCGACGACTGTTAGCGCCGCATGAATGTCCATGCCAGGCGTGAAGCCGTCGGAGGGAGTGCCCTGCTTGGTCACCCCCTGATCGAGCAGGCGGACGCCGAGGACTTTGGAGCGGCCCCTCACCCCGTCCCTCTCCTCCATTCCGAATGGAGGAGAGGGTGGCCGCAGGCCGGGAGAGGAGGTGCTTCGCGTTAAACCCCAGAATTGTAGCAGCCGACGTGAGGAGGCTCTGACTTTCGGAACTTAAAAATAGAATGAGCCTCCTTACGTCGGCTGCTACGAGTTTCGGAGGATTCGGTCGCATGATTCGCGTTCAGACCGAGGCGGTTTCCTTGACCATGCGTCCGCCTTTCAGTCGCAGGACGCGTTGGGTGCGGGCGGCGAGTTCGAGATTATGCGTGACCAAGACGAGCGCCGTATCGAGTTCGTAGTTCAATTCAAAAATCAACTCGACGACGGTCGCCGCCGTTTCCGCATCAAGATTTCCCGTGGGTTCATCCGCAAAGAGAATGTGCGGGCGATTGATGAATGCGCGGGCCAGGGCTACGCGTTGCTGTTCGCCGCCGCTCAATTGCGCCGGGTAATGGCCGAGCCGATCGCCCAAGCCGACGCGCTGAAGCAGTTGTTGCGCGCGATCCGTGGCTTGATTGTCCCCGCGCAACTCGACGGGGATCATGACGTTTTCCCACGCGGTCAGGTTTGGCAGCAGTTGAAAATTCTGGAACACGAAACCGACGTGTTCGTTCCGAACCTGAGCGCGTTGATCTTCGGTGAGGCCGTTCAGATTGACGCCGTTGATCGTCACCGACCCGAGCGAGGGCAGATCGAGTCCGGCACACAGGCCGAGCAAAGTGGTCTTGCCGCTGCCGGACGGTCCCACAATGGCGCAGGTTTCGCGGCGCCCCAGTTGAAAGCTCACGTCGTCGAGTACGGTCAGCGCGCGACCACCGCTGGAATAAGTTCGCGACAGATTCTGCACTACAAGAATGTCGCCGGGATGCACCCGGGATTCTGGTTTCATGTATCAGTTTGTTGGTTTCATTGAACCGCTAATTGGTTAAACGCTCGCCCTCACCCTGACCCTCTCCCCCGGGGAGAGGGAACAGCAAGTGAACGCCCCAAGTAATTCGGATGCCGCTGCGCCGCCTCCGCACTC
>CAZKMR010000135.1:0-9567 GCA_964553795.1 uncultured Bifidobacterium sp. | reverse complement strand
TGGGAACTGGTGGAATGGTGCGCGAAGCGGGGGTCGAACCCACAACCTTCGGCTCCGGAGGCCGACGCTCTATCCAATTGAGCTACTCGCGCAACGCCGGGCAGAATACTTGGCCCGTTCGCGCGGCTCAAATGGTTTTTCCATGCTCGCCGGGGAGGAAGTGCCAATCGGCGCCTGCAAAAGAGTTGGTTCATCGCAGGGCGGTTCTGCTAGGTTGACGTCATGCGAAATTGGTTGGGGAAAAGTCTGCTTTGGTTGGCCTTGGTGCTGACGGCGAGCGGTTGCGGCGACGCCACCTCGTCGCAAGTGCCGGTCAAGCCGGAGATTGATCTGCTTTACGGACACTTGACGCGGGCGCAACCGAAGTTGCCAACGATCAAGGTCTGGGTCGGCGCGGAGGAACTGGTCGCGGAGATTGCGCGGACGCCGGTGCAGATTGCGACGGGCATGATGTTTCGCACGAACATGGCGGAGAACGAGGCGATGCTGTTCGTGTTTCCGCCCGCGCAGATTGGCCCGAAAAGTTTTTACATGCGCAATTGCACCGTGCCGCTCTCGGCGGCGTACATTGAACCGAACGGAACGATTGCGGAAATCATTGCGCTCAATCCCGGGGATGAAATCGGCGTGAAGTCGAAGTCAGCGAATCTGCAATTTGTCCTGGAAGTGCCGCAAGGTTGGTTTGCGCGGCATAACATTCACCCGGGGATGGTGATTCGCACTGAGCGAGGGTCGCTGCAAGAAACTTTTTTTGCGCGCTGATTTCACGGGCCGGCCATCACGGCGGCGAAGCGCAGGCCGCGCGTGCTGACGCGCAATTCGCGGAAACCGAATTCCCGCATCACGGCTTCGAAGATCACCACGCCCGGCAGGATCACGTCGGCACGTTTGCGCGGCAGTCCGATGATGGCTTCGCGTCGTGACAATGGCAGACTCCAGAGATGTTCGGTATGCCAGTGGACGCGATCGAGTGACAAGCGGGTGTTTTCGATGGCGGCGCGTTCGTAAGTTTCCAATTGCGCTTCCATGCGCGCCAGAATGGTGGTGGTGCCGCCGGTGCCGACGAGCGCGACGGGCGTTTGCGCGGCGTGGAATTCAGTTTCGCGGGTTAAGGCCGGCGCCAAGGCGGGACGGACTTTCGCGGTCATGAATTCCTGCACCCAACGGCGGGTTTCGGCAAATTCCTCGGGCGCGGGCGGATCGCTGTGCGGAATGGTTTCAAGCAGCCGCACTGTGCCCAGACGAAAGCTTTGGCGAAAATGTTTGTGTTCACCGTGGCCGAGAATGAATTCCGTGCTGCCGCCGCCGACGTCCAGCAAGAGCAGGGGAATCCGGGCTAAATCCGGGTCGGTGGTCACGCCTTGGAACGCCCAGTCGGCTTCTTGCTCGCCCGAAATAATTTCCAACGGCAATTCGGTGGCGGCTTCGACCGCGCTGACGAGTTCCTGAGCATTGGTGGCGTCGCGGGCGGCGCTGGTGGCGATGATGCGAATGGATTCGGCGTTTCGCGCGCGGGCCTGCGTGACGAATCGGGCTACGGCGCTGGCGGTGTTGGCGATGGCGTGGGGGGAAAGCCGGTGGGTTTCGTAAAATCCCTGGCCCAATCGGGTTTGTTGGCTTTCCTCGGAGAGCGGATGGATGTCGCGGTCGCGAACTTCGGCGACGAGTAGCTTCACCGAATTGGTGCCGATATCAACGACTGCACGACGAGAGGCGGACATGCCAGCCCATTAGAACAAGGGCTGCGCGGGCAACCAAGTGAAAATCCGGTAACAACGCCGCGAAACCGACGGGTGCCGGAGGACACACGTTTTCGCTCCGGCACCCGCTCCTTCCCACGGAAGGTGAATGTGATCCCGGCCCAACGACGGGTTCGACCTGGGTCACCCAAAAAATCTACCGTCGCTGTCGCCGGTGGCAAGTTTCCGCTGGCTGAAAATAGAAAAGCGACCGGAACATTTCCGGTCGCTTGTTACCCGAGGGGAAAACTATTTCTTTTCTTCTTTCTTGTCGCTCTTGGGATTGCACTTTTCGCAGGTCTTGCCGTCCTTTTTGGCGGCGACACAACATTTGTGCGTGCATTCTTTGCCGGCTTCCTTGGCTTTCGCGCAGCAACTCTTTTCTTCCGCCAGGGCCGGACTCGCCAACAATGCCACTGCGAATGCCAACGCCGGGATTAATTTGAGTACTTTCATGTGGAACCTTGGTTTCGTGTTTTTTGACGCGGCCCGCCGCACTCGGATTGAGTGTGATTTGGTCGGGCTGCAATACTGCAAAACATTACGGCCTCAAATCAGTGTGCCAAGTAGTTTTTGGCTCTATTTTTCGTTCGGGCTGCGATACGTTGCCCGCCATGGCATCGGCTTACGATCAATTGCTGGCCGCGACGATCGAGCATCTCGAGACGTTGCAGACGCGAGGGACGCGGCATATCTCAGTGGCGCCGGAAACGTTGCGCGCCTTGACGTTGCCCGCAGCGCTGCGAGCGCCGCAAACAGCAGCGCCGGCAGAACCAGTGCCCGCCCGTCCCGTCGTGCGGCCATCCGTGGGGAAAACTGCCGCCCCGCTGATCGCCATGCCCAAACCAGTGGTGTTGCCGCCTCCGAGTGCCAACGCCCCGGCCCCGCTGATTTCGACTGATGCACAAAAGGTTGCGGCTTTTACGGCGCTGCGCGACCGCGTGCTGGCCTGCGTCAAATGTCCGCATCTGGCGGCCTCGCGGCGGACGGTGGTATTCGGCGTGGGGAATTTGGACGCGACGCTGATGTTCGTGGGCGAAGCGCCGGGCGCAGACGAAGATTTGCAGGGCGAACCCTTCGTGGGCAAGGCGGGACAGTTGTTGACCAAGATCATTGAAGCCACCGGCCTGCGGCGCGGCGACGTTTACATTGCCAACATTCTCAAGTGCCGGCCGGACACGCCGGGGCAGGCCAGCGGCAATCGCAAGCCCACCGCGGACGAGATGGCCACGTGCATCCCTTATCTGCACGAGCAAATTGATCTCATCAAACCAAAAGTGCTCGTGGCGTTGGGTGCGACGGCGGTGGAAGGGTTGCTCGGTAAAACCGTTGGCATCACCAAACTTCGCGGCAACTGGCAGACCTATCGCGGCATTCCGCTGATGCCGACGTATCACCCGGCCTATCTATTGCGCAATCAGGCGTTGAGCGAGAAACGTCGCGTCTGGGAAGACATGTTGCAGGTGATGGAGAAACTCGAGATGAACATCACCGAGAAACAGCGCAACTTTTTCCTCAAAGCGCTGGGTTGAGGCGGATTATTTTACCGGTTGGGACACCGGTTCGGGTTCGACGGACTGCGGTTCAGAAGTGGTCGGCACGGGCACCGGATATTTCATCGCGTCACCGGCGCGGTCCCGGAACACGTGGGTCGTTTCCGGATTCGGGGTTTGAAACTGCGGGGGAATCGGTTCTTTGCCGTAGTGAAAACCGCTGGCGTCTTCGTAACCGTAGGGAATTTCAAACCAGTCTTGAAACCAACGGGTCAGCCGTGCCCAGACAGAAATCGGCGCGGCCGCCGCCCATGCGGAGGTTTGACGGGTCAAGCCACGCTCCTTCATTACAGACCAAAATTGGCGCAGAAAGGCGGCCTCCGCCAGTCGTGCGCCGGAAATAAATCCACTTTTTCCGCTCAAGCCCCGTCCCGAATCTGCCGATAAGCGTGGTTTCTCTGGTTAGACTCCTTCGAAGACGCGCACCAGCCGCTTGCCGACATAAACGCTGTTCCGCGTGCCGAAGAGTTGTTTCCGCAGTTTTTCGATGCGCACCTCGGTCTTTTCCATCTGGCCCACCACAAAATGGAAGGCTTCCTGCACGGGCTCGTTGAGCAAGCGGGTCACGCGCACCACGGGTTTCTGGTCCACCTTGATCAGCAAACAACCCATGAGCTGGTTGTGATTGAATTCGACCTGATGTTTCTCGACTTCTCCGACTTCGATTTTGAACTTCATACGACGGCTGCAATCTCCTTGAGTTCTCACTCATGCAGTGTTCGTGCCATGGCTAACTGCCTCAGCGCGGGCGGGAACAACCCGCGCCGCGTCTCAATTCCGTGGGACAATGCCCATGAACGCGACCGTTATTCCAGCGGCGCCACGCCCGTCACCGTGGGCGTCCCGGGGGGCAGTTTTGCGAGCGAGTTGAAGTTCTGGTCGAAGTTGAAGTTCCGGTTGGGAGCGTTGTAATACACACCCGGATTCTGGAACTGATTCGTTGCTCGGGCGCTGGGGTAGAGATTTACAAACGAACCATTGATGGTCAGTGTGCGACCGCTCCAGTCTTCGATCAAGCGCGGGAGATTGTGCCAACCGCCGCTCCACTGACCAGAGGCCGTGCCGGTCGTGTAAACTGCGCCCGCGATGAAGGCGGCGTTGATGGTAGTGTCGGCAGCATTTCGAGAAGAGTGGCTCAGGTTGGAACTGTCGTTGTCCCGCCAGTCCGGCGAAAGAATCGTGATGGCATCACAAACCAGCGAAGCCGGAAAAGTCTCCGTCGTATTTGTCACTCCTAGATGGGCTGCATTCGGACAATTGTAATGTCCCCAGACGTAGAGCGGGTTGGGTGTGGCCAAGGTGAAGCCAGTGGCCAGCGCGGCGGATGGGCCGTTGGTGGGAATCACCACCCCGTTCGTCAGGCGCACGGCGTAAAGATTGGTGCTGACCGTGCGAAAATCGCCGACATACATGATGTTCGGATACGGGGGCGAATCAGAGGTCGGGTAGCGGGCCAAAACCATGCTGTTCGTGAGCAACCAATTCTTGAGCATTCCCACGTTAATTTGGGTGACTTTGACGCGCTTCGATTCGCGATAATCCGTGAAGGTATTTGTTAACGCGAGAAAAGGAAAAGCCCTGCCAAGATTGGTTTGCTGGACCAATGTTGGCGCGCTGGAATCGTAAACAAGATTCGTGGTAAGGCCAGTTTGCGCGCCTTGATCTTTCACCGTCAGCGACACAGTGGCATTGCTCACCAAGAGCACGAAGCTAGCTTTGTTGAAGTAACGATGCGCGCCGATGCCGTTGGTCGTCGGTTCACCGGGCGGAGGCATTTCTACAATCTCACGATAATTATCATTCTGCTTCACGTCCGTGAGCGTGAGGCGCGGAGTGTTCGTGCGGGATTGCGGCGAGCCGTAGTAATTCACTGGCCCGGTCATGAGGTTGGTTGGGTATCCACCCAAATTGGAATACACGATGGACGAAGCGGTGCTGACGGTTTTTAGAAAGGTCGAAAAAGAGGATGAGGGCGGGCCGGGACAAATCGGGCCGTTGGCATGAACCCGGCCACGGAATATCTGTGGGGAATTCCATACGAGTTCCATCTGCCCATTCGCAAATGCGGCGAAGGCGAACACTGGAATCGTCAACGCTCCGGTGCCGCTCAGCCGGAAGAACTGTCGGGCTCCGGAGGCGGGCATCGTCACTCGCCAAGCGCCGTCTTCCTCGAGGGCAACCGGCGTGTATGTCACCGTCTGCCAACTGGCGTTCGCGCCCACGTCGGTAGTGGTTTGCAATATCGCGTTGGACAAGGTCAGCGGCCAGGATAGCCGCGCAATCTTGTTGGAGTATGCGAATTGCAGTTGCGTCGGTGGCAGGTAGCGTTCGACCAGCCAGCCGTCAATGCCCCAATAATTGTGCGACGTGTAAACCGGCGGCGGGTCTTCAGATTGGGCGCGGCTTTGGCTGGGGCTGGCAAAAAGGATTGCGACGCTCAGCACAAGCGCGGTCGCTTGGTTCACTCGCCGCAAAAGCCGGTTTGGTTTCATACCCACCGGCATTCTTAGCGAAGTTCGTGCCAGCCCCAAGCCCGTGCTGGACGTAATCAGTTCGCCTCAGCCAGTTTGGCTATGGCCAGCACATTGATGGCTGCTTTTGGGACAATCCCGCTGATCGCCACATACTCCGGCAGTTTCGAGCCATCGGCGCTGCGTTCGGAACAATGATCGCCATCGCCCCACGGGCCGAGGCCGTCGAGTGTGGGAACGATGTCCCAGATTTGATTGCCGTCGCTCAAGCCGCCGCGTTCGTGTCCGCCGACGGGTAAATGCAGTTCTTGGCCCGCTTTCACCCAAAGGTCGCACAACCGATCTGTCGCCGCGTTGCGCGGCCAAGGGCGGCTCTCGGTAAGAATTTCCACTTTCACCTCGCAACGAAATCCATCCGCCGGACTCGTCACCTCGCCCGGTCCCGCCAGCGCCAGGAGTTTTTCCACGCCGCTTTTGTAAGTGGCGGCGTCGAACGCGCGCAGCTCTCCTTCGGCGACCGCTTCGTGCGGAACCCGATTGAGCACCGTGCCGCCGTTGATGGTGCCGACGTTCACAGTGAGTTCGCGCGAGTAATCCGTAATGGCGGCAAGGCGCGGGAGCAGTTGACCGAGTTGCACCGCGGCGTTGGCGCCGTGCCGATGTTTGCCGCCGGCATGCGAGCCGCGACCCGTCACGGTGACGCGCCACGTGGCGCGACCTTTGCGCGCGAGCACCATTAAACATTCTTCGCCCAGCCGTCCTTCCGCCTCGAAGACCAGTGCGGCCAGCGTGTTCTTTTCAAACCGCTGCGCGCACACGACGCCAAAGTCTGGTGAGAAAGTCTCCTCCGATGAATTCCAAAACAATTTCCACGTGATGCGCTCGAACACCTCGGGCGCGTGCGCCTGGAGCGCTTTCAACACGAGCCACATCATCATCGTGCCGCCTTTGATGTCGTGCGTGCCCGGGCCGAAAATGCGGTCGCCCTCGACGGACCAATGGAAACTATTTCGCGCTTCTTCTTCCGGCGGGAACACGGTGTCGAGATGCGAGATCATGGCGATACTTTGAGCGCCGGAGCCGCGCCGCGTCAGCACGAGATGTTGGCCATACTTCGGGTTCGTCGAGTCCACGTATTCCGCAGTGAAACCGAGCGCAGCGAAATGTTCGGCGGTGAATCGCGCGAGCCGATTCACGCCCACGGGATTGAGCGTGAAGCTGTTGATGCCGACCATTTGCCGCAGGAATTCCAGGGCGGCGGGAAGTTCAGCTTTGAGGTAAGCGTTCAGTTTGGCGGCATCGAGCACGCGGCAGCATGAAAAGACGGCGCGGTGAAAGCAATCTCGCGACAAACACGAAAATGTGTCTGCGTGAGGTTCAATCGGAAATCACTTCCGAATGGATTCCACGTGTTTGCCGCGGATTTTCTTGAGATTGAAATCCCACAGCAGCCAATCGTCGTCAGGAATGAACTTGTTGAGTTTGCTGTCCCATTTGCACGGCAGTTCGCGATTCAGTTTTTCGAGAAACGGCAAGAGCGGACGTTGGGGCGGAAATTTTTTCTCGTGTTCGTCCAACGCAATGTCCGTTTTCCAGCCCAGCTTCTTGCGATACTTCGCGAAGCCGAAGCCGTCGAAGAAATTCTCGCCTTTCACCAGCGGCATGTACCACAAGCTGGGAATGCCGCGCGGATTTTCTTTAATCGGGATTTCCAGTTCCAATCGCTCCAGCAACGCGCGGCCTTTGGCGTCATTTTTCAAATGGTCGCGCAACTGGTGCAGGCTGGGAAATTCCACCGGCGGACTGACGAACAGCACGGGTTTGTGTTGCAGCGTGGCGAGAATGATCTCGTGCGGCGTGCCGACGCTGTAAATATTCGTCGGACAATATGAGATGGTGAAATCGCTCGTGTCCACCATGCGCAAATCAATGTGCAGCGTTTCCCAGAATTGCTCCGCGCACCAGGCCCGTTCGCGCGCGCCTTTTTCGCCGCCGGCAAAGGTCCAGCGTTTGCGAATCAACTCACCGCTCTTGACGTCTTCGCGGCCATACTCGTGCAGGCCGCGCACGTCCGGCTTGAACCACGGATCAAAAACGGTGACGCCCAATTCCTGCAGAAAGTGTCCGACACGATTGCGCCAACCGAAGTTTTTCTCCGTCTTGCGGGACGCGACGAAATCCATTGGCCCGGACAGATAAACGCGCGCGCCTTGCAGGAGTTGTTGTTTGCGCTTGGCCTTCGACATGGGCGGACGATAGGGAGGCGAAGATGATGATTCAAGCCCGGAGCCGCGAGGCGTTCCCGTCTTTCTCTTAAGCTTAATCCTGTTCCATCAAGGACCACCAAATTAAGAGTGAGATTAAGAATGAAAGCAAAACGGGGCTCGGCCGTAGCCGAACCCCGTCGTGTAAAATTTGAAACTATCTTAGTAGCGACCACCGCGGTCGCCGCGATCACCGCCGCCGCCGCCGTATTCACGCCGCGGACCGCGACCGCCACCACCGCCGCCACCGCCGGGCGGACGATCTTCGCGCGGACGGGCGACATTGACGGTCAGGGCGCGACCGTCGAAATCTTTGCCGTGAAGCGCGTCAATCGCTTTTTGTGCTTCTTCCGGGCTGCCCATCGTGACGAACGCGAAGCCGCGGGGGCGCCCCGTCATGCGATCCATCATGATGTTCGTCTCCACGACGGTGCCGTGCGCGGCGAACGCGTCCTGAAGATCGTTTTCAGTGGTTTTGAAGGAAAGATTTCCGACAAACAACTTTGTGCTCATGTGATGTTACTGTCCGAGACCAACTCTGCTACTCCACACTGTTCCCGACCGCCGGGTTTCAAATCATCACTGAACCAAGTTCACTTGAAGATTTACCATGTCGTGGCAGCGACAAGCTATCGATCAGACGCGGTGACTTTGACAAATCATCGCGCAAATTCAAGTGCTAACTTTCTACATTAAAATGCCGGATTCATCGTTGGCATGTGGGACAGTAGAACGTGCTGCGTGCCGCTTGCACGATACGCTTGATGTTTGTCTGACAGCGGCGACACGGCTGACCGGCACGATCGTAAACGCGCAAACGCTCCTCATAATAATCCGGCGCATCAACGGCGCGACCGTAATAGAACAATCCATCCTTCCGTTGCTCGCGCGAACCATGGTGCAGCGGAATCGTGCTGCCGAAGCGAATGGCCTCGGTCAGCACCGCGCGAATGGCGCGATGCAACGCGCGTACCTGGGTCGGCTTCAGTCTGCCGGCGGCGCGATCGGGTTTGATGCGGGCGCGATACAATGCCTCGCTCGCGTAAATGTTTCCGACGCCCGCAACGAGGTCTTGATCGAGTAACCGCACTTTGATGGCGCGCTTCGAACCGGCGATGGCGGCGGCGAAGCGGTCAACGGAGAATTCCCGATCCAATGGCTCTGGTCCCATGCGCGCGAGGGAACTGGCATCCAAACCCAAGCGGCCGAAATAGCGTTGGTCTTCGTAAACGAACAGGTCGCGCCCCAAATCCAGCACGACGGCGGCGTGCTTGGGCAGGAGTTGCGTTTTGCGTTGGAGAAACATTCGTCCGGTCATGCCGAGATGCCCGACGAGTGTCACAGGCGTTTTCGGGCGGGAGGCGCGGAGTTGAAAGAGCAGAAATTTGCCGCGGCGCGAAACCTCGGCAAAGGTTGCCCCGCGCAAAGTTTGGATGAGTCGTTTCGCGGGCGTGGGGCGAATTACGCGCTCGCGCCGAATCTGCACGTCGCGAACTTTCTTCCCCTTTAGCAGCGGACGCAAATGCCGCACCAGCACTTC
>CAZKMR010000134.1:0-9604 GCA_964553795.1 uncultured Bifidobacterium sp. | reverse complement strand
GAAACGCAATCGCGCGTCGTCATCAGTTGCAAAGCGCTCGACGCCGTGAAAGTCGTCGAACGCGCCAAGCTGATGGGCGTGCCCGCCGTGCAGATTGGCAAAGTTGGGGGCGACCAGCTGACGGTGAAAACCGCCGGCGGCGAATTCTCCGCCCCGCTCACCGAACTGCACGACGCCTGGTGGAACAGCATCGCCCGCGCGATGGCGTGAATCAGCGCCCGCTTGCAATTTTATGCTGAATGCCGATAGTGCCAACATGAGCAGCCGAGAAATCGTCATTGATCTCGTCAACAAACTGCCAGAAAACACTTCACTGGCGGATATTGCGCGGGAGATTGAACTGCTGGCGAGCATTGAAAAAGCGCGCGGGCAGGCCCGGCGCGGCGAAGGCATTCCCGCCGAAGACGCACGGAAGCTGGTGGACACATGGGCCACAAAGTAATTCTCACCCCGCAGGCGCTGGATGATTTACGCGAAATCGTTTCTTTCATCGCGCAGGATAATTCCGAACGAGCCAAAAGTTTTGGCAACGAACTGATTGACCACGCTCTGACTCTGGCGGACTTGCCCGAACGCGGACGGGTCGTTCCAGAAATATCTGATCCGGCAGTCCGCGAAATTGTCCATCGCCCGTATCGGATCATTTACGAAGTCTTTTCCACGCAAAACGCCGTCTATGTGCTGCGCTTCTGGCACGGCGCGCGTGGCGAACCAGAAATCAGGCCATGACCACCCTCGCCATGCAGATCGGCAAAGTCGGCGGCAACCAGCTGACGGTAAAAAACGCCGCTGGCGAATTCTCCGCCCCGCTCACCGAACTGCACGACGCCTGGCGGCACAGCATCGCCCGCGCGATGGCGTAAGAAGCCTTATTTTGCCGAACCAGGCTAACATCGTGCCGGAGGCAAATGCCAACTCATGATTGGCGGCTGACGTTGCGGCAACCTGCCCACACCTGCGGCGAACCGATTCACTACGGTTAAGCGCCCCTGTGTTTCCGCCGCAACACCGCATACCACACCGAAGCATCTTCCTTGATGCCCCTGTCCCCGGCAGCGGCAGTCATTCAGCATTCGTGCCGCGGCGGCAATCCTCCGCTCGAACTCATGCACCGCCGCGTGACGCGCCTTTGATCCGATTCGGGCAATCGTCGCATTTCACTGTTCAAAACACCGCGCAAGACATCCGTGATTTCCCAAAAACATTTCGCAACTTTCACAAATGGCCGTCGTTCTATTTAAAGTTGCTCTGCCAAACGGAGCGCAAAAATGAAATCACGAAAACAGCGTCTTAACTGGAAAGTTCCATTATGAAAACTCGCCACGCGTTTACTCTCATTGAAATCATGTTTGTCGTAGCCATCATCGGGTTGTTGGCCGTGATTGCCATCCCCAACCTAAGAACCGCAATCGAGACAGCCCGCACCCGTGCGTGCGCCATGAACCAAAAGAACATCGACGCAGCGAAACTTCGGTGGGCACTGGATCACCAGAAAGCCCTCGATGAGACACCATCGGACACCGACTTGTTTGGCCAAACCGCCTACCTTGAACACAAACCGGACTGCCCCGCCGGCGGCGCATATACTCTCAACGCCGTGGCGCAAAAATGCGTTTGCAGCGTGACCAAGCATGCCGCGAGTGATCGCCCCCAAAACAACTAAATTTGGGATGCAAGCGACACTGCCCGATTGGATGACCGCACTCATGTTTCCGCCGTTCCAATCCTGCCAAACCATTAGCAGACTGCCGGAGTGGCGGCATTGAGTGAGACAACAATTCGATTGATTGCCACCAAACCAGAAAGAACAAGCCTCCTTGTGGATTAATTTCCCCGCTTTGTGGGATGCGAATGCCACAGCCGTCGCTTGACGAGACGGCTATGAAATTCGCCACTGGATCGGCCCCAATCTGTTGCCGGGACTGGACAAGAGTTTCCACAGGGATTTAAGTTGGGCGCAAACAATCACAGCTCCTCGCCCTGCTATGACCTACAAAATTCATCCCCCGCATTATCCCATTGTTTATGTGCGCGGTTACGCGATGACCGAGCGCGAACGCGACGAAACCTTTCACGACGCCTACTACGGTTTCGCCACCACTTCCGTGGAGAAACGCCAAGCGCCGCCGCCCGATTATCTGCGCGCCGATCTGTTCGAAGGGCAACTCATCCGGTTCATGAAGTTGGGCCGGACGCCCTATTTCGACGCGACGAATCGCGGCCTCGAAGATTGCCCGGACAATCCGGCGCGCAGTTTGTGGGTGTGCCGCTTCTATGACGAAGACGTGCTACGCGACAAGCTGCGTAACATCGAAGATCACGCCGAAGACTTGCGCCGCCTGATTTGTGAAACCATTCCGCAGCGCCTGCGCGAGCGCGGCGTGGACCTGGGCACAAACCAGCGCGATTACAAAGTCATTCTCGTGGCGCATTCGATGGGCGGACTGGTCTGTCGCACGTTAATTCAGAATTTATTGCCCGCCGCCGGGCTCGATCCGAAAGCCATGATCCATCGGCTGGTCACCATGGGCACGCCGCACAAAGGCATTGAACTGGGTCGCATTCCCGACTTGGTGGAACGCGCGGTCCTGCGCAAATTCAATCCCTTCAACGCGAACATTTTTGAAGCCGCGCGCATGCGCGATTATTTGCAACTACCCGAAGGTTGTGAACCGCACAGCCTGGGCGAGACAACCGGACCGTTCGCTTTTCCCGTCAAACGCTGCCTGTGCCTGATTGGCAGCGATTTCGAATCCTACAGTGCGGTCCAGCACATCACGGGTTCATTCAGCGACGGACTCGTGAAACAGGATCGCGCCTACGTGGTCAGCGGCAAACCTGATGCCCGCGGCAAATATCAGCCGGAACAAAAATCCTATTGGGCGAATGTGCATCGCGCGCATTCGGGGCGACGGGGCATTGTCAACAGTTACGAGAGCTTTGAGAACATCCATCGCTTTCTGTTCGGCAACGCCAAAGCCGCCGTTTATCTCGAAAACATTCAGGTCGCCACGCAACGCGACGCCGACACCGAGTATTATTACGACATCGAGTTCGCCCTCGCGATTCGCGGCACGCCGGTTTATTTGCATCGGCGCCAACAAGACCCGTGCGAGAATGCAATCCGCTACCCGCGCGCAGATTTAGAAACAAAATCCGTGCTCCTGCATACCGTCTTTCTGAACACCGCGTTGCGCCCCGCGCAGGACGTGCCGTATTCGCATTTTCAGGTGCAATTCCGGGTGCAAGAACGCGGCATCAAAAAGGGATTGTTCTGGGACCGCGAGTATCCCGCCAAGACCATTTACAGTGAAGACCTCGAAGTGCGCGTGGGTGATTTCGACACGAAGCAGGCCGGCGCGGAAGTCCAGTTTCGCTGGCGCTCGGATGATGACGATTGGCAAACGGCTGAAAAAAGCGCGACCGGATTTCGCATCCCGTTACGGGCGGCGGGTTCTTTTGCCGGGCAACTCTTGATCGTTGCCAGCTCTTGGCCCGATGAAAGTTGCCAAGATGCTCCGCCGCCGCCCGCGCCAACGGCTCACCAACGCTTGCGCCAGCATTACCGCAAGCGCAAGTCCAAGTTGAAACCCAAACCGCGAACCTAAAGTGAGGGCCACCACGATTGCTGAATTGAATTCCCCTTAAGCCCGCAGCAAACGCGGTTGGCCGGCTTCGACCACGAAGGACTGGCACGTCTCGACCGGCGCGCCCGGTCGCGTGACGTAGGGCACGATGCGATAATCCGTGCGCCATTGTTTGGGCGTCAGGTCGCAGCGCACGTAACCGCGCTGGGCGTTGTGAAATTTGACGAAGGGATTTTCACTGAACAACGTCTTGTTCTGCGCCGGCTGAGCCGTGCCATCACCCCCGGAGGAAATGGACGTGCCCACGAACTCCGTCGCCACGGAGCGCGAGTCGAGGTCATCGAAATCCACCAGGAGTTCGTTCGCCCAATTCGAGTGAATGTCCCCGGTAAGCACGACGGGATTCTTCGTCGGCATTTGCGCGAAGTGTCGCAAGACGCGGCGCCGATCGATTTCGTATCCGGGCCATTGATCCATGCTGCGCCGGACTTGTTCGCCCGCCGCGCGATCCGCCGGGGCCATCATGACTTGTTGGGCGAGCACATTCCAAATGCCCGCCGAATTGTCCAAGCCCCGAAACAGCCAGTCGCGTTGCGTTGCGCCAAGAATCGTTCCATCTGGACTTAGCGCCTCCCGCGCGGTCTTTTGCTCGTTCCCAGCGGGTTGAACCGTGCGAAACTGGCGCGTATCCAGCACGAAGAATTCGGCGAGTCGCCCAAAGCGAAGCTGGCGGTAGAGTTGCATGTCCGGTCCTTGCGGCAACGCGGCGCGCCGCAACGGCATGTGTTCGTAGTAGGCTTTGTAGGCGTTGGCGCGGCGCTGGGCAAAGTGTTTCCGTTTGGCGACGTTACCTTCGGGAATCAGATTGGCATAGTTGTTTTCCACTTCGTGATCGTCCCACGTCACCATCCATGGCGCCGCCGCGTGCATGGCTTGCAACGCGGCATCGGATTTATACAACGCGTAACGATTGCGATATTCATCAAGCGTCACGATCTCTTTGCTGTTGTGCCGCCGCAAACGGCCGTCGGTGGCCGGGCCTTCGTAAATGTAATCGCCGAGATGAAACACCAGGTCCACATCCTCGCGGGCCATGTGTTCGTACGCCGTGTAGTAGCCTGCCTCGTAATGTTGACACGAAGCGAAGGCAAATCGCAGTCGCTCCGGCTGGGCTTGCTCCGCCGGCATGGTCCGCGTTCGCCCTTTGGGACTGACTTCGCTCCCGGCTTTGAACTGATACCAATACCAGCGGTCGGGTTGCAGTCCCGCCACTTCGACGTGCACCGAATGCGCCCAGTCGGGATTGGCAATCGTCGTTCCCTGCTGCACCACTCTGGTCATCGCCTCGTCCGCGCAAATCTGCCACGCCACCTCGACGGCATCCGCCGACATGCCGCCGTTCTCCAATGGCTTGGGCGCCAACCGTGTCCACAAAACCACGCCGTCGCTGGTTGGATCACCCGACGCCACGCCCAATTGAAAGGGATAATTGGAAAACACGGGACGACGCGTCACGGCGCCCAACGCGCGCGGCGCCCACAGGGCCGCCGCTGCCAGCGAGGCCGTTGCCAGCAGAAACGAGCGCCGGTGCAGGCGCGGTGAATCGGGAATGAAATAAAGCGGTGCGTTCATGTTTGCCGGATTTGACTGACGCGAAAATGGAAGATTTCCGCGCGTTGCTCAAACAACTTTCACCCTTCAAATGAAACATCTTTGTGCCGACGCCGGGGCGCGGGCAACCCAACGCCAGTCCGGATTCAAATAGTGGTTGTCTGCATCGCCTTCTGCGGTCATGCTGCGGCCATGCGGTTTTCGGTCGGCTTCCTTTTCGCGGGCCTCCTGGTGACGACGGCGCAGGCCAAAGAACCTGGCGCCGGATGGCTACGTTTTTTCCCCTCCGCAGATCCGGACCTGGTGGTGTATTCGTTGGGGCTCGTCTTCATTCTAACTTTTCTCCTGACTTTTTACGTCGCCGTGCTGTATTTCCGCGAACGCCGCCGGATTAAAGCGGCGCGCGCGGTCGGCGTTTTGCCTCCGGCGGTGACCGGCTCGCTGCCGCCGGCGGAAAATCATTCGCGGGACGAATGGCGCGTCCGCGCGTTGACCGCCGAAACGCTTGCCAACAATCAGGCGCAATTGCTGCGGGAAAAGTTGATGCCGGAACTGGCCGAGTTCGTGAAACAGAATCTGGTGCAAGGATTGGCCGCGCAACGCGACGCCCTGCTGGCCATGCAGCAACAGGCCTTGCATCATCTGGCCGAGATGGAAACGCGGCTCGCCAGTATTCAAGCCCCGTTCCAGGAACGCATTCGCGCCTACGAAGACCGCATCGTCGAATTGGAAAAGGAAATCACTTCACAAAATGCTGAAGTGCGCGAATTGACCCGCACCATTCTGCAACTCATGCGCAAGAAACTCGAGGACGAGCAGACGCAGGCGGCCGGCAAATTTGATTAAAACTGGTTTCAAAACTCCTAGCCGCCGAGATAACTAGGCGGACGCGGGTGAAAACACGAGGGTTTTCGCCTCCTCACGTCGGGCGCTACAAGCCCGGCGGAATTTTGAAACCGCTTCTAAGCTCGCAAGGTATTCGCTGGGGGAATCGCACCCTGCCAAAGCCCCGCCCGCGCATCTGAGCGGACGTAGTTTTCCTCTCAACGTCGCCGGCAGCGTTGCCATAATGGAAAGAGGAGCGCGATTTGCATCGGCTCCTCGTTTATAACCCAACCCCAACCCAACCTGAATGAATTGTAATCCGCCACCGCTCCGCGTCTATTACCCGGATGGGTGAGTTCGAGACTCAAGCTGTGGCCCGGGCTCAGTTCATGTAGAACTTCGCGGAGAACGAGTTCAACAGGTTTGCCGGAATGCCGGACAGGTCGTCCTGATACCAGAAAAACTGTCGGTCAGCCGCGCCCGTATAGCGGTGCAAGAAATACATCCGCTCGAACTTAATCCATTGAACCGAGCCGTCAGCGAAAACCTCGTTGCCTCCGGCGGGCGTTTTGCCCCGCAAATTCTTGTGCGGCGGGACGTCATCCCAGACGGACCAAACGGTTGAGCCATTGGCGTAGGTCGGCGCGGTGCCCTCCAGAGTCCCCCACCCGGTGCTGCCACGAACCAACGCATCCGCCGCCAAAGCCCAGGAGGGTTTGGCCGTGCTCAGTTTTTGCGGACTCAAATTTCTGACCTGGGTGCCGTTGGGCAGTAACCAATAAGGCATCCCGCCCATGTATTGATACCCGATATTCCACTGCGGGGGACTGGTGCCGGTGGTGTAGTTGGGCAGCAGGTTTTTCACTTTCCGGCGCGAAGGACAATTCCACACCGACGGCGTGCCGGATTTCAATTCGAGGCCGATGGTTTTGATCCCCTCGGCTTGCGGCACATTGAGCGCCACCGGAACAATATTGCCGTAGGAATCCACCCGCACCTCCACGACGCGATCCTGATGATCCGTCGCATACACGTGCACGCCCACACCAATCTGCCGGAGGTTGTTCGCGCAGGAAGTTCGCAGGGCCTTTTCTTTCGCGCGCGCCAGTGCCGGCAACAACATCGCCGCCAGAATGGCGATTATCGCAATGACGACCAGAAGTTCGATCAGGGTGAACGCCGGATTTCGGCGGAGGTGGAGGCGTGAATTGCGTTTCATGGGCTCAACTTTCCGCGACGTCGGGTGAGTTTTTCACTCGCGTCGCAAGATTTTCGCGAATGGGCTTCGATCACAATATGTAACTCATCACGAGCCGGTCCTCAATTACCCGACCGGGTAAAGCTCCCGCCTCAGTTCGGATACGCCAACCGATAGAACACCGCCGGTTTCGCCGTATCAATCGCAACATTCAAATTCGTGCTGACGGTGCTACCGGGGATATTGGTCCAATTGGTGGTCAGCCCGATTCTTGTTTCATTTGTTTGAGATTGCAACACCCAACCCAAATGACTCGCCGGCCAGGATAAAGCCAACACATTGTCGCTCACGCTCGCGCGCAAATTCGTGCGCGACAAACTCGCCGGGGTCAACGGCGCATAACCGACGCCGTCGAACCACGTGCGAAAACTCCAACCATTCGCCTGCCCCGCCCGCGCCGCCGGATCATCATCCACGAAAACCTGAATTGTTCCTGCGTCGTCTGCAATTGCTTCTCCCAGGTCGGCCTGCTTCAAAACCCGATCCGCCTCTACCACCAACGGAGCGATAGTGAAATCACTGGCGCTGGCGTTGGGAATTGTAGCGGTGAACAGCGGTAGGTCGCCCGGTGTATTGGTCAATCCGGCCCGCAAGCGCCAATTCTGTGACGCCGCATTCCAGAAGTACGCATAGACTCGATAGCGTTGATTGGGATTGAGCCCGGTGATGGTGGTGACCAGGCGCGGCGTGTCTTCGTTGTTTCCATTGACGGGATTCCCGGCCGCAGAAATGTCACCGCCGGACTCGAACGCCGTCGCGTTGTTTCCCAACGTGCGCAAGCGCCATAATCCGTCTGTGCCGCTCGTCGCGGTGCTCGGTGAAAATGTGCCTCCAGCGGCAAGTCGCGTATTACCATCCGAGCCGGAAGTCGCATCGCGATAAATAATCTTTGGCGGCGCGGCATTGGTCGGCACAGCGGAGGTGAACAAACCCACGATGGAGCACGAATACGAAGTGTACGTGGAATAATTGCCGCGAAACCACAGCACACTCGGCTCGCCGCCGTTGCGTCGCGGCACGTAGGGCCGGAGATTGTCCACCGGCGAATTGGAAGTGACTTGCGACCACGTGAACGTCAATCCGCCATCGGCGGTGACTCCGCGCCAGAGTTCGTATCGTTGATTCGCGTTCAACGGCACATTCGTCGTGCCGCTCAGGTCGAAGGGATTCTGCGCGTTGCTGGAAATATAGATGACGTTCGGCTCGATTGGATCGATACAAATGCCCCCCGCGTAATCGTCTTCGGCGGAATAAAGCGGGCGGCCCGCCTGCGCGATGAAACGCTTCTGCCAGTTCGTGCTGGTCCAGCGCGCGTAGTAATAATAGATGCGGTCGTTGCTCCAGCCACTGCCGGTAACTTCATCGCGTTGCACGGTAAACACCGCCACCGGTGCGCCGTTCGATTGATTGGCAATCTCCCAGCACCACGCGCGACCCAACGGAATCCACTCGTTTGGATCGGTTTGCGCAGCAGTGCTGTATTGATAAATGATCGAGCCGCGTTCACCGGAATCATGCAGGATCGGCAACGCGCCGTAGTTTTTTACGAGCGTGCCGTCGGTTTTGTAAAACGCGCCATTCTGGTAATAGAGATGATAAAGCGAATTCGCAACGTCGCGCGGATGCCCGTCGGTGTAGAGAAAATCCACCCGTTGCGCGTAATCGGAACTGTATTTCAAGTAGGGTCGCGTGCCGCCCGCACCTGCCGAAATGAAATGTTGTGCCGCGGACCAGTTCGTCCCGCCATCGGTGGACGTGTAGATGGTGGGATTGAAATTCAGATTGCGACAGAAGTTGTAAATCTTGCCGCTCTCGGCCGAGAGTTGGAACGGATTGGCGTAGGTCATGCCCGCGCCGGAATTGGGAATGTTGATTTCCGCATTCCATCCGGCGGCGCTCGTCGGATCGGTGCTGCTCGACGTACGATAGGAAAAATATTGATCGCTGTTGTGGCGCGCATAAATCGCCAGCAACCGGCCGTCCTGCTTGGATAACAATCCCGGATTGTTGTGATCGTCCAACTGTGTGAACCCGGAGTTCCAGAGATTGGTCGTCGTTCCGGTTGTTAAATCAAAAACGCTCAGCGCGGTTTTGCCATCGCCGGCCCGCACGTAACCAAAATACAGCTTCCCATTGTGAAACAACGCGCGCGGATCGTTATACCAGGTCCACGCGCCGTCCGGGGTGAGCGTGGCAAAGTTGGTTTGCGCGGCGGAATCGTGCGCCGGAAGCGCCAGCAGCGCGACTCCGAGCGCGACTGCGCCAAGAAGTTTTATCGGGCCAGGAAAACTATAACGCGAACGAGGTAAAGCCATTGATTGAT
>CAZKMR010000133.1:2128-9706 GCA_964553795.1 uncultured Bifidobacterium sp. | reverse complement strand
GCACCTGTTGCCACGGGTCCAATAACCGTTTCAAAGTCGCCCGGTCGAGGCCGGACATTTCCTCCGCCACTTCGCGAATCGATCGATTACTGTCATGCGCGGCCTTGGCAATCATCGCCGCCTGGTCGTAACCGATCTCCGGCGCCAACGCCGTGCCGAGGGCGAGACTGCGTTCAATATTGCTTTCGCAGCGGTCGCGATTCGCTTCCAGTCCCGCCACACACCGCGCCGCGAACACCCGGCTCGCCCGCGCGGATAGCGCGATGGACTGCAACAAATTGTGCGCGATGACCGGCATCATGACGTTCAACTCGAAGTTTCCCGCCGCCGCACTGAACGTGATGGTGGCGTCGTTGCCGATGACTTGCGCGCCCACCTGCATGACCATCTCGCACATCACGGGATTCACTTTACCCGGCATGATGGACGAACCGGGTTGCGTGGCGGGCAATTTCAATTCGCCCAGCCCGCAGCGCGGTCCCGAGCCGAGGTGGCGAAGGTCATTGGCGATTTTGAACAGACTCACCGCCACGGTCTTCAACGCGCCGCTGGTCGCCACGCAGGCATCGCGCGCCGCCTGAGCCTCGAAGTGATTCGTCGCTTCGCGCAGTGACAACCCGGTTTCCTTGCCGAGCCGTTTGATGGTGCGGGCCGCAAATTCGGGATGTGTGTTGATGCCCGTGCCAACGGCGGTGCCGCCGAGCGCGAGTTCGGCCAATTGGGATTGGGCCTCGCGCAATCGCGCCATGCCCTGCTCGACCTGGCGGGCATAACCGCTGAATTCCTGGCCCAACGTCATCGGGGTGGCATCCTGCAAATGCGTGCGCCCAATCTTGAGCACGTGCTGAAACACACGGGATTGTTGCGTCAACTCCGTCTGCAATTCGTTCAAGGCCGGAATCAATTCGGCGTCCAGGTCCATCAACGCCGCCAGATGAATTGCCGTCGGAATCACGTCATTGCTGCTTTGGCCGCAATTGACGTGGTCATTGGGATGAATGCGTGGCGCGCCGCGTTTGCCGCCGAGCAACTCGGTCGCCCGCCGGGCGATGACTTCGTTGGCGTTCATGTTGGTGGACGTGCCGGAGCCGGTCTGAAAGATGTCCACGACAAATTGCTCGTCCCACTTACCCGCGGCCACTTCTTCCGCCGCGGCGTGAATCGCCTTGGCGAGTTTGGCCGGCACCACTTTGAGTTCGGCGTTGGTGCTGGCGGCATGTTTCTTGATCAACCCCAGCGCGCGGATGAAGGAGCGGGGAAAGCGCAGTTGGCTGATGGGAAAATTATCCACGGCGCGGGCCGTTTGAGCGCCATAATACGCGTCCACCGGCACGCGCATGCTGCCCATGGAATCGGTTTCGAGACGGAACTTTTTCTTCATGCGAGGGTCATCCTTTGGTTGCAGTTTCGTTACCGGCTGAAAGCCCCGGCGGCGCGCCCGGATGCCGCTTCCGCAGCGCTGAATCGCTCGCGTTGCTCTCGCCGCGGGTTTCCTGCCAGGAGAATATAATCGCTTCGCACAATATTGCGCCCTCGCGGTTCGCCCGGCAACACCGGTCCGGACTGAGCAATCGCCTCGCCGTCGCTGCGTTTTTTTCTCAACGGACTTACGCCATTCATCGGGTTGAAAAATCTCGGTTGAGCCTTAAATTACTTTACCAATCAGTACCCCGAACGAGCCGGCTCAATCGCCGCGACGAACCGAACTTTCGATCACGCGCCATCATAACCGTATAACGTAGAAAGGACCGACATGACAGCACATGAAGTAAATCAACGACTGACCAGCGATCTGAAACAGGTCATGCGCGACGCCGAGGACCTGCTCAAGATCACGGTGGGCAACGCGGGCGAGGAAGTCAAAGCCGTGCGCGGCCGACTGGCCACTGCGTTGGAATCCGCCAAGGCCACGTGTGAGCGGTTTCAGGACAAAACCGTGGAAGTCGCCAAAGCCACCGACCAGACGATCCGGCAACATCCGTATGAATCGTTGGGGATTGTCTTCGGCGTCGGGCTCTTGATTGGAGTGTTGGTTGGCCGACGTTAAAGCACCGTGCGGCCAGCACCGATCCGAGCCCAGCGGGAGTTTTATGCTTCACACCAATGTTCCGCACCCGCTGACCAGCAGTGCGACCCCGGCCCACGAACTGGCGGCGGTGTTGGAGTTGCGCCAGCCAAAAGATCGTGCGGCCGAGGTTTCCGCCTTGGACTGGCAATCGCTGCCACCGTTGCGGAACCTGGAATCGCCGATGAGGAACAAGCCTATCAGACCGCCGAAACGTCCTGTGACCACCATTCTGGCGGTGGACGACGACGCCAATGACCTGCTGCTGCTGGAAGGTGCGCTTTACCCCGCGGGCGCGGGTTACAAACTCCTGACCGCCGGCAATGGTCTGGATGCGCAAATGCGGCTGCTACAAATCATAAAAGATAATGCTGACGTGGCGGGGATTGTGATTTTTTCCGATGTGGACATGCCCAGTCAGGATGGTTTTGGCTTCTTGAAATGGCTCAAGGAAGATCCCCGGTTGCGCGAAATCCCCGTGGTGATGATTTCCTCGTTTGATAATCGTTCGAACGTGAACCGGGCTTTTGAGTTGGGCGCCGTCGCCTGCCTGGTCAAGCCTCCCGATCCGCGCGCGGTGGAAGGATTGCTCGAAACCATCCGGCGCATGAACCGGCGGGCCTGAGTTTTTTACGCCGCCCCGGTACCTTGGACCCGGAACCGAACGCGACCGCTTTTGAGGCGGTCGCCCGTTGCCGATGAAGACGTCATTTCTCAGCACCCTGCTGGCGGCAATCTGTTTGAGCCTGACACTTTCGGCTCAGGGCAATCAGATCGCCGTCGCGCGCGTGAATGGCGCCATCAGCCCCGCCATTGCCGAATACCTTGCCCGCAGCATCGAATCCGCGGCGACACCGCGCGCGGAGTGCTTGATCATTCAATTGGATACGCCGGGCGGTTTGCTGGATTCCACCAAGGACATCATTCAGAGCTTCTATCGCAGCAAAGTTCCAATTGTCGTCTATGTGGCGCCTTCCGGGGCGGGCGCCACGAGCGCCGGCTGCTTCATCACGCTCGCGGCCGATGTGGCGGCCATGGCGCCGAACACCACCATCGGCGCGGCGCATCCGGTCGCCATCGGCGCCTCCGGCGGCGCGGAAGAGGCCGGCGATACGATGAAACAAAAGCTCGAAAATTTTGCGGTCAGTTACATCGAATCCATTGCCGAAAAACGCGACCGCAACGTCGCGTGGGCCAAAGCGGCCGTGAAAGAAAGCGCCTCCATCACCGCGGAAACCGCCCTCGCCACCAACGTCATCGAAATCATTGCCACCGACCTTCCCGATTTACTCAAGCAACTCGATCAACGCCAGGTCGGCGATGTCGTCCTGAAAACCGCCGCCGCCGAAGTGCGTGAGATCACGATGACCCCGCGTGAACGCGTGTTGCAAATGTTCTGGCGTCCCGAGGTGTTGATGATTCTGATGCTCGTCGCGGTGTACGGCATCATCGGCGAACTCAGCAATCCGGGCGCGATCATTCCCGGGGCGGTCGGCGTCGTGGCATTGATTCTCGCGCTCTACATGTCCGCCGTGCTGCCGGTCAACGCCGTGGGCATCGCCTTGATCGCTGTCGCGGTGGCGTTATTCATCGCCGAAGTATTCACCCCGACCACCGGCGTGATGACCGTGGCCGGCGTGGTCGCATTGTTCTTCGGTTTGTTTTTCCTGTTCGACCGGTTTGATCCGGCCTACCGGCTTTCGTTGAAATTCATCATTCCGGCGACGCTTATCACGGCGCTCTTTTTTGTGTTGGTGGTGGCCGCGGGCTTGCGCGCGCAATTCGCTCCGGTGCGCGTGGGTCGGGAAACGATGATTGGCAAAACGACGACGGCGGCCAGCGCCATCTCCGCGACCGGGGGCAAAGTGTTTGTCGCCGGCGAATATTGGAATGCCGTGAGCGACACGCCCATCGAATCCGGGCGACCGGTGGAAATCACCGCCATTCAAGGCCTCACCTTGCGCGTTAAACCCAAGTCATGAGAAAGGACCGGCAATGAACCAACTTCAATCCCTTCAAGACCTGCTGTTGTGGGTGACGACGGCCATCGTGCTGTTGGGCATTCTGCTCCCGCAGATGATTCGCATCCTGCGCGAATACGAGCGCGGCGTCGTCTTCCGGTTGGGCAAACTGCTCCGGGCCAAAGGGCCGGGGCTCGTCCTGCTGATTCCCATTGTCGACCGCATGGTGAAAGTGGATTTGCGCGTAGTCACCATCGACGTGGCCAAACAGGAGATGATGACGCGCGACAACGTCCCCGTGACCGTGGACGCCGTGGTGTATTTTCGAGTGATGGATTCCGAGGCCGCCTTGATTCAGGTGGAGAATTTTCACAAAGCCACGTCGCTCATCGCGCAAACCACGTTGCGCAGCGTCATCGGTCAGGCCGAACTGGATGAGCTATTGTCGCAACGCGAAAACATCAACCAACGGCTGCAGGAAATCATCGACCGCCAGACCGATCCCTGGGGCGTCAAAGTCACTTCCGTCGAGGTCAAAGATGTCGCCTTGCCCGAAACCATGAAACGCGCCATGGCGCGCCAGGCCGAAAGCGAACGCGAGCGGCGCGCCAAAATCATCAATGCCGAGGGCGAATTCCAAGCCGCCGAAAAACTCGTTCAAGCCGGTGCAAAGATCGCCGGCCAGCCGATTGCGCTGCAATTGCGCTTTTTGCAAACCGTGCGCGAAATCTCGAACGAGCGCAGCACCATGACGTTTCTGCCGCTGCCGCTCGAATTGTTCACGCCCTACCTGAAGCCTCGCGCGGTCGAGGAGGAGAAAAAGAAATGAAACCAGATCAACCCAAACGCGCCGCCAGAAAGAAGGCGCGAAATCGCAAAGCCATGGAAACCGTGGCCGGCGCGGCCATTGGCGCCGTTGTCGCCGGCCCGGTCGGCGCGGTCATCGGCGGTCTCGTGGCCAACAAAGTGGACGGCGGCATTGAAGCGAAATCACCGCCGCAACCGAACACCCCGGAAATACCGGCCGACGATTTTCTGGCGCATGCGCACCCTAAACGCATTCTCGTGCCCTTGGATTTCTCGGCGGCATCGTTGCGCTCGGCGCGATTCGCGCGGCAGTGGGCGGCGCTCTTTGACGCCGAGATTTGGCTGTTGCACGTGGTGGATCCATCCGTCACGCAGGCCAAGTTCAGCGGCCCGGGCGGCGTACCGCAATACACGGCAGGTGACGCCCGCGATGAACTGAAGCAGCTCGCGAAGAATGCGTTTCCGTCACCCCTAAAAGTCAAAACCGCCGTGCGCCGTGGCGAGGCTTACGAACAAATCATCGCCACCGCCCGAGCCGAACACGCGGACATTATTATCATTGCCACTCACGGTCACACCCCGGTCTTGAAGCACATTCTGCTCGGCAGCACCGCCGAACGCGTTGCCCGGCAAGCCACCTGCCCGGTGTTGATCCTTCGCTCGAAATGATGGCGTGCCGCCATTTCGCAGGACGACGGGCGCGCCCCGCGTTGGCAGGAGTTGTCTCGTGAAACATTTGCCTTGGCGTCAAGTCCTACAACGGACGTGGGCGCGCTTCGGAGAAATCGACGGCACCCAGCGCGCCGCGGCATTCAGCTACTACGTCTTTCTGTCGGTATTTCCGCTGCTGGTGCTCTTCGTGACCCTCGGTTCGCTCTTTGTGGATCGCGATACCGCCACCGCCAACATCATCGGGTTCATCAATGACTTTTTGCCGCTGCCCGAGACGCAGCAAGATGTGGTATTCAAAACGGTTCGGGGCGTGATTGAAGGTCGCACCGGCGCCGGCCTGTTTGCCACGCTACTGCTGTTCTGGAGCGCCATGAAATTCCTGAAAATTCTCATTCGCGCGACCAACCGGGCGTGGCAGCTCGATACCTACCAATGGTGGCGATTGCCGCTGAAAAGCGCGGCGTTGATGGGCATCGTGGCCGCGGGATTTGTGGTCGGCATCGCCGGCCCGATCGTCGCGCGGATCACGCAAACCTGGTTGGCCGGCACCGGCGTCGCACTTGGCTGGCTGTTTGATGCCGGATTGGTGGTGGCCCCGTTGCTGGTGTTGTTCTTCGGCCTGGCCATGGTTTACAAACTCGCCCCGAATCGTTCCACGGCCTTCAGCGAAGTCTGGCTCGCGGCCCTGGGCACCGCGTTGTTGTTCCGGCTGGCCGAGGCGATTTTTGTGCTCTACCTCAGCCACTTCTCCAATTTCAACGCTCTCTATGGCACGTTGGGCGGCATCATCGCGTTTCTGATGTGGATTTACCTCTCCGGAATCCTCTACGTGGCCGGCGCGTGTTTTTGTGCGGCCCAGGCAGAGACACTGAAAGAACGCACCGAGCAGGAAAATCAACAATCTGATTAGCACGCCAGAATCGCCATCAAAACCGCCCCAGCATCAAATCTTTCTCAATAAACATGTAGGTTGACGCGTCTGGAGAAATGCGGAACCGTCTCAACTATGCCCGCGTCGCATCATCAACCGAAACTCGAGGACCGCTTCCTCACACGCCGGGATTTCCTCGGGCGCTGCGGCATGGGCTTCGGGCTGCTCGGTCTCGCGCAATTACTCGGGCCGGA
This sequence comes from uncultured Bifidobacterium sp., assembly GCA_964553795.1. Taxonomy (GTDB): domain Bacteria; phylum Verrucomicrobiota; class Verrucomicrobiia; order Limisphaerales; family JADLHS01; genus JADLHS01. The sequence goes on along the minus strand of CAZKMR010000133.1, from coordinate 3,076 downwards.
AGTGCTCGCCACCGAGCTGAGCAGCAATAGTCCGCTCGCCCCGCGCGCGCCGCATTTTCCCGGTCGAGCCAAACGAGTCATTCACATTTTCGCCAATGGCGGACCGTCGCATCTCGACACCTTTGACCCCAAACCCATTCTCAACAAACTCCACGGCCAGGCATTGCCGATGGACAATCTCAAAACCGAGCGCAAAACCGGCGCGGCGTTTCAATCACCGTTCAAGTTTCAGAAATACGGCCAGAGCGGCATCGAAGTTAGCGAGTTGTTCCCACACGTCGCCGAGAGCATCGACGACATCGCGGTCATTCGCTCCATGCACGCCGATGTGCCGAATCACGAGCCGTCGTTGATGTTGATGAATTGCGGCGATGCGCGCCTGCCACGACCCAGCATGGGCTCGTGGATCACGTACGGCCTCGGCACGGAGAATCAGAATCTGCCGGGCTTCGTTTCACTGTGTCCCGGTTATCCAATTCAGGAGTCGCAAAACTGGCAGAGCGCGTTTCTGCCCGGAATCTTCCAAGGCACGCACATCAACACGTCGCATCAGGACGTCGAGAAACTCATCGAGAACATCAAAAATAAATCGCTCTCGCTCGATGAACAGCGCACCCAACTCAATCTCCTGCAAAAGCTCAACGAGCAACATGCCAAGCGTCGCGCTGCCGATGCGCGCTTCGAAGCGCGCGTGCAATCGTTCGAACTTGCTTATCGCATGCAGATGGATGCCACGGATGCGTTCGACATTTCGCGCGAGCCCGAGTCCGTTCGCAAAATGTACGGCGAAGGCACGCAAGCGCGGCAAATGTTGATCGCGCGCCGTTTACTCGAACGCGGCGTGCGGTTCGTCCAAATCTGGCATGGCGACGGGCAACCCTGGGATCACCACGACGACATCGAAGACGGTCATCGCAAACTCGCGCAGGAATCCGATCAGCCCATCGG
>CAZKMR010000133.1:0-2028 GCA_964553795.1 uncultured Bifidobacterium sp. | reverse complement strand
CTGGCTTAGTTGTGCAAACCAAACGACAGCCGGAGTGGGTTCGTAGCCGCCGACGTGAGGAGGCGGAAGCCGCCAGCCATCCCCCGAATCCGCCTCCTTACGTCGGCGGCTACGGCGTCATGATGCTTGTCCTGGGAGCATTCTATTTCCTGCCAGCAGCGTTATCCTCCGCCAACCCCACGACCGACCAGATTGAATTCTTTGAAACCAAAATCCGCCCGCTGTTCGCGGAGAACTGTTATTCCTGCCACAGCGCAGCGGAAAAAATCAAAGGCGGCCTACGCCTCGACGCCACCCACGCGCTGCTCAAAGGCGGCGATTCCGGTCCACCCCTACAGCCCGGCAATCCCGACGCGAGCCTGCTCATCAAAGCCGTGCGTTACACGGACGAAGATTTGCAGATGCCGCCAAAAGATAAAAAACTTCCCGCGGAACAAATCGCTCTGCTCGAAGCGTGGGTAAAAATGGGCGCGCCGATGCCAGCGGATTCCGATGCACCGCGCTTGATGACTGAAGTCAGCGAAGCGCGCGCGAAACATTGGGCGTTCCAACCCGTGCAAAAGCTCGCGCCGCCAGCGGTAAAAAAATCCAAATGGGTACGCACGCCGGTGGACAATTTTGTCCTCGCCAAACTTGAGGAACAGAAACTCAAACCCGCCCCACAGGCCGATCGCCGCACGTTGATTCGGCGCTTGAGTTATGACCTGATCGGTTTGCCGCCCACGCCCGCCGAAGTGGAAGCGTTCGTGAAAGATCGCAGCCCAGATGCTTACGCAAAACTCGTGGATCGCTTGCTCGCTTCGCCGCATTACGGCGAGCGTTGGGGCCGCCACTGGCTCGATGTCGCGCGTTACGCGGACACGAAAGGTTACCTCGCGGGCGGCGAAGAGCGGCGCTACAAATTTTCCTACACGTATCGAGATTACGTGATTCGCGCCTTCAACGACGACAAGCCTTACGATCAATTTCTGCTGGAACAAATCGCCGCCGATCAACTCGCAACCGGCGACGACAAAAGCTCTCTCGCCGCGATGGGCTTTCTCACGCTGGGCCGCCGGTTTCTCAACAATCAAAACGACATCATTGATGATCGCATTGACGTCATCACGCGCGGCACGATGGGATTAACCGTAAGTTGCGCGCGCTGTCACGATCACAAGTTCGAGCCGATTTCCGCCGCGGATTATTACGCGCTGCACGGTATCTTCGCGAGCAGTGAAGAACCGGGCGACTTGCCGCTGCTCAAACCCATCGAAGATTCCGCGCCCTATCAAGATTATCTCAAGGAAGTCGCAAAGATTGAGAAAGAGATTGGGGAGTTTGAGGAAAAAGAGATCGAGAAGTTCCGCGCCGACTTGCGCAAGAGTGTGGGCGATTACCTCCTCGCGGCGCACGATGCGGCGACGCTCGAAGACGAATCGAAGTTCGACGATTTCGCCGGTAACCGCAAAGTGCTGCCGACGCTTCTGCGCCGTTGGATGACCAATCTCACCGAGCGCGCCACGCAGAATGATCCCGTGCTCGCGCCGTGGTTTGAATTCGCGAAGTTGAGCGAAACCAGTTTCGTCGCCGAGGCTGAAGCTGTTTTGGCGCGACTGGAATCAGAAACTTCCAACGCAAATTCAGCAATCGCCAAAACCATCACCGCGAAGAAGCCGGAATCACTCAAGCAAGTTGCCGAAGCGTATGAAAAGCTGCTCCGGGAGGTTGACGACGAATGGAGCAAGGCGTTAAAAGCCGCCGAAAAAGAAAAGCAACCCGCGCCCACCGCTTTGCCCGACGCAGACCGGGAAACATTGCGACAGTTTCTTTATGCCGAAAGTGCGCCGGTGTTTTTGCCGGACGACGAAGTTCGCAAGCTCCACGCCCGGCGCATTCGCGAAGGGGCCGCGCCGTTACGCAACAAAATCGAAGCGTTGAGCTGGAAGCATCCGGGCGTGCCGTTGCGCGCGATGGCGATGGTGGACAAAGACAAGCCGCACAACTCGCCGGTCTTCATTCGCGGCAATCCCGGCAACAAAGGCCCGC
>CAZKMR010000132.1:0-10199 GCA_964553795.1 uncultured Bifidobacterium sp. | reverse complement strand
GCACGATTGCGCTGACGGGGAATGGCCGGCCGGTGCCGATTCTGCGATTGAGCCGGACCAATCTGGCCTTCGGCAACGTGCGTCTGCCGCAAACCAATTTCCTGACGCTGCGCGTGGATAATCTCGGTCTGACGAATCTCGTGGTGACCAATCGCGTCTTAAGCGGACCGTTCAGCAGCGCGCCAACCAATTTCACCGTGCTGCCCGGCAGCAATGTGCTGGTGACGGTGCAATATTTTGCAACCAACATCGGCAACCACACCGGCACGCTGGAATTTCGTGGCAACGATTCCGCCGCGGCGCGGAATGTGGTGTTGAGCGGGACGACGTTTAACAGTTTGTGGTATGTGCAAAGGGAAGGAACGGAAACCTTCACCTCGGTGGCGATGAACATTACGGGCAAAGGTTTTGCAGTCGGTTGGAATGGCGTTGTGTTGAATACCCTGAACGGAGGTCACAGTTGGTCGAGCGTCGCTGTTCCGAACGCGCCGGATTTCAATGCGGCGGCGCTTGCGGCCAATGGCAACGATGGAGTGATTGCGGGCCTGGCCACGCCCATCTGGGTGACGACCAATGCCGGCGTCAGTTGGGTGAAACTCAATCTTCCGTTTCCCACTTTCCCTTCGAGCTGGTTCGGCGTGGGATTCGTGGCGGGTACCAGTCGCCAGATTCTTGCCGGGAAGGACTCATTCAACGGCGCATTGGTTCGGGTGGCGGACACGCCGTTGGGAAGCACCTATCAGGGGAGTGCTGCCAACATTATGCCGCTGCGCATTCATCCATTGGCCAGCGTGGCGAGTGCAAGTATAGGCGGGTCGGTTCGAATTCTGGCCGGTGGCAACAACGGCTATTTAATTACCACCAACGGCGGAAGCACGTGGACCAATGTGTTCTATAGTGCGGAAATTGATGACACACTGGACGGCGATGATGCGATGTCGATTGCGCTGCAAAGCTCCGGGCTCGGATTGTTGGTGGGCGATCACGGCCGAATCTATCGAACGCAAGACGGTGGTTTGAGTTTCCACCCGATTTACACGAATACCAGCGCGGGACCGTATAAATCTTTTGTCGGCGTGGTTTTCTTGAGTTCGACGGTGGCCTACGCTGCGGACCGCAACGGCAACGTGTTTCGCGGCACAAACTCCGCAACGACCGGGCCGGTCAGCGCCTGGTTCCTGGAGGAAACCCTCGGTCCGTTGAATGGGTTGGTGGCGGCCGCCTCGAAGCTCTGGGCCGTGGGGGAAAACGGCGCCATCTATCATCGTCCGGTTTCCCCGCCGGCCACCGGGATTCTGACGTTTGAACCGGCCACGCTGGACTACGGCTTTGTGCCGTTCAATGCTTCGCGCCCGCGCGCCTTGACGTTGTTCAATCGTGGTCCGGTGCCATTGACGATTACCAACATCACGGTCACCAATGCCGTCGCGACGGAGTTTGCGTTGAGTGCCACGTTCCCCGTGACACTGTTGCCGGGCAGCAATCTGGTGGTGAATGTGTTTTACAATCCCAGCGTTTCCAACGCGCTCAATGGGCAATTGCTCATCCGCAGCAGCGATCCCGACGGGCCGCAATTGGTCCAGCTCGCCGGGCGGAGCGCCATGGCCGGTTGGGTGCTCAAGCCGTCGTTGCCCAATGGCGAAACCGTGGTGGACCTGCACCTGACTTCCGCCAGCATCGGCTACGCGGCCACCGCCAACGCAGTGTTCAAAACGACGGACGGCGGCAATACGTGGCAGGCGTTGCCCGTGGCACCGAGCACGCCGATCCGCACGTTGCATTTCGTGGACGACAACACCGGTTACATTGGCGGCGGACGCTTCTCCACCATCCTGCAAGCTGGCACGAGCTACATCATGCGCACCGTCAACGGCGGCGCCACCTGGACGACGGCTTTTAATTCCAGCGCATGGACGCCCGTGGTCAACCTCAGCATGAACAATGCAACAACCGGCTTTGCCGTCACGCCGCGCAAGACAACCACGCCCACGGCCAACGGCCAGGTGTTGCGGACCAGTGACGGGTTGTTGTGGACCGTGACGAACGCGCCGGTCAACCCGTTCGATGGGCGCGCTGTGGACACGGTGGGCGGCAGCGAAGTTTTCCTGAGCAGCGGCAACGTCCTTTATCGCTCCGCTGACGCGGGTAACACGTGGGCGGTCGTCGTGAATGCCACGGCCCCGATCAACGATGTGCAATTCAGCCTCTCGTCGCGCGGTTGGGTGGGGAGCGACAACGGTTCCGTCTGGCGCACGATCAACGGCGGCGACACGGCGGCGGAGTGGAGCAATCTGGGCGTGGTGATCCCTGAAAGCATCAACCGGATCCACTTTGCCAGTATTCAGGCCGCGGGCTGGGCTACGCCCGATGAGAACGCCTCGCAAGCCGCCATCTACCGCAGCGATACTCTCGGCACGAGTTGGACGGAAGAACTCAGTCAGTCGCCGTTCGCCGGACCGGGCAATTTGAAACCCACCGTGGTATACAGTCGGGTTGGCACCAACGGCGTGGCCATGGGCACGGGCGGTTCCGTGCGCCGTTACGAACACTATACCAATCAACTGGCCGGGATTGCGGTGGCGCCACCGGTGCTGGAACTGGGTGAAGCACTGGTGGGAACGAATGTGTTCCGCACGTTCACGTTGCGGAATTCGGGCGATGCGGTCCTCACCGTCACGGACTTGTTGGTGGACGGCTTGTCGCGCACCAACAACGGATTCCGTATTACCAACGCCATTCCCTTCACGTTGGGCATCAACGCGACTCGACCGATTGGCGTCGTGGCGTTCAACGCGGCGGCCGGCCCCACGAACGCCACACTTTCCATCATCAGCGATGGTGCGGCGCAAACCGTGGATGTGTTATTGCGCAGTTCGGCAGTGTTGCCGCCGCAGGTCGTCACATTTCAAACGGATCCGCCGGGCCTCACTTTGCGCATCGACGGCACGAATGTGACCGCGCCGGTCGCCTACACACTGACGGACACGGCCAGCGGTCCGAATCTTTGGGCGGTGAATTCGCCCCACACCATCGAAGCTGTGACGCCGCAGGACGTGAACGGGCAGAAATTCGATTTCGAGAGTTGGTCACCCGTCGAGGAACGGGTGTTCACCAATACCTTTGCGCAAGTCTCGGCCACTTATGTGGCTCATTTTGTGCCGAGCGAAACGGCTGGCGGGGGCGGCGGTTTTGCGGCGCTCGGGGTTGTCAAAGGCGGATCCCTCAACGGGGGAAACCCAATCATGATGGGCGTCACCCCGCCGCCGGGAATCACCAACGGTCCATATATTCGTTTATCGGAAGCGGCAATTTCGGCGCCGGTGCTGGGCAATTTCAACCTGAGCGGCGCGGCTTTGTTGAGTGCCAACCTCATGGATATTTCCCTGGTCACGGGCCCGCTGCGACTGCCGGCGAATCCGGCTCAAGGCGCCGTGGCGGAGGTGACGGCTGGTGCCTGGCGATTTCTTCGGTCCAACAACGCGGTGAGTCTGAGCGCGCAAACGCCGGGCCTCAAATTGTTGGGCAACGCCGTCACGCCGCCTTCTGCGTTGACGTTTAATTATCAACCGAACGGCGCGTTCCGCGGTGATTTTAATTTGCCGCAAGGTTGGAAGGTCGCGCCCGGCTTGCTCGAGTTTGGCAACAGCAGTTTGACCCTGGCGTATACGAATTTCGTCTATTTGTCTTCCACCGGGCAGGTGCGCGCCTTGCGCAAGCCGGACCATAACTGGGCGTTTACGCAGAACTTGAATCTCCAGTTCCGCGACGGCCCGTTCACCAACACGCTGGATTTGTCCGGATCGTTATTGCAGGTGCTTGTGCCCGGGACGGCCACGGAATTCCTGGAAGTGCGCGGACAAAGTGGGTCGAAGCTCGAACTGCGCCGCAGCAATAATGGCGTTTTCACGCTGGAACTGAAAACGTTGACTCTCGATGTCATGGGCCGGACCTTTACCACCCTTTCCGGTACGGCCAGCACCGCCGGTCGGTTGACGTTGGGCGCCGCCCCGCCGGCGCAACCGTTCCAACTCGGCCCCTTCACTTGGGCGCCAAATGCGAACAGTTTTGTCGATTGGAACGTCAAGAACGGTTCGTTGGCGTTTCGATTGGCCGGCGGAACGTTGGCCAGTGCCGGCAGCATTGCGGGCTGGCAGGGAAGCCTGGAATTTCCGGATGTGACGTTTGACAGTCGGGGAGATTTCGAACAGAAAATCACGTTACCGACGTTCACGTTCAACGGCATTGCGTTGGGGTTGGCGGAAGACACCGGAGATCGCTACGTAACGTTCAAGCGTCAGAACGGAGTGCTCTCTTTGCGTTTGCGCGATCGGCAGGCCTTCTTTGACGGCTTCACGCAACTGGGTTTCGACATCAACAGCACGGGCGCGGTGACGGGATTTTTCAACGGTTCCTTCGGGGTGGATTTCGGTTGGCCTCTGGGTTACTTGCATTTCGGCAGTGTCAGCATGAGCTACGATTCCGGCAGCGCGCCATATCAATTTCAGGCGCAACTGCGGGTTGTGGAGAATGATGTGCGCGTCAAATTCGGCTCCGGCGGCGCGAATGCGTGCCATTTGATTTGCGGCTCCGACGGCTGCGCCGAGACGTTGTGTATTTCCTTCCCGTGACCCTGGCCATCGGGACGCGGCGAACCAGAACTTCCTACCACCCTCCATCCGCCAGGGCGGCGGTGATTTGCCGCGCCAGATCGGTTGCCATGAGCGGCAGGGATTGGCGTTCCACGCTCGGCAAATCGGCGCCAACCCGCATCAATGTGCTGCCGGTGAGATCGCGTTCAAAGATGGTGTTGCCGGTCAATCGATCCCGAGCCACGACGCGCGCGGCGAGGCTCACTTTGTAATCGCGCGCCGTCACGACGTCCACCGGCAGAAAGCTCACTTCGCCCCGGTCGTATTGGGTGATTTCGCCGGTCACGATAATGTCTCCCGTGTAGCGCGTCTCCAATTGGTAGGTGCCGTCGCGTTGAATTTCTCGCCGCAACGCCGCAGTCACGGCGTCGCTGAGTCGTGGTTCGAGCGTGCGATTGGTGAAGGGCACGATTTGGACGGTGCGCGCGCCGGCAAGTTCGGAGTTGGTCGGCCCGACGCGATAACCGGCGCAGCCACTGAGCAACGCGGCCAGAAGCACGCACGTGATGCCAGCCCCCGCGCGCATGGTCATTGAGTGACCGTGGTGGTCTGGCGCTGCTTGATTTCGTCAATGCGCTCGCGCGCGATTGGCGCCAGGGGCGAATCCGGCCCGCGCAGAACGACTTCGTTGTAATACACCAACGCGCCGTTCCATTTCTTCTGCTTCGCGTAGAATTCGGCGATCTTGAAATTACCGCGGGCTTGTTCGTTTTTCAGCGCGGCGATGATGCGCCGGCTTTCCGGCACGCGTTTGTCCTCCGGATACAGCGTGATGAAGTCGTTGAAAGTGGCAATCGCCTGACCGGCGGTACCTTGGTCGTATTCGGCGGTGGATGCCTGTTTGGCGTAGGCTTTTCCGGCCCGATACAGCGCATCCGCCGCGATCACGGGTCGGTCATAGTAACGATCTGCCGCGCGTTCGTACGCCGCCACGGCTTCGGGGTAAAATTTGCCTTTTTCGTAGGCGGCCCCGATGCGGAGTTGTGCGTGCGGCGCGACTTCGCTGTACGGGCCGCTGCTGACAATTTTTTCAAACAGGCCGGCGGTCTTTTCCATGCTCGGGAAGAACGGGATGTAGCCCCACAATTTGAACCGTTGTCCGTCGAGAAAGCGCAACCCGATCTGATACTGGCGCTGCAAAGCTTCTTTGAGTTTCTCGCTTTTCGGATATTTCTCGAACATCACCTGATATTCTTTGAAGGCGCGTTCATCGCGGCCGGCGTGTTCGTGGCAGCGGGCGACGAGGAACTGGGCCTCCGGCGCGTAATCCGACAGCGGCCAGGTGCGGAGCAGATAATGGCCGGCCCGCAACGCCAAGGCGTAATCCTTGGCTTCATACGCCTCGCGGGCCACGTCGAGTTGGTCCTGGGCGCGGTCCCGCCGCCATTTGCCGATGCTGCCGGCGGTTTCATACGTCCAGCCTTCGCCCGGTGTGTACACCAAGGGCGCCGGCGAGCGAAACGGAAACAATCCCAGGATCGCGACCAGGGTCAACAGACGGAAAAACCGACGACTCATGCGGGGACGGTAATGACGGCACCCGGCCAAGTCAAGAAACCGGGTCGGACCAGGCTTCAACCGCGATACACTACCATCACCGCGTAGTCCGTGAGTAACTTCTGCGATCCCACGTCAATGCGGGTGTAGTCCAATGGCGTGATGCTGACGATGTTGGTTTCACCGATCTTCTGGAGAAATTCGGTGACGACTTCGTCGAAACGATCGTGACCCACCTCGATGCAATCCGAGTGGCGGATGGTTTTCACGCGGATTTGTTTGTCGGTCTCTTTCGCCGCGGCTTCGAGGGGCTTGGCGGGTTTGGCGATCAGGCTTTCCGTCGGCTTATCGTGCACCGGCACTTTGAGGTGTTTTTCCACCTTGGCCGCCGCGGAAGAGGCGATGGGATTGACGGGATGCACCTCATCAATGCTCGTGGGCACGAGCGTGCTGCTGGCGCGTGAGGCCGAGGGGATGACGATTTTTTCCGAGCAGGACGGGCAGGTAATTTCTGAACCCGCGCCCGCCGCGTCCACGGCCAGTTCCTGTTCACATTTTGGGCAATTGAAAATGATGTCCATAAAGCCTAAAGGTTTGGTTGCGACGGTGCAGCGAGCCTATGCCCCGAGGCCACCGGAAACCAGAAAAAACTTTCAATCCCTCCAGATATTCAACGTTGAACATTGGCAATGCGCCTCGCACCATGGCCGGGAACGAAAACGAAAAGAAGCCCGCAAAAGCGGTTTGAACGTCTGAACCTATGAACACTCCGTCTCTCCCTCCCACGCAACTGCAGCCTCGCAAATACACCGGCCCGTCCCTCGCTGAAGTGCTCGCACAGCGGAAGCAGTTCCTCAATCCCGGCATCTTTCTCTACTACAAAGAACCCATCATGCTCGTCGAAGGCCAGATGCAATATGTCTGGGACGATCAAGGCAAACGCTATCTCGACGGCCTCGGCGGCATCGTGACGGTGAGCGTCGGCCATTGTCATCCGCACGTCATCGCGGCGGGCAACAAGCAGAGTGAAATTTACCAACACTCCACGACGATTTATCTGCACCCGAACGTCGGCGCTTTCGCCGAGAAGCTCGCGTCCAAAATGCCGGGCGAACTCAAGGTCTGTTACTTCGTGAATTCCGGTTCGGAAGCGAACGATCTCGCGTTGATGATGGCCCGCGCTTACACCGGAAATTACGACGTCATCGCGCTGCGCAATGCGTATCACGGCGGCAACGCGTCCGGTATGGCTGTCACCGCGCACAGCACGTGGAAATACAATGTGCCGCACAGCTTTGGCGTGCATCACGCTATCGCGCCGTATCCGTATCGCGGCCCGTATGGCTATGACGATGCGGACGCGGGTCGCAAATATGCTGACGACGTGAAATCGCTGATTGATTACGCCACACCCGGTAAAGTTGCGGCGTTCATCGCGGAATCCATCCAGGGCGTCGGCGGTTTCGTGGAGTTCCCGCAAGGTTATCTCAAGCAAACCTACGAACACGTCCGCGCGGCGGGCGGCGTTTGTATTGCGGACGAAGTGCAGACGGGCTTTGGCCGCACCGGCACGCATTTCTGGGGTTTCGAAACGCAGGGCGTGATTCCGGACATCGTCACGATGGCCAAAGGCATTGGCAACGGTTGCCCGCTCGCGGCGGTCGTCACCACGCCGAAGATCGCGCAAGCGCTCGTCGGCAAAGTTCACTTCAACACGTTCGGCGGCAACCCGGTTGTCAGCGCGATGGGCAAGGCCGTGCTCGAAGTCATCGAGAAGGAAAACTTGCAGGAGAACTCGCTCAAAATGGGCGCGCGCATCAAAGACGGCCTCGAAAAGTTGAAGGGCAAATACAAGCTCATCGGCGACGTGCGCGGCAAGGGTTTGATGCTCGGCGTGGAAGTGGTGAAAGACCGCGCCACTAAAGAGCCCGGCAAAGCCGAGTGCGCCGCCGTCCACGAAGCCGCCCGCGAAATGGGCCTGCTGCTCGGCAAAGGTGGCTTGTGGGGCCAAACCATCCGCTTTGCCCCGCCGATGTGTATCACGGCGGCGGATGCGGATTTCATCGTCGAAGTGTTCGATGCGGCGTTCGCGAGAATCTCGTAGCGTCAGGCATCCGTGCCTGACGTAGAGGGCGGCATCCTGCCGCCCGGATGAAGCGTCAGAGGTAATCGGGCCTCACGAACTTTCTATCGTCATCCGCTCGTGCGGCGTTCTCCCCGCCGGGCTGGAAGCCCGGCTTTACGGCAGGCACGGATGCCCGCCGCTACTTAGGCCGCCCGCTGGCACTGCTCCACTTCCACTCCTCTGGAGACTTGCAGAAGCCCGCTTTCACCGGGTTGTTTTCCACATATGCGACTAGCCGCGGGTGTTCCTCGTCGTCCCGAATCCAATGATCGAAAGATTCGGTCTGCCAGAATGGTTGTCCTTTGCGATTGAGGATTTGGTTTGCCTGTTTACTCGTGAAAGATTTCCAACTGTGCAGAATTTCGCTCAGCGTATGTTCCGGCCTCGGCCAAACTACGGCATGAACGTGATTGGGCATCACAACCCAAGCGCGCAGATCATATCGTTCGCCCTCAAAGTAGTTCAGTGCCTCTGCCAATAGGTCAGCGATCTCGGCTTTGCTCAACCAACACGCTCCATGTCCGGCGTCCAACAGGGCTTCCACCTTGTCGCAATACCATGCCAAAAGCTGTTGTTCTTCGTGCCACGTCAGGGGACTGTTCGCGCCGCGAGCTTGTTCCAGAATTGCTTGGCGCTCGTGTTTGAGGCGGACGACCTCGTGAGCTGGCAGGGAATCAGCCAGTCGAAACGTGACAAAGTAAACTGCGCCCTCGTTTTTGAGATGCGGCAGTTTGCCACGAAAATGTAACCCGGAGACCAATTGACTTGGTCGCAATGATTTGCCGGGTTGCTCCGATGGGTTGGGCACGAACTAAAAAATGACGAAGCTGCGAAACCCGGGCAAGCGCGCAATTGATTGTAGCGTCAGGCTTCCCAGCCTGACGTAGAGGGCGGCATCCTGCCGCCCGGATGAAGCGTCAGAGATAATCGGGCCTCACGAACTTTCTATCGTCTTCCGCTCGTGCGGCGTTCTTCCCGCCGGGCTGGAAGCCCGGCTTTACGGCAGGCAAGGATGCCCGCCGCTACGGTTTCTGAGGCTTGACGGCCTAAAACCCAGTGCTAGTCTCGCCCCGTGAGTTTGAACAGCAGCAAGCAAGTGAAAGCGGCCGACCAAGGCTCGTTTAGCTTTTACTTTTATTGGTTTAGCCAAGGCTTGCTGCGATAGATTTCCGAAAACCAACAATCGCCGCAGGTCGCTACGCCACCTGCGGTTTTTTTGTGGCGTCCTTCGGCCAACTTAGAAAGCAAACACATGATTATTGTTCTCAAACCCAAGGTCTCCCGGAGGGACGAAAGCGCCGTTCTGGAGGAAATTCGCAAGCTCGGTTACCAGCCGCACGTGATGCGCGGCGTCGCCCGCACCGTCATCGGCGCGATTGGCGACGAACTTTCCCACGCCAATCTCAGCGCGCTCACCGCCCAGTTCCCCAAGGCCATCGAGAGCGTGATGCCGATTCAGAAGCGCTACAAACTTGTCAGTCGCGAGGCGCATCCGAGCAATTCCACCATCCGCGTCGGCAAACAAATCATCGGTGGCAAGAAATTCCAGGTCATGGCCGGGCCGTGCTCGGTTGAGAGCGAAGCGCAACTCATGAAAACGGCCGTGGCCGTGAAGAAAGCCGGCGCGACCGTGCTGCGCGGGGGCGCGTTCAAGCCCCGCACGTCGCCGTACGAATTCCAGGGATTAGGCGAGAAAGGATTGAAACTGCTTGCCAAAGCGCGGAAGGAAACCGGGCTGGCGATCATCACGGAATTATTATCCGAGCAGCACGCCGAGATGGTTGCTGAATACGCGGACATCCTGCAAATCGGCGCACGTAACGCGCAAAACTTTCAATTGCTCATCGCCGCCGCCAAAACTGGCAAACCGGTTCTCCTCAAGCGCGGGCTTTCGATGAAGATCGAGGAATGGTTGCTGGCCGGCGAAT
>CAZKMR010000131.1:0-10236 GCA_964553795.1 uncultured Bifidobacterium sp. | reverse complement strand
GCCAGCCACCGGGGGCAGCGATGGCGGGAAACTTTTTCCCGTAGCTGCCGGAGCGCAGGTGGTGTTACCGTCTGCATTTTCTAAACCCTCGTTGCCCGTCCGAGTTTGAACGACCGGCCAGTCCGAATTATGAAAAAGAAAAAGTCCAGCAGCGCCAAACTCAGCGGCGGTCCCGTTTCCCGTTTCATTCAACATCATTACCGGCACTTCAACGCCGCCGCGCTCGTGGATGCGGCCAAAGGGTATGTGGCGCATCTCGACAAAGGCGGGCGCATGATGGTGACGCTTGGCGGCGCCATGAGCACGGCAGAACTGGGGTTGTCGTTCGCGGAAATGATTCGCCAGGACAAAGTACATCTCATCACTTGCACCGGCGCGAATCTGGAAGAGGACGTGTTCAATCTCGTGGCGCATGATTATTACGTGCGCGTGCCTAACTACCGTGAACTCACGCCCAAGGACGAACAAAAGTTGCTCGCGCGGCATTTGAATCGCGTCACCGACACGTGCATTCCGGAAGGCGAAGCGATGCGCCGCATGGAAAAGGCGATGATCGAGGTGTGGACCAAAGCCGATCGCCAAGGGAAGCAATTCTTCCCGCACGAATTTTTCTATCAAGTCCTGCTCAGCGGCAAATACGAGAAGTATTACCAGATTGATCCCAAGAATTCGTGGATGTTGGCCGCGGCGAAGAAGAACATTCCGATCATTGTGCCTGGCTGGGAGGATTCCACGCTCGGCAACATGTACGCGGCGGCGGTGATTCGTGGTGACGTGAAGAATGTACATACCGTTCGCACCGGCATCGAATACATGACGTGGCTGGCAGAGTTTTACACGCGCACTACGAAGAAGAGTTCGCTGGGCATGTTCCAGATCGCGGGCGGTATTTCGGGCGATTTCCCGATTTGTGTCGTGCCGATGTTGCATCAGGATTTGCAACGCACCGGCGTGCCGTTGTGGGGTTACTTCTGCCAGATCAGCGATTCCACGACGAGCTACGGCAGTTATTCCGGCGCCGTGCCGAACGAAAAAATCACCTGGGGCAAGCTCGGCGTGAAGACGCCGAAATTTGTCATCGAATCCGATGCGACCATCGTCGCACCGCTTATTTTTGCACATGTCCTCGGCTGGTAATTGGGCGGAACAACGCGTGCTCGTCACGGGCGGGGCGGGCTTTATCGGCAGCGCGCTCGTCTGGGCGTTGAACCAGCGCGGTTGTGAACGCATTGTCGTGTGCGACCGTCTTGGCACGGATGAGAAATGGCGCAATCTCACGCCGCTCAAGTTTGCCGATTATGTCGAGGCGGACGATTTGCAAGCGCGCCTGCAGCGCGGCGCGTTGGGGCAATTCCATTGCGTGTTTCATCTGGGCGCCTGTTCCGCCACGACGGAGAAGGACGCGTCGTTTCTGATTCGCAACAATTACGTGTTCACCAAGGACCTCGCGCAATGGTCGTTGGCGAACAAAGCGCGATTTGTTTACGCCTCCTCAGCGGCGACGTATGGGAATGGCGACGCCGGCATGAGTGACAGCGCGTCGCTCGAGCCATTGCGGCCGTTGAACATGTATGGTTACTCCAAGCACCTGTTCGACCTGCATGCGCAACGCGCGCGATTCCTGGATCGCATCGTCGGTTTGAAATACTTCAACGTATTCGGCCCGAATGAAGATCACAAAGGCGACATGCGCAGCGTGGTGCACAAGAGTTTCGCGCAGGTGCAGGAGCGTGGGGTCATCCGCTTGTTCAAGAGTTACCGGTCCGGTTATGCCGATGGCGAACAGAAGCGGGATTTTCTTTACGTGAAAGATGCGGTGGCAATGACATTGCATCTGGCGGCGACGCCAACCGCAGGCGGACTCTTCAACGTGGGCAGCGGGCAGGCACGCACGTGGAATGAATTGGCGCGGGCAGTTTTCGCCGCACTCGAAAAACCGCCACAACTCGAATACGTGGAGATGCCGGAGACGATTCGCGCGAAGTATCAATACTTCACGCAAGCGGATCTCACCAAGTTGCGCGCCACCGACTATGCCGCGCCGATCACGAGTCTCGAATCCGCCGTGGCCGATTACGTGAAGAACTATCTGATTTCCGACCGCCGACTCGGCGACGAAGTGCCGCCGAAGTAAGGTGAGATTGGTGCGCCCGGGTTTCATCCGGGCGGCTCCCGGGCTGGGGAGCGTGTACTTATCAGACATCGCGCGAAGTAAAATCAGACACGCATTTTGACAACCCGCCACGCCGAACGAAGTTTGACGATGGCCTTGGGTTTGCTCTCGCTTCACGTGCGTTTGTTTTTACGTCGTGTTGAACGCGGATTCTTGTTGGTTGCCTGCTCGTGGGCATTCTCGCTTCACGCGGAACGAATCAATCACGAAGGTCGCTTGCTCGGCACATTGCCGGTCGTGACCCATGCGGTCCTGTTCAACACCACCAATGCCGACGCGGTGTTGGCCGCGATGCAAATCTTCCCGGTGACGAATCCGTGGAACGAAGATATTTCACAACGGCCCGTATTGCCCAATTCGGATGCCATGATTGCGCAGATCACGGCGGACTTGCAGCCGACCCGACGGACGTTGCGCGTGTTTAAGGAAATGAATTTCGTGTTGGTGCCAGAGGCGCAACCGACTGTGCCGATTCAATTTCTGGATTATCCGGATGAATCGGATTTGGATGGCGGCACGTTTCCCAATGGTCTTTATCCGATTCCTACCAACATGCCGGTGGAAACTTGGCCGGCGGAAACGGGCGGGCAAACGCTGCAGCAATGGCAGCAGGACGTTTATGGTTGGGGCGGGGATCGGCACTCGATCATCGTAAAGCCGGGCAGTGGGTTCATCTGGGAAACCTGGCAGGCCAAACTTGTAGGCGGCAACTGGCAAGCGTCCAATGGCGCCAAATTCAACTTGAACACGAACGCGTTGCGCCCCGCCGGCTGGACCTCCGGCGATGCGGCGGGATTGCCGATGTTTCCCGCGCTGGTGCGATTCGACGAGTGTGAACGCGGCAGGGTGGAACATGCGATGCGCATCGTGGTCGCCAGGTCGCGCCGCGAATATATTTACCCCGCGACGCACTACGCTTCCAGCACCCCGGCGACGCAGACAAATGTTCCCGCGATGGGCCAACGCGTGCGCTTAAAAGCAGCGTTTGTCATTCCGCCGAGTTGGACCAAGCAGGAAAAAGCCGTGTTGTTGGGATTGAAAAAGTACGGCGCCCTGGTGGCAGACAACGGAAATTTCTTCTCAATTTCAGCCACGCCCGATGACCGTTGGCCAGCGGGCTGTTTTGATCGTCTGTCCAGCATCAGTATCACCAACTTCGAAGTCATCCAAACAACTGGCGCGACCGGCGGTCCGCGTTCGGCGGGCGCGCCGACGGCCAGCGCAGGGCCAGATTTGACCGGCGTTGTCGGCGCGCCATTGGAATTGCGCGGCTTTGTGAACTACTCGCACTCAGCGCCACTCACGATTCAGTGGCAGCGTTATTCCGGTCCGACCAATGTTGCGTTCGCCCATGCCAGTCAGACTAACACGACGGCGACTTTCACTGCGCCCGGCGCTTACACGTTGAAGTTGAGCGCGAGCAATGGAATTCACGCCGTCGCTTACGACGCTGTGGTTGTGAACATCACGCCTGCAATCTCCGTGACTATCGCGAAGTCGGGCAGCAGCGTGAATTTAACCTGGTCGGGCGGGGGGCCGCCGTTCGTGGTCGAACGTGCCACCGCTTTTCCCCCGGCCAACTGGAACGGCGCGCTGACGACGTCCGCCCAGACGGCGACTTTCCCGCTCACGCCGGGCGCGGCCTTTTTTCGGGTGCGAGGCAACTAAGGGCTTGGTGTGCTTTACAAGGAAATGCTGTTGTTGATTACCCCGGATCGTTTTGTTGCTTGCGTTGTGAAGTTCGTTCGGCATTATATTGGCCGCTTTCGGATCGCGGGGTGGAGCAGCCCGGTAGCTCGTCAGGCTCATAACCTGAAGGTCCTAGGTTCAAATCCTAGCCCCGCAACCAATTTTGCTAACGTCAAAACCCATTGAATTTCAATGGGTTTTTTGTTTGGATTCCGCATGGTGCCCGGTTGTTCCCAACTTCGAATGTTTCCGCTTGTTTCCCACAGGTTCCACAGAACCTCAAATCCGGCGTCGAAAATGTGACCCCAAAGTGGCGAACGTGCTGTTCTGCGCCCGAAAACCCGCGCAGGAGCAGCCGTGGTTGAAGAGACTGTGAAGCTACGACCTGCGAACGCTCACACATTTCACGTTCATGGAACGCGCTTCATGTAATTCGTTGCGCCTCATGAGGCGACTATGAGAGGTGGCGTTACACGAAGGTGTAATTGCTGATTCCACGCGGCAACGGCCAAGCTTCCCAACCCACTCGGAGCGTCGCGAGTCGAACGTTTCTGGCGTGGTTTGTTGCCATGCAATGCGAGTTAACGTCGGCCTCGGATCATCCTGAAGTTTCGCCCGCGCGGAATCAGGCAACGTCGCAGGTAGCGACCGCGCGCCGTTCGGCAACGGCGAGGGCGCGCTGGGTCAAGGCGGGTTCGCGGATCAGCCGCGCGATCGCGCTGTTGCTTGGCTTTCTTCAGGTCGGAAATTTCAATGCTTTTGCCTACGTCGCGGGCGATGGTCAGGCGATGGTCACGGCTTTCAACGACGCGTTTTATTTCACCGCTTCTGGAAATCGCGGTTATTTCCGGAACACAACTGACGGGGGCACGACCTGGTTTTGGGGCCGCGCCAATCAGATGGAGATGTTGATCGATCTCTACGAGCAAACCAGCAACACCGTCTATCTCACGCAATTTCAACGGCTCTACAACGGCTTCGTTTCGGATTACGGCACAAGTTGGATCTGGAACGAGTTCAACGATGACATCATGTGGATGGTGATCGCGTGTTCGCGCGCGTATCAATACACCGGCAATCCTACCTATCGGAGTGTGGCGAAAAGTAATTTCGACGCCTGTTATGCGCGGGCCTGGTCCAGTGATCTCGGCGGCGGACTATGGTGGAAATCACCTTTGAATACTTCGAAAAATGCCTGCGTGAACGGCCCTGGCGCGATTGCGGCCTATTTGATCTACCAGAATTATAACGACCCGAATTATCGCAACCTCGCCGAGAGCTTGTATCAATGGGAGCGCACGCATTTGTTCGATCCGAACACGGGTCGCGTTTACGACAGTTACAATATTTCGGGCAACAAGGACACGACGCCGATCACGTACAATTCGGGGACGTTCATCGGAGCAGCAAATTTTCTGGGATACACCAACGACGCGATGCTCGCGGCGAATTATGTGAAGAACAGCATGGGCACGGGCGGGCAGTTGCCCAACTACGACGAGCACAATGATCTCGGTGGTTTCAACGGCATCTTCGTGCGTTGGATGGTGAAATTCATGCGCGAGCGCAAGTTGGAAGCTCAGTATCAACTCTGGTTGCAACAGAATGCCAACGCCGCGTGGAATATGCGGCGCGCCAGCGATAACCTTTCGTGGTCCAAATGGTGGGATCAAACGCCGGACGGCACGCGATATTCCTTTGGCTGCTGGGGTTCGGTGTTGATTGTGAATCTGCTGCCGCCCACGCAAAATCCGGGCGGGCCAGTGGTTTTCCTGAACGCCAGCGACGCGAACGGTACGAGCAGTTTTGACGCGGCGTTGAATTGGAGCAACAGCCAGCCTCCGACGTGGACGAATCATTATGTGGTCGCCAATGGCCGCACCTTACGGACGCCGCCAAATACATCGCATCATTCGTTCGCCGGCAGTTCGCTGACGATTTCGAATGGCGGCGTGCTCGCCTTCAAGAATACCTCAGGCGGACGATTTGTTTCGATTGGGACTGATTTGTTTTTGGACGGCGGCGAGGTGGCGAATTGGGCGGGGAACAGCGCGCAACTCGGTGGCAAAGTCACTTTGCGGGCGGGCGGCGGCAAAATTGATCCGCAGGGAAATACATTCACGTTCCCGGCGCTGATCGGTGGTGACGGCGCTTTGCGAATCGGCGCGAGTGCGAGTTCTCCATTGAACGGCACGGTGATTTTCTCCGGCGTCAACACCTACGCGGGCGGCACAGTGATCGAAGCACCGCACACGTTGCAGCTCGCTTCGGCGGGGAATCTGGGCAGTCCCAGCGGTGCTTTGATTTTTACGAATGCCGGTCGCGGCTTTGGGACTTTGAATTTGAATGGCACGAGCCAAAGCGTTGGCGATCTCAGCGGCGCAGGAGGGCGCATTCTCAACAACGCGGTTGGAACGACGAGCGTATTGACCATCGGCAATGGTGACGCGGATAGCGGTGTTTTTCTCGGCGTCATCAGTAATGGAGTCGGCACGCTCGCGCTGGTCAAGGTCGGCACTGGCACGCTTACCTTGGCCGGTTCAAATACGTGGACAGGCGGGACGACCATCGCGGGTGGCGCGTTGCAACTGGGCGATGGTGGGCCGCGCAGCGCAACGCTCGTGGGCAATGTGACCAATCACGCGATGCTCATTATCGCGAATCCAACAGCGCAAACATTCACCAACCTCGTGAGTGGTGCGGGTTCGTTGCGAAAAATTGGCGCGGGGCGACTCACGTTAACGCGCAATAATTCCTACACTGGCAAAACTACGGTCGGTGCGGGCGTGCTCGAATTGACCGATGCCGCCGACATCAGCAGCAGCGCGGAGTTCGAGTTGCTGGCTGGCGCGACATTGGATGTCTCCAGCCGAGCAGATAGCAAATTTGTTGTGAACAATGGCCGCAGATTCACCGGGGCCGGAACGATCCTTGGCACGCTGGAAGTTGCGCCGGGCGCAACGGTATTGCCGGGCGCGAGCGTGGGCGCGTTGACGATCAGCGAATCGTTGCACCTCAACGGAACGGCGGTGATGGAACTGGATCGCGGGCTGCAACTGAATTGCGATCGGTTCATTGTCGGCGGCGATATCACGGCGAGTGGCACGTTGAACGTGACGAACATCGGCGCACCGTTGCAAGCCGGCGACCACTTCCAGTTGTTCAATCAGGCCGTGACTGGATTTGCGACGGCGACGTTGCCGCAACTCGCGCCGGGATTGGTGTGGCAGGACAAACTGGCGGTGGATGGTTCGCTCGCCGTCAGTACCGCAGTTTCAACCACGCCAACTTATCTCGCCGTGCAACACGGCGGTGAATCGCTGACGATTTCCTGGGCGGCGAGCCACATTGGTTGGCGATTGGAAGTGCAGACCAATGCGCTTGGGGTCGGATTGGCGGGAACGTGGTTTGAAGTTCCAGCCGCGACACTCTCGAATCTTGTCACGCTGCCGATAGACGCCAGCGCGGGCAGCGTGTTCTTCCGTTTGGTTTACCCATGAACTTGGCGTTTCAGATACTCAGTGCGCGTAATCACTCATCCACAACGCGAAACCTTGCACCCGTCGTGAAACAAATAATCCGCCCTTTTAGCTTGTCTGGCCTCGCGTTGATCTTGATGCGCGCGGCGTCGGCATTGGCCGTGACGGTGAGCAGTCCCGATGGGCAAGTGGTCGCGAGCGTGAATGCGCCGGGCGGAAATCTGACTTACGCGATTTCGTATCGCGGCGTGACTGTGGTGGAGAATTCGGCGCTGGGATTGACAGTGAATGGCACGAACGTCGGCGTAGGCGTGGCGGTGAGCGCAGGCGATTCTTACGCGGCCAACGAAACGTTTCCCTCTCGTCACGGAGTCAAGGCGACCGCGACCAATCATTATCAAGCGCAATGGGTGCTCGTCAGTCATCCGGCGTCTGGAGTGAATTATCGAATAAATGTGCGTGCGTTCGATGGTGGTGTCGCATTGCGGTATGAATTTTCCGGGACGCAAACGTTTGCGGTTTCAGCGGACGCCACGAGTTTTGTTTTACCCAGCGGGAGCACCGTCTGGTATCAGCCGGGAACAGCCGTGTACGAAAACATTTTCACAAGCGCCACGATCACAGCCTTGACCAACAACGCTCCGATTGGGCCGCCGGCGACGGTGCAATTGCCCGGAGCGAACGGTTGGCTCGCGTTGACCGAGGCGAATCTCGGCGCGTTTCCCAATCCGTATCTCGTCAAGTCTGCGAGCGCCTCGGGACGCGAATTGCGCGTGGCGTTTCCGCCGAATGCCGATGGTTCAACCGGCGGCGTCATCAATGCGTCCAGCACAAACACTCTTTGGCACGTCATCATAGTGGGCGCGGACCTAAATGCGTTGGTGAACAGTGACCTAGTGGAAAGTCTCGCGTCGGCACCGGATGCGACGTTGTTTCCCCAAGGCGCAGCGACGACCTGGTGCGCCCCGGGTCGCTCGGTGTGGGATTGGTTGAACAAGCCGGCGAACGGCATCACGGCCACGAATGCGATGACGAATTCATTTTGGGCGTCGCAGTTGGGTTGGGAATACAACACGGTGGACGAAGGCTGGGCGTTGTGGAATGGCGGCAATCCGTGGTCGCAGGTGCAGCAAGTGGTGAATTTTTCGACTGAGCGCGGCGTGAAAGTCTTGCTGTGGAAACGGTCGGCGGAACTGAACTCAGCGGCGCAGCGAGCAACTTTCTTCCAGCAACTCACCAATTACGGCGTGGCGGGATTCAAGGCGGATTTTTTTGATTTCGGTGGCGTGCATCCAGCATCGAAAGAGCGCGTGAAATTGCAGGAGGACATTTTACGCGAAGCGGCGGCGTATCGGCTGGTGGTGAACTTTCATGGTGCGTCGAAGCCGACGGGACAATTCCGCACGTATCCCAATTTGCTTCAAGTCGAAGCCGTGTTCGGGAAGGAACAGTTTGCCGGACCGTTCTCGCACGTGATGCCGGTGTTTGTGCGTTTCCTCGCCGGGCCGGCGGATTTCACGCCGCTCGCACTGCAAGGCGGGTTGCGCGGGTCACGTTCGGTGGCGTTTGAGGTGGCGTCGATGATTGCGATGCCCGGGCCACTCATCACGCTGGCCGAGCGAGCGGATCTCATCGCGCAAAGTCCGGTCGCCCTTTTGATCAAGAACATTCCGGCGACCTGGGATGAAACCGTTGTGTTGGCAGAAAGTCAGCTTGGTCAGACAGCGGTGCTCGCGCGGCGCAAGGGTACGGAATGGTTCGTCGCCGGCATGAACACGGGCACGGCGCGCCAATGGAACATTTCGCTCAACTTCCTGACGCCCGGCGTTGTTTATCAGGCGAACTATATCCGCGATACGAGTTCAATCCCGGAGAGCGACACGGTGACCGCCACGAATTCTCTGGCCGTTTCCGCCGCGGTTGAAGGTGGGATTGTGGCGTGGTTTTATCAGAGCCCGACGAATCGTTACGTGACGCCGACCAATCCGTTGCGCGGCGTGGGATTCGATTTCGAATCGCCGTTTTACGGATTGGGCAACGTCGCGAATTCAACGGCAGCGGGCGCGGTAAATGCGCAATTCATCGGACAACAGGGCTGGTCGCAGTCCACCAGCGGCGGGCGCGGGGCGATTGTCGCGACGACCAGTTCCGGGCTTTACGATGGCGGACAGGCGTTGGGTTCGGGCGATGCCAACAATGCTTACATCGGCGCGAACACCAATGTGGTGCTCGGCAAGAAGTTTCGTTTCGATTTGCTCGCCCCGACGGCGAACAAGGCCGGAGTGGCGGGGTTCGTCGATACAAACGGCGATGGAATGTTTTCGCAATCGGAAAGCGGCGTGGTCGCCGGCGTGAACGACATCAGCGGCGGCGCTTACTTCAGTTTTCGCGACACGATTGCCGGGGGAACAACTTATTCCAGTGGCGTAGCGGCGAATCCGACGAATTGGTATCGCGTGACGGTGGCGCTGGACGACGTGACGCGCACGGCGACGATGGAAGTGACCAATCTCACCGCTGGCGGCGTGGTTGTGGATTTGAACGGCGCGGCGGCGGGCACGGCGTTTTCGCGTTCCTGGCCGGTGGGGCAATGGGTGGCAACGACCAATTTTGTTGGGACAGTGGCGCGAGCTTCGACTTCGTTGCGCGTGGATAACATTGTGGTGCTCGAACCGGCGATACCGCCAACGGTGCGGTGGGGAATGTCCGAGGCCGGCGCTGATGCGCAACTGATCTGGACCGCGGGCACCTTGCTCGAAGCCACCAATCTGCTCGGCCCGTGGACGCCGAACCTCACCGCGATATCGCCGCACGCGATTGATCCAGACGAACCACAGAAATTTTTTCGGGTGCAATGGCCGTAAGCGGAAGATCGTCAGGGGAATGATTGTCAGG
>CAZKMR010000130.1:2294-10257 GCA_964553795.1 uncultured Bifidobacterium sp. | reverse complement strand
ATCGTGCATTTCGCGCCCGGATCAACGGTAAGTTCCTTCGCGGTGAAATACTGTTTGCCTTTCACCTTGCCGTAAACAATCCAGCGATCCACGAAACCTTCTTTACGCGTGTCGGCAACGGGCACAGGTTCGAGGTAATGGTTGTCCTTGAAATTCGCGTCCACGTTCGCGTCCCAATCGAGTTGTTCCACGATGAAATCCAAATCGCGATGCTTCGCCTTCGGCATGTCTTTGACGAGCAAACTCCACGGCACATAGCGACCCTCGACCATGCTTTGGTACATGCCAAACACGTCGCTGCCCCATTGCGGCTCATACGTGCAAAGCGATCCCGGCGCGTGCAGAATGCACGGCCCGATCAACCAACCACTGCCCGGCTTCAGCCGATACGCCTTCGAAAGATCGAGAATGCCGTTGTCGCCCTTGTTCCAATCTTCGAGACATTTTCGCACCTGCGCCTTGGTCGTGCCCGGCTCGAGGCCCAGGAACGTGTACGGAAAATTGTTGCCGACATTGTTGTGTTGCGGCGGGAAGTAGTAACTCTCCGGCTTGCCTTCCTGCCCGACCAACTTCGCCTGCGCGGCGCTCTGATGCATGTGATGCGGAATCGGCCCCATGTTGTCGAAGAACTTGGAGTAAACCGGCCAGCGCCCGTACTTGTTCCAAATCGGTTTGCCCACGAGCGTCGCACCGCAATCTTCCACCGCCTGACGCAACGTGAAGCGCTCCTTGCCCACGACACAATAACTCAAACCTTCGTCCGGCACGCGACCTTCGTTCGCCGCTTCCGTGGTCGAAGCGAACCAACGTTCGTCAATGCCGCCGCGATTCGCGCCGTACGCGTAAGTGTCGTCGGGATGCAATTTGAGGCGCAGGCCGGGTTGTAAAAACGATCGGGGCACCCAGGCGGGCGCGAGTCGCAGCAAACCTCCCGTGCGGGAGAGTTCGGCTTCGACTTTGGTTTTGGTATTTCCTTTGAGGGTTCTGAACTGCGTAACGGTGTTCATGGATTGTTAACTCTCCGAGCCAATCAGGATTCCGGAATCAACGGAGGCAAATCCTGCGCTCCGTGTAAAAATCGAATCAACAACAGTCCGTCCGACCGGACTTCGTAAAAAAGCAAATAGTTGGGAAATTGCCGAATCACCCACTTCCGAACCTGCGCCGCGTGGCGAAAACCGGCCTTCCCGCCCGCCTCCGAATATTGCGCCAGCAACGCTATCGCCTGCTCCACCGCATCGCAAAACCGCTCCCCCGCTTGCAGATTTACCTCGCACAACCCGCGCACAATCGCGGCGTAATCGGCGAGAAATAGCGATCCCTTATGCAGCCTTGTCACGCGCTTTCCTTGCGATCTCCCGGACCGAATCAAGATCGGCGCGCGTCAGCGGCGTCACGGGCCCGGCCAAACCCTGCAACACTTTTTCTTCAAACCACGATTCTTCCTGCATCTGCCGCCGCGCCGCTGCTTCAACAAATTCGCTGACCGTGGCAAACGCGCCACTGCGCACGCTGGCTTCAATGTAAGCCTGCGTTTCGGGAGTCAGTTCGATGTTCATGCGCTTAATTAAACTCTGTTCCTTTGCCGATTCAAGCTCCCAACGTCAGGGTTCGTTCTTCGCCTGAGCCTTGAGCTTAAAGTTGGGCGCGTTCGCCTTGCCCATCGCTTCCATATAAGCAAGCAGGTCGAGAATTTCCTCGCGCGTAAACTGATTCAATAAACCCGTCGGCATCGCGGACACTTTGGACGGCTCGCGATGCGCAATTTCGCTCAGCGGAATTTCCACCGTCACTTCGGACGCCAGCATGTTCGGCAACACGACGATGCGCTCCTTGTTCTCGTCCGTAATTCGACCCGAAATATCGTCGCCGTCCTTCTTCCAGATGTTGTAGTTCTGAAATTGATCCGAGACGACCTTCGATGGTTCGATGATGGATTCGAGAATGTCGCGCCGCGAATACTTGCTGCCTACCCCGGTCAACTCCGGTCCCGCCGAACCGCCTTCGTTGGCGAAGCGATGACACACCACGCACTGCGCGTCGTTGTAAGCCGCTTTGCCGCTTTCGAAATCGCGCCCGGAGGCGACCTCGTTGAGCACCGGCTCGAGATCGCTCATCGCCCATTCCTTTACGAACTGCCGTTGCTTGGCGGGTTTCCACTGCGGCGCATCGAGATTCTCCTCCAACAACGCGGCCAACGCCGTGCGCTCGGTGTTGCTCAAAGTGGCTGCAGCGTCCTTGCGAATGCGCACGAGAAACTTGGTGTAACTCGCGCCATCGCCGTAATCGCGGCCCGCTTCTTTGAACCAGTTCACCAGTTCCGGCGGATGCAGTTGGCTCGCCTGCACCTGATTGGTCCAGACATTGTAAGCTGCGCCGCGCGGATAGGTGGTTTCCGGCTTACTGCCCTGCTTGGCCTTCGCAAACCAACCGAAATACATCTGGCGCAACTCCGGCGTCCAACCCGATTTCACATTCCGCAGATGATGCAGATAAAAAATCTGTTCCTCCTGCGTTTTCGCCTTGGCGAGCAGGCCCATCGTTTTCTCCACCACACCCGGCGCGTTGAGGTAGATCAGCAATTGCGCCAACTCGTGATTCACGCGATCACTGGCCGATGGATAACGAGCGTTCAATTTCTCCACCGCGAGATTGGCCAACTCCTGCGTCGGACGACCTTGGCGGATGAAACTCAGTTGAATGACGCGCAGTTTTTCCAGTTGCAGTTCTTCGCTCAACCCGGAGAGCGGAAACTTCCCGAGAGCGCGCAACAACTCCGGCTGCGTTGCTTTCTCGCCGCAACGCGCCAGTGCCAGCAACGCCGTCAGCGCCGCCTGCGGATTCGTTTCGTTCACCGCGCGATCTTTCCACGAAGCCACGTCCTGCCATTCGATCGCAATGCGCGCCGCATAGCGAATGAAGCGATCGTCACTGCTCAAGTGCGGCCACGCGAAATCAATCGCCTGCGCGTCCTTCTTGCCGTGGAACGATTCCAGTTTGCGTCGCAGTTCGCGCGCGTCGGCCGCTTGGCTGCGTTCCTTGCGCGAGATCGTGTTTGCCTTCTCGCGAGAAAATAGCTCTTTGAAAAACCCGCGTCCTTCGTAGCTCACGCGATACAACCCCGACTGCGTACCGCGACCGCCCGTGATGAAATACATCGCGCCGTCTTTGCCGAATTCGAGATCGGTCAGGTTGAGCGGCTTGCCTTTGAGAAATTCCTCATACTCGCCCGTGTAGCTCGCGCCGTCGGGCGTCAGATGGATGGCAAAGATGCGTCCATACGACCAATCCTGCGCAAACAATGCGTCGCGATATTTTTTCGGAAACTTGCTGTGCGTCCCGAATTTCACGCCGGTCGGTGAACCGATGCCCGTGTTCACCACCGCGCCCAAACTGTCCGCATAATACTCCGGCCATTTTCCCGAACCCGAACGCCAGCCAAACTCCGCCCCACTCACCGCGTGATTGATGCGCGTGGGCCGATACCACGGCATGCCCCAGTCCCATTCCATGTCGCTGTCATACGTAAACATTTCGCCATCGGGATTGAAGTCGAAGTCGTAGGAATTGCGAAAGCCGCCGAGGAGCAGTTCCCAGCTCTTGCCATCCGGGTCAGTGCGCGCAATGTAACCGCCCGGCGCGAGCACGCCGACCGCGTGACCGTTCGCGTCCCACAACCGCGACAGCAACTGATCCTCATCGTAATTCTTGTGCGGCGACGACGGCAAAATTCCCTCCGGCACTTTCGTGTGATTGCCGTTCATCACATAAATCATTCCGTCCGGTCCGGCGACGACCGCGTGATAACCATGTTCGCCCTCGCCTTTGAACTGTTTCAGAAAGTGAACTTCATTCGTGTCGAAGCGATCATTCTGATTCTCATCAATCAACCGATACAATCCCGTGCCCTTTGGTCCGTGCCCGTTCACATAAAGACTGTCGTGGGCGTAAACCATGCCCATCGCCTGCCGCAGCGGCGCGGGAATCGGCTCGATCTCGGCAATCTGACCTTTGCGATCCAGCGTCACACGCAGGAGCGGCTGCTTGTCGTCCTGCGGCGAAATGATGAGCCGGCCTTTCGCATCAACAGCCATGGAAATCCACGAGCCTTCGCCCGGTTCAGCGGAGCGCAACAATTCCACTTTGAACCCCGGCGGCACGGTCAGCGTTTCCGCCGCCGTCGCGTGCGCGGATTTGAGCGAATCACCCCATGGCTCGGTGCCGACTTTGCCGAGACTTTTTGCTTTCACCCAATTTGCCGCAGAAAACTCCACTGACCGCCAATTCGTTGTGCCCGGCACTGACGTCAACCACGATGGATCGCTCACGATGGTTTGCCGTTGGCGATTGGGCAGCGAAATTTCCAACCGCACCAGCACGCCTGCGAGCGAGGCTTCGTTGATACCGCGAATCGCCAGCACGTTTTCACCGGGCTTGATGAAGTCCGTCACATCCGTGCGCGTGGCGCGTTCCCAACCACTGACTTTGATCACGGCTGAATCATTGACGGTAATGTCGGCGCGATCATCTGCGGCCACGGACAATGTTGCCTTGTTCACCTTGCCCGTGACGGTGAACGTCTTGCGGAAGAGCCGTTGTTCACTGTTGGTGGCGGATTGGCCGGAGTTGGGATGCCAAATCCATTCGGGTGTTTGCGCGGGCGCGACAACGCATGCGCTGAGTGAGACGGCGAAGATAAAAGAGCGAGCCTTGAGATTCATGGTTTTAGCTGACGCGTGCTGGAAATCTGAAATTCACTGTAATGATGCGCCCGCGCGAAGCAAGACTGCGCTGCCTTACGTCGTAACCCAGCGCCGCGCCTTCATCTCAAAGCGCGGCAGCGCTCCGGGCGCGACCGCTTCCACCGGAATCCGCAAACTGAACGCCGCTTCGAGCGCTTGCCGAATCGCGATGACCAATCCCCGCACATCCGCGCAACGATCCGTCGGCTCGATTTCCACGCGCAATTCGGCCATCGCGTTGCTTTTCGTGACGTGAATCTGATATTCCGCCAATTCTTCATGCCGCCGCAAAATCTCTTCGACGGCGGACGGATAAACGTTCACGCCGCGCACAATCACCATGTCGTCCACGCGTCCGAGAATCCCGCCGCGCAGTCGCAAATCGCTGCGGCCACATGAACATGTTGCGTCGCCACCATCGCGCTGCACCAAATCGCCGGTGCGATACCGCAACAACGGCGAACCGGTGCGCGCCAGTGTCGTGAGAATCAATTCGCCATGATCGGCAGGTTGCCCCGTCGCGGGATCAATCACTTCCGCCAGGAAACCTGATTCGATGACATGCAACACGCCCGGTTGCTGCGGACATTCGTGTGTCACCGGGCCGACCTCCGTCATGCCGTGATGATCAAACACCCGCGCGCCGGGCCAGAGTGATTCCAACTTCGCGCGCGTGGCGGGAATGCTGCCGCCCGGCTCGCCCGCGACCACGATGGTTTTCACCGCGAGCGCGCTGAGATCAATGCGCTCCGTCGCGGCCACTTCCGCAAGGCGCATCGCGTAAGTGGGCGTGCAACACAACACGTTCGCTTGATTGTCGCGCATCACGCGCAACCGCGCCGCGCTGCTCAAGCCGCCGCCCGGCAAACACAAACAGCCAAGTCGTTCCGCCGATTCAAACGCGAGCCAAAAGCCGAGAAACGGTCCGAATGAAAACGCAAACATCACGCGGTCGCCTGCGCCCACGCCCGCCGCGCGAAACACCTTCGCCCACAAATCAATCATCGCGTCCCAACTCTCCGGCGTGTCGAGCCAACGCATTGGCGCGCCGCTCGTGCCGCTGGTTTGATGAAAGCGCGTGTAACGATTGAGCGGATAGGTGAGATTCGTGCCGTAGGGAAGATTCGCGCGTTGATCGGATACGAGTTCCGCTTTGGTCGTGAACGGAAAGCGCGCGGAAAAATCCTCGAGCGACGCAATGTCAAAGCCCACGCCCGCGGCTTGCAGTTTTTGCGCGCAGAACTTGTTGGCCGGAATCAACTCCGCCACGAGTTCGCGGAGTTGTTCCAGTTGCGCGGCTTCAATTGCCGCGCGATCGGGATGAGCACTCGCGGCCACAACTCACTTGCTGGGGGACGAGATGGAGGCTGTGGGCAACACGACGGGTTTGCCCGGTGCGGGATTCGGTTTGTAATAGCTCACCATTGCGGCGCCGGCCGCGGCCAACAGAATCCCCAGAAAAAACTGCGGTTTGATCGAACCCCAGCCGCCCGCCGGCGGATGCAGCACGATGGCCACCACCGCATTTACAATCGGCGCGCCCGCAAACACGATCGACATCACCACCGGGGGCGTGCCTTTCGCACCAAACGCCAGCAACACGCCCAGCGCTCCAATCGCCCCAGCCGTGCCCGCCAGCAGCGACCAGCTAAAACCGCGAACCGGATATTTCCAGAAGGCGAATGAACTCCCTTTGATCGCCAGAATGATCATCGGCGCGAGCACGGCGACCAGGAAATACGCCAGTCCCACAACCAGGAAGGCTTTAAGGCGGCCGTTAACCGGATCGCCAATGGCAATGGTGCCGGTGTGCAGCAAAATGCCGTAAACGCCCCAGCAGGCGACCGTAAGTAAAGCATAGATGAGCCAGTTCATAAGGCGACTTTAGACGGCCCACGTCGGTCCAGCAATTCGATTGTCGCCAACTTTTGTTCGGGACTGAATAGGGCGCGCGAGGTATCGTCAGTCCATTGTGAAAAACGGATTGTTGCTCTTGCTGGTGGGTTTGTTCGTCGCAGGTTGTGCCACCAGTTCCATCGAATCGCGCCGCCGCGAACGGTCTTCGGCTTACACCTCGCTCGCTCCCGAGATGAAAGCGTTGGTGGATGAAGGACAAATCCGGCGCGGCATGACGCAAGACGCGGTTTACATCGCTTGGGGTAAACCTTCGCAAGTGCTGCAACAGGAAGACGGACGCGGGCTCGTCACGTTCTGGCTTTATCACGGCGGCTGGCTGGAGGAAACGCGTTACTGGACGCATCATTCCCGCTTCCCCATCACCGATTACCAACCGCGCACCTACGTCAGCGCGGAAATTACTTTTGTGAACGGCGTCGTGGATTCCTGGCGCACCCTGCCCAAGCCGACGTATTGAACAATCGAAGAGGCGTACGGCCAATTCAATTCTGCTGCCACGGCTGCTCATTTCAGATAAAGAGTGGTCAATATCAAGAGTCGATCCCTTCACGAATGCAAAACAGTGGGGGTATTGTTCTGAATGGAACAGCCCAGCAGAGCCAGTGGGTGAGAATTAGGCGGTGCAATTGTCCGGAGGAACGGTATGTGGAGAACCCATGACCAAAAGGCTTACTAAATGCATATCACTTAAACCGGCACTTGTTTTAGCTGGAACGATTACGATTGAGTCCTCCGCAGGCAGAACTGCGTGGATGTTCTGTGAGGCGTAGGGTGAGTTTTTCTTCACAGAAGAGTTCGCAACACAAGAAGTTGCTCCAGTGCTAACTTTCACTGGCGCCACGCGTTAGATGGTTGGCTCGCGAGTTTATTTCATGGAAGCGTAGTTTGGCAGCCAACTAGCCTCTTGCCTGCTTTGTCAAATAATAGGGAAAGCCGAACCACTTCGCCGAGCAACATGTCTTCAAACGTCGGCCATTGATTTAATGGCTTGATTGAATTGCGGCTGCACCGAAAACACTTGTCATTTTCCAGGTAAAGTAAGGAACCATCTTCTCCATACCCACCAATAAAAAACTGCTTATCAGAAGCATCTCTCGGACGTTCGAATATATTACACGTTTCCAAACCAAAAGGTTGCCACATTGCTGCCTCTGTAGTGCGACTGTTATCTCTGCGGAGACCGTCGAGGCTCAAACTTTCTGAAAAAATGCTAAGACCGTTCGAAAATTCACCCAAAAAATGCTTATACGCAGAAGGGACGGAGCGCTGTAGTAGTATTGTCTCAAGCGAGATCACATCAAGAG
>CAZKMR010000130.1:0-2194 GCA_964553795.1 uncultured Bifidobacterium sp. | reverse complement strand
GAGGTTTTAATGGAGAAAAGAATAGGTGTAACCATGCTTCAGGGCCGA
This sequence comes from uncultured Bifidobacterium sp., assembly GCA_964553795.1. Taxonomy (GTDB): domain Bacteria; phylum Verrucomicrobiota; class Verrucomicrobiia; order Limisphaerales; family JADLHS01; genus JADLHS01. The sequence continues at coordinate 2,146 of CAZKMR010000130.1, read as the reverse complement.
TATGCGGAACCGGGCAAATCAGCTTTGCTCCATTTTCCGTTAGTTTGCTTCCTTGGCTATCTGCGGATTCCAAAACCTTAAAAGCTGTTAGCACCTTATCTTTATTGAATGAATGAGAATCCATAAAGGGGCCTCTTGATATTGATTGCTCCAGCGTTCGTTTGCTTTGGACTTCGCCCTCAAGCGTTGCCGCGCCGCACTTATTTCAGCAAACGCGCCGGTGCCACTTCAATTTTATCCGCAATGGCTTTGGGAATCGTCGTTGCCTTCATCCGACCGTTGATGCGCTTGATGCAAACCACCGTAATCTTGCCGCGTGCCACTTCGTAAGGTTTGGGCGCGTTCAGCTTTCGCAACCGGAACGCATACGTCAGCGCCTTGGATTTTTTCTCCGCGACGAGCAGATGAATTTCCACCTCATCTTCAAAACACAGCGGCGCGGAAAAATCCGCTTCGGTATGCACGCGCGGCCAGCCCACCGCCGCCAGCGTTTTCGGCGGTGCCACGGTCAAGCCCAGCGAGCGAAAGAATGCGTGCTCCGCGGCCTCCATGTAGCGATAGAACACCGCGTGATGCACGATGCCCGCCATGTCCGTGTCGCTGAATTCCACGATGCGGCGAATCTTGAATTGGTAAGCCATGGCCGGATTTTAGATTTTGGATTTTGGATTTACGATTGCAAAACGCGCAATGTCTCTTGCGTCATCGCCGCCACGGTGAATCTCTCTCGCACGGCTTTCGCGCCCGCCGCGCCGAGCGATTGCGCGTGCTCGGGGTGCAACAGCAGTTCCTCCAACTTATCGGCCAGCGATTTTGCGTCCGGCTCGCAAATCAAGCCTGCACCTGTCGCTTCGATCAATTCCGGAAACGCCGCGTGGCGTGGTTGCACCACCGGCACACCCGCCGCCCAGGCCTCCACGAGATACAATCCGAAACCCTCGCCATACAGCGCCGGCACGGAGAACACCGTCAGCCCTTGCAGGAAATCAATCTTCTCCGCGCGCGTCAGATTGGGATAAAACGCCACCTCGCCGATGTAGCCCGCTTCCGCCAATCGCTTGCGCAACGCTTTCACGAACGGCTCATCGCCCGGCCCGCAACTGCCGGCGATCTGTAGTTTTAATCGTGGCACGGTGCCGCGTTGTTTCAACGCAATGAAAGCTTCCACAAGCGTGTCCAATCCCTTGTCTTTGCTCATCCGCGCGAGATAACCGATCACCGGAGCAGTCGTCTTTTGGATTTTGGATTTTGGATTTTGGACTTCGTACCCATCCAGGCTGATGCCGTTATAAACCACCGAAACTTTCTCCGTCGGCAGGCTTAACCGTCGCGCCATCACGTCCGCAAAATAACGACTCGGCGCGATGAACTGATCTACGTCGCGCGCCCGTTCCCGCAATAATTGCCAGGCCGGTTCGCGATGCGAGTCCGGCAAGCCATCAAGAAACGCGTCCTCACCCTGCAACGTGCAAATCACTTTCGTGCGCAAATCACGTTTGAGTTTCCGCGCCAAGCCGACGAGTAACGCGTTCGACAAACAAATCACGTCCGGCTGCGCTTGCGTCTTGAGCCACGCGATCAGTTCCTCCAATTCCCGCGCCTGTCGACCTTCCTCCCCGCGCAGCATGGACAACATCAAATCGCCCACTTCCGCCGCTTTCGTCTTGGCGGTTTTCGTCCCGGCCCAACCGAGCAACTTGCGTGAAGCCAACAGGCGTCGCAGCCATTTCGGGGCGCGCTGAAAGAGATCGGATTTTTGTTCGAGATAAACGCTGATGCCGCCGAAAAAAATCGGCGTGGCAGCGCTTTCGTCCACTTCATCCAGAGTCAGCGGCAGATACAAAGGCACCATCGTGACTTCGTGGCCCAGCGCGCGCAGTTCGCGGACGAGGGCGTTATCGCGGAAACAATTGCCGCAATACATCGCGCCTGCTCCGGGGGTAATTTGCACAAAATGCATCGTCGGCGAGCTTGGACGAAGCCGGCGGCGATGTAAATTCAACGCCGCAGGCAGGGCGAGCAAAGAGTTGCGCGGGGCAGATGAGTCTGCTAGAACCTCGGCAGTTCCGGGCGCGGGTGTGGTTCAATGGTAGAATGTGGCCTTCCCAAGGCTGAGACGAGGGTTCGATTCCCTTCACCCGCTCCA
>CAZKMR010000129.1:0-10573 GCA_964553795.1 uncultured Bifidobacterium sp. | reverse complement strand
GTTCACGCAACGGCGCATTCGGCAATTTCGCTTACCCCTCGAACGCAGTGACCATGCTGCTGAGCAACACCGCCAATTCAGTGATCGTCACGGTCACGGCGGTTGCTCCAGCGCAACCAGTGCTGCTGCCTCCCGAATTGATTGGGTCGGACGTGAAGCTCACCTGGACATCCGTCTCGAATATCAATTACCGGTTGGAATTCAACCCGGACCTGTCGCCGTCCAACTGGACTGCGCTCCCCGGCGATGTGATGGGCGTCAGCAACACCGCGAGCAAACTGGATCCGCTGACCACCAGCAATCGCCTCTACCGCGTGCGCGTCGTTCCTTAGCGTCCGCAAAAAGAAAATCCCGGAAGCCATTGCCGACTTCCGGGATTGGGAGCATTGGTAGGGACATCGCGCTGCGATGTCCGGTCGGCGCAGCGCGCCGACCCTACCGCTTACCGACGCGCTTTCGGCAGCGCGTTCTTGCCAGCGTAAACCGCGTTCTTGCCGAGAATCTGTTCGATACGCAGCAATTGATTATATTTCGCCAGACGATCCGAGCGGCTGAGGGAGCCGGTCTTGATCTGTCCGCAGTTGGTGGCCACCGCGATGTCCGCGATGGTCGCATCTTCGGTTTCGCCGGAACGATGCGAAAGGACGGCCGTATAACCGTTGGTTTGCGCGAGTTCGACGGCATCGAGCGTTTCGGTGAGCGAACCAATCTGATTCACCTTCACGAGAATTGAGTTGGCTGTGCCGGTATCAATGCCCTTCTTGAGGAACTTCACGTTCGTCACGAACAAGTCATCGCCGACGAGTTGGACCTTGTCACCGATCTTGTCGGTCAACATTTTCCAGTGTTTCCAATCGCCTTCCGCACAACCGTCTTCAATGCTGACGATCGGGTAATCCTTGCAGAGCTTGGCGTAGAAATCCACCAACTCGGCCCCGGTGATGGTTTTACCGGTGCTCTTCTTGAACGTGTACGTGCCGTCGTGGTTGTAAAATTCGGACGAAGCGACATCGAGCGCGAAGAAAATGTCTTTGCCGAGCTTGTAACCGGCGTTCTTCACCGCGAGCGCCATGGAGTCGAGCGCGTCTTCCACGCTGTTCAACTTCGGCGCGAAGCCGCCTTCGTCGCCCACCGCCGTGCTGAGACCGCGCTTTTTCAAAACGCTCTTGAGCGCGTGAAAAATTTCCGTTATCGCACGCAAACCTTCGCTGAACGTCGGCAAGCCGTGCGGCATAACCATGAATTCCTGGAAATCAATCGGCGCATCGGAGTGCGCGCCGCCGTTGATGACGTTCGCCATCGGCACGGGCAAGACTTTCGCGTTCGGACCGCCGATGTATTTGAACAGCGGTTGGCCGAGGGCTTTGGCGGCGGCCTGAGCGTTGGCGAGCGAGACCGCGAGAATGGCATTCGCGCCGAGCTTGGATTTGGTTTCCGTGCCGTCGAGCTTGAGCATCGTGGCATCCACGGTCAATTGATCCAGCGCCTCCACCCCGGCGAGCGCTTTGGCGATCTTGGTGTTCACGTTGGTGACGGCATTCTTCACGCCCTTGCCGAGGTAACGCTTTTTGTCGCCGTCGCGGAGCTCGACGGCTTCGTGTTCGCCGGTGCTCGCGCCCGAAGGCACGGCGGCGCGGCCGGTGATACCGCATTGCAACGTCACGTCCACTTCCACGGTGGGATTGCCGCGCGAGTCGAGGATTTCGCGCGCCTGAATGTTCTGGATCTTGGTCATAGTTCGATTTCGATTAGGAACTCCGGAAATCGGCGCGGTTCATTCCCAGCGCTTCTGATTTCCAGCTTCATGAAGCGCGCATGATAAAATCCACGCCGAGTGAGTCAAGGAAGCGGTTTGCGATAAACTGACCCGTTCTTGGCTTCCTCGATCAACCGCAACTCACACCTCGATCTTCGCGTCCATCGTAATGTTCGCTTTAAGCAGGCGCGAGATGGGGCATCCAGCCTTGGCGGTATTGGCCACTTCGAGCACCTTGGTTTTATCCTGGCCAGGCACTTTCGCCGTTACGTCGAGATGCGATTCCGTGACCGTGAAGCCCGCGTCGGTTTTGTCCAACGTGACTGTGGCGGTGGTAGCGATGGATTCGGGAGTGATACCGACCTTGCCGAGTTCCGCCGAGAACGCCATGGAGAAACACCCGGCATGCGCCGCGGCGATGAGTTCTTCGGGATTCGTGCCTGGACCATTTTCGAACCGCGTGCCGAAGGAATATTGGGTTTCCTTCAACACATTGCTTTCGGTGGAGATCGTGCCTTTGCCGGCTTTGAGATCGCCGCGCCAGACTGCTGATGCTTTTCGTTTCATGATGAATTTGGATTTAAGTTTTCTTGTTGGATTGCGTCGTTCGTTATTCTAGCCCCGGTTCTATTCACGTGGCAAATGCTACCTCAACCGATTTGCCGCCTTGGCCCCGGTCCCCGCTTCCGCGTTGCGTTCGCGCCGCGCCCCGCCTTATCGTTTCGCCGTGATGCCGATTCCTTTTCCTTGCCGAACGTTTCTCGCCCTCGCGGTGCTCAGCACGACATTGACCGCGGAACGCGCGATCGCCCAATCCACCAACGTCCTCACGCCTCATCGCGTCGCGGCACTGAAAAACGTTACCACCGCCGTTATTTCACCTGATGGTCGGCACGTCGCCTACACGTTGAGCGTGCCGCGCATTCCCAACGTGGACGACGATGGCGAGCCGTGGAATGAACTGTGGGTCGCTGATTTTGGCAGCACGAATGGTCGGCCCTTTGTCACCGGCAAAGTCAACGTCGGCGACGTCCAGTGGTCCGCTGACAGCCGGCAGATCGCCTTCGTCGCCAAGCGCGGCGAGGACAAACACAAGTCGCTTTACCTCATTGCGGTGGACGGGGGCGAAGCTCGCAAAGCCGCCGAATTGAAGACCGATATTTCGGCATTCAGCCTCGCGCCGGATGGCCAACGCGTGGCGCTCGTCGCGACCGAACCCGAAGCGGAAGAGAAAAAGAAACTTAAGGAAAAAGGGTTCAAGCCGGAGATTTACGAAGAGGATTGGCGGCCCGCCCGAATCTGGCTCGCCACGTTGTTCGAGAAAACCACCAACGCTCCGCTCGGGCTCGAAGGTCACGTGTCTCAAATTCAATGGAGTCCGGTGGACGATCGGCTGCTCATCAGTCTCGCGCCGACGCCATTGGTGGATGATTCCTACGTGCGCCGCCAAGTCCGCATTGTGGCAAGCCAATCGGGCGAAATTCTCACGCGCATCAACAATCCCGGCAAACTCGATTCCATCGCGTGGAGTCCGGACGGGAAACGCGTCGGTTTGATCGCCGCGGGCGATGTTCACGATCCGTCGGCGGGCCGACTTCTGGTTGCCGATGCGGCAACCGGAAATTTCCGCGACGTCATCCCGGGCTTCGAAGGCGAGGTGAGCCATTTCGAATGGGCCGGTCCAACCACCATTCGCTACGTCGCCGCGGTTGGCGTGCAAACCCTGTTTACCCAAATCGAAGTCGGTGCCGGAGCAACTTCACCACGAACCATCGCCGGACCAGTCGGTCCTATTTACACTTCGCTTTCGCTCTCCGCCAACGGCCAACGCGCGACGCTGCTCGCGCACAGCCCGACTCACCCAGCCGAGTTGTTCACCTGGAGTGAAGGCGACGCCAGTCCAACCCGCCAAACGTTCAGCAATCCGGAGTTGGCACAGGTCCGCTTTGCGAAACAGGAAATGATCCGGCATAAGGCCCGCGACGGCCTCGAACTCGAAGGCGTGCTCATTCGACCGCTCGATGAAGTGGCCGGCCAACGTTATCCGCTGATTCTCTCGGTGCACGGTGGGCCGGAATCCCACATCAGTCACGGTTGGCTCACCTCGTACAGTTTGCCCGGCCAAGTGGCCGCCGCGCGCGGCTTCGCGGTGTTTTATCCGAACTATCGCGGCAGCACCGGGCGCGGCGTGGCGTTCTCCAAACTCGGTCAGGGCGACGCCGCCGGAAAGGAATTCGACGACCTCGTGGACGCGGTGGATCACTTGATTCAACTCGGCCTGGTGGACCGCGCCAAGGTCGGGATCACAGGCGGTTCGTACGGTGGTTACGCCACCGCGTGGTGTTCGACGCGTTACACCGAGCGCTTTGCCGCCGGTGTGATGTTCGTCGGCATCAGCGACAAGATCTCCAAGATCGGCACGACGGATATCGCCAATGAAGAATACTACGTCCACGCGTTGAAACGCCCGTGGGAGGACTGGCAATTCCTGCTCGAACGCAGCCCCATTTATCACGCCGGCAAGAGCCGCACGCCCCTGTTGATTTTGCATGGCAAAGATGACCCGCGCGTCAACGTCGGCCAATCGCGCGAACTCTATCGCCACCTGAAACTGCACAATCAAGCGCCGGTGCGACTCGTGCTGTATCCGGGCGAAGTTCACGGCAACCGCAAAGCCGCCGCCCGTCTTGATTACCATCTGCGCTTGTTGCGTTGGATGGAACATTATCTCCAGGGTTCAGGCGGCGAAATGCCGCCCTTCGAACTCGATTACACCGATCCCACCAAGCCGAAAACAGAGAGTAACGACAACGCGGAAAAATAATCCGCTGACCGCCGTTAAATTCTAATACGGGTTAGCTTCGGACTGGAGTGGCGTCGTCGCCGCAGGCCGCGAGCCGTTTCGCCAGGAAGCTTTGTTCCGATTTGATTTCCGCCAATTGCATGGCCTTCCGAAAATGGCCCGCCGCCGCGCGCGGATGATTCAGGCGTATTTCGAATTCCCCCAGCACCGCGTGCAACAGGTAATACGATTCCAGGGATTGCAGATTGTGAATCGCGCTCACCGCCTCGATGCCCGCCTGCGGGCCGCGCACTTCAGCCAGCGCGACGGCGCGATTTAATGCCGCCACCGGAGAGTCGTCGAACACCACCAGCCGGTCATACAATTCCAGAATGTGGCCCCAGTCCGTCGCGGCGTACTCGCGCGCGGCGCAATGGCACGCCGAAATTCCCGCCTGCAAATGATACTCGCTGAGTTCGGTGCCGGCCGCGGATTGCGCCAGATGAAACATCCCGCGCGCAATCATCGGTTGATGCCAGCGTGCCCGGTCTTGTTCCTGCAAACGCAGCAGATTGCCCTCGTGGTCCACGCGCGACGGAATCCGCGCCGCGTTTAACAACATCAACGCCAGCAACGCGTGCGTCTTCGGCTGGTTGCCCGCCGGATGTTCCGCCAGCAACCCCGCCAACCGGATGGCTTCCAGGCACAAATCCTCCCGAATCAACCGTTCGCCGCTCGACGCCTTGTAGCCTTCGTTAAACAACAAATAGAGCGACTGCAACACCGCATCGAGACGCCGCGCCAGTTCTTCGCCTTCTGGAATCTCGAATGCGATGCCCGCTTCGCGAATGCGCTGCTTGGCCCGCGTCAATCGTTTCGCGATGGCCGCTTCCGTCGTCAGAAATGCTTTCGCAATTTCCGCCGGACTGAATCCGCCCAACGTTTTCAACGCCAACGCGACCTGGTCCTCCCGCGAAATCAGCGGATGACAACAGACGAACATCATCCGCAAGCGATCGTCTTTGATTTCGCTTTCAAATGCGGGTGAAGAACCGCCGTCGGCCTCGCCCGGCAATTGTTCGATGTGGGCAATGATCTGCGGCTGTTTCTCGTGGAAATTCTTTTCCCGGCGAATCGTGTCGAGCGCGAGATTCTTCGCGGCCTGCGTCAGCCACGCCGCGGGATTTTTCGGCACGCCATAATACGGCCAGGTCTGCAACGCCCGCACCATCGCCTCTTGCACCACGTCTTCGGCCAGTTGCAGTCGGTCGATGCCGAAAATGCCCGTCAGCACGGAAACCAATTTGCCGGCTTCCTGCCGGAACAAATGCTCTGCCAAAAGGTGTATGCCGCCACCTGTTGGTCCTGACGCTTCACTGGGAGCCGGCTCTGGATTCATGGACGTTTTCTGACGGACTTTGCCTCTGGATTGAATCCCAGCGCTGCCTCGATCCGGACCATTCGGCGCTCCTTCACGCGGACGCACGTCTGGCCGCTCACTGGAAAACACCATCCGCTCATCATGCGTTTTTCTTCAAACCCGACACGACGGCGCTGGAATCCCGCGCGCGCCCGCGTCGCCAGTGGTTCATCGTAAGCCATAGCTCTCCCGGCCTCGAGCCGCGGCAGCCACCCGACTGCCGCGGTTCACGAGGCAATCAAAGTTATTTTCGCGTGTAGGTGATTTCCATCACCTTGGAATTTTCGCCCAAGGCCGGATCGTGCATTTCAAAGACATGCTTGTCCTTGTTGACGAGCCGCGAAACGAGCTTCGTGTTTTTGTGTTTCTCGCCGGTCATGGCACACGCATAATCACCTTTGTACGTGAACTCTTTGCCCGCCGCGTCCGCCTCGCCTTCGCACGTCACCATGGTGGTGCTCATGTCATCCATCCACACGGTGCGATATTTCTGGCGCACGTTGTCGTAGCCCGTAAGGCTGATGCCGCGAAATGGTTTGCCCATGAATTCGCCGGTGAATTCCTCCTGCACATAGCGACCGCCCAGAATCCACGTGGCTTTGGCGCTGCCTTTGGTGACGGTGGGCGATTCGCCGGGCACCAGCCAGGTTTTAACCTCCGCGGTCCATTCGCCTACGAACGGATCGAGCGATTTGTGCGCCGCGCTCGGGTTACAAGCGATCTCGGCTTTCTTTAACATCTCCGCCATTTGCGGATCCAGGGCGGGCGTCGGTTTGTCTTCCGCCCAGGCGATCCCCGCGACCAATGCGCCGCCCAGCACCAGCGTTGCGACCGAATATTTAATTCTGCGTTTCATTCCGTTTGCCTTTCTCATTTGTTTGGTTGGTGGTTGATACGACATCAATACGACGAATGAAAATCACGCTCCGGGACAATTGCTGAACGGCTTTGGGCGCAAACCCAGCATCGCATCCGCATAGTTCAGAGCATTCAAACCTGCACTTGTTTCCACTTGCCGCGCCGGAACAACCAGATGCCGACCAGCCCAGCCAGGGATTCCGCCACGACAATGGACCAGAACACGCCGCTTTGTTTCCAACCGGCGGACAACGCCAAGTAATACGCGAGCGGAATTTCCAGCAGCCAGAACAAGACAAAGTTGATTTTCGTCGGCGTCAGGGTGTCGCCCGCGCCATTGAACGCCTGCGGCATGACCATGCCCCACGCGAAAAAGACATAGCCATACGACACGACCCGCAAACATTCCGCTCCGACCGCCACCACGCCCGGCTCCGTGGTAAATAATCGCACCAGCGATTCGCTGAAAACGATGTAAACGACGGAAACGACGGCCAGCAGTCCCATGTTGGCGAATCCCGTGAGCCACACGGAACGTTCCGCCCGCTCTGGTTGTTTGGCCCCCAGATTCTGTCCGACCAATGTCGCCGCCGCGTTGGACAAGCCCCACGCCGGCATCAGGGTGAAAATGAAAATCCGCACCGCAATCGTGTAGCCCGCCACAACTTCACTGCCGAATTCGGACGCAATCCGCACCAACCCGATCCACGACGACGTCGCAATGATGAATTGGCCGATGCCGCCCAGCGACGTGCGCACCAATCGGCCCATGACCTCCGCGTGCCACCGCACTTGCGAGAACAACACGCGAATGTGCTTCGCGCCCCGGAACAAAACCCAGAGTTGCACGAGCACGCCAATCCCGCGTCCGATGTTGGTCGCTATCGCCGCTCCTTCCAGACCCAACTGCGGAAATGGTCCCCAGCCGAAAATCAGCAGCGGGTCGAGCACGATGTTGATGGCATTGGACACCCACAACACCCGCATCGCGATGGCCGCGTCCCCTGCCCCGCGAAACACGGCGTTAATTACAAAAATCAGCATGATGACCGCGTTGCCGCCCAGCATCCAGGCCGTGTAGCGATAGCCATGTTCGATGGCCCACGCATCCGCGCCCATCAACACCAGAATGTCTTTTGCAAAAAAGATGCCCGCGATGGCAAAGGGAATACAGGCCGCCACCGAAACGATAATCGCCTGTACGGCGGCATCCGCCGCTTCGCGCGGATTCTTTTCGCCAATCCGCCGCGCCACCAGCGCGGTCGTTCCCATGGAAAGGCCGATGGCGACGGCATAAATCAACGTCAACACCGATTCCGTCAAGCCAACCGTCGCGATTGCCGACGCTCCGAGCGACGACACGAAATACACGTCCACGACCGCAAACGTGGATTCCATCAACATCTCCAACATCATCGGCACGGAGAGCAGTAGAATCGCCCGCCCGATGCTGCCCTGCGTGTAATCCATGCTCGTGCCGCGAATCGCATCCCGCAGATCGCGCCACAAGTCGCCCCACCGAAACGCCCGGCGCGGCAGCGTTCCCTTCGCGCCTGCGCTCAACGGTGCGCCGCCGGGAGAGATCGTCTCCTCGTTCAAGTCCATATTGCTTCGGCCAGCCTAATTGATTGCAGTCGCCGCGAAAGTTCGTTTTGACCGCTGCATTCGATCGGAGACATCGCCGCGGGCGGACGCGGAAACGCCAACCGGCGGATTAATCTGGCCAAAGACTTGGCTGCTTTCTCGATTGGCATCAGTTCTGATCTGCTCCTTCCGTTCGAACGCAAATCGGGCTCCGTTCAAACCATGCTGTGCAACCCAACGACGTTGCCCTCGGAATCTTTGATAATCCCGATGAATCCGTGTTCGCCGATGGACAACCGCGGCTTGATGACTGCGCCGCCCTGCGCCGGCGCGCGTTGCAACACGCCGTCCAGATCGCCTTCCACGTTGAGGTAAATCATCGTGCCGCCCGCGCCCGGGGAACAACCCGGCATCTGCGTAATCGCCCCGCCGACGCCCGTCTTCGGGTCGCACGGGAACATTCCCATGCGACAACCCTCCATCTCCGCTTCCGTCAACGTCGTTTTTAATGTCGCTTCATAAAACCGCTTCGCCCGATTGAAATCGGTCACGTATAACTCGAACCAGTTCACCGCGTTTTTCTTGATTGTATTGCTCATGGTCTGCTCCGGGGTTTGTTTCGTTGCCTCACTGCGCCGACCGTCGCCGCAGTTTCGATCCGCAATCTAAAACCTGCGGCTGACAGCCCTATGTCAGGAGAGTTTGGCGAGGCGGGGTGACCGGGAACGCTTCCCGGGGAACGTCACAGGCGACGGCAGTAATTGCGGCAGCGGCGCGTAACGCGCGGCGAGTTGTTGCGCTTCGGCGGCGATGATTTCCCGCAAGCGATCCGGCGCGAGCGCCTCGGCTTTCGCGCCAAATGACAACACCCAGCCGGCCAGCCATTCGAGTGAATGCGTCAACAGCGTCACCGTCACGCCATCCGCGCCGGGCGCTTCCTCCACCAATCCCCAGGAATGTTCGCGCCGCACGCGTTCCATGGCGGCGGGTTGAAACCGGAGTTGCGCGAGGATGAAATTGCCGTCGGGCGATTGCTGTGTTTCCAGATATTGCTTGAGGGAAAAGTTTTCGTGGCCGTTGAAGCGCTCGTCGCGCAGTTGCAACTTGAGAATGCGGTCGGTGCGAAAATCCCGCACGTCGCGCCGCAAGCGACACCACCCGATGAGATGCCAGTTGTCCGCGTAATAAATCAGCGCGAGCGGTTCGACTTCGCGGCGCGTGACTTCCTGCCGTTGTCCGCCGCGATAATCGAGCGTCAACACGCGCCGATCCGCGAGCGCGCGTTGCAACGGCAACAGCGCTTCACTGGCAAGCCGCGGGACATTGCGCGCCTCGCAGGAGACAACAGCGGTGGCGCGTTCGAGGCGGTCGAGATAATCCTGGCGATCGCGCGGGAGCACGGAGCGAATTTTCAGCAACGCGGATTGCATCTGCTTGCGCAACGAGGCGTCGGTGAATTGTTCCACGAGTTTCTCGCCAAAGAACAGCGCGCTCGCTTCCTCGGACGTGAACATCACCGGCGGGAGATGGTAACCTTTGACGAGGCTGTAGCCGACGCCCGCCTCGCCCACGATGGGCACACCGGCTTCCCCCAGCGCCGCGAGATCGCGATAAATCGTGCGCACGCTGATCTCGAAGTGCGCCGCCAGATCTTCCGCCCGCACGACGCGCCGCCCCTGCAAATGCAGCGCAATGGCAACCAGGCGATCCACTCGATTCATAAGGCGGGTGCGATGTTAAACCGCGAAGAATTCCCGGCAACCACGAATAACGGAACGCCGATCTCCAGGTCGGCTCGGCGCTGAACTCGACCAACGAGCCGATCAGGTGATCGGCGCTCCGCCGCGTTCAGGAGTCCAAAGCGTCATTCGTGTCGATTCATGTTTATTCGTGGTTCACTTCCCCATTTCCACCACGGACTTCATACTCGCGAGGCCTTTCTCGAATTGCCCGCCGATCATTTTGTCCATGTTCATGAACAGGCAAAACATTTTTCCGATGAAATTGTTCGTGCCGGTCATGGCCCACGTGACTTCGGTTTGATTGCCCTGCGGCTTGAACGTGAACAACGTATCGCTCACGCCGGGCATCGGTTTGAAGAACTCGAGTTTGAAGCGAATGTGATCGCTCGGCTGGCTTTCGGTGATGGTCATTTTGCCTTCGCCGACGTCTC
>CAZKMR010000128.1:7668-10578 GCA_964553795.1 uncultured Bifidobacterium sp. | reverse complement strand
TTCGGGAAAGGCAACTTATGGCGACGGATGCATCGGCTTCATTCTCCAAACCGCGCTTGGGTAAATTTCGGCCCAATCCAAAACTGAAACTCCGCCAACAGGTGGCGGAGGTGTGTCGGTATCGGCACATGTCGCATCGGACGGAGAATGCGTATTGGAGTTGGATTCGGGATTTTTTGCGGTTTTGGCGGGGGAAAGATGGTGGGAATGCTCGCCCTCACCCTGGCCCTTTCCCCATCGGCCCTTCCTCCGTAGCAGCACTGCGGAGGGTGGATGGGGGAGGGAGGAGCAATCGGGGCAGCGCGGAAATTTCGGCCCCATCCCGATCATCTTTTCCCGAACCCGGGAAGGGTTTTCCCAAGTCCCGCCAAACTTTTCCTGCCCCCGGAAACTCTTTGCGCCCATTCGGAAAACGTTTGGCGGAGGCCGGGAAAGGTTTTCCCGAGGCCCGGAAAGTTTTGCCGAAACCCGGAAAGAGGTTTTCCGACCCCGGAAAATCATTTCGCAAACCCACGAAATCATTTTCCAAACCCGGAAAAGGTTTTCCCAAACCCGGAAAAACTTTTTCCGGGTTCAGGAAAAGTTGAAATTTATACAGTTGCTGCCGGGGGTGCGGCGGTTTTCCGGCGTTTGAGTCAGGTTTTGACTAATCCTGAGGCAAGCGGCTCGCGAGGACGCTCGCCCCACCCTTGCCCCACCGGATTGGAGCTCCGGCGGTCAGAGACCGCCGCGACAGGGAAATATTTGCCGGTTTTGTGATGCCAAGGGGTTGGCATTCCTCAAGCTAACAGATGGCAGCAGCACTTTTAATAGCTCCCTGAATCGGGGGGCGAAGTGCTTTTAACCCAAGTTGTAACGAAAGAGAGTGAACCGTATGTTAAATCGTGTTTCCTTAAAGTTCGTTGAACTATCCGATCCCGCGCTGGATGAATTCGCGGCTAACTGTGTGGCGAGCCTGACGGGCAATGCGGCGTTTCCGAATCTGCCGGTGTTGCCGGCGGCGCTGGGCACGTTGCGCCTCAACTTTCACAACGCCATTTTGGCGGCGAGTGATGGGGGCAAGCGGTTGACGGCGCTGAAGGATGAGGCGCGCGTGGCGTTGGAAATGGCGCTGCGCAAGGATGCCGCGTACGTGCAGAGCATCGCGGATGAGGACCTGGCGTTGTTGTTGTCGTCCGGGTTCAAAGCGGTGAATCCGAATCGCACGTCCGTGCCGTTGGACACGCCCGTGATCCTGAACGTGGACAATCAGGCCACGAGCAAGTTGTTCGCGGACCTGGACAGCATCGCCAACGCGGCGGCGTATCAGGTGAAGGTGTCCACGCCGCAGGGCGAGGTGTTGCCAACGATTGAATCCACGCGCAGTCGCCGGATCGAGGTGCAGAATCTGGTGCCGGGCACGGTGTATACGTTGCGCGCGCGGGCCATCGGCGGCAGCACGGGTTACAGTGAGTGGAGTCTGCCCACGTCCATCATGGCGACGTAATCGGTCACGGCTGCTTGTATCGGGGCCTTCAAGTAGCCGGAATCCGGGGTCGGATTCCGGTTTTTGTTTTTGCGGGGTGGCCGAAAGCCGGAAAACCAGCACTTCGCTTACGCGAGATCGAAGCGGTCCAGATTCATCACCTTGTGCCACGCCGCGACGAAGTCCGAGACGAATTTCTTTTCCCCATCCGCGCTGCCATAGACTTCCGCCAGGGCGCGCAGCACGGAGTTCGACCCGAAGATTAAATCCACGCGCGTCGCGGTCCATTTGACTTCGCCCGTTTTGCGGTCGCGCCCTTCGAAGGCATCTTCCTCTTTCGACGTGGCTTTCCATTCGGTGCGCATGTCGAGCAGGTTTTTGAAGAAGTCATTGGTGAGCGTCTCGAGCCGGTCCGTGAACACGCCGTGGGCCGTGCCGCCGAAGTTGGTTTTCAGCACGCGCATCCCCCCCACGAGCACGGTCATTTCGGGCGCGGTCAACGTGAGCAACTGCGCCTTGTCAATCAGCAGCGTTTCCGCCGGCATCTTGTAGTTGCGCTTGAGATAATTGCGGAATCCGTCTGCGACGGGTTCGAGGAACGCAAAGGATTCCACATCGGTCTGCGCGGCGGACGCGTCCATGCGCCCCGGCGTGAACGGCACGGTGACGTTGTGACCGGCTTTTTTCGCCGCTTGTTCCACCCCGGCGCAACCGCCCAGAACAATCAAGTCCGCGAGGGAAACTTTTTTACCGCCGGTCTGCGCCTTGTTGAACTCGGTTTGAATGCCTTCCAACGTTTTGAGCACCTTGGCGAGTTGGGACGGTTGGTTGACTTCCCAGAACTTTTGCGGGGCCAATCGAATGCGCGCGCCGTTCGCCCCGCCGCGTTTGTCCGAACCACGGAACGTCGAGGCCGCCGCCCAAGCGGTCGAGACCAATTCTGAAACCGTCAATCCGGAAGCGAGCACCTTGGCTTTCAGCGCGGCGATGTCCGGCGCTTCAATCAACTTGTGATCCACTGCGGGAATCGGGTCTTGCCAGATCAATTCTTCCGCCGGCACTTCCGGTCCGAGATAACGCGCTCGCGGCCCCATGTCGCGATGCGTCAGTTTGAACCACGCGCGCGCAAAGGCGTCGGCGAATTGGTCCGGGTTGGCCAGGAAACGGCGCGAGATTTTCTCGTACGCCGGATCGAATCGCAGTGACAAGTCGGTGGTCAACATCGTCGGCAAGCGTTTCTTGGACGCGTTGTGTGCGTCGGGAATCGTCGCTTCCGCGTCCTTGGCGACCCATTGATGCGCGCCAGCCGGACTCTTGGTCAGTTCCCACTCATACTTGAAGAGGTTCTCGAAGAAGTTGTTGGACCACTTCGTCGGCGTCGTCGTCCACGTGACTTCCAAACCGCTGGTGATGGCGTCGCCGGCGTGGCCCGTGCCATACGTGCT
>CAZKMR010000128.1:6071-7568 GCA_964553795.1 uncultured Bifidobacterium sp. | reverse complement strand
CGGCCCCAATAAACGTCGTGGTCCGGCTCCCAAGTGTCGGGACGCCCGCCGGCAAACCCGAACGTTTTGAAGCCCATCGTTTCGAGCGCGACGTTTCCCGCGAGAATCATCAGGTCGGCCCAGGAAATTTTGCGCCCGTACTTTTGTTTGATCGGCCAGAGGAGACGGCGCGCTTTATCGAGACTGACGTTGTCCGGCCAACTGTTGAGCGGCGCAAAGCGTTGCTGACCGCGCCCGCCGCCGCCGCGCCCGTCGCCGGTGCGATACGTGCCGGCGCTGTGCCACGCCATGCGAATGAACAGCGGGCCATAGTGACCGAAATCCGCCGGCCACCAGTCCTGTGAATCGGTCATCAGCGCGGCGAGGTCCTTTTTCAACGCTGCATAATCGAGGCTCTGGAATTCTTTCGCATAGTCGAAGTCCGCCTCCATGGGATTGGACTTGGCGGAATGCTGGTGCAGCAATTCGACCCGCAATTGGTTCGGCCACCAATCGCGATTGGTCGTGCCGCTGGCTGGGGACGCGCCGTGGTGAAAGGGACATTTGGATTCTTTGGTCTCGGTTGACATAAATTTTCTCCGGCGATCGGTTGCATTGCATTGCGGTCGTTGGCGCGACCGCAGGTTTCAAGTCTCCCTAGTCAACCAGTTGTGGAGCTATTGTTGAAATACTTTTTTCCTGTAGTTACGATAGGCATTGCCTATGGAAATGCACCAGCTTCGCTATGTGGTCGCCGTGGCGCGCACGGGCAACTTCTCCCGGGCCGCCGAGCAATGCCACGTCGCCCAGCCCTCGTTGAGTCAGCAGATTCAGAAGCTGGAGGACGAACTGGGCGAACGCTTGTTTGACCGGTTGAAACGCGAGGCCCGCCTGACCGCGCATGGCGAAGCGTTTCTGCGCCGCGCGGTCAAAATCCTGGAGGAAGTGGACGCCGCCCGGCGCGAGGCGTCGGATGCGCGCAGTTTGCTGCGCGGCACGCTGACCATCGGGGTGCTGCCGACCATCGCGCCGTATTTGTTGCCGGATGTAATGACGCGGTTCACGGAACAATTTCCCGGGGTGGAAATCGTGGTGCAGGAAGACACCACCGCGCGCCTGCTGAAACTGGCGTTGGCTTATGAAATCGACCTGGCGTTGGTCAGCCGCCCCATCACCGATGCGCGGTTTGAGGTGCGCGATTTGTTTGGCGAAGAATTGTTGCTGGCCCTGCCGCCGGGCCATCCGCTCACGCGCAAACGTTCCGTCACGTTGCCGGACCTGGAAAGCGAGCGGCTCATCGTCTTGAGCGAAGGGCATTGTCTCGGCGATCAGGTGATAGGCTTCTGCGAGCGGCGCAATTTGAAACCCAACATTCGTTTTCGCAGCGCGCAATTGGAAACGATTCAGGCGCTGGTTTGCTCGGGGCTCGGCATCTCGCTCATTCCCGCGATGGCGGCCGATGAACGCCGCGAAGACGTGCCCACGTATCGTTCGCTGCCCGCACCCAAACCCGAACGC
>CAZKMR010000128.1:0-5971 GCA_964553795.1 uncultured Bifidobacterium sp. | reverse complement strand
GGCGCGTGGGTCACCGAATATCTGCCCGCAGCCAAGCGCCTGCGCGCTTACGCATTCTGGATGAACGGCGCATTCGTCGAACACTATGAATACGACGTGGCCAACACCGCGTGCGAATCCGTCGTGGAATCCAAGCGCCTCATTCACGTTCCCGACCGCCTGATGGAATTGTATCCGCACGATGCGGATGTGATCGCCAGCAATGCGGTCAGCTATCTCGGCGTTCCTCTGCTCGATCCGCAAGGCGAAGTCATGGGGCACTTGTCCGTGCTCGACACCAAGCCGCTTCTGGCGGACGCGCGCCTGATCTCTTTGTTCAAGATTTTCGCCGCCCGCGCGACTGCGGAACAACTTCGCCTGCGTCAGGAACAGGAGGTTCTCACCCGGGAAGCGGAACTCGCCGGCCTGTTGAACAGCGCCATGGACGCCGTGCTGGTGCTGGACGCCGCCGGTGTGATTACCCGCGTCAATCCCGCTGCGGAACGACTCTTCGGTTGCACCGCCGAAGATTTGCTCGGGGAAAACCTGCGCGAATTCCTGCCCGCCGAAAGCGCGGCACGCCTCGATGCCTTTTTGAAAGAACTCGACGCGCAAGCGGACGGCCATCGCCAACTCTGGATTCCGCAAAGCTTCGTCGGACAACGCTGGGACAAATCCACCTTCCCCGCCGAAGCCACCCTGTCCCGCTTCACCAATCGCGGCGCGATCTTTCACACCGTCATCCTCCGCAACATCAACGATCGCCTCGCCGCCGAACGCCGCATCGAACTATTGACCGCCGAGGCGGAGTATTTGCGCGAAAACATTCGCGACGGCAGCGGCATGGGCGAAATGCTCGGCCACAGTCCGGTGATGCGGGCGCTGTTTGAATCGCTCCAACGCGTCGCCGCCACGGACGCCACCGTGCTCGTCACCGGCGAAACCGGCACCGGCAAGGAACTCATCGCGCAGTCCATCCATGACGCCAGCGCCCGCAAGGACCAACCGCTCGTGCGCGTGAATTGCGCGGCGATTCCTGGCACGCTGATGGAAAGCGAATTCTTCGGACACGAACGCGGCGCATTCACCGGCGCGACGACCAAACGCGAAGGCCGCTTCGCCCTTGCCGACGGCGGCACGATCTTTCTGGATGAAGTCGGCGAACTGCCGCTCGATTTGCAGGCCAAATTGCTGCGCGTCTTGCAGGAGGGCGAATTCGAACCGCTCGGGAGCACGCGCACCCGCGCAGTGGACGTGCGCGTTGTCGCCGCCACGAATCGCGATCTCGGCGCAATGGTCGCCGCAGGCAAGTTCCGCGAGGATTTGTTTTATCGGCTGAACGTGTTTCCGGTGCGCGTGCCGGCGTTACGCGAACGCGGCGCGGATATCGGTTTACTGGCGCAGGCGTTCGCGAAACAATTCGCCCGTCGCATGGGTCGCCGCATCGAACCGTTGTCGCCCGACGATCTCCGCCGGTTGCAGGATTATCACTGGCCCGGCAATGTGCGCGAAATGCAAAACGTCATCGAACGCGCGCTCATTCTGGCCACCGGCAGCCGAATCGATCTCCAACGCGCGTTGCCTGCGACGACCAGTGCCCCCGAGCTTCCCGGTGCATCGGCCGACGGCGCGAACCCGCGCATTCTCAACGCCGTCGAACTCCAAGCCATCGAACGCTTCAACCTCGAACGCGCCCTGGCCGCGGCGCATGGAAAAATCTCCGGCGCAGGCGGCGCGGCGGAAATCCTCGGTCTGCCGCCCTCCACCGTTTCCTCCCGCATGAAAGCGCTCGGCATTCAGCGCAAAAGCTGAGGAAGCGCGTTCCTCAAACAACGCGAGTGCTGCTCCCGCTTGGGTTGGTTCGTCTCGAAATCTCGCGGTTACCACTCACGAGTTTTCGCGAGTCGCGAGTTCTCGGGAGCGGACGCTTGATTGGATTTTTCGCTATTCCTCAGTAAAGCAGTGGATTCGTCGAGTTCAAGGTGGTTGGCACGTGGCGAGCAATAGGTTCAAGCGTCGCTCGGATTGATCCGGTGGCGACATTGAAAACTGAAAACCTAAAACTCAATTCAAACATTATGACGACAACCATGGAAACCCCTCCACGCCCGGCGAAAAATCCAACCGCCGGGGCCGACACCATTCTGAACGGCGTCAACGTGACCAAACTCGGTCAGACCATCGAGGCGGTGAAGCAAACGCCCGAAATTGCCAAATTCAAGTTCCGCGCGCGCAACCAGTGGGACACGGGCGGACACAACGTCGCTACTGTGGATTCGTTCTACGGCACCAGCCAGGAGCTGCAGCACAAGCAACCGTTCGTAATGCATGCAGATGAACCGCCGGTGTTGTTGGGTGATGATAACGGCGCGAACCCGGTGGAATTCGTGCTCGCCGGTCTTTCCGGCTGCATGACCACCACGCTGGCGTATCACGCGGCGGGACGCGGCTTGAAGATTGAGGACATCCGCAGCGAGTTCGAAGGCGATATTGACTTGCAAGGATTGCTTGGCACGAATCCCACCGTGCGCAGTGGCTACAAGGAGATTCGCGTGAAGTTCAAGGTCAAGGGCGACGCCGACGAAGCGACGATCCAGGAACTGGTCCGCAAGTCGCCGGTGTTTGACACGCTGGCCAACCCGGTGCGGATCAAAATCGAAGTGGAAAAAGTGTAATTACCCTGCAACCGCTGTGGATGGACCTTTTGTTCCATTCACAGCGGCGGTGGACTTTGCCAGAATGTTTGTTGGGTTTGTGCTCTGCCGTGAATTGGCCTCTTGCAGAAATGCGGGAGACATTTAACCCAGTAGCGGTTTACAACCTCAACCTCATGAACTATGAAAAAACTTTGCTCCCTCCTGATGATTGGGCTGCTGACGTTGTCGGCAGCACGCGCCGCCGAGAAATTGCCCGGGCCGTTGTTCGACAATCTTGGCGATTTGCACCTGCCCGTTACGACGAAGTCGAAGCAAGCCCAACGGTACTTCGATCAAGGCGTGCGCCTGGTGTTCGGCTTCAATCACAAAGAAGCCATTCGGTCGTTTCGCTCCGCCGCGTTGCTTGATCCGAAATGCGCGATGGCGCATTGGGGCGTGGCCTATGCCTCCGGTCCGCACGTGAACAAGGCGATGGACGCCAGCGACACGACCAACGCGTGGGCGGCGTTGCAATTGGCGCTGGCCCAGCAAACACACGTCACCGCCAAGGAACGAGCGTACATCGCGGCATTGGCCAAGCGTTATCAAGCCGATCACACCGACGACCGGAGCGCGCTGGACCGGGCGTTCGCGAATGCCATGCGCGACCTGGTAAAGCAGTATCCGGATGATCTCGAAGCGCAGGTGTTCTTTGCCGAGTCGTTGATGAATACGATCCCGTGGGATTACTGGACGCGCGATCGCACGCCGAAACCCGAAACGGAGGAAATTCTCGGCGCACTGCAATTCGTGATGTCGCGCAACCCGGATCATCCGGGCGCCAACCACTATTACATTCACGCCGTCGAGGCCGGGCCCAATCCCGGTCAAGGTTTGGCGGCGGCCGATCGGCTGAATGGTTACGCGCCGGGGGCGGGTCACCTGGTGCACATGCCCGCGCACATCTACATGCGCGTGGGTCAGTATCAAGACGCCGTGACGGCCAACATTCACGCCGTGAAAGCGGACAAGGATTATATCCGCAGTTGTCGCGCCCAGGGTTTTTATCCGGGCGTGTATTACCCGCACAACATCCACTTTCTCTGGTGGGCGCAATTGTTCGAAGGCCAGAGCAAGGACGCGTTGCGCACCGCGAACCAAGCGGCGCGTTATGCCAACGACAACTACTGCGGTCCGAGCAAAGCGTATGAAGCGCCGCGCTTGCGACATCTGCCGTGGTTGACGTTGTTGCGATTCGGAAAATGGGACGAAGTGCTCGCGGTCAAGCAACCGGCGGACACCAACGACTTCCTGGTGGATCGAGCGTTGTGGCATTTCGCGCGCGGATTGGCGTTTGCCGCCAAGGAAAAGGTCGCGGCCGCCGAGCTTGAAGCGAAAGCACTCACTGCGATTGCGAACAGCGAGGCCGCGAAGCAGGCGAGTACTCCGATTTTTCCCGTCGCGGATACGCTCGCGGTGTCGGCACATTGGCTGGCGGGAAAAGTGGCCGGGGCCAAAGGCGACACGCGCGAGATGATCGCGCAATTGGAGAGGGCCGCGGAACTCGAAGCAGCGTTACCCTACATGGAGCCGTCGTATTGGCCGGTGCCGGTGCGACCGACATTGGGCGCGGCGTTGCTACAAGCGGGCGAAGCCGCGCGGGCGGAACAAATCTTTCGCGCCGACCTGAAGCATTGGCCGCGGCACGCGTGGAGTTTGTTTGGTCTGGAACAAGCCTTGCGCGCCCAAGGCAAGAGTCAGCAAGCGGATGATGTGCACCGCCAATTCGCCGCCGCGTGGGCCCGGGCGGATGTGCCGCTCAAATTGGAGTGGTTCTAATTCATTATTGAGGCGGACCACGCGCTCATGAATCGTTTGGCCTCTATTCCGGAGTAAAATCTTGTTGCTGGAATAAGCGATTGAGCGCGAGCAGGAAGGAGCCGAGTGACGCCACGCCATCCGTGGCGTCACTTGCGAATCGTCGCACCGGGATTAGATTTCACTATGAAAACCCTCCCGGTCGCGACATTCAACGAGCGAGGTCCGGCAGAGCAATTGCGCGAGCGATTCGAGCAAGCCGGCCTCAACGCAATGATTCACACTGAATCCAAACTGGCCCGCATCTGGTTTATGTCCGAGCGGCTGGCTGCCATTCACGTCGAAGTCACGCAAAACGATTATGTGCGCGCGCGGGAATTGTTAAGTGAGTGGGAAAAGAGCACGGACCTGATGCGTGATGCGGTTCGCTGCCCCGAGTGTCATTCCTCGAGCATCGAGTTTCCGCAGGTCACCCGAAAATTTCTTACCCCGGCATTGTGTCAACTGGCGCTTATGACCTTGCACATCGTACCACGCCAGTATTATTGCCTGGATTGCCACTACACCTGGCCGAAGAAGGAGAAACCCGAGCGGGAGTTCGACGTGTTGGGTTTTCCGATGGACTCAAAGTTCTGGCATCCGGAACGATTCCCCAAGCAATCATCCGAGCAATCCCAGCAACAACAGAAGTGACCTGCGCTTACGGGTGCAGTAATTTCCGCGGGCGTGACGACCCGCAACCACAGTCGGCGGCGCGGCCAACCGATGGAATTCCGGTTGCCGCCTCTGCCGCGTTCGATTGAGAAAGGCAGCTTCCTCGGCAGCCTTTTGGATCAGCCAGCCATCGAATGTCTCGCGCACAATCTCGCGCTGGTGCATCCGGATTTTGATGGCGCTGCCTTTCAGCGCACGGCTTTAACCGGATTGAAGCCACTGGCCATACTGCAACGCGGGAATCACCTCGCTCACGCGTTGCGCCTGCACTTGCCGCCGCGATATGACCGGGCGATTGCCGTGCTGCTTCGTTCGTTGACTCCGCCAATGACTGACACCGATGAACTGGGGCTCGGCGGATTCTTTTATCTGCCGCATGTCAGTTTCGTTTCCAACTACGGTCTCGACCCGGCCCACAACGGCGGGCGCGATCCCTTCGAGGTTTCCATGACGGCGCAATACGAACTCACGCGCCGTTTCAGTGCTGAATTCTCGATGCGTCCCTTTCTCATCAAATGGCCGGAACGCACGCTGGCCCGGTTGCTGGAATGGACGCGCGATCCGGACCCGCATGTCCGGCGCTTGTGTTCGGAAGGCGCGCGCCCGCGCTTGCCGTGGGCGATGCGGATTCCCGCGTTCATCAAAGATCCGCGCCCCGTGTTGCCGATTCTCGAAGCGCTCAAAGACGACCCGGATTTATATGTGCGTCGCAGCGTCGCCAATCACATCGGGGACATTGCGAAAGATCATCCGCAGTTCGCGTTCGAGATTTGCGAGCGCTGGTTGGACGGTGCCTCAGCCGAACGCAAATGGCTGATTCGCCA
>CAZKMR010000127.1:8379-10581 GCA_964553795.1 uncultured Bifidobacterium sp. | reverse complement strand
GTCTCGTAATCACCGAACGCCTGATAGGCTTCGAGCATCGTGAACTCGGGATTGTGCCGGCGCGAGAGGCCTTCGTTGCGGAAGTTCTTGCCGATCTCGAACAGCTTATCAATGCCGCCCACGAGCAGCCGCTTGTGATAAAGCTCCAGCGCGATGCGCAGATAAAATTCACAGCCAAGCGCGTTGTGAAAGGTCTTGAACGGTTGCGCCGCCGCGCCGCCGGGAATCGCCTGCATGGCGGGCGTCTCGACTTCGACATAGCCGCGGTCGTGAAAGAAATTCCGAATCTCGCGAATGATCGCGCTGCGCTTGAGCATCACGTCCTTCACATCCGGATTCGCAATGAGATCGAGGTAACGTTGGCGATAGCGAATCTCCGTGTCTTCCAAGCCGTGCCATTTGGCCGGCGGCGGACGCAGGGCTTTGGCGAGAATGGTGAACGATTCGAGTTTGATGCTCGGCTCGTTGGTTTTGGTGCGGAACAATGTGCCGGTCGCGCCAACGAAATCGCCGAGATCGAGATGTTTGAAGACGTCGAATTGTTCGTCGCCGAGCGCTTGTTTCTGCGCGTAAACCTGAATGCGACCCGATTGATCGCGCACGTCAATGAAGATGGATTTGCCCATGTCGCGATGCGCGGTGATGCGGCCGGCGACGGACACGCGATGGCCCTCGGGCAGTTGGCCGGACTCGAATCCGCTGCGCGCGGCGTGGCATTTGGTGTCGGGCGTGAACTTGTTCTGAAATGGGTCAATACCCTTGCCCTTAAGGGCTTCCAACTTCGCCTTGCGTTGTTCGATGAGTGAATTCGTGTCGTCCATAAAAGCGGCGGCAAATAGAACACGATTGGCGGCACGAAACCAAGCAAACAAAGAGTTCGCGCGGGAGCGGGTGAATCAGGGTGGCGGGAAGATTCAGTCAGGAAAATCCTCAATCGTTCCGGTGCGGGGGCGCATTTCTTTTCTTTTGTTCGCGCCGATGGCTTGATTTACTGCGCGCGATGAACGTGGAAGACAGCATTTGGGACAAACTCACCCGCGTGGTGATTGGCTTGTTGCTGTTGGCGTTGGTCGTGATGATCGGGGTCTGGTATTTGCCGCTGATCAAACAGAACGAGCGCATGCGGCGCGAGGTGATGCGGCTGGAAGGCCTGGTCCAAAAGGAAGCGGCGGATAATCGCCAGCTCGATGCGGCCGTGAAAGCGGGCAATGATCCGAAGGTGATTGAGCGATTGGCGCGCGAAAAACTTGGCTACGCCAAACCCGGCGAGACGGTGATTCGGTTTGAAGAGGTAACGAACGCTGCGCCCGCGCCCCGCTGAATTCAGACGGTGAGCAGTTCTTTTTCTTTCGCGGCGAAGTGCGAATCAATCTTCGCGATGTAATCGTCGGTCAGTTTCTGCAAATCTTTTTCCGCCTGCTTGGCTTCGTCCTCGGTCACGCCGCTGTCGTGGGAATGTTTCTTGAGTTGATCCATGGCATCGCGGCGCACATGGCGCACGGCCACCCGTCCATCTTCGGCCATCTTCTTGATGATCTTGACGAATTCCTGGCGGCGTTCCTGGCTGAGTTCCGGAAAGAAGATCCGCAGGACTTTGCCTTGCACGGCGGGATTCAAGCCGAGATTGGCTTTCTGAATGGCTTTCTCAATGTGTTGAATCGTGCTGACGTCCCAGGGCTGAATGGCGAGGGTGCGCGGTTCGGGCGTCGTGATGCCGGCAAGTTCGCGCAAACGCATCTGCGAGCCGTAGGTTTCCACGAGAATGTTCTCTACCAGCGAGGCGGAGGCTTTGCCTGTGCGGACGCCGGCAAATTCGTTCACGACCACGTGCTCGGTCTTTTCCATCTTTTCTTCCGCCGCCAACAGAATGTCGTCAAGTGCCATAGGTGTTGGCAACCGTAGCAAAACGCGCGGAAAAGTATAGCGGCAAAAAGCTCAGGCGCGGCGGGCCAGCAACGTCCGATACAATTCGTAAAAGGTCGTGACCATCTGGCGCACGTCGAAGTGTTCCGTCACGAAGGCCTGGCCGCGTCGTCCAAAATCAGCGCGTAGTTGTGGCTGGCGACTTAGCAGAAGAATCCTTTCCGCGGCGGCGTTTTCGTGACCGAGGCGAACGAGAAAACCGGTTTGACCGTCGAGGCAAATTTCGTCCGCGCCATCGAAGTCGTAAGCGACGACCGGTTTGCCAGCGGCAAGGGCTTG
>CAZKMR010000127.1:0-8279 GCA_964553795.1 uncultured Bifidobacterium sp. | reverse complement strand
CTGAACACGCGCGTGTACATTTCCGGTCGGCCAATCCCGACCGCCAGGTAAAGCCGGGTCATGGCCTGGGCGGAACAGACAAAGTGCGTCGTAAACTTTGCGGCGTAGCGTTCGGCCGCGGTGAAAATCCAATTGGCCAGCGCACCTTGAAACGGCCCGAACGATGGCCCATGAATGTGATGAATAATGACGGGAACTTTCGCGCGCGCGGCGGCCATGCGACCGAGCACCCCGGCTTTGCCACTGTGCGTGTGGACGATGTCGGGGCGCTGTTGTTTCAGCAGGCGCGTGAGTTGTCGCAGCGCGAGGAGATCTTTCCCCGGATGCACCGGGCGAACGAGCGGCGGAACGAGGGTCAGCAATCCGGGGATAGTTGCGACGCGACTCTCCAACGAGCCTTCCGGACCGGTCGTCGGCCCCGATATGAGGCGCACTTCGGCATCGGATTTTTCGCGCAGGCCGAGCACGGTGGCGACGGTGTTTTCCTGGGCGCCGCCGACAACGAGTCGGGTGATGATGTGGGTGACGCGCATGGCGTCACGGGGATTTGGCTGGTGGCGAGGCGGGAGGTTGCGGCGGGGTGCCTTTGAGTTCAGCCAGGCGTTCGGTTACGAGTTTGGCTTCGGCGGTGCCGGCGGGCGCGTTGTCCAGATAACTCTGGTAATGCAGGATGGCGGTATTGGTGTCTTTGCGTTGATAGGCGATTTCCGCCAGGCCGAAATCAATGGTGGGTTCTTTCGGAAACTGGCGTTGAACGGTTTCATAATCTTCGCGGGCTTTATCCAATTGTTCGCTGCGCAAGTAGGCGATGCCGCGGTAGAGAATGGCGCGATAATTATTGGTTTCGAGATTGATGGCCCGGGTGAAGGATTCGATGGCCTCCGGATAATTCGGGAATTCGACCAGGAAACAGCCGCGATTAATCCAACAGGCGACATTATCCGGTTGAATCTTCAGCATGCGATCGGTCAGCTCCAGCGCGTTGGTGTAACGCCGATTGTCGGCGTAGGCCTTGCATGCGGAGGCGAGTACGTTGAAGTCGTTCGGAAACCTGGCAAGATTGGTGGTGATGATCTCGTGCGCGACGGCGTCTTTATTTTTCGTCAGATAAGCGGCGGCTTCGAGC
Source organism: uncultured Bifidobacterium sp. (assembly GCA_964553795.1). Classification (GTDB taxonomy): domain Bacteria; phylum Verrucomicrobiota; class Verrucomicrobiia; order Limisphaerales; family JADLHS01; genus JADLHS01. The sequence goes on along the minus strand of CAZKMR010000127.1, from coordinate 7,153 downwards.
GTGAACAAGTCGTTCAGGTTGGTGCTTAACCCGGGAACGCGGCGGGCGATCTGGCGGATTTCCGTGATCATCTCCAACGTGCGATCCGGAAAGTTGCGATTGAGATTCAGTTGCCCGAGCCAGAGGCGGCTGGTGATGTCGTTGGTGGCCAATTGGCGGGCGCGTTCAAATGCGGCGGCAGCCTGGCGCACCAGATTGCCGCGCAAGAAGAGGTAGCCTTGGGCGAAGGATAATCCGGGCGTGTCATAGGGACCGTTGATGGCCAGCAGTTGATCCCAGGAACGGGACGTGCCGAAGTACTCTTCCATCGGGCGGTCAAGTTCCAGGTCCATGGATTCGCCGCGGCGATATTTCTGGTTAAACACGAGATTGATGTCGGCGACGATGTTTTGTGGATTCAAGTCTTGCGCCAACTGTAATGGCGCCACGGCTTCGTCATAACGGCTCGCGCGCTGCAATTCCACCGCCCAATTGACGAGGCTGCGGGAATAGAATCCACCGAGCATCGTGACGAGTTTATTCTTCGGAGGTTTCAGGCCGATGCGTTGGTAAAGGTTTTCCGGGAAACCGAGTCGTTCGTGCTGGGGTTCCAGCGGAGGCACATGGGGCCGGAGCGTTTGCGCGAGATCGTTGGTAGTGCTCGACCAAAACTTTTGGTTGGACGCGATGACTTCTGGCGACGGCGGCGGGACGCTGAGGTTGTTCGTGTCGTAAGGTGTCAACAGCACCCCGAGTCCGTTCGGTTGGCTGGCCAGCACTTCGAAATAGTAGCCAAAGCTCGGATGGAGATAGGCCACCGGTTGTTCGCGGCCCAGCTTCTCTACCAAAAGTGCCAGGGCGGTGTCGGGAATCCGTTCCGCGTCGCTGGCGGTTTCCGGTGGAGTCCATTGCGGATATCGGCGCGCCAAATAATTCTGATAATCGGGCGAGGGCATCCACAACGAGCAAAGCACGATGTAATCTTTGGAACGATTGTGTCGCGCCAACCAGTCTTCGATCAGCCAGATCCGATACGGTTCATCACTCAGAATGACGCCCTTATCAGGTAGAGTTTCCGCGAGATGTGACGCCATCTGCGATTGCAACGGCCCGTTGGTCAAACGGATTTGTGGCACATTGCGATGCAGTAAGACCGCAATCGTGGCGAGGCCCAAAAAGGCGACGCCGGTCGCAGCGCCGATTTGAGCGGTGCGCGCCAATCCACTCGGACCGCGAAAGCGGTCGGCTGGCGGCTGGGAAACCAACAACAAATAACCGCTGTAATAGCCAATGCTCAGCGCAGCGAGAAAATAAATCGGCAGGAACGCGAGGCCGTAACCGACGTGGCGTGGACTGAAATCGGGATTGAGCATCATCCAGCAGCAAGCGATCAACACGACGATGTGACAAAGATGAAAAGCGGCGGTGGTGATGACGACGCCCACGCGGCTCGGGTCACCGAATTGCGATGACCAGCGAATGGAAAGCAGGAACACCGGAATGATGCTCGTCAGCGAGAACAGCAGGATGGTGTTCCGGGGCAGCAGGAACAAAAGCCACTTCTGCGCCATGACATTGTTGGTGAGCAATTGCCAGAAGCTTAACGAGTGTCCGCCTTGCAGCGAACTGATGGTCGGTAACACGAGGTAAAACGCCAGGCCGGCCAAACCGCACAGGGCCATGCGGGTCAGAAAGCGCACGTTGAAGAAGGCGAGCTTGCGCGTCCAGACCAGCGCCGCGATAAACAGCGGAAAGAAGGCGATCATCGCGAGGTTGTTTGTCATGGCCGCGCCGAACACGAAGGCCGTCCGGAACAAGCGGCTTTCGTTTTCATCCCGGCGGTATTCAAGAAAACTGCGCACGACGTAGGCGAACAGCAGCAGGTCGAACATTTCGGTGGTGCCATTCGTGCCGTGTTCCCACACGGACAGACTCAGAGCGCAAATTGTCGTGGCCAGCACGGGCGGCAGCCAGGCGAGCGGGATGTTCAAGAGCGCAGTGCGGTTGCCGACGCGTTCCCGTTGAATGCGGGTGCGATCATGTGGGAGCAAGGCGACCGAGCGGGCGAGTTGGGCGAGAGCCAGGGCGCCGCAGACGGCAGAGAATAAATTCAGCGCGAAGGGAATGTACGCGTCGGGCAAAAGCCGGAGCGGCCCCGTGACGACGTAATAGACCGGGGCGAGAAATTCCGGGGCAAACGTGTAGCCGGCCAGGCGGGCCGCGCTGGGTGGTTGTTGCAACAGGCTGGTCCAATCCGGGACGGCGGGGAAGGAACGATTAACGGTGATGAGGTAAACCAGCAGAACCAGCGCTCCAAGCAACCACGGCAACCAAGTTAACGTAAATTGGCGCTTTCGGGACGCCGTTGTTTCGTTTGTCATGCGATGAATCCAGTTGAAATGAAGCGTTGGCGCTTGGCAAGTTCCGTTTAACCGCCAGCCCGCAGGTCGGCAACGCATTCAACGTGTTGGGTCTGCGGAAACATGTCCAGGGGCGTTACGCTCTCCAGCTTAAAGACACCGTCAGCGCAGAGGATGTTCAAGTCGCGCGCCATCGTGGCGGGATGGCAGGAGACATAAATAATTTGCGCCGGGCGCTGGTCGCGCAGCAGTCGCAACGTCTCGGGCAGACATCCCTTGCGGGGCGGATCAATCAATACACTCGTGGCAGCGGCAGAAAACCGGTTGACCAGTTGCGGCAACGCCTCCTCCACGGTCGCGGAAATAAACTCGCCATTGGTGAGTCCGCGTCGGGCCGCATTCTTGCGCGCGGCGGTAATGGCCATGCGATCGCATTCCACGCCGACAAACGATTCCACCGCGGCGGCGAGTTCGATGCCGAAGAAGCCGACGCCGCAATAAAGATCCACGAGATGGCGCGTGCCTGCCGCTTGAAGTTTTTCCCGCACGGCGTTCACCAACCCGGGCAGGAGAAAGAAATTATTCTGGAAAAACGAATCGCGCGGCACTTCCCAGTCCTCTGGCGGAATGCGTAGAACGACTTTGATGCCACCTTTGGGCGGCGGATTCTGACGCACGTGAGTGATCTGTTGGTTCAGCGCCGGCTCGGCGATCTTGCAATCGTAGATGTCTTCGACCAGCCCACAATCCCAGCGCACAAAACCGATGTTCAACTTCTGTTCCGGCTTGTTCCATTGGCTGCGGATCATGATGCGGTTGCGGTAACCGTAGGGTTGCGGGCAGGGCACGACGGGCGACACCACGGCAGGATCGATGCTGCCCACGCGTTGGAACAAGTCTGCCACTTGCTTGTGCTTGAAGCGCAGTTGGGCGGAGTAATCAATGTGTTGATACTGGCAACCGCCGCACGCGGCGAAGTGCGCGCACGGCGCGGGGACGCGCTCCGGGGCCGGGGTGAGCACTTCGAGGAGTTTGGCGCGGCCAAAGGATTTTTTAACTTCGACCACTTCCGCGCGGACGGTTTCGCCGGGAATGACGAAGGGAATGAACAAGACAAAATTTCCGACGCGCGCCACGCCCTCGCCGCCAAAGGCCAGGTCTTCGATCTCGACAGTGTGTTGTTGTCCCACCGTCACGGTTTCCGTCGGCGAATCAGATGTCATCGTCGCGCGATTATGCGTCAGTGCCGGGGCCAAAACGAGTACGATGTGCTGCTGGCCCCGGCGCGGGGGTGAAGCCCTTTGAGATGCGTGGGCTGCCTCGCGGCAACCCGTCAGATCCGCAGGTGATTGCTCTGATAGCAGAAGAGAATGAGCGCAATCACCAGGCCGATCGAGAGAATCGCGCCCAGAATGGTGAACCAGATGGCTTGTCTCCGCCGGCTGCGGGAGTAGTCGTGTGGTTTGGCTAACATGTATGAATTGATTCTGATTTAGACTGAAATTCTGCGCTGGCGCCGTCCGAGAGCCAGGAGCGCACCGCCGATTGCGAGCACGGACAGACTCGATGGCTCCGGGATGGGTAACGTGGGCGGGACGCGCAATGCGCCGTCAAAGAAACCATAGCTGGCAAAGTTATTGTCGCCCTGGCTGGTCACGCCGAAACTCAAAGTGTATTGGCCGGTTTCCGGCGCTTGCCAGGACCATTGCATCCAGGGCGTCAAAGTGCGATAGGGCGTGGAATTGAAATCGCGCGCGGGTTGACTGCCGGAAATTTCCCCCCACGGAGTGGCGACGAGGTCGCACGACTCATTGAACACTTTTACCCAGGCGTGATCCTGCGCGGTATAATCGCCGTTGTAGAAAGCGGCCCAACCGGTGATGATTTCGCCGGCCGCAAGCTGAAGCGTCTGGTCCAACGAGACGGAATAGTTGCGGTTGCCGATGAAATTGCCATTCGCCAGCGTCCCCAAAGCGGCAAAGCGCTGGCCATCCGCGGCGGACTGGGTAGCCGCTCCACTGGCACTGTGCCAATTGGCGAGCACTGCCGCCGTTCCCGCCGCGCGGCGGTTGGGTTCAAAGGCCGAGTAACCCCGCGCCATGTTGAGTTGCCAACCCGCGAAGTTACCCGACTCGAAACTGCCGTTGATCGGGCCCGCGCAACTCGTGGACATTGAGAGGAAAGTCACCGCGCCGCCCATTGCCAGAAAACTCAAAGTGCGTTTCATCACCGCCGTGAACCTTCCATGAAACCACGGTCCTCCCAATCCGGGACGGACGCACATTGCCGGACCGGTAAGGCCCCGGGAGGCGCGGCGTGGCTACGGACCTAAAGCGATGCAAGATTCATATCTACGCATCCAGATGCGTTGATTTTAATATTGGCGACAGGGCGTGCTTAAGGTAATTTGCGCGCGTGAATAAGGCCGAATCTTATGCTCCGCACGCGCAACTGCTGCTCAAAGCTCTGAAAGAACGCATCGTCATCATTGATGGCGCGATGGGCACGACCATCCGCACCTACGGACTGGGCGAGAAGGAGATTCGCGGCGAGCGATTTGCCGATTCCAAGAAGGACCTGAAGAACAACGGCGATCTTTATTCGCTCACTCAGCCGAAAACGATTTGTGACATTCATCGGCGCTTCCTCGAAGCCGGCGCGGACATCGTCGAGACGAATACTTTCTCCGCCACGAGCATCGGGCAAAGCGAATTTTTCGTGGACGATCCGCGTGAACACGGTGGTCGCAAAGACCCGGAGTTTTATCAAAAAGTCATCGAGAACAAGTTTCTCAACGAACTCGCGTGGGAGATTAATGAACAATCCGCGAAGCAATGTCGCGAATGGTGCGATCGCATCGCGAATCAAACTGGTCGCCCGCGCTTCGTGGCTGGCGCGATCGGACCGTTGACCGTTTCGCTCTCAAACTCTCCGGATGCCGATGACGCCGGTTTTCGGGTCTGCACGTTTGATCAGGTCAAAGCGGCTTACATCAACCAGGTCCGCGCGCTCATCGCGGGCGGCTCGGACATTTTGCTGGTTGAAACGATCTTCGATTCGCTGAACGCCAAGGCCGCGCTGGTGGCGATTCAGGAAGTCTTTGAGCAGGACAAAAAGATTCTGCCCATCATGATTTCCGCTGCGGTTGGTCGCGGGGGAGAAACGATGATCTCCGCGCAGACGGTCGAAGCGTATTGGAACGCGATGAAGCATGTGCAACCGATTGCCATTGGGCTGAACTGCTCGCTCGGGCCGGATCTCATGCGCCCGTTCCTCGCGGAGCTTGCAGAAAAATCTAACACCGCCATCTCCTGCTATCCGAATGCTGGATTACCAAATCCGCTGTCGCCAACCGGCTTTGATCTGAAGCCGGAAGACATGGGCAATTATCTCGGTGAATTCTCCGAGAGCGGCTTGATCAACATCGCCGGCGGCTGCTGCGGCAACACACCGGAGCATATCGCCGCGATTGCGAAGGCTCTGGAAGGAAAGCATCCGCGGGAATTTGCGGAACGCGTGACAGCTTTCCGGGGAGCACACGCGCCTTCGCGTGTTCCCGACCGCGCCCTCGCGGTCGGGAACGACGCGCGCCACCGCGCGTCGGAAACTGGCGCGGAGGCGCGCTCGGGTGCGGCGGACGAGGCGTCCGCCGCCGCACGCGAGGCGCGTGCGCTCCCCGAGTATCAACCGCGCCCGTTGCGCCTCTCCGGCTCGCAACCGTTCACGCAGCAGATCGGCAACTTCATCATGATCGGCGAACGCACGAACGTCGCGGGTTCACCGAAGTTCGCCAAGCTCATCAAAGAAAACAAATACGAGGAAGCCGTCGCCGTCGCGCGACAGCAGGTGGAGAACGGCGCGAACATCATCGACATCTGCATGGACGAAGGGATGATTGATGGCGTCGCCGCGATGACGAAATTTTTGCTGTTGCTCGCGAGTGAACCCGAAGTCGCCAAAGTCCCGTTCATGGTGGATTCGTCGAAGTGGGAAGTTATCGAAGCTGGTCTGAAATGTTTGCAGGGCAAAGGCATCGTGAATTCCATCTCGCTCAAAGCGGGCGAAGAGGAATTTAAGCGCCAGGCGAGCGCAGTTTTGAAATACGGCGCGGCGGTTGTCGTAATGGCGTTCGACGAACAAGGCCAGGCGGCGACGCTTGCCGACAAAATCCGTATTTGCGAACGCGCCTACAAAATCCTCGTGGACGAAGTCGGTTTCCCGCCGGAGGACATCATTTTCGACCCGAACATTCTCACCGTCGGCACGGGCATCGAGGAGCACAATAATTACGCCGTGGACTTCATCGAAGCCACGCGTTGGATCAAAAACAATCTGCCGCACGCGAAAGTCAGCGGCGGTTTGTCGAACGTGTCGTTCAGCTTCCGCGGGAATAATCCCGTGCGCGAAGCGATGCACAGCGCGTTCCTGTTCCACGCCATCAAAGCCGGCATGGACATGGCCATCGTGAACGCCGGCATGTTGGAAGTTTACGAAGAGATCGAGCCGGAACTGAAGGAACTGGTGGAAGACGTTTTGTTGAATCGCCGTCCCGACGCAACGGAACGTCTCGTGACGTTTGGGGAAAAGCTTAAAGCTGCGAGCACCGGCACAACTGCTGCCGATACAAAGAAGGAAGAAGAATGGCGCAAGGGCACGATTGAGGAACGCCTCTCCCACGCGCTCGTAAAGGGCATCGACACTTACATTGATGCCGACACCGAGGAAGCGCGCGCGAAATACGGCAAGCCGCTGGCGGTAATCGAAGGCCCGTTGATGGACGGCATGAGCGTGGTCGGCGATCTGTTTGGCGCGGG
>CAZKMR010000126.1:7507-10921 GCA_964553795.1 uncultured Bifidobacterium sp. | reverse complement strand
GGCACGCTGCGCACGGTGGTGTTTTGCACAGAGGATTTGCAATTGGTCAAAGGCACGGGACGTGCACGCCGCCGGTTTCTTGATTTGCTGCTCTCGCAAACGCAGCGCGGTTATCTCGCTTTGTTGCAGCGTTACATGCAGGTGGTTCGCTCCCGCAACGCGTTGCTGAAACAACACGCTCCGGATGTGATGTTGCTCGACAGTTATTCTGAGCAATTGGTGAAGCTCGGAAGCGAAATCATCCGGCAGCGCCGCGAATTGATTCCCAAATTGTCGCCGCTGGCGCGCCTCGCGTATCGCCGCATTTCCAACGATGCCGAAGACCTGCGCATCGAGTACGAGCCGAATGTGAAGAATGATTTCGCGGTGGAGTTGGCGCAGATGCGGGATCGCGAACGGCGTTTCCGCGCGACGCTGCTCGGGCCTCATCGCGACGATCTTCAGTTACTGCTGAACGAAAAGTCCGCCGCGCAGTTTGGCAGCGAAGGCCAGAAGCGCACGTTGGCCATCGCGTTGAAAATGGCGCAAGCCGAGTATCTCACGGGCATTCACGGCAGTGCGCCGGTGTTGTTGATTGACGATGTGATGGGCGAACTGGATGTGAAGCGGCGCAGCGGCTTGTTGCCTTTACTGGAGCGCGCACGTGAAACGAGCGGGCAAGTATTCATGACTTGCACCGAAGAAAATTGGCCGCGCGAACTGGGTCGCGAACTGCAACGCTGGCAGGTGATTAAAGGTGCGTTGACGCAACAATGAATCACGGCATCGCACCGTGTTCGGGAAACGTTTCCGCCACGGGAGGTCGGACAGGCGGATGTTTCGCGGGTTTTAGGGTGTGCCGGTGAAAGCGCCAGGTTAATCCCACGGCTGCGGCGCTGAGCCCGGCGGCCAGACCGATCCACATGCCCACCACGCCGAGTTGCGTGCGAAATGCCAATGTTGCACCCAGCGGCAGCGCCACGCACCAATAAGCCACCACCGCGATCACCGCCGGCACGCGCACATCCGACAAACCGCGCAGCGCGGAGATGGACGTCACCTGCACGCCGTCGGCAATTTGAAAGAACGCGGCGACGATCAGCAGTTGCGCGGCCACGGCAACGACGGTCGGCGAATCGATGAACAGGCTGGCAATCGGTTTTCCGGCCAGCGCGAAGATGATTCCAAAGCCGGCCATCAGAGTTGCAGAAATTGCCACCGCGCTGAAACCAATGCGGCGGGTGCGCGTGAATTTCCGCGCGCCGTAAGCGTGGCCCACGCGAATGCACGCCGCCGCGCCGATGCCGAGCGAGGTCATGAACGTGGTGGCCGCGCACGTGATGGCAATTTGATGCGCGGCGATGGCGGTGGCGCTGATCCAGCCCATCATGACGGCGGCGGAAGCGAAGGCGCTGACTTCGAAGAAGTGTTGCACGCCGATGGGCAAACCGATGCGCCACATCCGCGACAGTCGCTCGCGGGTGAGCGTGGCGCGCCACTGCGGCGGATGAAAGCGTCGCATCGCGGGGGCGGTGAGAACATACGCCACCATCACCACGGTCATCACCGTGCGCGCGATCAATGTCGCCCAACCCGCGCCATCGAGGCCGAGCGCGGGCGCGCCCCAGTTGCCGTAAATCAAAATCCAGTTCAACAGCACGTTCAGCAACACGCCGCTGGACATGATGAGCGTCGGCCACCAGGGACGATTCAGCGCGTCGCTGAATTGTTTGCTGCCGTGCGCGATGAGCGCAGGCAGCATCGAGGTGCTGAAGAGCAGCAGATAATTGCCGGAGGCGGCGGTGACTTCGGGCGTTTGTCCCAACAGATGTAAAAACGGTCGCAGCGCGAACATGGAAAGCGCGGCGAGCAATCCGATTGCTGCTGACAACACCAGGCCGTGCCGCAGAACTTCACCGGCTTCGGTCGGTTGCTTTGCACCGTACGCCTGGCTCGTCAACACGGCGATGCAGGAGAGCAAGCCGAGTCCAAACACCAACGGCAAGTGAGCGACGGCGTTGACAAACGACGCCGCGGCCAGCGCCACCACACCGACGCGCCCGACCATGATGGTGTCCGCCAAACCCATGAGCGTTTGGCTCAACATGCCCGCGACAATCGGTAACGCAAGCGTGAGCGTGGGTCGCACTTCGTGTCGCCACAAGCGGAGCGTTTGGAGAAATGGCGCGGGCATACGGGCTTAGGGCTTGCCGTCGTTAATAGATTTATCCGCGACAATCGAGGGTTTTGAGCATCCAACATCCAACATCGAACCTCGAACATTCAATGTCTGAGCCGCGCGCGGGGTTTCGTCGGGAGAAATTTGCCCGGCTGGCGATTTTGTTGCGCCACCGCGCAGCACCAGCACGACCGCCACGATGATCAATCCGCCAGCCAGATACATTTCCGGCGAAAACACTTCACGCCCGATGGTGCAACCGAGGATGACCGCGATCAGCGGATTAACGTAAGCGTACGTCGCGACGCGCGCGGGCGTGCTGGCGTGCAGCAACCACACGTAAGCGGTGTAGGCAATGAGCGAGCCGGCAATCGTCAGATAGAGCCACGCCCAGAACGAAACGGCGGTCACTTGCGCGAAGGAGAATCGCTGCACCTCGCCTTGCAACGCGGACAGCGTGAGCAAAACCGCGCCGCCGGTGATCATTTGCATTGAAACGCCGAGAAAGGCGGAATCGGGTTTGCGCGCGGTGCGATTGAACACCGAGCCAAACGCCCAGCAAATCGAAGCCGCGAGCAACGCCGCGACGCCCCAGCCGTAGGCGGGACTCGTGCCGGCCATTTGTTTGTGCGCGAGCAACACCACCCCAGCCAGGCCGACCACCAAACCCAGTCCCACGAGGGCGCGCGGACGTTTGCCGCCGGGACGCGCCCAATCGATCAACACCATCCACACCGGCGTCAGCGCGACGAGCAATGCGGCAATGCCGGAGGAAATGAGTTGTTCGGCCCAGGTCACGCCGCCGTTGCCGATGACGAGCATGAGTGTTCCGGCGATGGCGGCATCACGCCATTGCACGCGCGAGGGTAAAGTTGCTCCTCGCGTCATCGCGAAGGTGAAGAGTAAAACGCCCGCGACGAGATGGCGGCTGCCGGCCATGAGGAACGGCGGAACGGACTCGACGGCGTAGCGGATGCCGAGATACGTCGAGCCCCAGATCACATACACAATGGCGAACGCCGCGATGACCAGCCCGAGCGGGGCGTTGGTTGGATTGGTTTTCATTTTTGTTTTGGGCGTCCGGCGGGCGAGAAAGAAAAAACCCACCGCCGGAAGCCGACGATGGGTTTTTGAAATCTGGTTTTGCTGCTATGAAATCAATCTCCCAGCGTCCGCCGAATGCGCCATGACTACAAGACGCAGCCACGCGGCGCGCTTAATCAGGGTCTTCGGATTGGCGATGACAGATTTCATCA
>CAZKMR010000126.1:0-7407 GCA_964553795.1 uncultured Bifidobacterium sp. | reverse complement strand
AGCCACGCGGCGCGCTTAATCAGGGTCTTCGGATTGGCGATGACAGATTTCATCAAGCGCGGGCACTCTAGCGCAACGGCAGGTTCGGTCAACGAATTATTTGGCAGACTGCGGGTGACGTCGTTGGGCTTGGCGGGAAAGCGCATTGACTTGAATTCGCTGCAAACGCACTCTCGCGTAAACTCAACCTTTCAAAATTTATGGCAGAAAAAATCGGATTTGTTGGTGTTGGTCGCATGGGGGCAAACATGGCGCGCCGATTGAACGACAGTGGCTACTCGGTTGCCGCGGTGTTTGATGCGAATCATGGCGTGGCAGAAACGCTGGCAGGCGAACTGAAGTGTGTCGCGGCGGATCAACTGAAAGTGGTCACGGCATTGTCCGACATCATCATTACGGTGGTGACGGACGACATTGCGATGAAGCGCATTTTCTTGAACGGCTTGTTGCATCGCGCGAAAGGGAAATTGTTCATCAACTGCGCGACCGTGACGCCGGCGATTCACCGGTGGGTGGAAGAAAAATGCGAAGCCAAGGGCGCGAGTTCGCTCGAAGCGTGCATGGCGTCGAGCATCACGCAAGCGCGCGAAGGGACGCTTTATCTGATGTGTGGCGGGAAGCCGGAAGTGTTCGAGCGCGCCAAGCCGGTTTTGGAGAAGCTGAGCAACGCATTGCGTTACATTGGGCCGACTGGCAAAGCGGCGGAAGTCAAAGCACTCGTGAACATGGTGATGAATGCCAACACGGCGGCGCTGGCGGAAGGATTGGGATTGGGCGCGGCGCTGGGATTGGACCTGACGATGTTGCGTGAAGTGTTTTCGCAAACGGGCGCGCGGTCCGGCGTGTTGCAAACCGACGGCGAGGATATGCAAAACCGCGAGCACTCCTGTTTCTTCTCGGCGGCGCACGCGGCGAAGGATTCCGGCATCGCGGTGAAACTGGCAAAAGAGCAGGGGATGATCTTGCCGCTGGCGCTTGCGACGAAAAAACAGTACGACCGCATGGTGCTGGAGGGCTTGGGCCAGCTCGACAAATCGGGCATCGCCGAGCTGACATTTAAGGATCGCAAGAGTGCTTCCGGTCGAGCACCTGCCGGAATTTAGGGTATCTCTGGGGGAACTCGGCCGGGACCGACGTTGATGCCGGTGTTACGCTTCCGTCGTGATTTCGTTCGACACTGCGCTTCCGACTTTCGACACTTCAGGTGGTGAAATTACCGCCTGATTATCACATGCACACCGCGCTCTGCCGGCACGCCAGCGGCTCGCCGGTCGATTATGCGCGCCGGGCCGTGGAACTGGGGTTCACAGAGATCGGTTTCTCGGATCATTCGCCCATGCCGCAGGACGACTTCGACGATTGGCGCATGTTCAATCGGCAACTCGACGAGTACGTCGCGCAAGTGCGGCTGGCGCAGCGCACGTTTCCGCAACTGACCATTCGGCTCGCGCTCGAAGTGGATTATTTGCCGGGGCACGAGGACTGGATTCGCGATCTCGCGGCGCGGCATCCGTGGGATTATTTCATCGGCTCGGTGCATTATGTTTCGGGTGGTTGGGACATCGACAGTCCCTTCAAGCGCGATCTCTGGGAAAAATGCGACGTGGACGCAATCTGGACGGAATACTTTGACCGTTTAACTCAAGCGGCAGCATCGGGACTTTTTGAAATCATCGGCCACTTGGATTTACCGAAGAAATTTGGCTATTTGCCCAAGTGCGATTTGGCGCCGTGCATTGAAGAATTTTTGGCGGCAGCCAAACGACAAGGCTGTGCCATCGAACTCAACACCGCCGGGCTGCGCAAAGATTGCCGGGAGATTTATCCGAGTCGGCGCATTCTCGAACGCGCGTTCGCGCAGGGCGTGCCGATTACGTTTGGGTCGGATGCGCACGCGGCGGAAGAAGTCGGCTTCAGTTTGCCGGAGGCGGTGCAATTGGCGCGGAGCATCGGATACACCGAAGTGGTGCAACTGGCGAATCGCCAGGCCACGCGAATTCCGCTTTGACAACCTGTGCTGCTGGCTTTTCACAAACCTTACGGGGTGTTATCGCAATTCACGCCGGACGGATCGCCCAATCGTACGTTGGCGGAGTTTGGTTTCCCCAAGGATGTTTATCCCATCGGTCGCCTGGACGCGGATTCCGAGGGACTGCTGTTACTCAGCGACGAATCCGAGTGGAATGCACGTTTGCTGGAGCCGCGTCATGCCCACGAACGTGAATACTGGGCGCAGGTCGAGCGCATTCCCACCGCCGCCGCGCTGACGCAATTGTCCTCTGGAGTGATAATTCAAGGCCGCAAAACGCTGCCGGGCCGCGCGTGGTTGCTGGAGCCGCAGCCGACTGTGGCGCCGCGTACCCCGCCGATTCGCTTTCGCAAGAATGTGCCGGATGCCTGGATCGGATTAGAGTTGATCGAAGGCAAGAATCGCCAAGTGCGTCGTATGACGGCCGCCGTCGGCCATCCCACGTTGCGATTGCTGCGGGTGCGAATCGGCGGATTCACGCTCGGAGAATTGCCCGCGGGCCAATGGCGACAGTTGCGCGAGATGGATCGTCGCCTCGTCCTGAGTCAAACGCCGTAATAGTTGCCGGGGGAGGCATTTCGACTGAGCGAGGGGCGCTGTCAGTGGTTTCTGTTGCGGTTGCGAGTGTTACACGTTTTATGATTTTGTGGGTGAATTAACGCCGGGTCGCATCGTCTTAAAACGGATTGCAATGAATACGACTGCGGAAAATGTCTCACCTGTCCGAACGAAAGCGCATGCTTTTGCTGCTCCCGACCAGGAAGCGTTGACGTGCAGCGCGCAGTTTGGCGCGAATCGGGTCACTTCGGTGGCGGTGCAGCCGCGATTGAAAAGCTTTCCGATTCGGTGGCGGTTTCGGAATCAATTGCAACATCCCCCGGCGCACGCCGTTTGACAGCGCGCAAACTTAACCTAATCATTCCCCGCATGAAAACATTCGCCCTGCTGGTTTCGTTGTTCGCCATGACTACCCTCGCCACTTCCGCGCAATCGCTTTACGACATCAAACTCAAAGACATTGACGGCAAGGACACGACGCTCGCCGCCTACAAGGGCAAAGCGGTGCTGATCGTCAACGTGGCGTCGCGCTGCGGCTACACGAAGCAATACACCGGGTTGGAAAGCATTTATAAAAAGTATCAGGATCAGGGGTTCGTGGTGCTCGGCTTTCCGTGCAATCAATTTGGCGGCCAAGAGCCCGGCACGAACGAGGAGATCAAGGAATTCTGCTCCAGCAAATACAGCGTGACGTTTCCGCTGTTCGACAAACTCGAAGTCAACGGCGCGAACCGGCATCCACTTTATGTCGCGTTGGCGGGTAAAGATTCGCCGTTTCCCGGCGATATCAAATGGAACTTCAACAAATTCCTGATCGGCAAGGACGGCAAGATTCTCAAACGCTACGAGTCGCGCGTTGCGCCGGAATCCGAAGAGTTGGCCAAAGATATCGAAGCGGCGTTGGCGGCGAAATAAACTCCGCCGTCAATCGCCGGCCGGAGCAGACGCCCGCTCGGTGGCATTGAGCCATTCCACGACGGGCGCTTCCAGGTCGGTGAAAAAGTAGGGCGCGGCTTCGTGGGTGGCATCAGCCACCGTCAACATCTGCCGCTGGCGCGTGGTGGCGGCGAACAATTCCAACACGACTTCTGGCGGCGTGATGCGATCCTGTGCTCCCGCGATAAAGAACGTGTCACACGGACTGCGTTGCATGATGGTGCGCGTGTCCAATTCTTCGGGAGCAACTCCCAGGGTGCGCGGCAGATCTTTCAGTCCAGCGCGAATCAAACCATCGGGCAACCAACGGGAGTATTCGTGACAAATGTTCAGCACGGCGTTGGACAGCGAACCGTACGGCGTCATGGCCACGACACGTTTGATGCGGTCATCTTCAGTGCTCCAACGCAGTGCCACCGCCGCGCCGTAGGATTCCCCCACCACGGTGACGGGCGGCGTGATTCTTCCGTCCCGCGTCAATTGGTCGAGCAATTGCCGCAGGTCCGCACTTTCCTGCGGGCCGTAGTAGATTTTGTCGCCCGTGGATTTTCCGTGACCGCGCAAATCCACCAGCACACAGCGCCAGCCGTGTTGCGCGAGATTCAATGACCACGGGAGCATCGCAAACATCCCGACGCCGTAACCGTGCAGGAGGAACACCGTGCCGCGTGGTTGGGTGCTCCAACCGTTCGTTTGCGCCGGCAAGCGCGCGCTGAATCCAACCAACAGGCGTGAGTGGCCGGATTCCACCACATTGCTGCGCCAACTCTTAAACTGGTAATGCGCCGGCTCCATCACGCGATACCGCAAACGCGCGGGCGGCGCGGCCACTTCCAGGTATTCCGCCGGCACATTGGTGAGCAGCGCCTCGGCGAAACTCAATTGCACCGGCGCCACGGGTGCAAGCCACGTGGGATAGGTGTTCGGCGCTTGCGCGATGCGCGCGGCCACAAACCGGCCGCAACCCGTCAGCGCGATTCCTAGCAGCAAGAGGAGAAAAATTCGAATCGAAGCCATGATGCCGTCAGCGTGTGGGGCTTAAATCAGCGAGTTTGAGCCCTTCACGCCGCAACAGCGTGGCTTCGATTTTGGGCACATAAAGTTGCGTTTCCGCGGGCAGGCGGCTGGCGATTTGATCGAAGGAATTGGCGCGGTGTTCCTTCAACAATCGTCCCACCCGGCCCTCGCCGGCATTGTAAGCTGCCAAAGCCAACGGCCAGTTTTGAAAGCGATCATGCAAATACTTCAAATACTTCGCGGACGCGGTGGCGCTAGGGCCGGGTTGCAATCTTTGGTCGCGCGGCCAGAGCGACAAGCCGAAGCGTTTCGCCGTGGCGGGCATGAGTTGAAACAAACCCGTCGCGCCAACCGGACTGCGGGCCCGCGGATCAAAGGACGATTCCACTTCGGCAATCCACACGAGTTCCGGCGGGATTTTTTCCGCGGCAAAGACTGGTTTAAGCAGGCTGACGTAATTACTGGCGGCGGGCGGCCAGGGACGCCGGCTGACTTCGGTCACCCAAACCTCGCGTTGATGCGTGATGGCGACGGGTTGGTTGGTCGGGCGCGTTTGGTGGGCGGCCGCGCTCCGCAATTGTTCGGCGACGCGGAAATAATCCATGCGAGTGCGCAACCACAAGGACAGCGGGTAGGTCTCCTCGTATTGTTCGAGCAAGGGCAACGCCATTTCCGCCGCGTCCTTCAAGGCCGCGAGATCCAGCACGTAATTGTTTTGCAACTCCTGTTGCAGTGCTTGCAGGAACTCTCGAGTTTTCGCGTCCGTGGTTTGGGTGATGGCGGCGAGAACGTTGGTGTCGAGATTTTCCTGCGCCCACGCGCCCAATTCGTGCGCCAAATCTTCAAACGAAACCGACTCCTCTTGCGCGGACCCGAGACAAAAACTCAGGCTGAGAATCAGTAGCGCGCCTCGGATTTTCATGGTTCAACGTAACACAGGCGCCAGCCGGCCTGGCGACTTCATCCTGACCGCGACCGCGCGCCACGTGTTCCCGCTTTCTTCCGACGCCATTACAGCGAGAGAAATTTCAAAACTTCGACTTCTTTTTTCAGTACGATTTGAAACGTGTTCTGGTGCACCTTCACGTCGAGCGCGCCGCGCGGTTCGTAATAATCCCACAACACGCGCCCGTTGCGCGGGCTGATGCGGCGAATGCGCACGTACGGTTTTGATTCCAATCCCAGCGCGAGCAGATTCTCGTCCAGTTCCTCGTCATCATCCAGCGGCGACGCGTAACTCAACGTGTAAATGTATTTTCCGGAGAGATACGCGATTTGGCCGCCCATGGAATGTTTCCAGATTTCCTTGCCGCTCTTCGGGTCGAGTTTCAGCACGATACTCAACGTGTTGTCACTCACGTTGATTTGGCGCGAATACTTGATCTTGTCCGGGCTGGCCGTGGTGGTGTTGAGATAAATTTTCCCCGCGTCATCGAAAAACATTCCGGTGATGCCCACCGACGGCAACCGCCAGCGCGCTTCGCCCGTTGCCAGATCGAACGCGCTCAACACACCCTGATCGAACACGTACAACGTGCCGTCGCGTTCCACCACCGGCCCGAGCCCGGTATGCTCCGCGTCGTCCAGTTCGCGATAACTGCCGTCGCCGGAAATCGGATAGCTCAACGTCGCTTCCCACTTCACTTTGTTTTGCTGATCGAACACCAGCAACTTCGTTCCCGCCGCCAGCACATTGACCGTCTGTTGCGGGTAAATTTCCGGATCACCCACGACGTCGCCTTCCCAATCCGCCACTTCCGCGCCGCCGCCGAGATGCAACTTCACGTGATATTTGCTGTGATTTTCCCGCACGATATCCGCGCCGGCATTACGCGACATTTCATTCAATAACTCATTCGCAATATCCACCGTGGCAGCGGCGTTGACCGGGCCATCGAGCGCGGATTTCTTGGGCGCGGCTTTGGCGGCGGAACGCACGACAACGTTCTTTTCCGTCAACTTGCTGGTCATTTGAATGAATCCTTTGTCCGTCGGAATCACCGTGGATGAGCCGCTCGACACATAGAGATCGTCCTCGTCAAAACTCGCCGTGCCGCCGCCCGTGTGCATCGCCAACGCACCGTCCAATTCGCCATCCATCTCGCTCATCACGTCCAACGCGGCTTGTTGATTGCGGGCGACGGAAATCGTCGCCGGCGCGGCGAGTTTGGCGGCCAGCGGCGCATTCGCCACGGCGGCGGCGAGTTGTTGCGGGGTCAGGCCGCGCACATTGCCGGGCGTCGGTTTGCCGCCGGAATTGGCCGCCAGCAACGCCGCCATGCTGGCCGGGGTGGCCTTCGGCTTCGTGCCGATTTCGTCCTGCTCGACTTTGCCGCTGACGAGGTTGAAGCGCGTCACGTTCAACCGATCCTCCGCCACGCGTTCCTTGAATTCCAAGGTGTCATTGCGCTGCACCGCCTCCGCAAAATCGCCCTCGAACGCAATCTCCTGCTTCGGCTCGCCGGTTTCCCAATCGAAGCGCCGCACTTTCTCACCGTCGGCCACCCAGATGTTCTGTTCGTGCACGCGCAGTGCCAGACTCCGTTCCGCGCTGCGAATCATGTCCTTGGTCAATTCACCCTGACTCGGAATCTTGAAGGTGAATTCGCTTTGCGCCGCCTCGGCCTGCATCTCTTTGATCGCGGCGGCCGCCTCCGCTTCGATTTTCTTTTTATCCAACAGATGGCGCAACCAGACCTGTTCCTTGGATTTCAAATCGTAACGTGCCAGTTTGTCGCCGTGGATGAATACAATCTGGTCGCCGCCGCAAAACGCGCTGCTGCCGGACATGGCCGGTTCCTCTTCGAAGCGTACCTTGAACGCCGCGCGCGGTTTCTGGCCGAACCACGCATACCAGAACCACAAGC
>CAZKMR010000125.1:0-11055 GCA_964553795.1 uncultured Bifidobacterium sp. | reverse complement strand
GGCGTGCACAACTCCTTTCGCGCCACCGCTAAAATCTATTCCGGCTCGCAACCCGAAGGTGAGGAAACCTTCGCCGCGCTCGCCAAACTTGGCGTCAAAACCATCATCAGCGTGGACGGCGGCAAGCCCGATGTCGCCGCCGCGCGCAAACATGGCCTGCGCTACATTCACCTGCCCTACGGTTACGACAGCGTCCCGACCAATCGCGTCGCCGAACTCGCCAAAGCCGCGCTCACGGAAACCGGTCCGTTTTACGTGCATTGTCATCATGGCAAGCATCGCGGTCCGGCGGCGGTCGCGGTAATGTGTTTAAGCAGCAGCGGTTGGACGACGAATCAAGCAGTGGATTGGTTGCGCGAAGCGGGAACGGCGGCGGATTATCTTGGTTTGTATCGCGCCGCGGCAGAATTCTCGAAACCCACGGCCGCCGAACTCGCCGCCGTGAAGGAGTTGCCGGAAGTCGCCCGCACCACTTCCCTTGTGGATGCGATGGTGGCCATTGATGCGCACTTCGAACATTTGAAGCTCGCGCAAATAGCCGGTTGGAAACAACCGCCCGGTCACGCGGACATCGCGCCGCCACATGAAGCCACGTTGCTATGGGAACAATTTCGCGAGACGGCCCGACTCAGTGATACGGCTGAACGCCCGGACGATTACCGCGCCAAGCTGACCGAAGCCGAACAACTGGCCGACCTGCTGCGTCAACAACTGCGCGCTTCCGCTGATCTGGAGACCATCAACGCCACGTTCAAACGCGCCGGGCAGAATTGTGCGAGTTGCCACAAGCAGTACCGCAATCAGTGAGGCGTCCTGAAGTTGTTTACCACAACAGCGAAATAAATCCGTGCCCCTGGTAAGTGGTTGGTTCACTCCAAGACTCACCCGTTGGCGCTCCGGTCGCGGTCACAGGCCAGGACCGATCATTCTCTCCTGCCAACAAACGTTCCTCGCTGCCCGGCGGCGCGGGAACAGGCAACGGAACGAGAAATTGAACTGCGACTGGACCAACTGCGATTTCTGTGAACGGGCTGCGCCAGTCGAACTGTTCGACCGGAAGTCCCTCCAAAACCAAATCATACTGCCCAAGTGAAGGAAACGTTTCCTCCAGCGAGGGGGTCGGGGTTGGAAGCGGCGTTTCGCGCGCAGCAATAAACTCCGTTACGGCTTCACTGCGTGTTTCCCCCAACTGCGAGGCCGAAAGCAGTCCCACGGCATCAGACCATTCTGGGAACATTTGATTGGTCAAATTCTGCGACTCGTTTTGATTTTGCGACGCCGTTTGGATTTGGTTGGAACTTTCGGATTCGAGAGGTGTCGGCACAGAGTTGGTATTGGCCGCAACGACCGCGTTGGTGAGCAGCGAAACCAACAATCCCATTCCTCCGATCACCAGCATTCTTCGGAAGCGAACGCGACTCCATCTTCTGTCTAAATCGCGGAAAAACATAACCGACTCCGCATTAACCCTACGCCCGTTACCTTATCCGTCAAGAGAGAGAACGACCGAAAGAATCCGGCCAACAGCGTCGCATCAGCACATGAGGAGGAAACGAGCGCAGTGAGAAATTGCGGTTGGCAGCCGGTCCCACTCCGGCTGCCAACCATTTCGTCTCAACCAACCCACCCCAAAACCAACCGGCTCACTGCGCTTGCAACCGGAAATACTTCTGCGGTTCCGTGGGCGAAACGTTGAACGGCGACGTTGCGCCGGAATTGGTCGTCCACGGCCCCAACACGTTGCTCGCTTCCAATAGCACCCAGCCGCTGGGCCAGCTCAGCGTTAGCGTGTTCCCGTTCCAACTGTTCGTCAGCGGCACGGGCGTGACCACACCGGAACCGATCACGGTCACGCTGCCAGAGGCGGTGGTTTCCGATGGCGCGCCCGGCTGGCCGGTCCACGACGCGGGGAAGTTCGCCGGATACGCCGCGTTCAATTGCGCCCACGAGTAGGTGCCTGCATTCAACGCCGTGCCATTGACGGTTACGGATTTGAACGTGTGATCGCGCGTCAGATTGAGTCGTCCGTTCAGGACCAATGCGCCATTGGGATTATTGATGGAGTAGGTCGTCTGCAACGCGCCTTGAGCGCCTACGGTGAGCGTGTTCGTGCCGAGCGCCCCTGGCGAACTTCCAACCAACGTGCCGAGCACAACGTTCCACGTGCCGTTGAACGTGTTCGCTGCATTCGAAATGTTCAACGAGGCCACGGTCGCAGGATTGAACGTCGCGCCGGAATAAGCGCGATACTCGATGGTGCCGCTTCCGGTTAGCTTGGCCTGAATCCGAATGGACCGCGCACTGGTGTCATCCGCGGCATAAACGGGCGTGTTCGCGCGAATCTCAATTTCGCCACCCAACACCGTGTTGCCGCCCGAATCCACGAAGTTAAAAATCTGACCGCCGTTCATGATCAACTTCGGGAAATTCACGATGCCACCATTGGACGTTTTCATGATCAACGCGCTGCTGCCGCTGCCGGCAATGGTCGTGGTGAAAGTTCCGTTGCCTTGGAACTCGATGGTGTTGCCCGGGAACGTCGAACTCGCGGCTCCCGGCGGGGTGCGCAAGGCCGTGTTGGCCGGACTGAAATAGGCGCTCCCCGGTTTGGACACCGCCGAAACCGACGCGGCCAGGCCATCGCTCCACGTGGACGCGGTTTCCCAACTTTGACCGCTGGACTGCGCGAGCAGATTGGTGATGTTTTCCGCCGGACTGATGGCGTTGATCGAAAGTGTCGCCACCTGACTGGTCGCTGAACCGTACGCATTGTTCGCCACCAGCACATACATCGCGCCGTTGTCCGCGAGCGAAAGATTGCTGATGGTGAGCGTCGGCGTGGTGGCGCCGCTGATGCGTCCGCCATTCACCACATTGAAATAATTGACGCCGTCGGTAGTTTGCCATTGATACGTGAGTGGCTGACTGCCGCTGGCGCCCGCGGTGAAAGACACACTTTGTTGTTCGTAACGGGTTTGATTGATTGGATCGAGCCAGACAATCGGCGCAAAGGTCGAAACCCCTGAGCCCGCCGTGTAGAGCGACTCAAGTTCCGCCTGCGTCATCGCTTTGGCGTAAATACCGACGCCATCCAGCACGCCGTCAAACTGGCGATTCCCACCACTGAACGAATCGTCGCCGATGGTCGAGCTCGCTCCGAAACTTTGCACCACATGGGTGTAAGCCTGCGAAGCCGCTCGCACACCGGTGGCATCGAAGACATAGATCGACGCGTTTGTCGGACTGATCACCAGCCCCACGAACGACCATACTCCCGGACTTGGGGCCACGCCGGAGTTCCACAAGAATGTTCCGCCTTCATTGTTCCAGGTGTAACCCAATGTGCGGCGCGCCTGCGCATCCGTCGTGCCGGTAAAATTGAATCCCGCCACCGTGCTGCTGCCGCGACAAAACACGATCCCCGCATTGGCCGCCACGCTGCCGGGATTCATCCACGCGGTGATGGTGACCGTATTGGTGTTGAGGTTTAGCGGCGGAATCGTCACGCGCGAGTTCGGCGTGAAGCCAAACGTTCGCACGGCGATATTGGTCGCGTCGAAACCGGGAAGACCGTCGGTCGGCGTCGGACCAAAGGTGCCGAACAAACCGTTCTGCGTGGCGGTGCCATAAACTCCGTCCAGATCGCCGGCATAATCAAAAGCCGGAGCAACGGCCGAAGTGGGATCATTCAAATCGTCGAACATATAGAGCGCCACCGGCGCGGCAGCCACCGCCGCAGCTTCGTAGCCAAACGGATTTACCAAGCTCAACGCAGCCGGACTACTGGTCACGGATCCGCTGGTCGTCGCAACGATCACATCGTAATTCCCGAGTTCCGCCGCCGAAACATTGCTGATTCGCAGCACCGCGGTGTCAGCGCCGGAAAATTTTCCGCCATTGCCGAGATTGCTCCCATCTTTGCGCCATTGATAGCTGGGCGCGTTGGTGATTTCCAACTCCACGCTGAAATGCGCGAGGTATCCGGCATAAGCGCGGTCCGGTTGCGGCTGCCGCGTGATCACCGGTGTCAACACCATGCTCGTGATGACCAGCTCGATGGTTTTGGTCGCCGCATTGTTCGTCAGGTAACCCACCGGATTTCCGAGCGCCGGCAAAGTCGCGGTCAATGCCGTCAGAACGTTATTGCCGTCCACCAATCCGGGCGCGGCAGTCGTGTATTTGATCAACGGCACGCGCGCCGGCAGCACATTCACGTTGGGCAACACAACCACATTGATGTTGTTGGCAAATCCCGCCGTTCCCAAAGTGCTAACGGTCAGATTTGTGGTGGAGAAATCAGCCACCACGTTTCCGTTGTTCAGAGTGAACGAACCGGAAGTGAACAGCGCGGCGTTCACGTTGGTGATCTCCAGCGTCGCAAAATTTTCCACCGTAATGCCCGAACTGCTGTTCAACGCCCCCGCGCCGGTCAATTGCAGCGTATCGCCGCTCACCACGGTCGCCCCCGTGAAACTGTTCGGTCCGGATATCGTCAGAACGCCGCTGCCTTGTTTGGTCAAACCGCCCGCGCCTGAAAGTACATTGGTGATGCCGACTGCGAATCCGCCCGTATCGAAAGTCAACCCGCCGGCGAGCAAGTTGATCGAATTCGCTCCGCCCGTGCCGCCGAAATTGCGGAAGAACGATGTGCCCTCGGCCAAGGCTGTGATTCTACCGCCATTGGCATTGATGGTCGCCGTGCCGGTGGTTCGTTGGATGCCGACCGTCGAAAGATTGCCGCCGTTCAGATTCAGAATTCCACTGGCGTTGCCGGAATTATCCGCCATGCGAATCACTTTGGCCGCGGCCGAACCCGACTGCACAATCATGCTCGCGTTGTCCTGAATCGTGAGTGTCCCGACCGGACTTTGCGAACCACTCGCCGCGCGTCCGATAATGACGTCCGTGTTACCGTTGGCGGCGCTGCTGATCCAGGTGGCGTTATCCTTCAGAATCAACGTGCCCGATCCGCCGTTGTTACCGCCGATCCAAAGTTCCCGCGCCGCGCCGCCACCCGTGCCCTGATTCTGGGTCACTTGCGCATTACCAGAAACGGTCATGATGTTGTTGGTGTTACTCGTCGCCGCTGAACCGATGGTGTGCTTGCTCAGATTCAATACGCCACTGCTGACGTTCCAAATCGTGTTCGCCGCGGCCACGCGACTGTCAGTCGTCACCGTCGTAAAACCGCCACTGATCGAAACCGCTCCATAGCTGCCGGTGATCTGAAAGTTAGCGAGATTCAGTACGCCGCCGCTGATTGAAACAAGCGCATTACTCGCCACTGACCGCAGGTTGGTCGCGTTCAATTCACCGCCTGTGATGCGAATCTCTCCCGCCGCCGCGTCGGCAGTGGTAACCGTCACGACATCGCCATCTGCAATCACCGCAGCTGCACCGGCGACATTGTTAATGCCCGTATCACCCGCGACCGGCGCGCCATTGCCGAACGGACTGGCGGTGTTCGTCCAGTTGACTGGATCCACAAACGATGCGGTTGCAGCGGTGTTCGTCCATTGAAAGGTGGCCGCATGGATCGAACCTGCGAGCAACAGGAGCGCGCAATGAATCGTCCCGGCGAACAGAGTGGTGCTTTTTTGTTTGGTGAATTTCATGGTGGATTTCAAGGGTTCAGACGTGAAGAACCAATCTCCCCGCGGCTGGCTCGCGAGATTGATTGAGATCGGTTCGTGCTGACATAGGTCTCTGATTGAGCGTCGCACCCCGGGCTTTCGCGCGTCCATTACACGTTAGTGTAACGGCTGCGAAAGCCCGGGGATGATTCATCGCGAACGACGAGATCTGGAACGCATCGCCGTCGGCTTAATTCCGCGAACGTCGCAGTCCCAACAGGCCCAGTCCGCCCAACAGCGCCAAGGTCAGGCTCGAAGGTTCGGGCACAGCGGTGGTGTAATTCAGCACCGGCTCGTTGCCGCTATTTTCAGAAGTTCCCAGTCCTAGAAATACCTGATCGTGCAGCGTCGAGGTCGTGATCAAAAACGCGATGTCCGAGTTGTTATTCGCGTTCAGAAAGTTCACCAGCCCCGTTCCCGAGAAGCTGATCGTGTCGCCCACGTTCGCGGTGTTCAGCAGCGAGAAGGTCGCCAGCGGCGCGCCGCCAAAGAGCAAGTTGTCGGCGACGTTGTTGTCCGGCTCGGTTACGGTCGTGTAACCGGAATTTGTGTAGGTGATCGTGCTTGCGTCGAATGCTTCGTTAAAGCCGCCGTCAGGGATTCCGAACAATTGCAGCGTCATGTTCGCTTTGTTCGCAAACGAAACGATCCGCAAATCCAGCGAGGCGGAATCCACGTTGCCGGCGGTCAATCCACTGCCGTCAAAGCGCAAAAACGAGATGCGCTCGTTGGCGTTGTTGTTCTGATTCTTTACCAGCATTTGCGTACCGGCGGAGTTGTTCGCCGTGCTACTGATCTGGACGTAGGTGTCGGCGAGCGGTGTCAGCGACAACGCGGAAGCTTGAGCAATGAATGCAAGACTGGCGATAACGCCGAGGCTCGCGGTTACAGGGAAGGAGGAATGTTTCATACGTATGGTGAGTTTGGTTTGGTTTCTGGTCTGATGTTTCACTCGCCCCGACAAACCTCACGACGATCAATCATCGCTGGTTTGTTCCGGGGGTGAGACAACGGGCAGACTCTCGCACTTGGTGGCCGAAGCCGTCCATTACACGTAAGTGTAACGAAGCTTCTGAAGCTGGGATCCCATGAGCAGTGGGTGCGGCCAGAAGTGAGTTGTAAGCGCTGCAAAACGACCGCTTCACAAGACTGCAACCAGTCGGCGCTATGCTCCAACTTGCAGGATTTGAAAATTCACCCCGTCACTTTCCCAAAAATTTCACCACCGCCTCCGTGCGCGAGCTGACCTGAAGTTTTTCGTAGATGTTATGACAATGTTTTCGCACGGTCTCGATGTTCACGCCCAGCATGTCGGCGATTTCTTTATAGGGCAGCCCTTTGGAGAGCAACTCCAACACTTCCCGCTCGCGAATCGAAAGCGGATGCTCCGCTCCGGAACGCGACGGCTGATAGTGAAAGTGCTGCACAATTTTCCGCGCAATCAGACTGTTGAGCGGCGACCCGCCCGAAGCCGCGTCGCGCACTGCTTCCAGCACGCGATCACCCGATCCAGACCGGCCTTTGAGCAGATAACCCACCGCTCCCGCGAGCAAAGATTTGAAGATCGCATCTACATCTTCGTAAACCGTCAGCATGATGTAATGCGTTGTGGGCAATTGCCCCTTCAAATGGCGCACGCAATCAATCCCGCTCATCTTCGGAAGATTGATGTCCATCAAAACAACATCCGGACGCAGGCGCGGAATCTCCTCGAGCGCCGCCTCCGCGGAGCGATAACTTCCAATGCAAGTGAAGCCCGCCGCGGCTTGCAACTGATGAACCAATTGCTCGCGCACCAGGTTGTCATCCTCCACCACACAGACGCGCACGACGCGGGTCGCAGTCGGCTCGCGAATCTCCGGCTTGGTTGTGACCATTTTTCTCATGTTGCCGCCGCGTGACCGTTGCCGCCAATTACACGACCGTGTAATTGTTTTCGCGGCACAATAAACCGCACGGTTGTTCCCTTTCCGGGTGTGGATTCCAGTTCCAACTGCCCGCCGACATCTTCCAACCGCCGGCGCATGTTGGAAAGTCCATTGCCGTCGCTGCCGGAATTGACGGGATCGAATCCGCGCCCATTATCCGCCACCGCAATCGTCAGTTCCGCGTCGTCCAACGTCAGCGCCACGCGCGCTTCGGTCGCCGCCGCGTGCGTGGCGACATTGTTAATCGCCTCCCGGGTGGCCAGCACCAGATTGTGCCGCACCTCCGCGCTGATGTGAATCTCCGGCAACACCATGGGCACATCGAGAACGCAACGCACACCCGCCAGCGTGAGATGTTCCGGCGCAAACTGGCTGAGATAATTCGCCAGACTTTCCACCAGATCATGGCGCGGATTGATGGCCCAAACAATTTCGTCGAGCGATTGAATCGTTTTTCGCGCCGTCGCCGGAATCAGTCGAAAATAGCGATCCACTTCCTTGAGATCATTTCGCCCGCCGTCCACGCGTTGACTCAAAAAAACGATCTGGGCCAGATTTGCGCCGAGGTCGTCGTGCAAATCCTTGGCGATGCGCGCCCGCTCCTGTTCCAAAGCACTGCGCCGTTCCGTTTGCTCGCGCAATTGAATTTCTGCTGTCAATTGTTGCGAACGTTCTTCGACCTGTTTGCGCAGTTGTTTGATCCAAATCAGCGCGGCCAGAATAACCAACGCCATCCCGCCCATCACCGTCAACGCCCGCTTCACCGTCCACCACGGCGGACGCGACAACACCACCACGTCCGCCAGCGACCGAGTAAGCAGGCGCACGGAAGCAACGCGGACGCCGAGTTGCGCGTACGGCGTGGCGTCCACCTGACAAACTCCCGTCACGCGCAGGCGACTGCCGGGCACAATCGCCATCGCCGCGCTGGATTCGCGCGCCGGCACGAGAACCTGAATCGTTCGATCATTCCATTCCAACGCCATCGCCACGTGCGCGCCAATCGCATTTTGTCCGAGCAACACGCCTTCCACCACGGCCATCATGGAATCGGCGCGACCGTCGTTCAGCCCGGTCACGGTCGCGGTGTAAATCGGCACCGTTTCGCCGCTGCTGATTTTGGTGGCGACCACCTCCGTCAACACGGGCGAATAACTCCGCGTCTCCGGAAAACCCACCAGTTGCACGCGATCGCCCGCGGCGAACTTCAAATCCGCGCGCAATGGTGCGTTGGTGGATTGCGTCCGCATAAAGAGCCAGCGCGAGCGACCGAACCGCGCGTCCAACATCACATCTTCTTTCAGAACCGCCATCGCGCCGCCGCTGCTGTCCTGGAGAAAGATTTTGTGATTCTCCTGCAACGTCACGACGCCCTCCACTTTGACGCGATGATACGACTCCCGCGGTCCGCTCAGGCCAAGCAAACTGCCGATCGGCCGCACCGGCAACTGCTCCGGGTCCGCCGGCGGCTCGGTGACATCCACGTGCTCGAGCGAGGGAATCAGCAAATGCACGCCTTGAATGCGCGCACGATCATCCAATGCAGTGACGCCCACGCCGCGAACCCGCACCGCCGCGTCCACCAATCCCTTCACGCGACCAGCCGCGCCGGCACTCACGCTCGCAGTGACTTCGCGCCCATAACAAATCATCAGCAAATGCGCACCATCCGTCGAACGCACCACGCCTTCCACCTCGACCCATTGCGCATCGATCCGGCCACTCATCAAGTGACTCAGCGACATCCGCTGCGGCTCCGGCCATTTCGCTTGGCCCAACACCGTGACGAGGTCAGCGGAAACAATCGGATTGCCCGCATCGCTCAATCCGCCCCAACCCTCGACTTCAATGTAGGTACCGGGCTCGGTGACTTTGCGGCCTTCGTTCCCTTGGAAAGCAACTTGGACGCCCGCAGTTTCATCTTGCATGAAAGCTCCGACCAATTCCGTCACGACGCCGCGAAACCGCACCTGCGGGCGACGTTGCAATTGCTCCTGCGTCAGCCGCCGAAGTTGTTCGATTTTGGTGAGCGTTCCCGGGATGGCCGCATCCGGCGTACTCCGGGTTGAAGTCGCGCCGCCGCGATGGTGCGCATCCACCAGCGTTACGGAATTAGTTCCGGCCGTCCATAATCCGGCGGCCACCCAGATGCCGCGCTCATTGAAACCGCCCCGACACACGCCGCGAACCGCAACCCGCGCTCCGTTCGGCGGCACTGGCGCGAGTTCCGTCACTCCGCGCCAATGCACCCGCATCGTCGCACCTTCCTCATGCACATCGAAGGAAGCTTCGCCATTGTTCAACAGGCGATACTTCACCTCTCCTTCGATCTCCACCCACTTCAAATCTTCGCGCCGACTCAGTGGTTGCTCGAGAACGATTGTCTCAGGCGTCGCTGCGGACCGCGCCCCGCGCATTTGCACGCTACCGTCGCTGAGGCCAATTCTGCCGTCGCTCCAACGGCTCGTCCCGGAGATCAACACTGGCTGACCCGGCAACAAATCCGCTTCGTTTCGTAAATCGCTTAGCTCCACGCATCCGGTGACATCGGCCACACTCAGTTCGTCGCCCGCTCCCGTTTGCCCCACCACCACGCCCGCAATCTCGACGCGATACCCGTCGTTGGCCCGCGCCCGGAGAGCGACCAACTGACTGATGTTGGTCACCACGATTTCGGCCGGCGCGGCGTACTGCCATTGCACCCACGACGCGCACGTCGAACGGTCGCGCGGTTTGTTGTCCAACCACTTCGTCTCCACGCGGCCATCGAATAGTTTGATCGCGGTCTCGGAAGGCGGATTGTCGTCGAGGCTGGTGATGCGATCCGTAAAGATCGGCAGCGGATCCAGATCGGTTTCGGTTTTTCCCAGCAACTCGATTTCCGCCAACTGCACCGAGTTCGCAACCTTCGGATCGCGCACGAAATCAATTTGCAGCCGGTAAGTATCGAACGTGGCCGGTTTGCTCAGTTGAAACACCCGGCGCTGATGACGTTCCTTGAAGACTTCTCCTTTCCGGGAGTCCACCGTAATCCACGTCTTGCCGTCGTCGTTCGACCCGAGCAAGCGCCAGTCCCGCGGGTCGCGCTGGGGAAAGTCATTCGCCGAGGTAAGAGCGTATTGATGAACCGTCTTTTTCAGTCGCTCCGCCGCCTGACTGGTCGAAGCCAACAAGAGCAGAAACAAAATCCCGGCGATGTGAAAAGCCCGTGGACCGACCGATCGTCCTCGTTCTCGTCCTCGAATCTGCCCTGAAACCGAGGACGAGAAGTGCCGTGCCCTTGCACCTCGCACCAACCGCGCACACCTCTGCCGTAGCGAAATTAGGAACGGCTTGGGTTGCATTGTCGGAATCAGTGTAAACAGCCTTTAACGCGCTGCAATCGGCAAGGTAAGCGTTGCCCCCCAAAAGGCAGGGGGAATTGTCAGGGGAATGATTGTCAGGGGAATGGAAAAAGGATTCTCCATATTCCTCCTGACAATCATTCCCCTGAC
>CAZKMR010000124.1:5055-11218 GCA_964553795.1 uncultured Bifidobacterium sp. | reverse complement strand
TGGCTGCGGCGCGTGGAGCGTCCCCTGCTCCGCAATGGCTTTCAATTTGTTCCCCTGCAAAATGCGTGGATTAAAGCCAGACTCAACCTCGCCGACCACGAACCGCTGACGGAAATGCGGTTGCTCCGTCCCGATGAACCCGTGCTGGGCGGCGCCGATGCCGCCGTGGTGTTGATGCGTCATGTCTGGTGGCTCTGGCCGCTTTGGTTGTTAAGTCGAATTCCGCTCGTGATGCCAATCTTTCGCGCCTTTTATCGCCACATCGCCGCAAATCGGCATTGCGCCGCTGGCAAATGCACGCTCGCTGGTGGAACTGCTCGCGCTGCGAGCAGTAGCGCCGCGAGCAGCGGCGCAACACCTGCAAGCGAGATCGTTCCGCCCGCTCTTCCGCGGGCGGAGTTCTCGCAGCGCGAGAACTACTACCCACCAGGCGGAACGCAACATCCCGCCGTTCGCGTTGCCAACCGTTGGCTCGATTGGTTGCCGCTATTTGGCCTGCCATTGGCCAACCTTCCATTCCGTGACCGCTTGCCCAACTGGGTTTTCATGTGGCTGTTTGTCACGGCCATGTTCGCCGGCTGCAAATGGCTGACGTGGCGACGCGCAAAAACGTTCGTTCATCAAACGAATCCCGCTCGGACTCTCGGCTATCTCTTCTTGTGGCCAGGAATGGACGCAAGAAGTTTTCTAACCGGTCATAGCCCAATCGTCCCGCCGTGGCACGAATGGTTACTTGCCACCGCACGATTCTTCGCCGGAATCGCGCTCCTACGGCTGGCCACACGCGCGACCTTCACAACTCACGAGATCGCGAACGCCTGGCTCGCGATGTTCGGACTCACACTAACGCTGCATTTTGGCGCGTTTCACCTCGCCGCACTCGTTTGGCAACGCCTTGGAGTTCCCGCCAAACCGTTGATGCAATCGCCCGCCACGGCGACCTCGTTGGCGGACTTTTGGGGCAATCGTTGGAACACCGCGTTCAACAAACTAGTTCATGACCTCGCCTTCCGTCTGCTGGTGCGACGCGTCGGAGTCGCCTCGGCCACGATGGGCGTTTTCGCGATCTCGGGAGTTATTCATGAACTCGCGATTTCGTTTCCCGCACGAGGCGGTTACGGATTGCCGCTCGGCTATTTCCTGCTGCAAGGCATCGGCGTGCTGATTGAACGCAGCCCGGTCGGCAAGAAACTAAATCTCAGCACTGGCTGGCGCGGTTGGTTGTTCATGTTCGTTTTCACTGCCGCGCCGGCGTATTGGCTCTTTCATCCACCCTTTGTCAAAAACGTCATCCTGCCGATGCTTCAAGCCATCGGCGCAACCTGAACTCATTATGAACACCATCCTGCTGCTCAAACTCGCCGCTGTCACCTATCTCGGCCTGCTCGCCGCCGGTTTGCTGATGCCGCGAGTCGTCGGACTACCCGGACACATCAAGGCGTTGCCAAAGTTCATCCGGCAATTGGTCTGGGTTTATTACACATTTCTCGCTCTGTGCCTCGTCAGTTTTGGTCTCGGCACTTTCTTCCTGGCCGACGAACTCAGTTCGGGCACACCACTGGCCAGAGCAGCTTGCGGCTTTCTGGCCTTATTCTGGTTCGTGCGGTTCATCGTCGGCACGTTCGTGTTTGATCTGCGGCCCTATCTGACCAGCGCCTGGCGACGAGCTGGATTATTCGCCGCAAATCTTGTTTTCACCGCCCTGCCCTTTGTTTACGGCTGGGCCGCTTTGAAAGGAGGACGGCCATGATTGCGATTCATCATCACCGGTTAAACTTTTGGCTGCGGCTGAAACTGTTGCTAACTCTTGGCGGCCACCCGACGACCACCGCACAATTCAAACAGTCCGCACCGAAACGAAAACCCCGGACGCATCGGACAACAGCCTTCTTCGAAATGCCATGACCTTCACCTTGCCCATCATGCACGGTCTGATTGATCGGCGGATGCTGGTGAACTTCCGCGTGCGACCCGACACGATCCGCCCGTTGCTGCCGTCGTTCTTCCGTCCCAAACTGATTAACGGTTGGGCGATGGCTGGCATCTGTCTGATTCGCTTGAAGGACATCCGGCCCCGCGGATTCGGAACGTTGTTCGGGGTGTCATCGGAGAATGCAGCCCACCGCATCGCTATGGAATGGGACGAACAAGGTCAAACACGCGAAGGTGTGTTCATTCCGCGTCGCGATACATCGTCGCGACTCCAAAGTTTCGTGGGCGGACGGGTCTTCCCGGGCATTCACCATCTCGCAGATTACGAGGTAAATGAAACTAAGAATGAACTTCGTTTGCAGATGCGAAGCCGCGATGACCACACGTTTGTCCGAGTGCAGGCGCGCCGCGCCAAGCAACTCCCGGCGAATTCAATCTTTGGCTCGCTCGAGGCCGCCTCGGATTTTTTCGCGCGCGGCGCGGCAGGTTATTCGGCCACCGCCACGCCGGAATGTTGTGATGGTTTGGAACTAACAACGGGGTCGTGGCACATCGAACCACTCGAAGTCACCGCCGTGAGTTCCAGTTTCTTCGGCGACAAGAAAGTGTTTCCGACCGGAACGATTGAATTCGACTGCGCATTGTTGATGCGGAACATTGCGCACGAATGGCGGAGTTTGCCGCAACTGAAAGGTCCAGCATGAATAAAATCATCCTCGCCGGCGGCTCAGGTTTTCTGGGCAGCGAACTGGCCAAACATTTCACGGCGTTGAAGTGGGAAGTGATCGTTCTGACGCGCTCACCTCAACCACGGTCGGACCGCGTGCGCGAAGTCTCCTGGGATGCAGAATCACTTGGTGACTGGGCGCAGGAACTGGATAGTGCGACGGCGGTCGTCAATCTCACTGGCCGTTCGGTCAACTGTCGCTACAACGCCAAGAATCGGCGCGAGATCATGGATTCACGCGTCCACTCGACCCGGAGCGTGGGCGAAGCTATCGCGAAATGTAAAACGCCGCCGCGCGTCTGGCTCAATTCCAGTACCGCGACAATCTACCAGCATACCTACGGTCCCGCGCACGACGAAACCAGTCAGGACATGGATTCGGCGCAAGAAGCGAAGGATGCGTTCTCCGTCAAGGTCGCTCAAGCGTGGGAACGCACGCTGAACGAAGCCGACACGCCACACACGCGCAAAGTTCCGCTGCGCACCTCCATGGTCCTCGGCCTCTCGAGCAATAGCGTTTTTCCGATGCTGCGCCGGTTGACCAAGTTCGGCCTCGGCGGTCGCCAGGGCCACGGCAGGCAATTCGTTTCGTGGATTCACATCGAGGATTTTTGTCGGGCGGTGGAGTGGGTCATCTCCCACGACGATCTTGACGGCCCGATCAATCAATGCGCGCCAAACCCGCTTCCGAACAAAGAAATGATGAAAGTTTTTCGCGATGTCTGCGGCATGCCCATCGGCTTACCGGCAACGAAGTGGATGATGGAAATCGGCGCGTTTTTTCTCCGCACGGAAACTGAGTTGATTTTCAAAAGCCGGCGCGTGGTGTCCGGCAAATTACAACAAAGTGGATTCGCCTATCGGTTTCCCACGTTCCGCGACGCGCTGTTGGACCTTGAAAAAAGGTTCCGAGCTCGCGCCTGAGCGCCATCGCCAATCGCCCTCAATCTGCCTGACGATTCAGGTCGGCCCGGCAATGTCAATTGTCTCGCCTTTCGTGTGCGACTCGTCTTCTTCCTGTTCGACGCGCTTGCCGGCGACGGGAGTTTCAATGGTGCTCATGGGCGTCGTGCCGGTTTCCGTCAAAGGCGCATCAGTCGCCTTATGGAATTTCACGCTCACAATCTTGCTCACGCCATGTTCTTCCATCGTCACGCCGTAAAGCACGTCGGCCATGCCGATGGTGCGCTTGTTGTGCGTGATAATGATGAATTGCGAGTGGTTGATGAACCGTTGCAACACGCGGATGAAGCGATTGATGTTCGACTCATCCAGCGGCGCGTCCAATTCGTCCAACACACAGAACGGACTCGGCTTCACCTGATAAATTGAGAACAACAACGAAACCGCCGTCATCGTCTGCTCGCCACCGGACAACAGCGAAATCGTTTGCAACTGTTTGCCGGGCGGTTTGGCGACGATATCAATGCCCGATTCGAGCACGTCATTTTCATCCGTGAGAATCAGGTCCGCTTTGCCACCGCCGAAAACTTCGGTGAACATCAATCGGAAGTTGTCCCGAATCTGATTGAACGTCGTCGTGAACATCTCCTTCGTCTGCGTGTTGATGCGATTGATGACTTCGAGCAACTGCGCTTTGGCTTGAACGAGGTCGTCGTGTTGCTGCGTCAAGAACGCGTGGCGCTGCTCGGTTTCTTCGTATTCTTCAATCGCCACGAGATTCACCGGCCCCATTTCGTCCAGCTTCTTCTGTAACGCTTCCACCTGTTGCGCCACCGCCGTCCAATCCGGGCTTGCGCCGCTCGATGCCATTTCTTCCGGCGACAACGTCTCGACCTTCGCCGGACCTTCGTCCGCGTAGGTGATCGTAATGCACTCGCTGCGGACGTCGTCGAGATTGATGTGATATTTCTGCTGAATGCGCTCGCGAAGATTCTGCGCCGACATATTTTTCTGCGCCAACTCCACTTCACACGTGCCGCGCTGCTCTTGCATTTGCGACAAATGCCGCCGCTGCTCGCGCAAGGACTCGTCGCGCGACGTCACACCCGCTTCCTGCTCCTGTTTACGCGCAAATAATTCCGCCGCTTGCGCGTTCACCTGCTCACGTTCGTGCGCGAGGCGTTCAATCTTGCTCTGCGAATCAGCGATCTCGGATTCCGCCTGCGCCTTGCGCGCAATAAATGACGAAATCTCGCTCTTGCGTTGCTCGATGACTTGACCGAGTTCGCGCACGCGCTGATCAAGCGATTGCGCCTGATGTCGCAACGACGCCAGCATCTGCTCTTCTCCCGCCAACGCCACTTTGCTTTCGGTCAAAGTGGCCGTCGCGGTGTCGCGTTCCTGTCGTGAACTTTCCAGCGTGGCGGTCAACGTCGCGACATTCTCCTGCGCCGCGTGTTCTTTGGTCGCAAGAATGGTCGCGCGCTCGACGAGTTGGTTGCGCTTGTCGTTGCCTTCCTTTTCCTGCGCCGCAAGGCTCTGAACTTCGTAAACGACCGTCTCAATTTTTTGATTCAGCAAACGCGACGAATTTTGCAGCGCGTTGAATTCGCCTTCGCGCGTGGCAATGGCGACTTCCTGCTGACGTAATTCCGTTTGCGCTTCCTGCAAGCTCG
Source organism: uncultured Bifidobacterium sp. (assembly GCA_964553795.1). GTDB lineage: Bacteria > Verrucomicrobiota > Verrucomicrobiia > Limisphaerales > JADLHS01 > JADLHS01. The sequence continues at coordinate 5,980 of CAZKMR010000124.1, read as the reverse complement.
CCTGCAATTCCGTTTGTTCGCTCAGCAGCAAACCGCGTTTGCGACTCGCTTCGGCAACTTTCTCCTGCAACTCGGCGACGGCGGCCTGAAGTTCCGCGATTTGATTTTTGCGGCCGAGAATTGAAGACGGCGCTTTGCTGTTGCTGTTGCCGTTGAGATAACCGCCGGTGTAAATGCCGTGACGATTCAGCAAATCGCCGCTCAGCGTAACGAAGTCGCAACCGGCGTGACCGTTTTGGATTTGCGCCGTCGCCGTGGCGAGATTTCCCGCAATGAACGTGCGACCCAAAAGTGATTTGAGCAGCGTGGAAACGGATTCATCACTCTTTACGATGCTGAGCGCATGGACGATTTCGCCTTCACCGAGAACTTTATCGGACAATTCGCCGCTACCGGGCGACATGTCGCCATCGAACCCCAATTGGCTGCTATCCTTCTGCCCAATCGCCAGCGCCGCGACGCTGGCGCGACCGGCCTTCGTGTTCGCCAAATCGGAAAGAATCTGCTGTGCGGATTCGGGCTGTTCGGTGAGGACGAGTTGCAGGTTGTGGCCGAGCGCGTTTTCAATCGCGATGACGTATTGATCCGGCACACGGATGCGATCCGCGAGTGAGCCGATCACGGCCTGCGACTTACGCAACGCCGCGACCGCGCCCGCGCTGAAACCTTCGTGCGAACCTTGCAGTTGTTCGAGCACATTCAGACGCGAACGTTTCTCTGCCTGTTGCTGCAACAGCTTGTCCTGCTCAGCGCTCGATTGCTGCAACTCGGCGTGCAATTCCTTCAGCCGCGCTTGCCGCTGCTCAACTGTGCCGCGCTTGGTGGCGACGCTGAGCTTGTCCGTTTCAACATTCGCGGCAAATGTCGCGAGTCGGGATTCAAGCCCGCTGCGTTCTTCTTCGAGTTGAATTTTCTCGGCGGAAAG
>CAZKMR010000124.1:0-4955 GCA_964553795.1 uncultured Bifidobacterium sp. | reverse complement strand
CCGCGTTGTTGCGTCACACCGATCTCGTGTTCGAGTTCGGAGAGGCGCTCGCGCAATTGAGAAATTTCATCTTCGCACCGCAACACGGCGGCGGATTCCGTTTCAATGTCGTTGCGAAGCTGATCGGCGGTGGTCTGGCGTTCACGGATTTCGCCGAGTAACACGTCGAGTTGATGCCGCGCGAGTTGCGTATCGAGGTGCTGAAGTTCGATCTGAATTTGTTTGTAGCGCCGCGCCTTGCCCGCCTGTCGTTGCAACGAACCAATCTGGCGCTTCACTTCCCGAATGAGATCGGCGACGCGCAGAAGATTTTGCTCGGTCGCCTCCAGTTTGCGCAGCGATTCTTTTTTCTGCGACTTGAACTTCGTGATACCGGCGGCTTCTTCGAAAATCAACCGACGATCCTCGGGCTTCGTCGAGAGAATGGCCGTGATGTTGCCCTGGGCCATGATCGAGTAACTCGTCTTGCCCATGCCCGTGCCCATGAAAAGTTGCTGCACGTCCTTGAGGCGGCATGGCGTGCGATTGATGAAATACTCACTGCCACCGTCGCGAAAGACGCGCCGCGTGACGGTCACTTCATTGTATTTCATCTCGACGCCCGCAGCGCGAAGCTGTTCGTCGTCCACGTCGCCGATGGTGAGGGATACTTCCGCCATACCGAGGGGTTTGCGCCCGTCCGTGCCGTTGAAGATAACGTCGGCCATTTCCCCGCCGCGCAGGGCTTTGGCTGATTGTTCGCCAAGCACCCAGCGAATAGCGTCGGAAACGTTGGATTTACCGCATCCATTCGGGCCGACAATGGCCGTGACTCCGGGCTGAAAATTCAAAGAGGTTTTGTCCGCGAAGGACTTAAAACCCAAAACAGTTAAGTTTTTGAGATACATGACAGTTAGTGCGTTGAACGAAACCAGACCGGTCGGGGCCTGTAAAGCGAAAACCACTACTAAATGTGTTTTTCGCCGCCAGATGCACAACTAATTGGTGAGGAACCGAATTCAGAGGTTGCACCGTCTGGCTGCTTTTGCCCTACAATCCCAAGTTTTTACCAACATGAATTGTTTTACGCCCCCCAATCGGCCGAAGCAAACACTTTGTTGAGGAAATTGGGCGAAAGCAGCGATAGCGACGCAACAAATGCTGACCGACGGTGGGCTTGATTTAGCTTCGACCAGTGATCTGTTGCCAAAACGTCGGACGCACCTCGAATCGTTGCCCCGCGACGTCCCGGAATGTGCTCAGCAACTTGCAGCGGGCATACGTTGCGTAACCAAAATCCGCCAGCAGGCTGAAACCAAACCAGGACCACCACACCAGTTTCTCCGCAGGAATCCACTGCCGCAGTTCATAGGGTAAAAACGCGCGTAATGTCATAACCAACGCCACGCATACCCACGGCAAAGCCAAGATCGGGGCCACGGCTGAACCGAATGCCCGCCGCGGATTGGGGGACGATAGTCCCAACCACATTCCCATGTAGAATAGCGCGATCGCATCGGCGGCAAACATCACCATTCCGCCGAGACCAATCCAAAACCAGTAGTGAACCGCCGTTCCAAAAAGTTCCCTAAAACCAACGATCCACATCACAAGAACGGCGGCATACATCACTACCACGGGCCAAAGAAATAGTCGTGCCATCGCCAGCCACTGCCCGCGCACGATGTCGCGCACCGTTAAGGCCGTCGAGAGCAATAATTCCATCGCGCCGAGCCGCCGATCTTCCAACACGCGCCGCCCCGCCTCGGCCCCAATCATCGCCTTGATCGTAATGCTGAGCAGAAAAGCCGTGCCGACGTACACTTCAGGTTCGAACCAGTCGCTCCCCTGTTTCGCGTAACCCCAAATCCACGCTACTACCGCAAATACCAGCGGCCACCAGCCGACAAGCACGCGAACCTGTGGCCGCGCGGCCAGCCAGAAAAAAGCATTCTGGTCGAGCAAGCGAGTCCGAAAGACCCGCGCCGTTGTAGCATCGTTTCCCGTTAATCCTTCGCCCGCTCCCGTTGTGGAAGCGCGATTCAATACCGGCTGATCCTGCCAGCGATGCCGCACCTGCCAACTGGCCAGAGCCAGAAACACCCAGCCAAGCAAATGCACGATGCCAACCGACCAATAAAATTCGCCCCGCACAAACGTGTTGAAAAAATGGTCCACGCCCGCGACATACGAAAAGCCCGGACAACAGAATAAAAACGGAAACCGATACTCGCCTTGCCAACCGCGCAGTTTCCACTCCAACAACCCCAACGCCGGGATGCCCAGCGCGAATAGGAGAACAGTCATGGTCGTGACCGCGGCAGCAACCCGGGATTGCTGGCACAGAGCCGAGGCCAGCATGCCCGCGCCCAACGAGAAAAACAGCGTGTTCACCAAGACCAACGCCAGCCGGGCAAACTCCGCGCCGGTAACTCCGCCCATCAACAGCGGCACCCCAAGAATCGGCAGCACCGCCAGCACCCCGTAGAAAATGTTGAGCGAATTCGCCACCAGTTTGCCCGCCACCACATCGTACCCGCGCAAATCGGTGAGAAATAAAAGTCCCAGCGTGCCCTCGCGCTTTTCTTCACTCAAACAATCCGCCGTGGACCGCACTCCCGCTGTCAACGCGAACAACGTCAGTCCGCCCGTCAGCAAATAAAACAGCGCCCGCCCGGTTTCCTGAAAGCCGCTTCGTTGCGTGGTAATAAACACCCAGGTCGCCAACACCAACAACCCGGACGCCACAGAAAACCGCAGCCAATACGTGCCCGGCCGGCGCGCAGCCACGCGCAGTTCCCGTTCGGCGATGGGAAGAAATTTCACGGGGCGCAGTTAGCCGGAGCAGGTGTCAGGATGCAAACCTTTTGCGGCAACAACGGAAGGTCGCGCGGCGGTCACGTTGGTGTCAGCCTACGGCTTCGCCGCGTCTTTGGTATAAGCGCTGACGTACTTGATTTTCGCATCCTTGGCGGCGTCCATCACTTTGACCACGGATTCCCAGGGCGCGCCTTTGTCGGCGTTGATGGCGAGTTTGAGTTCGGGAGTTTTTTCAACGCGCGACCGCAATTCGGCGCGCAAGTTTTCCGCCGTCAGTGGCAAGGCATCAACGCCCCCACCCAATCGCAGCGTGCCGTTGGATTCAATGCTCACGATCAAGGGCGCGTCTTCACTGGCGCCGGCTTTTTCGCCCTGACTGGATTCGGGCAATGCCAGCTTCATCGCGCTCTGCTGCTTGAAGGTGGTGGTCACCATCAGGAAGATCAGCATCACGATCAACACGTCTATCAACGCCACGATGATGATCGCGGGCGGCTGACGACGCTTGCGGGAGAAGAAGTGCATGCGGGATTATTTCTTTTCGTCGCGATACAAGCGCCGCAACAGTTCGTCGCACAACGTCTCCATTTCCACCGCGATGGTTTCGACTTTCTTCGAGTAGTAACTCCAGAAAATCAGCGCCGGGATCGCAATGAGCAACCCGATCAACGTCGCCTTGAGAATCAACGCGATGCCACTGGCCAAACGCGCCGCGTCATTCAAACCCATTTGCCCGACGTTCTGGAACGTATCCATCATGCCAAGAATCGTGCCGACCAATCCCAACAACGGCGCAATGCCCACGATGATTTCCAACACGACCAGACCGCGTTCCAATCTGACAATCTCGTGTCGGGCCCGGGTTTGGAGCGCATCCACATTCTCCTCCTTGGGCCAACTCAACCGTTCGACCGCAAGCACCAGCAACCGTCCCAAGGGCGAGGCGTGTTTCGCGCACACCCGCTTCAGGTGATCGGTGTCTTCGCGCGTTTGACATGCATCCACCGCCGCTTCGATTTCCGGGGGCACCACTTTTTTCCAGCGCAACGCCAGCCCGCGCTCGACGATGAAGGTTAGTCCGACAATTGAAGTTAAAATAAGCAGGACGTAAACAAATGCTTCCATGTAGTTCCGATTCAGTAATTGTTACCCGTCAATTGTAGTAAAACGTAAAGGTGATGCGCCGCGAATCCGAGCCCACGGCCAGCCGCATTTCGCGTGACCACGGCCCGAAGCCGTTGCCGGCGGACGCCGGATCGCGAATGGCTTTCTCGCACATCAATGCCAACATGTCCGTCACCGTGTTCTCCAGAATCCGCACGTCGGTAACTTCGCCGCGATAGTTTAAGTCGAATTGCAACACCACCTTGCCCTGCTGGTAATTATCGTAACTCAACGAATCGAGCAAGTTGTACCAATGCGAAGAAATCGCATCAATCAACATCCGGTCATACGCCCCGAACCCCGTGGCTTTCACGTCGAACGATGCGTTGGGCCGCATCCGCGCGCCGCCCTCCTGCTGCGAACGCCGCCCCGGCGTCAGATTCTTTTGCCGCATCGCCTCGGCAATCGTCCGCGGCCGTTGCCGTTCCTGCGGCGGACGGATATCCGCTTTCGCGACCGTCATCGTGCCGGGATTGATTTTCGGATTGGGCTGCGACTCCGGCTCGGGCTTGGGCGGATCGGGCATCAACTGATCGAACTTGTTGCGCCGGCTGGAATCCTCGGTTTTCTGCAACTCGTTCTTCTCACCGACAATCTTCGGCTCGTTCGAATCTTTGTTCTCATCCGGATTCGCCGCCACCGCATTACGATCGGAGTAACGAATCGCATTCTTGGGCGGCTCGACCACCGATTGGGCGTCCCGCACGTCGATGAAAATATAGGGCTCGCGCACCGCGGGTTGCGCCTTGGCTTCGGCGGGTGGCGGCAGCGGCGTCACAATCCGTTGCACCCAACTGGGAATGGCGATCCCCAGAAACTTCGCCATGGCGTAACCGCCCCAGAACAGCAGGTGAAAGCCCACCGACACGCCCAGCGCCCAGGCAAACCGGTTCAATTCCCGGCGGCCTACGCGCAGCGTAACTCGTTCTGTGTGGTCCACCACCATGTCAGCTTAGGTTGCCGCAGGCGGCGTGCCGGGGCAACTTTTTAGC
>CAZKMR010000123.1:0-11377 GCA_964553795.1 uncultured Bifidobacterium sp. | reverse complement strand
CAATCCGGCAAAATTGCCGTCGTGCACAACGGCGTCATTGAGAACTACGACCAACTCAAACAACGCCTCACCAAAGCCGGACACACGTTTCAGTCCAGCACGGATACCGAAGTGCTCGCCCATCTCATCGGCGAACATTACGCCCGGCGCGGCGCGGCGAAGTCGGGTCTCAACCCGCTGACGGAAGCCGTGCGCGACGCGTTGCGCGAAGTCATCGGCACGTATGGCATCGCCGTCATTTGCACCGAGCAACCGGACGTGATGGTCGGCGCCCGGCGCGGTTCGCCGCTCATCATTGGCATTGGAAATGGCGAACATTTTCTCACCAGCGATGCGAATGCAGTCGTCGCGCACACGCGGCAGGTTGTCTTTCTCAACGACTACGATATCGCCACCGTGTCGCGCGAACGGTTTGACGTCATCAACCTCGGCACGGATACCGCCACCGTGCAAATCAGCCAGCTCGAATTTCAGGCGGAAGATTCGCAACGCGGCGAGTACGCCCACTTCATGCTCAAGGAAATCTTCGAGCAACCGCGCACCGTGGAAAACGCGTCGCGGGGCCGCATCGATCATGAAGGGGCGACCGCGCGGTTCGGCGGCTTGAACCTGTCGCCGGCGGAATTACGCAGCATTGATCGCCTCGTCATTGCGGCCAGCGGGACGAGCTGGCACGCGGCGTTGATTGGCGAGTATTTGATCGAAGAATTCGCCCACCTGCCGGTGGAAGTCGAATTTGCGCATGAGTTCTGTTATCGCAACGCGCCGCTCGAGAAAAACACCGTGCTGCTCGTCATCTCCCAATCGGGCGAAACGGCGGACACGCTCATGGCCTTGCGCGAGGCGAAACGCCGCGGGCATAAGGCGCTCGCCATCGTCAACGTCGTGGGCAGCACCATCGCCCGCGAATCCGACGGCGGTATTTACATGCACGCCGGGCCGGAAATCGGCGTCGCGTCCACCAAGGCGTTTATCTCCACGCTCACCATCCTTTCGTTGCTCGGCGTTCATCTCGGTCGCATGCGTATGCTGGCCGCCGGTCGGGCCATGGAAATTCTGAAAGCGCTCGAAGCCGCGCCAAAGCAGATCGAGTCGCTGCTCAACCAGAATGAAGTCATCAAAAAGCTCGCGCTGAAATATGCGCCGGCGGAGGACTTCTTCTTTCTCGCGCGCGGCTACACGTTTCCGGCGGCGCTCGAAGGGGCGCTCAAGCTGAAGGAAATTTCCTACATCCACGCCGAGGGTTATTCCGCCGCGGAAATGAAACACGGGCCAATTGCGCTCATTGACGAGAAGACGCCAACCGTCTTTCTCGTGCCGCAGGATTCGATGTATGAAAAAACGATGGCTAATCTCGCGATGATTCGTGCGCGCAAAGGTCCGGTGATCGCCGTCGCCACTGAAGGCGATACTGAGATCGGCAAAGTGGCGGACGACGTGATTTACGTGCCCAAGACGATTGAGCCGCTGTATCCGCTGCTCACCAGTGTGCCGCTGCAACTCTTCGCCTATCACATCGCCGTGGCCCGCGGCTGCGACGTGGATAAACCGCGTAACCTCGCCAAGAGCGTGACGGTGCAATAGCTGCCCGTCCATTCCTCAGAGTTGCCAATGACCTGCCATCGTCGCCATACTGTGGCCGCATGAAATCATCATCCAGCTCTCCCAGCCTGGCTCAGTTGAAACGCGCCGTTGCCATCAAGGAACAGATCGCGAAACTCGAACAGGAACTCGCCGGTTTGCTCCAGAACACCTCCGCTCCTGCTGCGGCCGCGCCGCGGCGTCGCAAAATCAGCGCCGCCGGCCTGGCGCGCATCAAAGCCGCGCAAAAAGCGCGGTGGGCAAAAATCAAAGCCGCGCAAAAAAGCGGCAAGGCTTAACTGGTTGTTGGTCGGGAGTTCCGTTGCAGCGACTCCAGCATCAGAGTTGCTTTGCGGGCATACCACAAAGGGATGGCTCCGAACGCGCCGAACGCGCAATCAGCCAGTCGCCACCAGACCGGAATGTCGCGAATCGCCCCGAAGACCAGCGCGTAGGGAATTACCAACGCGCAGGCGATCAGGCCGAAATCGAACAGCCAGCGGTTGCGCACCGGATCCCGCCACGCGCCGACAAAGGCAATCGCGATGGCGAAGTGCCCGAACGCCAGCCAATCCGTGCCATAAAACAGCATCGGATGTTTCGCGGCGGTGTCCTGTAACGCTTCGCGGATCAGTAGCAGCCAGCGGGCGAAATCGTTGGTTGCTGTCCCGCTGGTTTGCGATTCGAGGCCGAACCAACGCGTCAGCATTTCCACTTCGGTAACGAGTGGAATCGCGGTCGCGCCGCTGAGCACCAGGCCCACGATGAGAAGCCCCGTCCACCATCGGATGCGGCGTCGCAGCATTTGCTCCCGGTTCATAAGCGCGCTGGTTGACGACTGTCTGGGGCTGGCGCGCTGGTCAACCGCATTCCGGCCGGCAGATGCGTCAACGCGTAAAGCATCACGTAGCCAACGAAGAGAAACACCGCAAACAACGCAAAGAAAGCGAAGTGCTGCGGCGGCGCCTGGCCAGTGGCGAACGTCGTGATGCCCTGAAAGAGCTGGCTGGGCTTGGCGATGACGTCCCAACTGTTGAACCGCAGAAAGCGCCCCAGATAAATGCCGAAGCTGCTTAAGCCCGCGCTCAGCATCACAAAGCCCCAACCCGCGAGTGGCCCGTAGCGTCGCACCACGAGCGCTTGCATCAGAAAGAGCGACATGAAGCCGAGCACCAGCCCGGTCAACGCGCACGACAGGATGACGCTCAGATCCACCCAAAAGTTGAAATGAAACCGGTTCGTCAGGTGGATGAGGTCCGTGAAGATGTAGAAGGCGTTCGGCAGAAACAACAGCCAGAGCGCACTCAACACCCAGAACTTGCCAGCCGGCTTGGCGCGATTCGAATTCCGCGCGAAATAATCTTCCGCCAGCAGCGCGAACCACAGCGGCAACCAGGCGAGGAATAAATTCCAAACGAGAAATCCATAGTGGAGATTGCCGGTGAACAAAATTCGCAACCCGACGAAGCCGACGTTCACCCCTGACGCCAATATCAACGCTGCCATGGGCGCCAACGTTTCCCGGCGAAAAATCACTTTCAGCAAATTCATAGAATAATGTCCTGCGTTTGGCTGCGGTCCCCCCAACCGCACCGGCCTCGTCCCGCGCTGGGGAGCGCTTAGCGTGCCGACCCGGGTTTTTCGATCACGTCAAACCAGTGCACGAGGAAAAACTTTTTCTCCTTCGGCAGAAAGTCGTCCGCCGTGCCCACGAGGGGTCGCAGCGCGGTGCTCATTTGCAACACAACGAGCAGAAAGATGACGGCCCAGGTGTTCAAGCCGGAACTGGAACGAGCCTTGGCATGTTCAAATCCAGTTTGCAGAAAGCGCAGCCCAAAGCCCGTCGCGATGCTCCAAAACAACAGATGCAGGAATCCCATCCACGCGAGGTGATTGGTCGATTGCGAAAACAACCACGCGACCGGCGCAAACCCCACGAGCAGAATCGTCATCAACATTAACAGTCCCACGACCAACCCGAAAATTTCCAGCAACCGCGCCTGCGCGCCGCTCAAGCTCGTGAAAATGTACAGACTCGGCAGACAGATCACGGTCGAAATCAGCAGTCCGCCCGTTACCTTCACCGGCGCGGCCCACCATTGCGAGCCGCCGGAAAATGAACCCACAATCACGCCATAGACAGCGCTGCAAATAATCGCCACCGCCAACATGCCGGCAATGAGTTTGCCCGCGCCCGGTTGGCGTAATTGAAACATCAAGCGCCGCGGCTGGCGCAACAACGCTTCCACGGCGCCGAGCACATTCGGGATGGGCTCGCGATCGGCGGGATCTTCGCCCAGCGGGCGCGGGCCATACACCGGCGGTGGTAGTTTCAGTCCCGCCGGCGCGACGACCGGCACGGGGTTGGTGGGCTGATTGGGATTGGATTCATTCATAAGGTTGGACTGGGTTCAATTTTCGGTGACCAGATGGACAATGGTGTTCCACACGTTCTCATAGAAATTTCCCTGCAACGCGGTGTCCCGCAGCAAGACCACTTCCAGTTGCGGCGAACCGATGAACGGTCGCGCGATCCAGGTCAGTTGACTGCCGAGAAACAGATTCACGCTCAACCACGCCAGCAACACGCGTGTTGCGATGGTCTTGCTCTGCCCCAGTTGCGCGAGCAATTGATATAACCGCACGTTGCCCACGATCCCGGCAAAAGCGATCACGCCCGTGCAAACCAGTTTGATCAAATTGTAGGTCGGCGTGACTTTCACGTCCGGCGTCATCGCCGGCGCATTCCAAATCAGAAACGCAATCAATGGACTGAATGCTCCGAGAATCGCCGCGGTAATCGCAAAGCTGACAAGCACTGCGAGCAATGATTGGCGGAAGCGAATGTTCAACCCAAGCAACGGCGCGAGCGTGGCGTTGAGCAACGCATTGCCCGATGCCGTGAGCAACAGAATGAGCGGAAATTTGATCGCGACAAACAAACCTTGTTGCGGCGCGCGCCACCAACCCATCGCCGCCCCGAAACATCCCGCGCCCACCACGATGACCAACAAGTGCAACGCCACCCGGCGCGTGTTCCACTCCGCCGTCCACGCGGCGACTGATCCGGTTTCCGCTCGCAACAGCGAACTAAGCTCACCTTCAGTGGGAACCGGAATGGTTGTCATGACCGGGATTGGGTTCTGAGTATCAGTTCGGACCTGCGGCGGCAACGCCGGGTTGCGCGCGCTGCCAGGCACGTAGTTCCTGCAGCACCGGAGCGCTCATCAATCCGAGCGCCACCAGGAATAGCGGCCAATTGAATTGTGTCGGCAACATTTCCCGCAACGCACTCTCTCCCCTCGCTGCAATTGTCAGCGCATCCGTCATGAACACATAAAGCGCCAGCGTGACGCCAACCAGACACACGATCCAAATGCGCCTGTTCGACACGTGGCAGGCGGGGCGACGTTCAATCATCGTCGCGAACGTGCCCCAAATGATCATCATTGTCGCGATTAATACGGGCGCCAACACCGGCCCCCACCACGGCAGCGGCAACAGAAAGAGAATGTCCCAATCCCAGAGGGAATTGGGCCAACCGCACATCACTTTCAGGAACACGTAATAAAAAATGTCCCACGCGCCAAATGCGATGAGCATGTAACCGACCCGCGCCCGCCAGGTTTGGCCGGCGAGCAATCCGACCGTGAACAACATGACCAGCGTCGCAAACTCGCGCACCAGTTCCGCCAGGCCGAATCCGCCGACGATGGGCAACGGATTCGCCTGATAGGGCTCGATCCGATCAATATGGGTGCGCAGGTAGAAAACCACGGCGGATTCCACCCAGGCCATCGCGGCGGCAAACGCGACGACGGTGAGCCACCGTCGCCACGGGTTCGGGAGGACGTTGGGATTCATGATTTGAGGTTGGTTGATGGCAGCGGAAAGTTTTATTTGGCAACTTGGACCGTCAGGTCCGATTTCGCCCAACAGGCGGTGACGCGCCCCGGGCGGGCGGCGGGGCGGAGCGAGCGAAGGAAGCGCATGAGCTGCCGGGTGATTTCCAAATAGAATTCACCCCGCGTGCCGCCAAGGACTTTTAAAGCCGGCGCATGGTTGAGCCAAAGCATCGTTCCGGCAGCATAGCCGCAGCACAGAAACTGAATCCGCCAAAACCAGCCGCGCAGCCCCGGCTTTGGATGTCCCGAACTGGCGATGCGATCGCGTTGAAAGGCCACGTGCCCGGCTTCGTCTCGCAAAATCAACTCACACATCGCGGCCAACACTCCGTCTGGAGAATGCTGGCGCAACATCCGGTAGTAGGCGGTGCTGACGAGTTCCGTCAGAGTGAGAACCTGTAGTTCAAACCGGACGCCAAAGAACCGACGGCACAGGCAAAAGGCCGAAAAGCTCCAGTGCGACGTGATTATCCGTCCGCCGAACCTTTTTACTGCCGCGCCGAGCAACCGGGCATGCTCGGCTTCTTCGGCGAACCACAAATCCACGATGGTCCGCATTTCCGCCGTGCTGTTGCGAAATCCCTCGGCATCGTAGGCAATCAACGCCGCCGGTCCGCCCCCATCGCCAAGCCGGAATTGTTCGATCGAACGCAGCACCGGTGGCAGCAGTGCCGGAGGCATTGCGCGGGGAGCGGCCCAATCCGGTTCAGGGCGATTTTGTTTGTTGCGTTGGAAATACTCAATCCACTTGGCGTGATTCATAACGTCCTCCCGTTGGTCAACACATCCGTTTTTGTAACCGTTGCAAAGTGTTTTAGCCGTCCTTCGACTTCTGCGATGAGCGTATCAGGTGTTGAAGTTCCGGCGGTGATGCCGACGGTGTCGTTCGCGTGAAACCATTCTGCCCGCAAATCCGCAACGGCCTGAACATGATGAACGCGAGCGCAGTATTTCGCACAAGTGGTCGCCAGTTCGCGCGTGTTATTACTGTGCGCTCCGCCGATGACGATCACGACATCGCAGCGTTGCGCGAGTTCGACAGCGGCGTGCTGCCGTTGCTTGGTCGGCTGGCAAACGGTGTCCACGAAACGCACTTCAGAATGCGGAAAACGCCCGCGTAACAATTGCACCAACGCGCGAACCCGCTCGATAGGCTGCGTGGTTTGCGCCACCACACCAAATACCGGTCGCTCGTGAAGCCGCGCGATGTCGCTTTCGCTCAGCACCACTTCAAACTCCGCCAGATCGCCCGTCAATCCGCGCACTTCCACATGGTCGCGCTTGCCGATAACCACGGGAAACGCGCCTTCCGCAACGAGCTTCGCCAACGCCCGATGTGCGACGTGCACCAGCGGGCACGTGGCTTCCAGCACGCGAAAACCACGGGCGCGCGTTTCATTCCGCGTTTTCTGCGAAGTGCCGTGGGCGGTGATCATCACGGTGCGGGTGGCAATCTGCTCCGGTTGCTGTTGAATCTGCACGCCGCGCCGCCGGAGCTCGGCTAACACGGTTTCGTTGTGCACCAGGTCACCGAGAATGGTGAGCGGCTGTTCTTGCGCCGTTTCCTGCGCCAGCGCAATGGCGTCACGAACGCCAAAACACATGCCGAGGTGTTCCGCTTTGATGATTTTCATAGGCAAAACAGATTAACTTTGTATTACAAAGTGTGTGACTGCCACGCCGGGTTTTCGTTCAAAAGAAAATTATTTGGCTTTGGTCTGGGCGAGAATCTGCTCCAACAGATCAATGTAGCCGGTGAAAGCTTTGCGCCCCGCTGCGGTCAGTGCGCAGGTCGTGAGGGGCCGGTTTTTCTCGTAGGTTTTACTGACGGCCAGGTAGCCGGCTTCCTGCAAGGTGCGGATATGCGTGGTCAGGTTGCCGTCGGTCATGTTCAGTGTGTCGCGCAACTCGGTGAACGACAAATCCGGCGTGGCCGCCAGCATGGACATGATGGCCAGGCGGCCCTTCTCATGGATCACGCGATCCAGTTGCAGGAAGGGTTCGGGGTTCACGCGGTCGGGGCGGGCTTGTTGGTGCGATACAAATACACGCCGTAGGCGAGATGCAGAACGCCGAAAAAGAAACCCATGGTGACGTGGTCCACCCGGCTGTCCAGCTCCGTGGTGATCATGGGGAGAATCACGAGCACTGCCGCGCCCAGCAGGCAAAACGTCCAAGCCAGCTTGCGGGTAACGGGGGGCATGAAGAACCCCGCCGCATGCATCGCGCAGCCGTAAAAGAAAATGTTCGGATACACGAAGAGCCAGCGCATGTGTTCGGCGCCGCGAAATAATATCAGCAGGGAAAAGAACGCGCCACACACCAGCGGCAACAACAGCGCGCGGGACACGCGCCGCGTCGGCGCGGACCAGAACGGTTCGTTGGCCTTTACCGCCTGTGCGCGGGCGATGATGAACGCGCCGGTCACCGCGGTCGCCGCGATGCCGAGCCAGAACGTTGCAAAGATCGCCACGCGTTCGATGCGCAGCCAGATCCCCAGCCCCGCGGCCACGCTGCCGAGCGTGCCCACATACAGCATGATCGGTGCAAGCGTGCGCCGATAAATGCTCGCCCGCTCCATCAGCGTGCGAATGGTGATCAATGTGTCATGCGCCTGATCCGAGTTCATGGTCAGACTTTGCTGGGCAAAGTGAAACTTGGCAAGCGGGAACTGCGCGAGGAAAAACGTGGGATTAAGGATTAACCAACAGTTTGCCCAGCACGCGCCGGGAGCGCAGTTTCGCGAAAGCGGCCGTGGCCTCTGCCAACGGATAAATGGTATCAATCACGGGCGCAAGTTTCCCGGCCGCCACCCAATCCAATGTCGCGACAATATCGGCGCGATTGCGCCCGTAACTGCCCACGAGGCGTTGTTGTTTCACGAAGAGCGGCCAGAGATTCAGTTTCACTTCGCGTCCCGCCGTTGCGCCGCAAGTGACGATGGTGCCGTTGCGCGCCAGGCATTCGAAACATTTTCCCAGCACGTCGCCGCCAATGTGTTCGACGATCACGTCCGCGCCGTGTTTGTTGGTGTGGTGACGCACGGCGGCGGGCCAGTTGGCCTGAGTGGAATCCAGCACGATGTCCGCGCCGAGTTGCCGGCCCAGTTGCGCTTTGGCGTCGCTGGACGCGGTGGTAATCACGTGGGCGCCCAGTCCTTTCGCAATCTGAATCGCCGCCGAACCCACGCCGCTGGACGCGCCCATCACTAGTACGTGATCGCCGGCTTTCACCTGCGTGCGATCGGTCAACATGTGCATCGCCGTGCTGCCGGCCAGTGTCACGGCGGCGGACGCGTTGAATTCCACGCCGTCGGGTATGGCAACCAGCGCCCGCGCCGGCACGACGACTTGTTCCGCAAAACCGCCGTCGCGCGTTACGCCCAAAAGTTCCCCGCGCAAACACAACGATTCCTCGCCGCTTTGACAGAATTCACATGTGCCGCAGAAAAGATTGGATTGCACGGCAACGCGATCGCCGGTTTTCCAGTCGGAAACATTTTCGCCCACGGCCTGAATCACTCCGGCCACTTCACCGCCGGGCGTGCGGGGCAGGGGAACTTGGATGGGCAGGCCGTTGCTCTCGAGCCAGAGATCGAGCCGATTTAATCCACAGGCGCGAACGGAGACAACGACTTCACCCGCGGCGGGCTTGAGATCGGGAAGATTGCGAAGTTCGAATTTCCCCGGCTGTCCGTGCGCGACGAGTTGAAATGCATTCACGCGGAGACACTAACTCACAACCTAAGTTCGGAGAAGCTTCCGCTAACGCCGTCCGACGATTTTAGAAATCGAACTGGTCAATGTTGCTTTTGTTAAAGATGAAGGGTTTGCCGAGCAGAATGTTGTCGCCTTCAATCTGAAACTCGCCGAGCGAACCGGCTTTAATGGTTTTGTCGCCGGGCTTGAGCGTGCCGTTGGCCAGCGCATTGGCGGCGTAAATCGTCAGATAACCGAGGTCTTCCGTGTTCCACAAAATCACCGCGTCGGTCACGCCGTCGTGCACGTAGCGTTTGTTTTCATTTGGCAAACCGAGCCCGAGCACTTTTACCTGCCCCGCCTTGCCCGCTTGCTTCACGGCTTCCGCCGCGCCGGGAACCGCCGGCGAGCAAATCGCCATGATGCACTTCAAATTTGGATTCGCGCTCAGCAACGCGGTCGCTTCGCTCTGCGCTTTGTCCTTCAGATCATCGCACGGGCGCAACGCAATCATCTTCATGTTTGGATACTTCGAGGCGCGCCGGGCTTCGATGTGTTTCTGCCATTCAATCATGTTCGCCGCGGTGAGGCTGGCAGTGATGATGGCGAATTCGCCTTGCTCGTTGCAGAGTCGCGCGGCTTCGTCCATGAGCGCGTAACCAATGCCCTCGGGCGTCGCTTGATTCACAAAAAAATCGCGCGCATCCGGCTGCGCATCGGCGTCGTAGGTGATGACTTTGATGCCTTTGCTCTTGGCTTTGCGCAATGCGGTGGAGATGCCTTCGCGATTTTCGCACGCGACCGCGATCGCATCCACGCCGATGGTGATCCAGTTATCGACAATTTCGTTTTGCTTGGCGGGATCAGGATCAGTCGGGCCGTCGAACAGCAATTCCACGCGGAGTTCCTGTGCCGCTTTGTCCGCGCCTTTCTTGCAGGAAATAAAATATGCGTTGCCCTTGGACTTCGGCATCAGCGCGATGGTCGTTTTGTTGCCGCCGGCGGAATCGGAGGATTTGCCGCAACCAATAACGAGAGCGAGGGCTGCGATGGTGCAAAGCGAAATGATTTTCTTCATGTCGTAACAGGTGTTTTCGAGTTGGAAGTTTGGCGACGCGCCCGCCATGTGGCGAGCATTTTTGGGAGAATGGAACTTGCGAGCGCGAGAATCAGCAACACACCGGTCAACATGCCGGCGACTTCGCGCGGTTGGCGGGCATGAACGAGGCCGTTGTTCAAAATCGCAATCGCCGCCACGCCGAGCAACGTGCCATGCACCGAACCGATGCCGCCGAAAATACTCGTGCCGCCGAGCACGACGGCGGTGATGGCAAATAATTCGTAGCCCGTGCCCGCGTCGGCTTTGGCCTGACCGAGTCGCGCGGTGTAAATAATGGCCGCGATGGCGGCGATGATTCCCGCCAGCACGTAAACCATCGCGAGCCGGCGCTCCACGGAAATTCCGGCGTAACGCGTGCCTTCCGGCGCAAAGCCAATCGCGCGGAACGACCGGCCATACGTCGTTTGATGCACGAGCAACCAGATGGCGATGGCCGCAACAATGAAGATTGGCGCTTGGGCGGGAATACCGAGCCAACGTTCCTGACCGAGAAAAAGAAATGACGCGGGAAAGTTGGTGAATGTATCCGCGCCGCGCGTGATCGCTTCCGCCAAACCGCGAAACAGCGAGAATGTTCCGAGCGTCACGATGAGCGGGGGCAATCGCAGCCATGTAATCAACGTTGCGTTCAATCCACCCGCCAGTGCGCCGACACCAATTGTGCAAACGGCCGCCAGTGGAATGGACATGCCGACGTCGCGCCAGAATTTGCCGAACAAAATCGCGCACAACCCCAGCAGCGAGCCGACCGAAAGATCAATTCCACCCGTGAGAATGATCGGCGTCATCGCCAGCGCGAGCAGGCCGATTTCGACCGAATGCCGCATGATGTCGAACGTGTTGTCGAGCGAGCCAAAGCGCGGGCCGACGGAATTGAAGTAGAACCACTCCAGCAGCACGACGAAAAACAGAATGGTTTCGTGTCGCAGCAGCGTCGCTTTGATTCCGGGTTTTTCCATCGTGATGCGTTAGTTGGTTTGTTTGCGGGTGCGCAAGCCATCGGCGACGACCGCCAGCAGGATGATCGCGCCTTGAATGGCTTTTTCCCAATACGCTTTAATGTGCAGATGCGT
>CAZKMR010000122.1:0-11501 GCA_964553795.1 uncultured Bifidobacterium sp. | reverse complement strand
GTGCCGAGCATTTGCACTCGTCGTTCAATCGGCGGAAACACGCGCGCGGAGACTTCCGCGAAGCGCGTGTTGATTTCATTCGTGTCGGCGGCTTCGTCCTGCGTGTAGCGGATGATCTCGCCGATTTCGCCTTCGCCCTTTGTTGGATTCTTCACCCATTGCTTCCATTGATTGTCCGGCAATTTGCGGAACTGGCAGCCTGCCAGTTCGCGCCACAAACGTACCGCGGTGAAAAACATCATCAATGCCAGCGCGAGCAACGGCCACATGACCCAACCGCCGGCGCTCCAGATTTGCAGAATTTTTTCGATCATACTTTTTGTCCTTTCTTGATGAAGACGGTTTCTTCGCTTTGCCCCGGCAACCCGTTGATGAACGACACCGCCGCCTGTTCCATGCTCGCGAGCACGCCCTTCACGCGGCGCGATAGAATGGCGTGCAGCAGCAGGGAAGGAATTGCGACGACGAGGCCAAATTCCGTGGTGATCAATGCTTCCGAAATACCGCCCGCCAGCGTCTTGGGATCGCCCGCGCCAAACACGGTGATCATGTTGAAGGTGTTGATCATGCCCGTGACCGTGCCGAGCAAGCCCAGTAACGGCGCAGCGGCAGCGGACAACGCGAGGAACGGCAGCAATTTCTCGAGCTTCGGTTTCGTCTCGAGCATTTTTTCATACATCACTTCTTCGATGTATTCTTTGCGCTCGCGACAGTGATCAATCGCGGAATGCAACATGTCGCCGACCGGACCTTTGATGCTGCTGGCGTGCGCGGTGGCTTTGGTGCGATCCGACTGAGCCAAGGCCGCGAGAATGTATTGAATGTCCTGCGGCGCGGCGGTGCGAATGCGACCGACGACAAACCAGCGGGCGATGAAGATTCCCAACGCCACAATCCCCAACAGCACAATTGGGATCATGACGGGTCCGCCTTTCATGATGTGAACGAGCAATGGGTCTTTGGTCGCACCGATCTTCAGCGCATTGCCGAGCGAGGAATCCAAGGGCAGTTCGCCCGCGCCGGTGCTGGTCACCTGCTTGATGGCCGCCGTGTATTGCTCCGGCAACGCGAGAATCGCGGGTTCGGGTGAACCTAATTGCAAATCCGCCACACCGGCAGCGGGGCTTTCATCGCTGGCAAATAATGCGAGCGGACCGAGCAAAGCATAGTTGCCCTTTTCGAGACGTCCTTGCGGCGATAGCGCTTTGCCTTGGTAACGGTCACCGCCGGTCACGGTGGCGATGCGCTGCAACGACGCGTCGAGTAGCGCGGCTAGCCGCTCGATGCGTTGTGCTTCGGTGAGATCCGCAGCAGCAGGCGCGGCTTTGGCAGTGTCAATCGCCGCTTCGTAACGCGGCACTTCGCTGATGTGAATCCGTGTCTCAAAACCGCGCAGATATTCGCCGAGCAACGCTTCGAGAAACTTCACTTCCTCCGTGCGCTTCTTGACGTCGGCTTTGAGCGCGTTGAGTTCGACGAGTTGATTTTCCTGGAAGCGTTGGGCGCGTTCCAACTCACGGCGTGCGTCGAGAACCTGTTGTTCCAATGAGCGCGTTTGCTGCGCCAGCGGGAGACGTTCGGCTTCGATTTGTTTGCGCAAATCGGCCAGTTCGGCGAGTGCCTTCTGCAAATCAGCATTCGCGCCACCGGAGACGGCGGAGAAATTCTCGGCGCGGCTCGTGCTCAAGCTCACCAGCAAAAGGACGGGAAGAAGAAAACGTTTCATGAAAGTTCGGACTACTTGATCTGCACGGGCAGGCTGACGAAATCCGCCGGGGCGGCGTTTTTATACATCGCGATGGATTTCTGGATTTTTCCGGCGAGTTGATTGTGGGGCGTCCAGTGCCAGCCGGTGGTGGACGGTGTGCCGACGCCCGCGTAATCACCCGCTTTGTCCACGAAGTAAGCCTGCGCCAAACCGAGATACATCGTCTCGACCTGCACTTCCGCACCGGATGGATTCTTTTGCACTTCGGAAACCACCGTGACCGCCGCGTTGAACTTGTCCACTTCGTTGAGAATGCCGACGACGTTCTGCATGCGTTCCAGGCCGGACATCTTGGTGTTGGTTGGATCGGCGGGAATGCGTTTGATCGAGGCGGAAAGCTTCTCAGCGAGCGGCGGTGGGAAACTCGGCGCGAGTTCCTGCACACGTTTCTCCAATCCGGCGACGAGTGAGCGCACTTTTTCCAACGCGGCATCGAGTTGATTCTGTTTGGTCGTCGCGGCGAGCCGTTCCTTTTCCACCTGCGCGTTATTGGTGGAGACTTTGGACATCTGTTCGGCGATGGCTTTCAACTCGCGTTCGTAGAGGGCGACTGTCTGGCTGAGCGTTTCTTTGTCGCTTTCCCAATCGCTACGCGTTTTGGAAATCAATTGGCGTGTCTGCACCCATTGTTCGAGTGCGGCGCGGGTTTGAGTCAACGCGCCGGAACTGGTTTCAGTGGCGATCACGGGCAGGTGCGCCACGGCAACCGCGACCGTAAGTGGAATCAGAACCTTCATCTGGGAACCATGGTCGGGAAATGGCGTCACGGTTTAGTGGCGCGAGCGTTACAACTCGGTGACAACCTGATTGAGGCGAGCAGACGCGGGTGAAGTCACGGTTTTGTCACCATGCTGTCAACGGTACGTCTTAACGAAGCGGTTTGCTGTGCGCGTCATGCAGTTGGCAAAACCTTTTACGAATGCAACGCCGAGTCCGGCAAGTGATTCAGGCATCAAGTTTCCACCGCGAAGCGGGAGCCGGCCTGGGCTGGTGCGGCCGCCGGTGGCCATGCGAGCGGCGGGGCGGTTGAGTGGAATGCTGTTAATCCGGTCGGCGGGGCGGCCCGGCCAAAATCGCTGGCTCCGCGCATGAAGAAGAACTCGCCCGGCTACAAAGCTTTTCTGGAGATCCTGGCGCATCGAGAACGGCAGAGCGTGCGATTACCCTTGGTTGGGCGCGAAAGTGTTTTGGGTCGCCCTGTCTCATGGCGTACCGGAGGGGAAAAGGAACGGAAACGGCAGCTTGGATTTGAGGTAAGCCCGGCAGCGAGGTCATATTCCTGAACTTCGACGTTCGTTGCGGCGGCGCCAGAGTTTGCCGCTTTGTCACCGCAACGCCACGGTGCCGTCATCTTGTGCGGCGAGAATTTCGACGTGAGTTGATTGGTGGTTGTGCTTTTGAACTGACTTTTCCGCGTTGAAGTTCAAGAGTTCACGGGCGATTCGCTTCGTCCGAACGCGGACTGGAGGGGTCGCGAGACCTCTCCGGTTTATTTCTCCGGGAATTTCATTTCATCGGCGCGGCTTCGGCGTAACCTATTTGTAACCTTGCCGGGCTTTCACGGCTGAAAGCGATGGCACAACATCCGGTCGCCAGATCATGAACGGGGCCAATAAAGCGACAGTTCCAACGCAGCAGTTTCTCAACCGGGAGTTGAGTTGGCTGGAATTCAATCACCGGGTTCTGGAAGAGGCGCGGGACGCGACGAATCCGCTGCTGGAGCGCCTCAAGTTTTTCACCATCGTGAGTTCGAATCTCGACGAATTCTTCGAGGTGCGGGTGGCGCGCTTGAAACAGGAAATTGAAGCGGGCCACGGCGAGCACCGGCTCGATGGCCGGACGCCCTCGGAGACGTTCCGGGCGGTTGTGGCGCGGGTGCGCCAGATGGTGGCGTTGCAGTATGCCTGTTGGCGGGAGGATTTGCAGCCGTCGCTTGCGGCGAAGAACATTCGCATTCTCGGCGTGGCCGATTTGGGCAAGGCGGATCGCACGTGGTTGGAGGTCTTCTATTGGCAACAGGTGCGCCCAGTGTTGACGCCCCTGGCGATTGATCCCGCGCATCCGTTTCCGCAATTACTCAACAAGTCGCTCAACCTCATCGTGCGGCTCGAAATGCGGAAGAATAACGAGACGCATAAACACATGGCCGTGGTGCAACTGCCCGCCATCCTGCCGCGTCTGGTGCAACTGCCGCGGCGCGACGGTCGCCGTGATTACGTTTATCTCGGCGATTTGATTGGACATTTCCTGGCGGATGTTTTTCCGGGGACAACCATCCTTGGCTGGTGGCCGTTCCGGGTGACGCGCAACAGCGAGCTGTACATTGATGAGGAAGAAGAGAGCAATTTGCTCAAGGCGGTGGAGATCGAATTGCACAATCGCCGCCGCGGCGACGCGGTGCGCCTGGAGATTGATCATCGATGTCCGCCGGCCATTCGCGACGCATTATTGAAAACACTGCGATTGACGGAGGACGATCTCTACCTGATTGACGGTCCGCTGAATCCGTCGCGCCTGATGATGTTGTATCAGGGCGATCATTCGCCGGAATTGCGTGATGCGCCGTTTGTCGGGCAAACGCCGCGCGTGTTGCGGGGGCGCGAGGACATTTTTTCCGTCGTCCGGCAACGGGACATTTTATTGCATCATCCCTACGAACATTTCGACTGTGTGGTGCGGTTTCTCGAACAAGCGGCACGCGACAAAGACGTGCTGGCGATCAAGATGACGTTGTATCGCACCGGCGGCGATGAACGCATCGTCGGGGCACTGATGAGCGCGGTGCGCAACGGCAAGCAAGTGACGGCGGTGGTGGAATTGCGCGCGCGTTTCGACGAGGCCAACAACATTCAATGGGCGCGGCGGCTCGAAGAAAACGGCGTGCACGTGGTGTACGGTTTGGTCGGCTACAAAATCCACGCCAAAGCCACCTTGGTGGTGCGCCGGGAACAGGAGCAGATTCGCCGCTATGTGCACCTCGCGACGGGCAATTACAATCCCACCACGGCGCGGCTCTACACGGATTTGGGCTTGTTGACGTGTCGCCCCGATTTCGGCGAAGACGCGACCAATCTCTTCAATCTGCTGACGGGCATTTGCCAGTTTCAAGGCATGCGGCAATTGGTCGTTGCGCCGTTTGATTTGCATCGGCGGCTGCTGGAATTGATTGCGCGCGAAACTGAAAACGCCCGGCGGGGCCTGCCGGCGCGGATCATGGCGAAAGTTAATTCCCTCGCGGAACTGGAAATCATCACCGCGCTGTACGCGGCGTCACAAGCGGGCGTGAAAGTGGATTTGATCGTGCGCGGGATTTGTTGTCTGCGCCCCGGCGTGCCGGGACTAAGCGAGAACATCACGGTGCGCAGTGTCGTGGGGCGGTTTCTCGAACACACGCGGATTTATTATTTTGAGAATGCGTGCGATCCGGACGTGTTCGTGGGCAGCGCCGATTGGTTGCCGCGCAATCTATTTCGCCGCATCGAAACGGTGTTTCCCGTGGTGGACGGAATTTTGCGGGAGCGGATCATCAGCGAGGTTCTGGCGACGACCTGGGCGGACACTGTGAAGGCGTGGGAATTGTTGCCCAATGGGCGCTATCGCCGGGTCGAACGCGCCGCGCGCCAGCGCGAATGCAACAGTCAGGCGGAATTTCTGCGCCTGGCCATGGGCGTTTCCCCGCGCCGCGGCGCAAAAGCCAAGACAAAGTATCCGCGCGTGCAACTCGCGCCGTCGCCTTTCAAGCAATCGGCGTCGTGACGGGTGCGAACAAGTTACGCGGGAGCGCCGGGACGTTGGCGGGAATGAAATGAGCCGGGCCGGAAATAGCAATTGGCGAACCGCGCCACGCTTAAGCACTCGCCCAACCATCCAAGCGGACGGGCTTGTTCGCGGCTTCGGTCTCGGCTTCGGTGGGCGTGCGCGAGAAGGCGAGATACAAAAAGGCGAAGAAACCCGTGATGGGCAGAATCAACAGGATGCCAGTCAACACGCCTTTGCCGCAGGCTTTGGCGATGGCGAAGCACCACCAGATTTGCGCGCCGATGTTGACGATTGGAATCAGGAACAGAAGAAAGGTCCAGGGCGACATTTTCGCGGCCCGCAGCAACGGAAACATCTGGAGGATGGGAAACCAGATCAACGCGCTCGCCGGCGACCCGGCGTTTTGGCAAATCATTTTCAAGCACACGCAGAACAACAGATAGAACAGCACCACACCGCCGATCACCGCGCCGAGGATTTGCGGCGACACTTTGACCTGCTGCAACTCACCGAGCCGTCCGGAGAATTCGGTCAGTGCGGCGACATTATTTGTTCCCAGGGAGGCCTTCAACCGATCCACCGTTTGGGTAACGCCTTTGGCCATGACGGCCTGCGGATCGGTTTTTTCCTCTTTCAAACCCAGTGCCCGCAGGGAATCGTCATCCAGCGTGCTGATTTTGACGTTGCCCAGCCCTTGAGCATGGCTGATATAAAGATCGGTCTCGGTCTGGCTGTAAACCGTCACATTGCTATAAACGACTGTCCCGCTTTTGAGCGTGGGCAGTTGCAACTCCGCCACACTGAGACAAATCGAGGCGAGCGTCAGGAGGATGGCCAGCAGCCCGATTCGCGCGGGGCGTGGCAGCAAAAGCCGGTAAAATTTCATATAATCGCGTGTTTGGCGGCTGGGCTTGCGTCCAACCAATCCGACCGGATATGCAAGTGCACGAAATATGCCAAACGAATTCCGGGGTTTAGAGCGATCGGCCGCCGCTCGGTACTTTCACGGAAGTGGTCGTCACGGTATCCATTCAAACCATGAACCTATTTTTCTTTCGCCACGGCGTTGCGGTGGACCGCGACCCGAAGAGTTTTCCGGACGATGCTTTGCGTCCGCTGACGTTGAAGGGTGAGGATCGCGTGCGGGCAGTGTGCGACACGATGCAGGCGCTGGAGCTTTCGTTTGATGCGGTTCTTTCGAGTCCATATCTGCGCGCGCGGCAGACGGCGGAGATTGTCGTCGCGGCGCTCGGGTTGCGGCGCGGGTTGGCGATACGCGGGGAACTCCGCCCGGGCGGCGATGGACGCGCTTTAATCCGGCACTTGAACCGGTTGACCGCGGAGAATGTGTTGTTGGTCGGCCACGAACCCGACTTGAGCGGCTTGTTGTCGCTGCTGGTCTCGGGACAACCGGATGTGGCGATCGAATTGAAGAAAAATGGGCTCGCGAAAATCGAAGTGGCGCAGCGACTCAAGTTCGGTCGCTGCGCCACGTTGAACTGGCTGCTCACGCCGCGGCAACTGGCGTTGCTCGCGTGAGGACAGATTAAACCGTCGGCACTTGCGGCGGTTTGGCAAAGATGTCGTGACTGCCCGGCATCGGCGGTTTGAGCGTGCGGAACGGTCCGAATTCCATCTTGCTGGCATCCGTGTAGAGCAGGTCCGGGCCGTACTTGAACTCGGAACTCTTGATGTCATCCCATTCCACCACGCCACCGCTGTAGGCCGCTTCGCGACCCATGATCGCCGTCAAGGTGCTGTCGGTGACCGTTTCGGTCTCGTTGAGTTCGGTGTCGGCAATGATGGCCTGCATCAGGTCGGCGTGTTCCTGCATGTATTCAGGCGTCCGCTTGCCGCTGTAACGCCAGCCGCTGCCGGACTTCGGATAAATCCGACCGGACGGGTCCGCCGTGCCGGTGCTGCCCACGATGGCCTCGGCCACGCGGGAGAATTCCCGTTTAATCTGGCCGCAAGAACTGTGCATGCGCACGCCGTTCTCGTATTCGAATTCGACGGCAAAGTTGTCCCAGATTTCGCCGGGCTTGTTGCCAAGTTGCTGCCGGGCGCCCATGCCCCAGGCGCGGATGGGGTGCGCGTTTTTCATGACCCAGTTGCACACGTCGATGTTATGGACGTGTTGCTCGACGATGTGATCGGCGCACAGCCAGATGTAGTGGTACCAGTTGTTGATCTGAATTTCCAAATCGCTGTTGCCTTGCACGCCGCGATGCCAGATCGGGTTTCCGTTCACCCAGTAAGCGCGCATCGCCGTCACGTCACCAATGGCGCCGTCCTGGATGCGTTTGACGGTGTCGATATAAGCGAAGTGATGCCGGCGTTGCGTGCCCGCGACGATCTTCAAACCTTTCTTCTTTGCCTCTTCCCCGGCGGCATACATGATCTGACAACCGGGCCCGTCCACCGCAACCGGTTTTTCGGTGAAGACGTGTTTGCCGGCGGCGACCGCGGCTTTGAAATGCGCGGGCCGAAATCCGGGCGGCGACGCCAGAATCACGTAGTTGACACCCGGAAGATTGATGGCCTTGAGGTAGGAATCAAAACCCGAGAAACACTGGTTCGCGGGCACTTCCATGCCGAGGCGACCGAGATTCTGCCGTGCTTTCGCCACTTGATCGGGCCACAAATCCGCCAGACCGACGATCTTGGCTTCCGCGCCAACGTTCTTCGCGGCATCGAGAAAATCCCGGCCCGCGCCGCTGCCCCGGCCGCCGACGCCGACGATGACGGCGGTAAACTGAGCTTTCGTCTGCGCCCGCAAGACGTTGGGGAAAGTAGTTGCCGCCGTGGCCGCGGCCGCCAGCAAGCTGGAGCGTTTGATAAATTGCCGGCGTGTGACCGGCACGATGAGTTCTGGTTTCGTATTCATGGTGATGTGATTTGAGCTTGGCCGGATTGCGGCGGTATCGCAATCCTCCATTTGTCCTATTCTTTCTCGACCCCGCTAATCCAGTATTTGGTCATTTCTTCCGGGCTTGGCACCTGCAACGGGCGCACGACGCGGAAGCCCACAAAGGGTGCATCGGTGAAATACCATTTGCCCTTCGGCAATTGCGGATCAGTCATCTTCCATTGCCGGTCCGACCCGCGCCGGGCGGCGCTGCGCAACGCGGGCGCGTCATCGTCCCACGACCCGCCGCGCACTGAATGCGGATACGGCTGGGTGGCCTTGTTCCATGGATTGGCGGCGTCGCCCGCCGCCTTGAGCGTGGCGTAATAATCCGGTGCGTATTGATCCAGGACCCATTCCGTCACGTTGCCGTGCATGTCGTAAAGTCCCCACGCGTTCGGCTTCTTTTTGCCGACCTTTTGATACTTGGAATTGCTGTTATCAAAGAACCACGCGTAATCCTCCAGCGCGTTGGCGTCAGCGCCGAACGAATACGCCGTCGTCGTTCCGGCGCGGCACGCATATTCCCATTCCGCTTCCGTCGGTAACCGATAGAAATGTCCGGTCTTGGCCGAAAGCCAGTGACAGAACTTGTTCGCCCCGTGTTGCGTCATCGCAATCGCAGGATAACCGTTCTTACCCATGCCGAAACTCATATCCACGTAGGGCTTCGACGGACGTGTGACCGCGTCGGAAAGTTCATTCACGTCTGCCGGGGTCGGATTGGCTTCGCGCATTTTCTTTTCGTCATCCGGGTAGATGAACAACAGGAATTGATCCCAGGTCACTTCGTACGTGCCCATCCAGAACGGATCAATTTTGACTTTGACCTGCGGTCCTTCATCGGGTTTGCGATTCTCCTCGGCCTCGGGACTGCCCAGCAGGAACTCCCCGCCGGGAATCGGGGTCATCGCGTAGGTCACTTGCGTGCCGGGAATCGTGTTGGTGTAAGCATTCATGCCGGCCTCGGTCGTCACCTTTTGATTCGCCACGATGCGCTTGTGAATTTCCGGCACGGTGCTGTCATCGCGATCGTCGAGCGTGGCCAATGAACCGTAGGCGCCGGCGGCGAACTTGTCGTCCTGCCAGACATACACCTGGTAATGCGTCGAAGCGCGCCCATCCATCAACGACGAGAACAACACCACGGCATCGCTCAAGGCGACGCCGGAATTCAATACCTTGTTGGTGGCGCCGGGCAGCGCTTGAAACAACGTTGGCGCCGTCGCTCCGTCGAAGTTCAACATCTGCGCCGGTTCGTTCGTGCCGAAGATCGCCAGCAACCGGCTCTTGCCGCCGGTTTCCGCCAGCGTCAATCCCCGCGCCGCTTGCGGCAGGGCCAACGGTTTGGGCGCGGCCCCGCTGAGTTTTCCGCCAGCCTCAGTCACAGTGCTGACCGCAATGTTCGCTTCGTCGGCCTTGAAGAACACCACATCCTTCAACGGGCCGCTGCGGAAATTTCCCGCGAGGGCAGTGGCCCCGGCGGGAATGCCGGCGACGCTCAACGCTGCTTCCGGTTTTCCACTGGCCAACGTCTCCGCGCGCCAGGTGTCGCCGAGTGTGGTGGCGACCAGTTCGGGCCCGCTGGTTTTCAAGCTGACGCGCTGCCCCGAGGTGGCGGCGCCGGCGGCGGGTTGATTGCCCAACGCGGAAAATTCCCCGGCGCTGGCGCGAAAGAGACTGATTTGATTTTCCGGGTCGGCGTTGTAAATGCTGACTACGTAAAGGTCATGCAACGGGGTGTTGCCCGCACCCCCGATGTCCGCGGCAACGACCACGTTCGGTCCGAAAACTTCACAGGGAATTTCCACCGGCTCGGTCATCACGCTCGGATTCGGCGCATCGAGCACGGTGATGGTGTTGGCATCCGCGGAAACCAGTGCCAACGAATCGCGCTTGGCGTCCACGAGTTTGCCGACACTCACGCCGGTGACGCCTTTCGCGCCGCTTGGGCGCCAATCGGCCCAGTTGAAAAACTCCTTGGAGACACGGTAACCCAGCCGCACGCGCCCCGTGCTACGGTCCACCACGGCGATATCTTCCTGGCCGTCGCCGTTGAAATCACCGCTGGCAATGAACTCCAGTCGGCTTTCGACGACGGAGGCTGCGCGGGCGGTGAAGGAGGCGGTGGCGCAAACGGTTGCCAGACTCAGCAGAGCGGTGGCGCATGTTAAACTACGGACATTACTGATCATGTTCATTTGGCAGACGGCGGAACTCCGCCGGATGTTCAATTTGTTCGGTTGTGACGAGCCGGCAAATCATAGCGGGCCACCCGCTCCAGCGCATCCCCGAAATGAGGGATTCGCTTGAGAAAAATGCTTATGCTGCGTATCACGATTTCGCGATGACAAATCACGAAGCCCGCTTTGGCGGTATTCTCAGACTTTATGGGGCCGACGGCCAGGAACGCCTGCGCCGTGCGCATGTTTGCGTGGTGGGGATTGGCGGCGTCGGCTCCTGGGCCGTCGAAGCGCTGGCCCGTTCCGGTGTCGGCCAACTCACGTTAGTAGATCTCGACGACGTCTGTATCAGCAACGTCAATCGCCAGTTGCATGCCGTCACCGGCACATTCGGCCAGCCCAAAGTCGAAGCCATGGCCGCCCGCGTCCAACTCATCAATCCCGATTGCGTCCTGCGCGCGGAACAATCGCTCTTCACTGCCACAACCGCGGAACAATTGCTGTCGCCCGGTTACGACGCCGTGCTCGATGCCATCGATCAAACCTCGATGAAAGCTTTGCTCATCGCGCTCTGCCGTCAGAAAAATATTCCCATCGTCACCACTGGCGGCGCGGGCGGACGGCGCGATCCCACGGCGTTGCGCGTGGCGGATCTGGCACACACGACCCACGACGGCTTGCTGCAAAACGTGCGCAAGCTGCTCCGCACCGAGCACAATTTCCCGCGCGACCTGAAACAGCCGTTTGGCGTGACCTGTGTGTATTCCGCCGAACCCCAGGTTTTCCCGGGCAAGGACGGAACGATTTGCGCAATACCTGAGCCGGGCGAACGCTTGCGTCTGGATTGTCGCACCGGTTACGGCACGGCGTGTTTTGTGACGGG
>CAZKMR010000121.1:0-11573 GCA_964553795.1 uncultured Bifidobacterium sp. | reverse complement strand
GCAGCGCGAAAACCGCTACCAGTCAAACGGAGCAGATGTTTTTCAGGGGTTTTCATAATAAACAGATTTGTCATGGATCAAGGAGTCGCCGCCTGCCAGCCGAGCTGCGGCGCGTTGTAAATGGAAAGGAACACGGCATCGACGGCGCTTTCGTTGATCGCGCCGTGCACTTCGTTGGGGCTGGCCACGTCAATTTCGCCAGCGCGAATTACGCGACGCTGGCCGTTTCCGAGATAGTAAGTGAGTTCGCCGCGCAACATCACCCACGTGTCCTGACCATCGGGATGCGTGTGCGCGGGAACTTCCTGCCCGGGCCGCACGCCCCACACGGCAATGCTCGAATGCGGCGTGATGGCAATTTCTCTCACGGTCGCTTTCGCGTCGGAGAACTGGACCAGTTGTTCGGCGTTGTAGATGCGATCGCTCATACAGAAATTTTCTCCAGTCGCACCGCGCAATACTTGTAACTCGGCTGGCGCGAATGCGGGTCGTATTCGGTGCGGGTCAATTGATTCGTCACCTCGTAATGCATCGGGATAAAAACGTGTCCGGGCTGCACGCTGGCCGAGGCGACGGCGGTGCATTCGATGCGCGCGCGCCGTGAAACCACCGCTACCAAACGATTCGCCGCGAGACCGAATTGTGCGAGGTCAGCGGGGTTGATTTCCACGTACGGTTTCGCGGGATACAACGTGCGCAACACGGCGGATTTGCCGGTGCGGGTGTTTGTGTGCCATTGCGCGCTCGTGCCGCGTCCCGTCAGCATGACGAACGGAAATTCATCATTGGTCGGTTCGGCGACGGGCCGCGGCTGATCAAAGAGAAACTTCGCTTTGCCTTCAGGCGTGAAGAATTTGCCGTCGGCGAACAGGCGGCGTTCGTTCGCCGGCTCGTAGCCACCGACGTTAGGAGGTGGATTACTTCCATTTGTGAGTTCCGCCTCCTCACGTCGGCGGCAACCATTACTCGGCAACGGCCACTGAATTCCGCCGCACGCGTCGAGATGTTTGTAGTCAACAATGCCCGTGATGTCGCACGGTTGCCCGGCCGAAGCGCGTTTGAGGATTTGGAACGCCGCTTCAGGCGACGACCATTCGCGGAACAATTCTTCGCAGCCCCAGTAATGCGCAAGGAGTTTGAAAATGTTGAAATCGCTCAACGCCTGACCCGGCGCGCGCGAAACTTTCTTCGTCAGCCCGATGCGCCGTTCGCTGTTGATGAACGTGCCTTCCTTCTCGCCCCAGCCAGCAGCAGGTAACAGCAGATCCGCCCGCTGCGCCGTGTCCGTGGTCGTGAACATGTCCTGCACGACGAGGAAATCGAGCTTCGCGAGGAGCTCACTGAAGGAACTGTCGCGACGCTCGCCCTCATCCTGACCCTCTCCGCCGCCGAGAGATTCTTTCGAAACCAAATTCGCGCTTTGCCCCCCTGAACGCGCTGGAGCGCCGATCACGAGATCGGCTCGTTGCTCGGCGGGTTTCCCAGCGAGCCGATCGGGTGATCGGCGCTCCGGTTCGTGGAGAGGGGACAGCCGTTGAATGCTCACATTTTCGCTTGAGCTAGCCGAGCTGTTGACCGCATTCGCATTCGCGAGCGAGGGGGAACATTTCTCCCTCTCCCCGGGGGAGAGGGCCGGGGTGAGGGCGGGCGTTCCACCATTCTGATTCTCAATCCGCGCGCCCCACGAATGCGCCGGGTTCGTCGCAATCACCCACAGCGCCTTGATCTTTCCGCTGCGGATGCCTTCGATGATTTGATCGTAGGCCCAGGAATTTTTCGTCGGAATTGTTTCCACCGGTATATTCAACAAGCCCGCCACGTGCTCGCGGTGTTCAACCTTCGCGAAGTCGCGTCCGCCAATCAGACTCGTCACGTTGGCGTAAAGGCGCGAACCCATCGCGTTGCACTGGCCGGTGATACTATTCGCCCCGGTGCCGGGTTTGCCGATGTTACCGGTCATGAGCGCCAGATTAATAATGGCCTGTGCGGTGCGGGTGCTCTCGTGACTTTGATTCACGCCCATCGTCCACCAGAACGAAACCGCCTTACCGCGATGAATCGCTTCCGCACAACGGTAAATTTCTCCGACGGTCAACCCGGTCTCCGCTGCAACTTTGTCCGGCGTGAATTGCCGCACAAACTCAGCGAACTCTGCGTAACCTGTCGTGCTGCGCGCGATGAACTCGCGGTCCACCCAGTCGTTTTGCACGAGCAGATTCGCGAGGCCGTAGAGCAGCGTGAGATCGGACTTGGGCGTGAGCGGCAGATGTTGCGCGGCGCTCATCGCTGTTTCGGTGCGACGCGGATCAATCACAATGATGTGCGGGTTGTTCTGATTCCGGAGCACGCGTTGCCACATGATCGGGTGGGCGATGCAGGGATTGGCGCCGATGAAAATCAGCGTGTCGCTCAGTTCAAAATCCGCATACGTAAACGGCGGCGCGTCGAAGCCAAAACTTTGTTTGTAGGCGACATGCGCCGTAGCCATGCACTGGCGCGTGTTGGAATCGCAGTGCAACGCGCCCATGCCGAACTTCCACAAGCAACCGAGCAACGCGAGTTCCTCCGTGCAAATCTGGCCCGTGCTCAAGAACGCGACGCTCTCCGGCCCGTGCTCGGCCATGATCGCTTTGAACTTGGCGACAAAGGCCTTCATCGCCTCGTCCCACGCGACAGCTTTCATGCTGCCGTCCGGTTGCCGGAGCAGCGGCGCGGTCGCGCGATCCGGCGCGGACAGACAGTTGAGTGCTTCCCAGCCTTTTGGACACGCCATACCGAGATTGACGGGATAATGCGTATCCGCGCTGAGGTTCACGGCCTGTCCTTCCTTGAGATGAATATTCAAGCCGCAACCCGTCGAACAGAAGCCGCACACTGAAGTTGTCGTGCTATCCGGTTTAAGTCGCGCAGGCACATGACCGAGACCAAAATCGCCCGGATGCAAGACCAGCTCTTTGGTCAACGTGCCGTTCCAATGGCGCAACAGGGAATTTTCTTTTACGACACTCATGCGGCAAAACCTCCCGGCATTTTGGCGGGCGCAACCGCCGTGAAAAATAGATAGCGTTCCAGCAATTCACCCACGAGACACAGGCTCAAAACCGCAATCGCCAGCGCTGGACTCGATTGCGGGGTCGCCAGCCAAAGCGGCAAGACCATTCCACCAAAAATACCGCAGGCGATGCGGCAGCGTGCCGCGAGTCCGAGATCATCGGTCAACAGCCGCGCGGTCTTGTTCAATGGCGTCAGCGTCAATGTTTCTTTGTCCACCAGTTGCCGGAATATGCGGTGTTCCAAACCCAGCTTCGCGGCGGTCGCGAGGAACAACAGCGCGATCAGCGGAGAACTCGCGCCGTTTGCGACCACTAACGCCGTCGCCGCGCCGAGCAGCAACGTTGTGCCGAAGAATTTTCCGAGGCTCTGCGACGCGCGCCAGAATTCGCGCTTGGTGTCCGCGTAAATCATCGCCGAACACGCGACGCCCGCCAGGCCCGTCGCGACTGCCAGCAGCGCAAGCGGCTTTTGCAACGGCGCGAGCGGCGCGAGCCAGAAGCTCGCGGCGGTCGTCATAGCCAGCGGCACATAAGCACCGAACACAATGACCTCGCGGCTGAACCAGGACGTGCGCCAGCCGAGAAATGCGCGCCACGCCTTGAGCGGTTTGCCGAGGTGCAGCGAGGCAATTCCCAACGCGGCTGCACCCACGACCGCCGCCACGACCGCGAGCCACCGCGAAGGTACAAACACCGTTGCGACGCTTGCACCGACGGCGAGTTGCGTCAGCACCAGCATGAACACGAGCGGCAAATGCGAATGCGCTGGAGTCGCGCGCGCGTGATCGGCCGCGAGCAACGTGGGCGGTAGCGGCTTCGCAGATTTGTAGCGCGTCGTCGGCAGCGTGATCTGCGGTAGCGGCGACGCGGGCAGGAATAAGTTTGCCGAGGGGAAAAGGGGCTGCGGGGAAAAGGGGCTAATCCCCTCTGCTCCTTTTCCCCCTTTCTCCTTTTCTCCCCGGTCCGTGCCGGCGCGATAGGCTTCACGGACCGACGCCGTCTCGATTAACGTGATCTTGATCGCCTCGTGCGGGCAGGCTTGCACGCAGGCCGGCGCTTCGCCAACCGCGAGCCGATTCGCGCACATGTCGCATTTGCGCACGATGCCGAGCCGTTGCGAATACTGCGGCACTTCGTACGGGCACTTCATCACGCAGTATTGGCAACCGATGCATTGATCATCGAGATGCCGCACGATGCCGGTGACGGGGTCTTTGTCGTAGGCGAGCACGGGACAACCTTCGAGGCAGCCGGGCTCGACGCAATGATGACAGGCGGTTGTTACATGCTGCTGAAAGGGAGCAGAGGTGAAAGGGTGAAGGGGGGAACTCTCCCTTTCTCCCTTTCTCAGATTCTCCCTTTCAAAAACTGGCGCGCTGAGCAACAACCCGACGCTGCGCCACGTCTCGGTTTCCTCCAGGCCATTCAGCGAATGACACGCCGTGACGCACGCCTTGCAACCGCTGCATCGGTCCAAGTCCACTTCGAAACCGTATTGCTGACCGGCCTGCGGCTTCGTCAGCGGGATCAAGTCGCGGTAGTAACGCGCCTGCGCCGGCAGACCGTTGCTTTCGTGCAGGCGCGAGAACCGCTCCACCGCCGTGAGGCGCTGCTGTTCCGCCAACAGGTCGTCGATCAACGTGCGCGCCGCAGCCTCCGGGGGCGTGGTAGCCGCTGCCCGGGAGACCGGAGTTTTGTCAGCGCCGGACGTCATTTGGTTCGGTGGAAAAACATGAACGCGTTTCCGAGTCCGATTTGAGCGTCGCCAATGCCATTCACCTATGAACGCACTGAATAGTTCTCATACCTCCCATGAGTCATGCGAGTGGCGCAAAAACGAAGCGTTTGCGGCGACTTTTCTCCAAAAAGGAACAAGGCGCGTGAATTGAACGGCGCAGCACCGCGAGGTCGCGGTTTCGAAAAGATCGTCCGCATTGGCGAAAATTAACCATTGCGACCAAAGTGGCGAGGTTGGTGAATACCTCCAGCTCCGGTTCTAAAAAAGGGTGCGCTGGCCAAAAAGACCAGCGCACTTGGCATCGTTCCAGAGAAAGAACTCGCTCAGAAGTTGAATTCGACTTCGGCCCAGAATACCTGCTTGTCGAAGGCGAACGGAGCTGCTTTGCCGTCGTACTTCGCGTACTTGGCCAGCACTGTCCAGTTCTTGCCAAACTTCCGCGACGCAACGAAGTCGTATTCCTGACCAAAGTCCGCACTGCCGGTTTCCGCATCGAATTTGTGATAGACAAAGTTCACCGGAATATTCCAGGGCAACGTCACGCCTGCGGACGCGTAAAGATCCTTCAACCCGGCCGCGGGCGTCGCAAGAAAGACATCCGCCCAACCGTTGAAGGCGTGCAACGTCGCGAGCGGCGTACGGAATGATGTCACCCCGCCTCCCGCTCCGGTGTTCTCGTCGCTGCCGAGCACTTCGTAACCCGCGCTCACGGTGAACCGATCATACGTCGCCTTGAGTTCGCCCAGATAGTACTCCGTTTCGTAGTTGAGCGTGCTGTCAGCGTAGTCGGACTGCCACGCAAACTCAGCGCGATAGCCGAGCGTGCCTTTGTTTTCCTTGTCGAACGTCCACGTGCCGGTGAGAAAACCGCCGTAGGTCGCACACGAATTGTTCGCCACGCCGGCGAGCGGACGTTCGTTCTTCAGATCGAGAAGATACGCGTAGCCCGTCGCTTTGAGCAGCGGCGAAACAGTGTAACTCGCATTGAACACGTGCGAATCCGAATTAAAATCGCTCGTGCCTGCCGCCAGCGAGGTGCTATCGCCGAAAATGCGATTCACCTTCCAGAGATAAGCGTAGTTCACATCGAGCCCCTTCAACGGTGTCACCTTCAACACGGCCGAGTCGAATGTCTGCATGTTCTGCCGCCAGCCGACGTGACCGATGAACCGATGGTTGTCCAGGATGAACACTTGCCGACCGCCCTTCGCCGTCGCGGTGAAGTTGCTCGCACTGTAGGTATAGCTGAGCCACGCCTGATTCATCTCGGTCACCGTCGGATCAGCGATGACGTCCCGCGGCACCGGCGATCCCGGGCCCGCTGCGTACGTGTCTTTGTTTGCCGCCGTCGTGTTCTCCGCTTCGATCATCGCCTGAAAACCGTAGAGCGGCGCAGTGGTATAACCGAAGCGCGTGCGAATCGTCTCCGCGTGCGCCGGTGGCGTGCCGCCTTCCTGATCGGCGTTTTCGTAACGCGCCCGCACGTTCAGCGAGAATTTTCCCTTCGCAATCATGTCGGGGATTTTGTTGTGGAAGAACGTGGTCACCGGACAAACGTTCGTGTCCGTGACCGCCGGTTTGTCCTGCGCGTAAACCGACGCAGTGGCGGCGAGCACGAGCGCGCTGCCGGTGAGGAGTTTCCAGTTGGGAGTGTTGATTTTCATTCAGTTGATTTGAGTCGTTCGTTGTGTGTGTTGTTGTGAGATCAATTAAGCCGGCGCCGCGGCGGCTTTCTGCATCGTCGTCGCGAGGACTCCATAAGCGGTGCCCCAGGCGTCCTTCACTTCGGGTGTGAAGTCGTTGCCAAGCCCCTGCTCCAGCGTCCAGAGCAATGCCGCGCCGACCGTCGCATAATGCGTGTCTTTCACGCCGTAACCGACATGGCGACGGCCGAGATCTTCAACCGCGGGCACGAGCCGACCAAGATCGTTCAAGCCGCGCACCACCATGGTGATCATGGTCATGAGTTTCTTGCCCTGCTCCTTCAAATCCGATTTGAAGAGCGGCTTCAGATTGGGATCGAGTTCAAACAGCTTGCCGTAAAACAGCGCGGCAGCCTGATCCGCAATCGGCACGCATTTTTCCCAACTGGTTTGCACGAGGGTCACTTGTTGTGGAGTCATGTTATTCCTTTCCGAGTTGATGACCTTGACTTGAATCAATCCAACGGCAGACGAATCACCACGCCGCCCATCACGTCGTTGAGCGCAAAATCTGTTTTGGGCGAATCATCGTGATCGTTGTGACATTTCACGCACGCGGGCGAGACCGCTACGTCCGCATACACCGCCGTGAAATACTTTTTGCCGCCCAACACTTCCTCGGTGTAATAGTTAGTCGCGCCCTTGCTGTCCGCGACAAATTGCAGCCCCTGCTTCTCCGCGTCGGTCTTGGGTTCGTTCTGCTTGTTGATTGGCCAGAGCGACAGCAGCGCGTAGCTGAAGCCGGGCTTCTTCTCCGCCACCGTTTCCGCGCCCATGCGGAACATCTGCGCTGGCAACGGCAACGTCTTCTCGTCTTTCCAATGCTCGGTGGCCTTGATGATTTTTTCGTCATTCTGCAAACGATTCACCACTTGCTTGGTGTAAACGGCGCGATCCGATGACATCACGGTGAACAGGCCATCGGCCATTTGTTGCGGCGTGAATCCGGGGGCTTTGGCGGCTTCCGCTTTGTTGCAACCGGTGAGGAACGTGGTACTGGCAATCATCGCCAGCACCACCGCGGCGATCAGGAGGGGTTTCAGGAGTTTCAGTTTCATTTTCAGTTTCGGGGTTTGGTTTTGCTTTTTTGAACTTCCATCTGTCGCTGCACCGCCAGATCAACGCTTTCGACATGGCGTGCCGGGCGACCGATGAAATTGGTGCGGATTAACGCTGTATCTGCGAGCGCATCGAGACTGAACTCCAGTCCGTGGCAATCGAGACAGACGCTGCGGATCATTTTTTCGTTGGGCCGCAAATTCGCATTCTGATTGTGTTGCACGCGCACGCTGACGCGGCCCGCGTTTTCAATCTTCTCGCGCGGCAAATGACACGTGGCGCAACTCACGCCGCTACCCGCAGGCGCTTCGCCCGTGGTTTCGTTGAACCAAAGCGCGAAGTGCTTGGAGTTTTTGTAAGCGAGACTGTGTTCGTCGTCGTGACATGAAAGGCACGCATCCACTGCTGCCGTGCGCGTATTGAAGTCGTGCGCGCCATGACAACTCACGCAACTCAACTCGCGATGCGCCGCCTCGGCTTTCATCGGCAATCGCGCTTCCGCTGGCGTCATCGGCGGCAAATCCAGCGCGAGACGCATCCCGTGTTTCCCCGCGAGA
Source organism: uncultured Bifidobacterium sp. (assembly GCA_964553795.1). Taxonomy (GTDB): domain Bacteria; phylum Verrucomicrobiota; class Verrucomicrobiia; order Limisphaerales; family JADLHS01; genus JADLHS01. The sequence continues at coordinate 3,463 of CAZKMR010000121.1, read as the reverse complement.
AAACCGTTCACCTCTTCCTTATGACAGCGCGTGCAGGCATTGTGATCCAGCTTGTCCGACCAGCGTTTCTCGCGCGTCGCTGCATCCTCAACATTGTGACAATCCGTGCAGTTTACGCCCGCTTTCGCGTGAGCCGTCGTCAACCAATCCTCCTTCACCTTCGCATCCGCCTTCACACTCGCGGGCGCGTTCTGTTGTTCCGCCGTGAGCGCCGGCCGCGCTTTCATCACGCCGTCATCCATCAGAAAGGCGAGCAACTGGCGTTTCGCCACCGCGCCGGAGTCCTTGATGGCGGGCTGATTCGTGTGCTTCAGCAGGAAATTTTCGTAAAGCGCCGTGTTGTCGTGATAATTGTGACAGCCCGCCGTCGCGCAGGAATCGAACTTGAAGTTCTTGTGACTCGGCCGGTCGGTGAGCGTTTGCTGATGACAATGCGCGCAATAATCAATCGGCATCGTCACGCCCATCGCGCCGGTTTGATGCGGCACATGTTCGCGATGACACGCGATGCAATTGTCCGCCTTGATGAGTTGCAACCGATCGGCATTGCGCGGGTCGGTGAACTTGCTCTTCGGATGCGAATCGTTCGCGGCTTTGAGTTCCGCTTCGTGACACTTGTAACACGCATCTTCTTTCACCCCGAGCCACGGCGTGTGACAGGCGTTGCAGGCCAGTTCGATCTGGTAATGGCCGCTGGTGGTTTCGCCCGGCAAAAGAAAGCGCCGATCCGGTCCCACCAGGAAATAGGTTGCCATGCCAGTCATTGCCAAAGTCACCACGCTCCAGAGAATCCAGAGCCATTTGTTCTTCTGAGCCATCAAAAGTAATACGCGATCACTACGTGCAGCACGACGAGCACCGGCAATGGCCACGCCATAGCGATGTGCGTCCCCGTCCAGAACGAGCGCAAGCGTTTCGCCGCCACGGGACTCAACCGCCGATCCAGCGCCGTCACCGTGCCCGCGAGCGCGCCCACCAAGGCGAGCGCGAGAAAATTCAGCATCAACACGAAGTTAAAATTATTGCCGAGGCGAAATCCGGTGTGCGTCACCAGCGCGACGAGAGAAATCGTTCCAAGCACCGCATGAACCGCGCGCCAATAACCGAATTCGCCAAATGTGAAACGTTTGATTCGTTTGCGTAGCGACAGCACGAGACTGATCAACACGAGCCCCACCAGCGTAAAACCGCTGACTTGCTTCCAAAAACTGTCGCGCCACAGCACGTCGATTTGATGCAATTTCTCCTGGACGGAATCGGCAAAGGCAATTGGCGGAGCAAAGAAAATTGCCAGCGCCAAAATCAGGGCAATGGAACACGCGATAGCGAGCGGCCTAAGCCCGGGAATATCATTTAACCACGCAGGCGCGCCGACCAGTTGCGCGAGTAGCGGTTTGCACGAACCGCAAACCGTGGACGCACCGGTGCGTTTCGCCAGCGCTTCAACCGTAGCGCAACCTTCGGCACACGCCGCGCTCAAAGCGCCGCGTCTTACGCCGACGCAGTTGCACACGAGCGCGTTCGCGGACCACTGACTCACATGCGGCGCAGTATCCGCTTTCCAGAGTTTGCCCGTGCGCGCGAACCGATTCTTTTGCCAACGCCAGACACGCGCTTTGCGTTCGGCCAGTTCCTGGATCCGCACGGCTTCCGGCCAATCGCCCACCGCAGTCGCACCAACCAATCGGCCTTTCTCCAGCACCAGTCGCCGGCTCGCGCCATCGCCCTGCCAGCGGATGGACTCATCGCCGTTTGCCTGAAAATCGCCGAGCGTGGCGACCTCAATGCCGCTGAGCTTGAGTCGCGTGGACTGGTCGCTCCCGGTGTATTTGCGGCGCTTGCCGGCGAGATTTTCCGCCAGCAAATCCGCCATCTGATAACCGGGCGCGGCCAGTCCGTAAATCACGTTGCGATGACACGCGCACTCCCCAATCGCAAAAATGTTCGCATCGGAAGTTTGCAGCGCGTCATTGATGCGAATGCCACCGCGCGGGCCGAGTTCAAGTCCGCACGCGGCGGCCAGTTCATCACGCGGACGAATCCCCGCCGCCACCACGACAAGTTGCACCCGCAAACATTCGCCGGTGTTGAATTGCAACAACCGATCCTCGCCGAGTGCTTCAATGCTCTGCGTTTCGCGCTGCGTGCAAACATGGATACCCAGTTTCTCAACATGCGTTTGCAACAACGCACCGGCTTGCGGATCGAGTTGGCGTGCGAGCAACGAAACGCCGCGTTCCACAATCCAGGTTTCCAATCCGAGATCGCGCAACGCCTTCGCGGCTTCGACTCCGAGCAAACCACCGCCCAGCACCGCCGCGCGTTTGCCGTGTTTTGCCTGTACGAGAATGCCGCGCAAATCGTCAATCGTGCGGTAAACAAAAACGCCGGACAATTCCTTGCCCGGCAACGGCGGCATGAAAGCGCGCGAGCCCGTCGCAAAAATCAAATGATCGTACGCAACCTCCTTTCCGCTGGCAGCGCGAACAACTTTCCTCTCGCGATCCACCGTCGCCACCGGATCGCCCAGATGCAATTCGATGTTCTGTTCCTCATACCAGGATTGCGGTGCAAGCAGCAGTTTCTCCGCAAATGGTTGCTCGAGGAACGCCGTCAGATGCACGCGGTCGTAAGCCGGCTGCTTCTCTTCGCCGAACACCACGATGCGAAACTCACCGCTGCGATCCAGCGTGGTGAGTCGTTCACACAGCTTGTGACTCGCCATGCCGTTGCCGATCACGACGACAGTTTTTGGCGCTTTTGAAGCAGCGCGCCGCGTGTCGCCAAGCTTTCCTTCGCTCCCGGCCTCGGGCGCGGTGGGGGAAAGCTTGGCGCGGGAAAACATATCAGGCGGCGTGGGCGAGTTTGGGTTTGTGATGCGCGCGGTCGTTGAGGAACTCAATCAAGTGCTCGCGGCACACGTAGTATTGCGAGTCTTCCAACAATGCGGCGCGATTACGCGGGCGCGGGAATTTCACTTCGAGCACGTCGCCGACTTCGGCGGCTGGACCGTTGGTCATCATCACGACGCGATCCGAAAGAAAGATCGCTTCGTCCACATCGTGCGTGACCATGAGTGCGGTGAGTTGCGTACGTCCCCAGACTTCGAGCAGGACTTGTTGCAGTTCCAATCGCGTTAACGCGTCCAACATGCCGAACGGTTCATCCAGCAACAGCATCTTGGGTTTAAGCGCGAAGGCGCGCGCGATGCCGACGCGTTGTTTCATGCCCTGGCTCAGGTCGCGCGAACTCTTGTGCATCGCGTCGCCGAGGCCGACGACAGTGAGATAGTATTCCGCGATCTCGCGACGTTCCGCTTTGCTGGCGGTGTAGAACACCTGATCCACGCCGAGCATGACATTTTCGAACGCCGTCAGCCACGGCAGCAGACAGGGCGATTGAAACACGATGCCGCGATCCGGTCCGGGCCCGCTGAGTTCCTTGCCGGCGAGAATGATGCCGC
>CAZKMR010000120.1:4097-11639 GCA_964553795.1 uncultured Bifidobacterium sp. | reverse complement strand
CTCGATTGCCCCTGGGCTGGAAGTTGAAAGATCCCGCGGGCCGACCGGCACGGCGTCCACGATTTGTTCATCGAACGCCACCCCGCACTTCGTCCCGCGCACGCCAGCCAGCAACCGGTCATAAAACCCTTTACCCCGTCCCAGTCGCCGCCCGCGCGAATCGAAAGCTACCCCAGGCACCAACACCAAGTCCAGTTGGTTCAACTCAATTTCGGGGGACACGGCGGTTGCTTCGCGGATGCCAAACTTGCCGATGACCACGTCGCGCCCGGGATCAATGATACGACGAGCAGTGTACGTGTTTGTTCCCGGCACAAAACCCGGGAGTGCGATGATCTTGCCAGCGACGAGGGCTTCGTTTAACAACGGCCAGATGTCCGGCTCATCGGGCAAGGGAGCGAATAACAGAACTGCTTTGGCCGTGTGCCACACCTTCTGAGTTCGCAACCGGGTGCAAAGCTTCGCCGAAGCATTGGCCCGCGCTGCCGGTGAAATGCTTTTCACCAGGGCGCGAATTTGTTCGCGCAGGGCGAATTTAGCCGTGTTGAGATTCAAATTGTCCATACGTATCGAACGAAGCTCCGGTCAGCCAGCCCTCGCATTATACGGATTCAGAGTTGATCGCGAGGACGAGCGTCAACCCGACGGACCACCAACCCAAAATCGCCCACCGAACTGACCAGAACGTTTTCGCCCTTGCCCACAAAGCCTGCCTCGGATCGCGCATAAAATTCCTGGCCGTTGACCGCAATTTTTCCGGCCAGTTTGAGATCGCTCAAGGCTTGTCCCACCTGGCCAATCAGATGTTCTGGTTTACCTGCTTCGCTGGTTTTCCTGGTTCGCAAGATCAGTTGATTTCTGGAAGGGAGCCAAAATATCCACTCCCGGAGGACGAATCCAATCAGAGCAAAGGGCACAAAGGTCACGCCGGTTGAATCGGCGGCGTAAGCGAGGCCACCAAACAGGACGATGGTCAGGTATCCCCACGCCGCCGGGATTCCCGTGAGCGCAAACCCAATGTGCAAAATAACGAAGACGACCAACAGTCGGCCGAGAATCCAATGCGGGGCTCGCCATTGCCAGCGCACGTAACCAGACTTGCCTTTTCGCGTGTAAAACCAGAGCACAGTGAGCGCAATTGCGTACGCTACGGCTGAAGCGAAGTAATCGTTCATTCTCACCAAGACTATTTGGTTTGCGAGGCGGTCTGGTTTTGCTTTCGCCAGTTATCCAGCCGTTCCTTGATCTTCTTTTCTACGCCTTGTTCGGTGGGTTCGTAGTAGCGTTTGGCCGGGCCGAGATAATCCTGCGCCACGAAATGATCTTTCCCATCGTGGGCGTATTGGTAGCCGACGCCGTGGCCGAGGCGTTTCGCGCCCTGGTAGCTGCCGTCGCGCAGATGTTCGGGCACGGCGAGCGTGCGACCGGAGCGAACATCTTCCAACGCGGCATCAATCGCCTTGTAGGCGCTGTTGCTTTTGTTCGCGGTGGCGATGTAGATCGTGGCTTCGGCGATGGGAATGCGGGCCTCGGGCCAGCCGATGAATTCCGCCGCTTGATGCGCCGCGTTTGCCAGCACGAGCGCCATCGGATCGGCCAGTCCGACATCCTCCGCGGCGCAGATCACGATGCGGCGCGTGATGAAGCGCGGGTCTTCGCCCGCATGAATCATCTTGGCGAGCCAGTAAAGCGCAGCGTCAGGATCGCTGCCGCGCATGGATTTGATGAACGCGGAAATCGTGTCGTAATGCGCGTCGCCATCGCCGTCATAAACGATGGCTTTCTTCTGAATGCTCTGTTCGGCGACGGTGAGATCAATATGGATGACGCCGGTTAGTGGGACAGTGCTTCCAGCCTGTCCGGGTGCAGGGGAATTCTGTAAACTTGGGTTCTCCCCCTTGCCCTGGACAGGCGGGACGCGCTGTCCCACTACGGGAGTTGGCTCAGTGGTGAGCGCGGCGATTTCCAGCGCGTTCAGACATTTGCGCGCGTCGCCGTCGGCCATGGTGGCGAGATGCCGGATGGCATTTTCGTCGGCGTTGATCTTAAGGTAGCCGACGCCTCGTTCTTCATCGCGCAAGGCGCGTTGAAGCAGGTTGAACAAATCTTCCTCGGTCAGCGGACGCAGCTCGAAGATTTGCGAACGCGAAACGAGCGGGGAGTTGACGAAGAAGAACGGATTGTGTGTGGTCGCGCCGATGAGCCGGATCACGCCGCTCTCGACATCGGGCAATAAAATATCCTGCTGCGATTTGTTGAAGCGATGGATTTCGTCAATAAACAGAATCGTCGGCTGGCCGGTGTTCTCCAGGCGATTCTGGGCCGAAGCGAGGACGCGGCGCATGTCGGCGACATTGGATTCCACGCCGCTCAGGCGCTCGAACTTGCTTTTGGTTTGGCGCGCGATGATTTGCGCGAGCGAAGTTTTCCCCGTGCCAGGCGGGCCGTAGAAGATGAGCGATTGAATCCGATCCGCCTCGATGGCGCGACGGAGCAACTGACCGGGCGCAAGGATATGCGTTTGCCCAACGTATTCATCAAGCGAACGCGGGCGCATCCGCGCGGCGAGCGGTTGATGCCGCATGGAATTTTCGGCGACCGGAGCTTCCGGGGAATCTTTCGGCGCAGCGGCAAACAGGTCGTCCCGTGACATGCCGTTACCATAGCAGATTGGGAGACGGGAGCGAAGATTCAATCCCGGCCAGACGCTTATCCCACGGAGAGATGTCCCAACGCCAGAAGGCCGTAAAACGTGTACTCGGCATCCAAATGATCGTCCGCCCAATGACCGTGAAAACCGCCCTGCGCTGACCAGAGCGAATCCAGAAAATCCATGCACCGCTCATGCACCGCGCTGGGCAACCGGCGATCCATCGCGGCCAGCGCGTGCAACGTTGTGGCGGTGGACAGCAGGTCAGGCAACGGCGCGCCCGGCACGGCCAGAAATCCACCTTGCGGATGCGCCTGCGCCAACAACCAGTCGCCGACGTTTTGATTCACCGGAAAGCCGAGATGCCGAATGAGCGTGACTGCGCCTGCCGTGGCGTTCGTGGCGCCGATACGAGCGTTCGGGATGTTGCTCCAGGCGCCGTCGGGGGTTTCGAGCCGTTTTAAGGATTGAATCAACTTGAGCGGATGCGGCGGAGTTTTGCCAAGGTCTTCGTAAGCTCCAAGCGCGACAAATGCGCCGTAGGCCGTGCCGTGGGAAAGTTTTGCATCGCCTTCATAGCCACCATCGGGTTTGCGAAACGATTCAACGCGGGCCAGCAATGCGCGATCAAGCCCTGCGGGCATTCGTTTCACCCCAAGTGCGGCCCAACAGCGGGCGAGTGCGGAGAGGTGAACGAAATCCAGTTTATCACCAGCGCCAAATCCGTGCAGAAACTTCTCGACTTGATCCACCGGAACTTCCGCGTCCAGCGCCTGCATCCCGGCGAGTGCAAAGATGGTGTAGTAAAGGTCGGGCCGGCCCGCGCGATCTTGTCCGCCACCTTCAGCGGTGAGTTGCCGTCGGAAAAAATCGCGGACAAGTTCGGTGGAGTCACCCAACAACCGGGGCGCGAGGCGGGCGACTTGGAGGAGTTGAAGGCGGAGACTCACTGTTGCGGCAGGAAAGAATTACGCGTGTGAATTTGACCGGCCTCGCGGCGGAGCACAGACAGCCATGTCCGCGCAAACTAATGCGCTGGCGCGGGAACTCGCGGACATGACTGTCCGCGCTCCGGGCCTTCCCTGTTTCATTTTGCGGCAACCATTTCTGTCTCCGCGGGAGATTCCGGTTGGCGTCTGTTCGTCAGTTCTTGCTCTTTGCACCAACCCTTGATCTCGACATCGTTGAAAATCTTCCCGATCACCCGGCGGAGCAGGCCCTTGAGATTCTGGTTTTCCAGATCGCGCAACGAACGAATGGCTTCTTCCTTGTAGGTCTCGAGGAGCACTTTCGCCCGTTCGTCGGCCTTGAGTTCGGTGTAGAGCGCTTCGACTTGCGCGGGCGTTGTGCCATCCGGCCATTGCCGGCGCCAGATGGAAGCGAGCACTTCTTTCTGCGCGTCCTTGGCCTTTTCATGCGCGACGGCGAGCAACAGGCTGGGACGCAGTCCGGTGATGTCGTTCGTCTCGCCGCTCGCGCCGAGGTCGCTCAGGTCGTCGCGAATCTGGTAGGCGATGCCAAGTGCCTCGCTGTATTTGCCAAGCACTCCGTCCACTTCTTCGTGTTGTTCAGCACCCGCGTAAAGCGCGCCGATACGCAGCGCCACTTCAAAAGCGGGGGCGGTTTTACGGCGGAAGATGTCCAGAACTTCGGAGGACCTGAGCGGCTGCGGGTTCCGCGCCCAGCATAATTCCGCGCCCTGACCCTGGCAAAGCTGGCGTTGGCCTTCCGACGCGACGCGCAACATGCGGGCATTTTGCTCGGCGGAAGCACCGCACGAGGCGAGCAACCGATAGCCTTCGCCGATGAGCATATCGCCCACGTTCAGCGCGACGGGAATTCCGTATTCTTCGTGCAATGTCTTTTCGCCGTAACGCTCGGTGTCGTTGTCCTCGATGTCGTCGTGGATCAACGATGCCTTGTGGAAACACTCGACGGCGACGGCGACTTTTTTGAGATCGTTGGGGAGAGTGCCATCGGCGTCTTTGCGCAGGGCCTGAAACGCCGCCGTGGTCAGGAACGGCCGCCAGCGTTTGCCCGCGCGCATGAGCCAGTCACGGGCAATTTTCTCGGTTTCGCCTTCCGGCGGGCCCATGACCAAGTCCAGCGAAGCCGGTGTGAACCAGAAATCCACGTCGTCGCGCAGCGCGCCCAGATCGAGCCGGCGGGTCTGGTCTTCGCTGGTGAGGTGGATGTACTCCCAGACCCAGTCGAGATCAATCGTGGTGTCAATGCAATCGTCCTGCAACAGCGGCAGGGCGACGCCGGGAATCGCCGCGGCTTCCATGTAGGGGAACGCGCGTTCCAGCACGCTCAGACAACTGACGCCGACAATCGCGTCAATCTTGCCAGTTTGAATGATGGACATGACGATGGCACTGCCTTCGGCGACGAGCACGGCATAACCAAGTTTTTCCGCCTCGCTGGTCAGGTCTTGAATCGAACAGAGGCCGCATTGTTTGCAGAGCAGGCCGAACTCGTCAAACGGCGCGGGGCATTTGGCTTCCACCCGCAGGCATTTGGGCAGCAGCAACAGCCGGCGCTCGAACGGCACGGCGGCGACGGCTTCGCGCCACATTTCGTTGTTGAGCAGAACCCCGATGTAATCGCGGTAAATGGGATCACAGCCCAGCGAGGTGACGAGTCGGTCCGCGTGCTCTTTCAACTGGTCCATCGGCAGCGGTGGCACGCGATTGAACTCAGCCACGTAGTTGCGCACGAATTGCAGGACGCGGTTCCGCTCGAAGACCGTCTGCGGAATGTTCTTCTTGGGCGGGCGAAATCGCTGCTGCACCGCGTGCTTGGGAACGGCGACCGGACTGAACGAGCCAAGGTTTTTCAAAGGGCTGGTTTGCATGATTCGGCGCGTTATGACGTTTGATCCCGATGATTTATTTATTTAATCTCCAATGGAGTTGCGGCGCGAATATCCGCCGGGTTGGCGGGCTGGTCCAGTTTCGCTTTCAATTCCCGCGCTTGTCCGGCGGCGTCGTGCGCGACGTTGCGATAGGCGTTGAAATCGTAGAACCAATACTTCTTCGCGAGTCGGTACATCCAGTGTTTCTCCGGGACTTCCTCGCCGGGGAGCCATTGACTGAAACGCGGGGTCATGGTTTCCAGTTCCGCCATCGCTGTGCCGCGCGCAGTGGTATCGCGGGCACCGTGCTTCTCAACCAGGTCTTTAACAAGGTCAGGACGTTCCAAAACGACGCAGCCGCGCGTGTGTTTGGCGCTCAATTCGCGGAAATCCTTGAGGAACGTACTGGCGCGCATGGTTTCATAAATGCCGCGCTGATCATGGATGCTTTCCACCGCAAATTGAATGATCGGGCATGGCTCAATATCGCCGCGTGGGCCGATGTGATGGCTGATGCCGGTGGACATCGGGCATAGCGCCTGGCCGTCGTGATCGTAATAGGCGTCAATGATGGCGATGGGCAGCTTCGTGCGCATCTCGACGACGAACCGCCGCACCCGTACGAGTTGCTCGGGAGTGAGGGCGAGCTGGTAATTGGGTTTCGGTCCAACCGGCCGGTAGCCGTGATACCACACGTAATGCACGCCGCGATTGATCAACTCTTGCAGCCAGGATTCCGTGAGCAGTTCGTCAATGTTCGACTGGCAGACGCTCGTCGCGACGCCGGTGAGAATTTTTTCACGCAGACAGTTGTCGAGTCCGCGTAACGTGCGGGTGAAGACTTCTTTTTTGCCGCGGCGTTCGTCGCTGGTGATTTCGCGGCCTTCGATGCTGATGAGCGGCGTGGCGTTGCCGATTTCGCGCAGGCGACGCGCAGTTTTCTCGGTGATGAGCTGACCGTTGGTGAAAATCTGAAAGTAGCAATCGGGATGTGCCGCCAACAAATCCAGCAACTGCGGATGCATGAACGGTTCGCCGCCGAGAATGCCGAAGAAAGAGTTGCCGTGTTTTTTGGCGTCGCTGATCGTGCGATTCAGCGCTTCAAGATCAATGGCGTCCTTTTCCTCGACATCCACCCAGCAACCCTGACAGCGCAGGTTGCAGGTGTTCAGAATCGAGAGGTAAAGGAATGGCGGAAAGTATTCGCCACGCTTGATGCGCCGCTTGAACTTCTCGACGGACAGCATCCCCTTCACGCCGAAGTTCCACGCGAACTTCCAGAGCAGGCGCGGATCAGCCGTGCGGAGCGTGCGAAAGGCGAGGGCGGGAAGCATGAGTTCAAACGGAAGGACTGCCCGTCAATACCGCCGTGCGCTCGTAGATTCGTTCCAATGGAATCTCGACGCCGATGTCAGGCAGTTTGAGGATGGCGTTGCGTCCTTCCAACACATCAGTTTGCCAGCCAGTTTCGGTACGGCGTTGCACAGTCAGCACCATGCGGTCCTGGTCCACGAGAGCGAAGGTGGTGATGCTGGGCATTGACTTGTACGCGATGGTTTTTTCCCGCTGGTCCGTCCGCTCCGTCTCCGGTGACAGGACTTCAAAGATGATCGTGGGGCGTTCGCGATAATACTTGGCGTTGTCCGAGGGATCGCAAGCGACCACGACGTCGGGATAGTAAAAGGCGTCGCCAAACATGGGCGGAAGTTTCACCTTCATGTCGTTGATGAAAGGCTCGCAGCGCTTGCCCCGAAGTGCGTTGCCCAGTTCCCGAAAAATGTTTCCCGAGATCCGATTGTGGTCAACACTCGCGCCCGCCATCGCAAAGACGTGGCCGCTGACATACTCGTGGCGGATTTCAGAAAGCCGTTCGCCTTTGAGGTATTCCTCCGGCGTGACAAGCGCAATCGGCTGGGTCGCAATACTCATGATGGCCTCAATTTGTCCGATTTGCCGCCGCCTGCAATGCCAATTGCGGGTAGCCCGAGGGCCTTTTCGGTGCAAAGCGTTCGATAGGCGAGGGCGGGGAGCATAG
>CAZKMR010000120.1:0-4087 GCA_964553795.1 uncultured Bifidobacterium sp. | reverse complement strand
GCGCGGTTACCAAGGTTTGTTCGTCCGCTGCCATGCGGCGGCGGCGCTGTCCAGTTGCTTGAGTGCATCCGCGATCTGCCGAAGATCACAGGTCACGCCGCGCAAGACCAGCTTGTAAGTGTCCGGATCGAGGCTGCGCTGAAACGTGTCCGCCCTTGTTTCGCCCAGCGCGGTCTGCGGCATGATGTTCATGTCCACGTAATTCTTGTTGTCGAGCGACGCCAGCCAATCCTCGAATTGTTCGTCGGGCCGCTCCAATTGCTCGCGCAGTCCGCGCAGGCGGAGCGGTGAATCCTCGGGCACTTTCAAGGCCTGACGCAGCCATGCGCCCCGATCTTGCGAAGTTGGCCGTCGTGGCCATAACAGACCTGCCGTGAACAACGCATGGTCAAGCAGTGCCTGCACGAAGGAGAATGTTTTTTCGCCATCCAACCCTTGCAGGCTCGTTCGCAAATTCTGCCAGGCCAACTGCGCCAGCCGCGACTGAAGGCGAAGTTCCTCGACCATCTTGAATGCGATTTGTGGGTCCATGAATGAATTACCGTGGTTGTGCGGCCAGCGCCGCCTGTGCCTTGGCTTTCGCCTCGTCGGCGCGGCGCAGAATTTCCTCAGGCGACGGCAGACTCATCAACACTTCCGCCGGGATGTCGCCCGCGCTGGCTAGTTTGGTGAGACAATTCTTGCGCTCCTGCAACGCGGCTTTTTCGTCGCGCTCCTTGCTGAAGCGAACCTTGGCCTGATCGCTCCGCTGGCGCAGCATCGAATAAATGTCCCCGCCGAGCAGCGCGGAGATGTCCACCTTCATCTTCTCGCGATTGAGGTCCGCGTCCGTGACCACGTCGCCATTGATCGGGCCGGATTTGTATTTCGGGAACATGATGGCCGCCTCGGGGCAGACGCGCGAGCAGGCGGGACAATTGGTTTTGCAGTTGTCATTGTTCTGCACCTGGATTTTCGCCTGTTCATCCACGCCATAAACACCGAACAGGCAGAAGCTCAGGCACTGCATGCAGTTCGTGCAACGGTCGTAATCAATCACCGGAAACCACGGCTTCCACTCGCCGTGCTTGAACGCTTGTGTTTCCGCGCGCGTAGATTCTACCAGGTCTGCGATGCCGTTCGCATCGAAGCCAGCGATGTTGTGAAAGCGCAACGCCACTGCGCCCGAAGCATCTTCGGCTTGCGGCGGCTGACCGTTTTCAAACCGGCCCAATACCAGCATGGCCGCGGGGTCATGCGGCGCGACGCGACCGCTGCCGGTGGAACGCGTCACGGTGTAACCGCGTTCCAGCAGTGAAGTCATCGCGGCAAAGCGATCCTGCGCGTCGAGCGGTTGCGCGCCGTCACCTTCGTAGAGCACGACGCGCAGGATGGTTTGGTCTTTTAATGACATGACAGAATTTCAGGCATTGGCGGTCGCCGGTTGCGGAGCGTCCGCGGCGGTGGCCTTACCTTGTGGCAGGTTCGGCGTGAGTTCGATGTTGAACAATCCGGCGGCGATGTCTTCGGCGGATTCGACGCGCATGTTCAGCACTTCAGTGGTATCGAGTGGCAGGGGCGACTGGGCCGCGGCGAAAAGCCACTTCACGGCGCGTGGGTAGCAGGCTGCGATCTTCACCGCGCCGCCGTCCGCCAGTCGTTTGAGTGCCGGATCGTGGCGCGCGGACATTTCGCAAAGATCGGCCACGGCATCGAAGGCGACGCCGGAGTCGCAAAGTTTCTTCAGCACCGCCGCCTTGACCTCCGGCGGCACGACTTGCGCGTAGGTGCAGTTGCAGAACAGGATGCGCGGTTGGTTCGTCATTCGTGGGCGTAAATTATACCTTTACCGGACGTTGCCGCCAACGGTTTGATTCGTTTTCTCCGGTGAAATGTTTCATGCCGGATGAGTCATCCGATGCGTAGGCTGCGGTTTGCCGGGACGGAAGTGCTCCGAGTGTTCCAGTTTCAACGTCAGGCCAGCCTGTTCCTGACTCGTGTCCGTCAGCGCGTGTTTCAACGTCGCAAGCAATTTTTCCGGCGCGGCTTCGGCGCGGCAATTGATGATGAGTTGTCCACCGCGAATGACATCTGGCAATTCCAGCGACAGTTCCGGCACAAAATCGTTGCGCACCAGATTAGCCACGGCGATGTCGCCCAAGCCTTCGTCGGGACTGAGAGTCATCTTGAGATGCGCGACTTCGGCTTGCTCCGCGTTCAGCAATTCCTGAATCCGCCGGGCCAGCGCCCGCAACGTCGCATTGCCATCGAACTCGACAGCGGAACTCATCTGCACCGTGCAGTTGAGCCAGCCCAGCAGCGCTTCGCCCTCTGCATAAACCTCGTAATCCACTTCCATCGCGCGCCGGGCCTGTTGTTCGGTGGACGTGATGCGCGCAAACCAAGGTTCGAGGCCGTCGCCGTTTCGTGCGGATGCGGCAATGATTTCCGCACTTGGAAACTCTTCCGCCAATTTCGCATTGAGCCGGGCGAACTGTTCGTCATCGAGCAAATCGCGCTTGTTGATGACGATGAGGTCCGCTTCCTCAAGTTGCTTGCGGTAGATATAGAGCACCTTCTCCGAAAACCTGCCGCCGTCGCTCAAGCCAAACACGCGCAGCGCCCGAATCGGGTCCACCAACACGCTCAACGGCGCGATGGTAAAACTCTCGCCATACATGCGACGCAATGGATACGTCACGGTCGCCACCAAATCCGTGCAACTGCCGACGGGCTCCGCGATAAAAACTTCCGGCCGCGCGTCCGCCGTGAGTTTGTTGGCCGCGTCCACCAGCGAGTTGAACCGGCAACAGAAACAGCCGCCGGGAATTTCCTCCGTTGCAAAACCTTTGGCGCGCAACGTGGCGGTGTCCACGAGTTCGTTGCCCTGGTCGTTGGTGATGAGGCCCACGCGGAGACCCTGATCACTCAAACGTTGCGCGAGTCTGGCGACCGCGGTGGTCTTTCCTGCGCCAAGAAAACCGCCGATCATGATGTAGCGCGCGCGGGCCGGGAGCGGAGTTGCGGTGGTCATGGATGATCCTCGTTTTTTTGTTTCGCCAGGATGCGGTCAATGGTCTGGTCCAGAATGTCGCGATACGCGTACACGTCAACACACTGAGGGTCCGGTTGCCCGGCGACCTGATAAAGCCAGCCACGACCATAAGGATCCCGCGCGATCAATTCGCTTTCGCTTTTCAATTCTGGATTCATTCCCCCGAACTGTCCCTCCGCGATACAAAAAACATCCGAGATCGCCTTGAACCCTTCGATCCAACCGATCACGTCGCCTTGTTTGACCGGCGCGCCGGTGGCCGGTTCAAATCCGACATCCACGATTTCACCCAGCATCCGCGTCGCGAACTTTGTCAGCCCGACGCGCCAAATCTGTTCGTCGTGCCGCGCGATCCACGCGTGCGACGGGCTGTAGCGATAGTCCAGCGGCAACTGCGTGACAAAGTGGGAGCGCTTGTAATGGAGTGTTTTGGCGGCTTCAGGTGTCATGAACTTATTGCCGCAAAGAAGCGCAAAAGACACAGAAAAGGAAAGAAGAAAGCAGGCCGCACGTAAAAAGACTCGAAATGGTGGGGACCTTTGCGGCTAAACTCTCCCCGCGCCGCATGTTGTATTTCGATCATAATGCCACCACGCTCTTGAGCGCCCGCGCCAAGGCCGCGTGGCTGGAGGCTGCCGAGCGTTTTCCTGGCAATCCGTCCAGTCCGCATCGTATCGGCGCGCGCGCGGACGCGGCAGTGACTGACGCGCGCGAACGGCTCGCCAGAATTCTTGGTTGCTCGCCGCTGGACATCGTTTGGACCTCGGGCGCGTCGGAGTCGGGCAACACAGTGTTTCATCACTTCGCCCGAGTTTTGGATTCCGCGGCGGAAGTTTGGATTTCGGCCATCGAGCATCCGTGCGTGCTGGAATCGGCCCGGCACTTTTTCAGGGCGCGGTTGAAACTGATTCCGGTGACGCGCGGCGGCGTGGTGGATCTGGAATGGCTGGCGGCGGAATTGAAAAACCAAAGGCCTGGCCTGATTGCAACTATGGCGGCGAACAATGAAACGGGTGTTCTGCAGCCGTGGCGCGAGGTCCTCGCCATGTTCGT
>CAZKMR010000119.1:0-11648 GCA_964553795.1 uncultured Bifidobacterium sp. | reverse complement strand
TTCAAATCTCACCGCCCCGACCATTTCTTCTCCAAACTCTACTTGTTTCCGTCGAGCACGAAAAAGAATTCGCTGCCTTGGCCGGGTTGACTGCGCACGCCGACGCGACCGCCGTGAGCCACCACAATTTCCCGCGCGATGGACAGCCCAAGCCCAACGCCGCGTTTCGTCTGGCCGGGCACCCGATAGAACCGATCGAACACCAGTCCCTGATGTTGTTCGCCCAAACCCGGGCCTTCGTCGCTCACGCTGAACTGCACGCCGCCGTCGGTGGTCGCTGTGGCCGCAATCTGGATCTTGCCGGCGGGCGGAGAATGTTTGATGGCGTTGGAAATAAAGTTGTGAAACACCGGGCCAATCTGCTGGCGATCCACCAACACATCGGGCAGGGCGGGCTCGACTTCGCAGACGAGATTCAGATTGTGCGCTTCCACGTCGCTCTGGACTTCGGCGCGAATGGATTGCACCAACGCCGCGGGGCTGATGCGTTCTTTGGTTAACGCGGCGGCGCCGGCTTCGAGACGCGCAATGTCGAGCAGGGCGTCCAACATTTTGAGCAGGCGTTCGGAGTCTTTGCGGGCGGTTTCGAGCAGCTCGTGCTGTTTTTGGTTCAATTGCCCAAGACTCCGTTCGAGTAATAAATGCACCACCATTCGCACACTGGTCAGCGGGGTTTTAAGTTCGTGACTGACCGTGGCAACGAGATTTGTTTTGGCATCGTCCAGCAACCGGAAGCGGGTCACATCGTGCAGCACAATGGCGACGCCGACGGGTTTGGCTTCAGCCTCGCGCATGATGTGCAGGCGCGGCAGGAAGGAGCGTTCCTCGCCGCGAACGCGCAGCGTGATGACTTCGTTGAAACTGTCGGGCAAGAAATCCTGGTTGCTTTTGAGCACGCTGTCGGCGGCCATGGCAAGTTTGGGCGGCAGCGCGCCGTTGAGTCCGAGGTGCGCATTTAATTGCTCCGCGGCGCGGTTGCTCAGTTCGACGCGCCCGTAGCGATCGATGATGAAGACCGGATCGGAAAAGGACGCGAGGGCGGCTTCCATGGTGCGGTGCAGCCGGATGATTTGTTCGGTGGTGCTCTGGCGATACGTATTCAACTGGCCCGCCATTTTATTAAACGTAGTGGCCAGTTCGCCCAACTCGTCGTTGGACAGGACGGGGACGGTTTGTTCGAGATTGCCCTGACCGATTTCGCGTGCGGCGTCCGTCAGGGTCTTGATCGGTTTGAGAATGGCTTTCCCCAGTTTGTAACTCGCGTAACCTGAGATGAGCAGGGCCACGGTCAAACCGAGAATCAACATGCTGGTGATGGTTTGCGTGACGCGTTGAATCGTATCGCCGGTGGCGAACATGTTCTCGCGAATTTCCTCGCGGATGCCGTTGATGGAACGTTTGAGGCCGTCGGTGACGATGATGGTGTCGTTGTATTTGGCGTCTTGCTGGGCGCGAGTGATGTTGGTGCGGAACAAGTCGGCCGCCAGCGCGCGCAGCGCGGTGAAGTTGGTTTGCAATTGCAATTGTCGCTCGGTGGACAAGGGCGTGGCCGCCGGATTGTTGGTGAACTGCCATTGCATCTTGTCGGCGAAGATACGGCGGTTGGTGTCGAACATCAGTTGCGC
Source organism: uncultured Bifidobacterium sp. (assembly GCA_964553795.1). Classification (GTDB taxonomy): domain Bacteria; phylum Verrucomicrobiota; class Verrucomicrobiia; order Limisphaerales; family JADLHS01; genus JADLHS01. Next base: position 10,023 of record CAZKMR010000119.1, on the reverse strand, counting down.
GGAACTTCTGTCCTCCTTGCGGGAACGATCCAATGCCGCATCCATACGGTCCACGGCGAGCAGCATTTCCACGGCGGCGGCATCGCGATTGTAGCTTTCGGTGATGGTGCGATCCACCGTGTTGGCGGCGCGGGTGAAGAGATACAACGCATAGACCCCGACCCCGATCAGAATGAGGATGAACGGAATCAGATTGAGGAATATGCGGGTGCGCAGCATGACGAATCAGTTGCAGGGCCGTTAAAGCCCCATTTTTTTCTTTCGCTCGTAAAGTGTCCCGCGCGAGATGCCGAGTAATTGCGCGGCTTCTTCCATCGTGGTGGTTTGGGCGAGCACGCGGCGGATGTGTTCGTTTTCGATTTGTTCGAGCGGGAGTTTCATGCCGATGCGCACGTTCTCGTCGGGTTGACCGGTGCCGCCGGGATGCAATTGATCGGGCAAATCCGCAACGGCGACTTCCGATCCGGAACTGAAAATGACGGCGTGCTCGACGACGTTGCGCAATTCGCGGAGATTGCCGGGCCACGCGTATTGTTCCATGGCGGCTTGCGCAGCGGGAGCGAAGCCGGTGACCTTTTTGCCGCATTGACCGCTGAAGAACTTCAAGTAGCCGGCGGCAATATGCCGGAGATCGTGCGGGCGCTCCCGCAAAGGCGGAACGCGGATGGCGATGACGTTCAAACGGTAATAGAGGTCTTCCCGGAACGTTTTCTCGCGGACGGCGGCGTCGAGGTTGCGATTGGTGGCGGCGATGATGCGGACGTTGGCGTGGCGGGTTTTGGCTTCGCCCACGCGTTCGTATTCCTTTTCCTGCAAGAGGCGAAGCAATTTGGGTTGAATCGCGAGGGGTAATTCGCCGATTTCATCCAGGAACAACGTGCCGCCGTCTGCGGCGGCGACTTTGCCCCAGGTATCGCTGGTTGCGCCGGTGTAGGCGCCTTTGATCCGGCCGAACAGTTCGCTTTCCAACAATTCCCCGGAAAGGCTCGGGCAACTGACAGTGACGAACGGCTTGTCCTTTTTCGGACTGCGCTCGTGAATCGCGCGGGCGAGCACCGATTTGCCCGTGCCGCTTTCGCCGAGCAACAAGACAGTGGCCGGAGAGGCGGCCGCCTTGAACGCGAGATGAAAGGCGCGTTCCATGGCGGGTTCAGTGGTGTCCACGCTCGCGGGGGGCGCATCGGTGGAGAGGCGCGATTGCAGATTGGCGACCTGGCCTTCGAGCGAGCGGGTCTTGTTGATTTGGCGAAGGACCTGGCGGACTTGTTCCGGCGTGAACGGTTTGGAGATGTAGTCCGCCGCGCCGCGCCGCATGGCTTCGACCGCGCTTTCAATCGAAGCGAACGCGGTAAAAACCACGATGTCGAGGTGCGCGTTGGCGCGGAGCAATTCCGGCAACAGGTCCATGCCGTTTTCCGTGCCCAGCCGCAGATCGAGAAACGCCACGTCGAACTGCGCTTTGTCCAGCTCCTTCAGGGCGCTGGCGGAATCCTCGACGCCAACTACTTCATGTCCGAGCGTTTGCAACATCGTCGCTAGCGTGCTGCGAATCGTTTCTTCGTCATCTATGATCAGAATGCGCATGAAACTCGTCGGGGTCGGGGTCGTGTTTACTACCAAATTACTTATATCGTCCATGTGGCGCGAACGCTAGCAGGTTTCCCGCCGAAACTTATTCACCCGATTCCCAGCGGCGGACCATAAGCGATTGCAGGGCGTCGTCGTCGGCATGATCGATTTCCGAGCGAGGCTTGTTCAGATTCCTCACAAAAACTGAACGGCTTTTTTGAGACGAAAATCTTCCGCGTTAAGCCGATCACAATTCCCGGTCTTTTTGCGAGTCGCCGCGCCGCGCGAAGTCATTGGAAAAGAAGCGGATTGAGTTCGATGCACGCGGCGTTGACGCAGCACTTCTGCCCGTAATTCTCCCGATGGCATCGGCGGTGCTAAAACCGATTCGTGCGAGACTCGGTCTGACGTTGCCAGGAGGCAGTTGGGCCGTGGAATAGTCAAAAAAGTTACAACCTGATGTTGAGAAGTCGTTGTGCGGAGTCGAATCGCTGGTCAGTCATAGCCGGAATTGTTTTCTGTTTAATGGGCGGAAATGCATTCAGTGAAGTGGCAGCACCGATCCAATTGAGTTGGGATCCGGCCGGTGATCCGTCAGTGCGTGGCTACGCACTATATTACGGGGCGGTGGGACAATCTCCCGGCACGCGGCTTGACGTGGGCACAAGCCTTTCGGGGACGATTTCAGGTCTCACCGTCGGAGCGACCTACTGGATTTACGCGGTTTCCTATGATACCGGCGGAATTGAGAGTCCGCCTTCGAATCAATTGCTGTTTACCGCGCCCGCCGCGCCGACCGGCCCGAAGGAACGCGAGTTGGAACTCGTCCGGCAAACCGACGGCAGCATGTCGTTGAACTATCAAGGGCAACCCGGCCAGGTGTATGGAATTCAATTCACGTCGCAATTGAACCCGCCGGTATGGCAGACGTTGACGAATGTAACGGCGAATAGTCTCAGCAACGTCATCGCACTCGATATTTCCGCCCGAGCCGTGCCGCAGCGTTTTTACCGCGTGGCGCATGCGGCGCAACCGCTGCTTTCGGCGATTACGCCGAAGAAATTGGCCAACGGTTACCTGCAATTGAGTTGGACCGCGCCGCCGTATTCCACCAATCGCGTACAATTTGCCGCGAGTCCGAATGCCACGTTCTGGCCGACGTTTGCCATCGTGGTGGCTGATGCCGAAGGTCGGGCGGTGGCGACGGACCCGGCGGCGGCCATTATCAGTCAGAGATTTTACCGGGTCATGATGCCCTGACGCCAAGGAAGCCAGTGGGTTGGGACCGGAGTAGCGCGCCAGCGTTGCTCCGGTCCGCTCTCAACCGTTACATTGGGCGCGTGACGCAAACACCGGTTCAGCCCGAAGCCCCATTATATTACGAGCTGCCGTCCATTCTGGAACGATTGGACCTCGGCAAACTTTTTCCTGTCGCGCAACCATTGCACGTGGAACTCGGCTGCGGCGACGCCTCTTTTCTGGTGGAATCCGCCCGGTTGCACCCGGAATGGAACTTCCTCGGTGTGGAACGGCTCATGGGGCGCGTGCGCAAAGTGGAACGCAAAGGCCGGCGCCTGGGACTCACCAACGTCTGTGGCGTGCGTATTGAGAGCGCCTATTTTCTGGAGTATTTGCTGCCGCCACAATCGGCGCAGGCGTTGCACATTTATTTCCCAGACCCGTGGCCAAAGAAGAAACATCGTCGGTTCCGATTGATCAATGAACGGTTTCCCGCGCTGGCCCGGCAGGCCTTGGCCCCCGGAGGAGTGGTTTACTTGCGCACCGACGATGCCGATTACTTTGCCCAGATGCGCGAAGTTTTTGCGACGGCTTCAAACTTCACACCGGTGGAGACGCCGGCCGAACTGGCGGCAGTTGTGACCGATTTTGAGCGCGACTTCAACGCGCAGGGAATTGCCACGCAGCGCGCGGCCTACCAGCGCGACTGACCGGTTAAACATCAATCACCGGACCGTCGCCGCCGGAGTTGCGATCGTTGGATTGGCGTTGTTTGCGTTCCACCTTGATTCGGGCGTTGGTGTTGCCCGTGAGCACATTCAACGGGAAAGAAATGAGGCCGATCAAAATGGACGCCAGCATGGCCCAACCGAAACCGTCAATTTGGAACCGGTCGCCCATCAATCCGTGCACGAGATAAAGCAGGCAACCGTTGATCACCACCATGAACAATCCCAACGTTCCGATCAACAGCGGCAGCGCGAGCAGGAAAAGCAGGGGGCGAATGAAGGCGTTCAGAATCCCCAACAAAAACGCGGCCAATAACAAATCTCCCGGGGAACCATAACGGACGCGTTTGTGCATGATCACCGCCGTCACTAACACGGCAAACGCGGTGATGAGCCAGCTTTTGATAAATTTTTTCAATCCGGGATTCATGGTGTACCACCCCAACGTCGTTCAAAGTGCGTTACGACGCAGTTGAACACAAGCGGCAATCCCGCGGCGGGTATGCTCGCGAAGGCGGTCGCGCGATTGGGGTCACATATAATTTCCGGGTGGGGCTCTGGAAATCGGGATCAGGAAAAGTTACTCTCGCGCGCGAACCCGATTGCTCCATGAACATACGAATTCAGCCTCGCCTGTGGTTGCTGCTCAGCCTGCTAACTTGCCAAACGGCATTGAATGCCGAAACCACCTTGGCCGCCGCCGCGCGGCCCAATGTGCTTTTCATCTGCGTGGACGATCTCAAGCCATTGCTCGGTTGCTATGGCGAGACGCAGGTGAAGTCACCGCACATCGATCGCCTGGCGGCGAGCGGCATGCGGTTCGAGCGGGCGTATTGTAATCAGGCGGTTTGTGCGCCGTCGCGCAACGCATTGATGACCGGACTACGCCCCACCACGCTTGGCGTTTATGATTTGCCCACGTTTTTTCGTAACGCCCGGCCTGACGCCGTGACCATCGGTCAATGGTTCAAACAGCACGGCTGGCGCACTGAAGCGTTGGGGAAAGTCTTTCACGTCGGGCATGGGAATCGGAACGACGCGGCATCGTGGAGCGTGCCACATTGGTCGCCCAAGGCGGGGCACTACGCATTGCCGGCCAGCCGGGCAGCGGCGCAGGGAGATGCCTCGAGTCGGGGGCCGGCGGTAGAATCAGCCGATGTGCCGGACAACACATTCAACGACGGATTAATCGCGGAAGAAGCGCTGCGGCGGTTGCGGCAGGCGAAAGCCAAGCCGGGCGAGCCGTGGATGTTGTTCGTCGGATTTCAAAAGCCGCATTTGCCGTTCGTCGCGCCGAAAAAGTATTGGGACCTTTACGATCGTAACGCGTTTCAACCCGCGCCGCGCCAGACACCGCCCGCGGGCGCACCGGAATTTGCGCCGACCACGTGGAAGGAATTGCGGAACTACGCGGACGTGCCGGATCGCGGTGACTTAAGCGCGGCAAAGCAACGCGAGTTGCTGCACGGCTACCACGCTGCTGTCAGTTACACGGACGCACAAATCGGGCGCGTGCTCGACGAACTGACCACGCTGGGATTTGCCAGCAACACGGTTGTGGTGTTGTGGGGCGATCACGGCTGGCATCTCGGCGACCACGGCATGTGGGCCAAGCACAGTAATTACGAACACGCGGCGCGGATTCCTTTGCTGGTGCGGGCACCGGGAATTACCTCGGGCGGAACGGCCACGCGCGCGTTGGTGGAGTCGGTGGATGTTTTCCCCACGCTTTGCGAATTGGCGGGGTTGCCGCAACCGAGCGGATTGGACGGTGCAAGTTTTCTGAGCGCATTGAAAAGTCCGACAGCACCAACGAAAGAAGCCGTGTTCCACGTTTATCCGCGGTCGCCGCGTGGCGCGGGAGAAATTCTCGGGCGCGCGGTGCGCACGGAACGTTACCGCCTGGTGGAGTGGAAGAAACCCGGGGCGAGCCGTGATGCTGCGATTCTCGAGCTTTACGATTATCAGGCTGATCCGGACGAAACGGAGAATCTTGCCAGCGAAAAACCGGAAATCGTCGCGCAGTTGCGCGGCATTTTGGCCCGGCAACCGGAAGCCAAACCACAATGGCAAGCGACCAGGAATTCCGCCACCGCCGATGGGCCGAAACCGGCCGCGGTCTTTGCCCGAGGGCAGGGTGGTTATCACACCTATCGAATTCCGGCACTCGTCGCGACGACCAAGGGAACGTTGCTGGCGTTTTGCGAAGGACGAAAAAACGGCGGCAGCGATACGGGTGATATTGATGTGTTGCTGAAACGTTCGACCGACGGCGGCAAGACCTGGAGCGAAGCGCAACTGCTCTGGTCTGATGGCGAGAATACTTGCGGCAATCCCGCGCCGGTTGTGGATCAAATCACCGGGACAATCTGGCTGCTGTTGACGTGGAATGACGGCGCGGACAAGGAAGACGCGATCGGTTATCAGAAGGCCCGTGATACGCGGCGGGTTTTTGTTTCCCACAGCAGTGACGATGGATTGACCTGGGCCGCGCCAAAAGAAATCACCGCCGCCGTCAAGAAACCGGAGTGGGGCTGGTACGCGACCGGGCCGGTGAATGGCATTCAACTCACGCGCGGCGCAAACCAAGGTCGCTTGGTAATTCCCGCCAACCATTCGATTATCGGTGCGTCCGCGCAGGTGATGACGCGGTCGCATGTGATTTTCTCGGATGACCACGGCGCAACCTGGCAACTCGGCGGCATTGAAGACGAGAAAACCAACGAGTCCACCGTGGTGGAACTCGCGGATGGTTCGCTACTGCACAACATGCGGTCGTATCACAAAAAGAATCGCCGCGCGGTGGCGACGAGTCGCGATGGCGGTCTGTCGTGGTCGTCGGTAAAACTCGACGAAACGCTCATCGAACCGGTTTGTCAGGCGAGTATGGTCCGTTATTCATGGCCGGAGCAGGGAAATAAGAGTCGGATTCTGTTTTCCAATCCTGCCAGCACCAAGCGCGAGAGGATGACAGTGCGCGTCAGCTATGACGAAGGTGATACATGGCCCGTGAACAAGCTGATTCACGCCGGGCCCGCGGCGTATTCCAGTCTGGTCGGGTTGCCGGATCAAACCATCGGCTGTCTGTTTGAATGCGGCCAAACCAATGCGTACGAAACCATCTCGTTCGCGACGTTTTCCCTTGATTGGTTGGAAGCCGCCCATCCCTGAGCCAGTTGCGAATTTTCCAGAGCAGTGGCGACAAAAAATCTCGCCGTTCCAAGCTCGCGCGGCAATGCTTACGCCCCATGAGAGTTTGTTGCTTCTTCCTCGGGCTCGGAATGACGATTGCGGTCGCTGCTGCCGAATCGCCGCGCGGTTACTATCGTTTTCCCGCGATTCATCAGGACACTATCGTGTTCACGGCGGAAGGCGACTTGTGGCGCGTCGGTGTGAAGGGTGGCGTAGCGCAGCGGTTGACTTCCCATCTTGGTTCGGAAACCAGCGCCGCGATTTCGCCGGACGGCAAAACGCTCGCCTTCAGCGCCGAATACGAAGGGCCGACGGAGGTTTATACGATGCCGCTGGCGGGTGGATTACCCGAACGACGCACGTTTCATGGCTCGGGTGCGGGGGTGGTGGGTTGGACTCCGGACGGCAAGGTGCTTTATGCAACCGACGCCTTTTCCACGCTGCCAAATCGGCAGTTGGCCTCGATTGATTTAACATCGGGACAGCGCACCGTGTTGCCATTGGCGCAGGCGGCGCAGGGAGTTTATGACGATTCCGGGCGGCAACTCTTCTTCACGCGACTCGCGCGTCAAAGCAGCAGCACCAAACGTTACGAAGGTGGCACGGCGGAAAATCTCTGGCGCTTTGGAGCGAATGACGCCGAGGCGACGCCGCTGGCCGCTGATCACAAGGGCTCAAGTCGCCATCCCATGTGGTGGCAAGGCCGCGTTTATTTTGCCACGGATCGGGATGGCATCATGAACTTGTGGTCCATGAAGCCGGATGGTTCGGATTTGAAGCAACTGACCCGGCACAAGGAATTCGACGTGAAAACACCTGCGTTACAAGGCGGACGCATCGTGTATCAACACGGCGCAGACCTGCGTTTGTTCGACATTGCGAGTGGTCGCGACAACGGGATTGAGATTCAGTTGGCCTCCGATTTCGATCAAATGCGCGAACGCTGGGTGAAACGGCCCTTGGATTTTCTCACCAGCGCCCACGTTTCTCCTAATGGCGATCGCGTGGTATTGACGGCGCGCGGGCAGATTTTTGTGGCGCCGGTGGATTCGGGTCGGCTGGTCGAAGTGCCGCGGCAAACGGGCGTGCGATACCGGAACGCGCGTTTTATGCCGGATGGCAAATCACTGGTGGCGTTGTCCGATGAATCGGGCGAATTGGAATTCTGGCGTTTCCCGGCCAACGGCGTTGGCGCGGGCGAAACGTTGACGACGAACAGCACGGTGTTCCGATTTTCTGCCGTGCCGTCGCCGGACGGCAAGCGTCTGGCGTGGACCGACAAGGATCGCAAGCTCTGGATTCAAGATTTGGAGACGCACGAAACCACGCTGGTGGCGGCGTCGGTGCGCAACGGCTTCGATGACATCGCGTGGGCGCCGGACAGCCAGTGGCTCGCTTACACTGATCCCGCTTCGAATCAGGTGCAACAAATCCATCTCTATTCGCTGGCGGACGGTTCGCACACGCCGGTGACGAGTGATCGAGTGGAAAGCTACAGTCCCGCGTGGTCGCCGGACGGCAAGTGGCTGTATTTCTTGAGCGACCGCGAATTACGTTCGTTGGTGTCCAGTCCCTGGGGCGTGCGCCAGCCCGAACCGTTCTTCACCGAGACAACGAAGATTTACGCGCTGGCCTTAACCAAGGATCAAACGTGGCCGTATCAACCCAAAGATGAGTTGCAGAACGAGAAGAGCGGCGACTCGAAAACGGATAAAACAGACAAAAAGGAAACTCCGACCGAGGAGAAGCCGAAGGACGATGCCAAGCCGGAAAACAAAGAGGAGAAACCCGAAGAACCCAAACCGAAAGAAAACACCAAAGACAAAAAGGCAAAGCCTACGCCGGTGAAGATTGATCTCGATGGGTTAACCGCGCGGTTATACGAAGTGCCGGTCGCGGCAGGGAACTATTCCGCGTTGGAAGTTACGGCGAAGCATTTGCTCTTCATCGGTCGGGGCGTGGGTTTTGGCGCCAAATCCGAACTCAAGCAATTGGAGATCACGAACAAAGATCCCAAGGTGAAAACGCTGGTCGAAGATGTGAATCGCTACGAAGTCGCAGCCGAAGGCAAGAAGTTGCTCGTGCGCAAAGGCGACGTGTTTTACATCATCGCCGCCGATTCGGGGGCGCCGGCGAAACTGGATGAGCGGGTCAATCTCGACAGCTGGACGCTGTCCATCATTCCGCGGGAGGAGTGGCGCCAGATTTACACGGAATCCTGGCGCATGTTGCGGGATTTCTTCTATGACCGCGGCATGCACGGCGTGGATTGGCCGGCCATGCGGAAAAAATACGAGCCGCTGATCGAGCGAGTAAGTGATCGCGCGGAATTGAGTGACGTGATTTACGACCTGGCGGGTGAATTGTCTGCGTTGCACATTTTCGTTCGCTATGGCGATCAACGCGAAGGTCTGGATCAAATCCGCCCCGCTTCCTTGGGGGCGCAATTGACGCGTGACGAAGCCGCGGGCGGCTGGCGGGTCGAACACATTTACCGGGCCGACCCGGATTATCCCGAGCAATCCGCGCCGTTGCACCAGCCGGGCGTGCACGTCAAAGTGGGGGACGTGCTCACGATGATTAATGGTCGCAGCACTTTGGCGGGGTTGCACCCGGAACTGTTGTTGCGCAATCAAGCCGGCAAACAAGTTCTGCTGGAAATTAAATCAGCCGATGGCGCCACGCGCCAGGCCATCGTCAAACCCATTTCCACCGAGCGTGACGCCGATTTGCGCTATGACGAATGGGAACTCACGCGCCGCGAACGCGTGGAAGAACTCGGTGGCGGCCAGATCGGCTACGTGCATTTGCGCGCCATGGGGGCGCGGGACATCGCGGATTGGGCGCGCGGATTTTTCCCCGTGTTCAATCGCCAGGGGTTGATCATTGACGTCCGCCACAATCGCGGTGGGAATATTGACGCTTGGATTCTGGAAAAGCTGTTGCGTAAAGCGTGGTTCTACTGGCAACCGCGCGTGGGCGAACCTTATTGGAACATGCATTACGCGTTTCGCGGTCACGTGACGGTGTTGTGCAACGAAAAAACGGCCAGCGATGGCGAAGCGTTCAGTGAAGGATTCAAACGACTCGAGCTGGGCAAAGTCATTGGCACGCGCACCTGGGGCGGCGAAATCTGGCTCTCCGCGCAACGCTGGTTGGTGGACAGCGGGATGGCCACGGCTGCCGAGACGGGCGTTTACGGTCCGGAAGGCGAATGGCTGATTGAGGGCCATGGCGTTGATCCCGACATCGTGGTGGATAATTTGCCGCACGCCACGTTCAACGGCAAAGACGC
>CAZKMR010000118.1:8177-12213 GCA_964553795.1 uncultured Bifidobacterium sp. | reverse complement strand
TTGGTCACGCCTTTGACCCACGCATCGGCGAGGAGTGAAAACGCGTGGTTGCCGATCATGCAATCGCGATGTCCGGGACTCGACCACGACGGCAGGAAACCGCTTTGTTCGTACGCGGCGATGATGCTTTGCATGATTTCGCCGCTGATTTCCGGCACGAGCAGATTATAGAGCGGATGCGACGCGCGGAACGTGTCCCAATAGCCCGTGTCCGTGTACATGTAACCAGAATAGACCTTGCCGTCGTACGGACTGAAATACACCGGTTTGTTCTGCGCGTCGAATTCGTGGAAGCGATGCGGGAACAGGAAGCTCCGATACATCGCACTATAGAACGTGCGTTGTTGCGCCTCCGTGCCGCCTTCGATCTTGATGCGATTCATCATCGCGTTCCACGCGGCTTCCGCACGTTGCTTCACCGTATCGAAGTCCGCTTTACCGATCTCGCGATCGAGATTGCGCTGGGCTTGTTCGGGACTGAGATAGGAAGACGCCACTTTGCACGTAATCGGTTTGCCTTTGCGCACTTTGAATTTCAGATACGCGCCGACGTGTTTGTCTGAAAGTTTCGCCTGACCTGCTTTGATGGAATCAGGTGTCCACACTCCGAAGTCGGCGAACGCCTGGTCAAACGTCACGACGAAATAATTCGAGAAGTTGTTCGGCACGCCGCCGTTGTTGTTCCGGCAAACGCCGATGATCTTTTTCTCCTTCGGCAAAACTTCCACGACGGAACCATTTCCGAACGCATCGAGCACGATGTAGCCGTCTCCGCTTTCATCGAAAGTAAAACGAAACCGCGCGGCGCGTTCCGTGGGCGTGACCTCCATCGTCGCCTTCCACGTGTCGAGATAGACGCGATAGTAGCTCGGCTGCGCCAGTTCCTTGTCATGGCTGAACTCCGACGCGCGATCGTCTTCCTTCACCGCGAGTTTGCCGGAAACCGCCATCAGCGAAAAATTTGCGTAATCCGCAATCCACGGACTCGGCTGATGCGTCTGGCGAATACCGCGAATTTTATTCTGGCGATATTGGTAATAGAACGAGTCGCGTTGCGGCTGCGTGTAGGGCGCCCAGGCATTCATCGGGAACGGCACGGCGACGGCGGGATAAGTATTGCCGTGCGAATAACCGTGCGTGGAATCCGTGCCTTGCAACGGATTGGCCAGCGTGACGAGCGACGGTTCGGCGGCCTGCGTGCCAATAGCGATTAGACCCGTGAGAACCAGAATAGTGCGTAGCGATTTCATAAATTCAAAAAGTGACTTTCAACGTGCGCGGGCGGGATTCATTCTCGAAGCGGAGCCACAATAACTCCTCGGAGTCGGAATACTGGAAGTCCTCCACCGGCGCGCCGTCGAGCAGAATTGTGCGGGGTTTGGATTTGGTTTGCAAGAGCACGACCGCCGGAGTACGCGCCACTCCTTCTACTGCATAGGAGAAAGCGTTCTTCTCACGATCCGTCTCAAGAGTCTTGCAAGCGGAAGCCAACACGCGCAGTTCGCTGGCTTTCGTCGCGTCCAGGTCGCGCAGGAAATAACGTTTACCCGGTTCGAGCGACACCGTCTCGCGCACGCGCAGTTCCGGATCGAATAAATTCACGAAGCGACCGCGCAAGGTTTTCGGCTGATCGGAAATGGATTCGTCCAAACCCGCTGCGATGATATACGGGCCGCGTTCGAGCAGTAGATAATTGGTTTCGCGCCAATCCAGCTTCGCGGCTGCGGCAGCATTTTTGACGGTAGTCGCCACGAGTGCATCGCCCTTGGCCGTGTTCGCAAGGCGGGCCGGATCTTCGCGCAACCATATCATTTTGCCTCGGCCCACGGACCATTCGCTTTGCGCCGCGTCTGGAGTGCGCGTGAGGCCGAGCTGCTCGAATAAATGTTCACGCGGCGTTTCATACTTCCGCCCGTCGCTGTTCCACCAATCCCGAACGCGCTTGTACGGATCGGAATCATCATCAACCACCACCAACACGCCGCCCGCCTTCACCCAAGCCGCGATGCTGTCGTGAACGTCGGGCGCGAGGGGCTTTTGTCCGTGATAACTCAGCAGCAACACGCGCGTGTCGTCCAGATAACCGGGCAACGTGACGTTCTCCAACTGGACCGGCGCGACCGGAACGCCGCGTTTCAGCAGCGGCAGCGAGAGACCGTAAACATGACTCAGATGCGCATCGCTATGAGTCGGCGCGCCGCGCTGAAACATCAGCGAATCACTGATGATCTGGCCGATGCCAGTCGTGCCGCAGTCCCATTTCACGCGCTCTTGCTTCATGTCATTGAGCGTGTTCATCACGATCTGCAACTCCGTAGCGTACGCCGGCGGAATGGTTTTGCGTTGGTCGCGTGGCGCGGAACGCGGGTAACGACCGCGAAACACGCGCTCGGGCCAGGGCGAAACTTCATAACGCCACACGTCCGGCTGCAGCAACGAAGCGACGAGCGTGGATTCCCAATTGCGCTGGTAATCGTCCCAATCGTGATTCGGATTATCTTCAATGGGATCGTTCAAATACCAAACCGTTCGACCGGTGGCGCGAACGAGATTTTGCATCGCGCCGTATTCGAGGAAGGCCGTCTCGAACGTGCGTTCCTTCACTTTGCCGCGATACTTGTTCGGCTCGCGCGAAGTGCCGGTCCAGACTTGCGCGATGTAACCATCACATCCGTTCAACCGCGCGAGACTCGATTCCGGACTGACAATTTCCCAGTGCGCATAGTTGAGCAAGCTGTGCGTCGGCACGTAGCAGCGAATTTTTTTGCCGGTGCGTTGATTGTAATCCTGAACGTAATCGAAAATCTGCTGAAGCGTGCGGCGGTAGAGATAGTATTTAAGTTTTGAGGCACGCCATTGGGCGTCCACGGAAGTGTGCGGCGCTTGCCAGTCCTCGTGGTAATACGCGCGCCACTCGCGTTTGAAACCTTCCGAGTAGCCGGCATTGACCCAGAATTCCGGTTCTTCGAGATGAATCGCTTCCGTGCCGGCATCGAGCGCGCGTTGCACGCCGACGATGAGGAAGTTCCCGAAGTTCGTGCTCGGGCACATGTAATAAACATCGCCGCCGTGACTGCTCTTGCGCCCGTCGCTGACGGTTTGCGCTTCATCCTCATGATTCACGCCGTCGAAGCGGCCGTAGAGATAGTCCTGATATTCGCCCCACGAAACACCGGTCATCACGTGAATGCGATAACCACGATCGCGCCAGGTTTTGATGCGGTCGGGCAGCTTGGCATCAATCCCGTAAACAATCGCGACATCAGAACGCAGATTTCCAAACTCACTCCACGCTTCGCCAGTCTGGAAACAAGTGCGCTCGAGATGTTGCCCGGGATCGCGCGGAAAGGCGGGCGGGTTGGCGGCGGCAATCGCCAGCCCCGCGGACGCCATAAATATTAAACTCAATCGCACTAATCGCATCAGAGTGAGACGCACCGTAGCAGTTTTTCTTTAATCTGTTTGCAGAAAACCGTTCCGCGCGCCAACAAAGCAGCGCCAACCATGAAGTTCATGAGGGCCGTTGATTTGCCTGCGGAACGCGGAGGGCACCACGACAAAAAAGCCGCCGGGAGCGAACTCCCGGCGGTGCGTGATTCAACGCGACGGCAACTGATTATTGAATTTGGACGCGATAGAACAGTTGCGGCGCATTGGCGGGCGTTGTGTAAGGCGACGTCGCACCGGGCACATTCGTGTAAGTGCCGGTCACATTACCCGCCGCCTGCAACGTTCCAGTCACCCACGATACCGTCACGTTTCCGCCCGCTGAACCGATGGTCAGACCTGCCGCCGGTGCGACGATGGCCGGACCGTTCTTGTAGTTCGCCGCGATCTGATAAGCCGGCAGCGCGCCGATATAAACGCGGAACTCGTCAATGTTCCCCGAAAGATCCGCGTCGGGGAAATTAACTGCTGCGCCGAGATAGGCATCGGTGACACTCATCTGATCAATGCGCCGCCCGCCCATGGTCGCCGAATCCACCAGCACCCCGTTCAGATACATGAACATCGTGTTGATGTCGGCATCATAGAC
>CAZKMR010000118.1:0-8077 GCA_964553795.1 uncultured Bifidobacterium sp. | reverse complement strand
CCGTTGCCGGTGAAATCGTCCACGCCGTTGATTTCACCGCAATTGGCCCGCGAACCACCGCCGGGCAGTTGCAACAGTCCGTCGGCAATGACTGCCAACCCGCGAGTACTGCAATTCACGCCCCGAACGGAATCCACCGCCGTGTCGAACGACCACCGGTGGGCGAGCCACGGCGACGTCAGAATCGTCAGCGTGGCAGGCGCACTGAGCACGCCACCGGCGGTGTTGGTGACTCCCACGGTGTACTGGCCCGCCGAGGCGATGGTCAGATTGGACAATGTCAACGACGCGTTGGTGGCGTTCGGAATATTCACGCCACCTTTCTTCCACTGGTAGGTCAGTTGCCCGCCGCCCGCGGTGACGGAGAAGTTCGCCACCCCGCCGATGTATTTGCTGATCGACGCCGGTTGTTGCGAGATTGTGGGTTGAATGACACTGATTGTGATAGAGGCACTGGTACCGGTGATGCCATCAACGATAGCGCTGATCGTGGCGCTGCCGGGGCCGACGGCGGTAATCAAGCCACTCGCGGAAACGGTTACCACATTCGTGTTGCTGCTGCTCCAATTCGTCACCGCAGCGGTAACCGTCACCCCGGCCGCTTCGGCGAAGTTGGCTGTGGCTGCGGCTTGCTGCGTGGTTCCGCCGACCATCGTGGTGGATTGAAGTCCCACGGACACCGACTGAACGGTGGCCGTCGAATAGACGGTGTCCGGTCCGCCGGAAGCGTTCAACGCAACGTGTGATGGTTTCAGGGCGCGCGACCACATGCGGAATTCGTCAATATTCGCGTTGAGGGCGGCATCGTTGAACTGAGAACGTCCGAGCCAGTTGTTCACCGTGACGCCGAGGTTCTTCGGACGGGAAACCACGTTGCTGGTGACTGCGACTTGCGCGCCATCCACGAATAACCGCGCCACTTGCGATAGCGCATCAATGGTGTACACCACGTGGCTTTTCACGCCGACCGCCAACGGATTATTCGGCCGGGCGGTAATGGCCTGCGGATTGGAGATCTCAGCGCGGAGGTCATTGCCATTGCCCTGCGGGGTTAACATCATCGATGCGGTGGCCACATTTACCATGTCCTCGCCGACATCACTGTTCCCGAAGTCATAGAGGCGCGCCCAGTTGTTCAATTGGTTCACCGTGACCCACGACTCAACGGTGATGGAGTTGTAGTTGGTCAAAATGCCATTGGGGAAATCCACGTGCGGGATGCCGGGATCGCTGGAGAAGGTGCCACCGGAAAGCACGACTTCGTTGTTAAAGATGAATGCATTGCGAATCTCGCCGTTCCAAGCCGGGTTGATCGAATTCACCGCCACCAGCCCGTCGGCATCACTGAAACTGTAGCGATGGTCAAGGGTCAACGGTACATCGGCGACAGTGATCGTGGCACTGGATGACAACGCCCCGCGCGTGGCGGTCACCACCGCCACGCCGGGAGCGATGGCGCTGATCCGACCGTTCGAGGAAACCTGGACAACGCCGCCGGGCACTACTGAATAAGTAACCTCCGTGCTGTTCGTAATATTGAACGGGCCGTAGGCAGCCGTGTTGTAGGTGACCGAGCTGTCTTGAAAATCACCCAAGGTGGCGTTCGACGAGCCGACGTTGAAAACCAGTGAGTTTACGACGAAGGAGGTATCCACCGCGTTGGGACCGTTGATCGCGTTTACGGCAAGCTGCAATCCACCCACCGTGCCGCCATAGACGCGGAGTTCATCCACCGTGCCGTTCAGATCAAGGTCACTGAAGAAAAACCCCGTCCCGATGCGCATGGTGTTGGGCGCCAAATTGGTCACGCTCAAGCCACCCATCGGGCCGGTATCCACCAAGACGCCGTCAATGTAGAGGCTCATCGTATTCGCGGCTGCGTCGAACACCGCCGCCGAATGATAAAGGACGCCGGTGGTAAGCGCGGGAGGATTTGGCGCCGTGGAGGTATTGAATTCGTTGGAGTTAGTTGCATTGAAATCCGCTTTCGGCGGATTTCCACCCAGGCCCGTGCGCGGAGTGAAGGCAATAAACGAAACCGCCGGTTCGCCCCCGGCGTCCTGGCCAAACATCCACACCTTCGACCAATCCTGCAATTGATTCATCGTGAACCAACTCTCCACCGTCAGACTGCGGTTCGTGTTGAGCGTGTTGGCGATGTTGACGTTGGCGTAATTGGCGAAAGGCCCGCCGCCGGGCACTTGCAATTCTCCCGCGCCAAAGCTGGCGGCGCCGACCGTCGTCGCATTGGCGCCGCCGATTGAATCCGTTCCATTGCCGGTGAAGCTCCAGCGGTGGAGCATGGTTTGTGCGTCGGCACCGGGCGCTGCCGCGAGCACCGCCGCGCCGGCGGTCATTTGCGCCAGGGACTTGCCGAGGCGACGTTTCCAGGGTTGGGTTGTTTTTTTCATGTGGGTCGGTTTTGGTGGTTGGTGGTTGTAGCTTCGAGAAATAGCTTGGTTGTGTTCCCGGGAAGCAGTACAAAAAATGCACGGCAACCGGCGGATGAAACATGGGTAATGCTGATGTTAATTTATCTATATGAGCGCGCCGCGATTGCATGTCGCATCTTTGGGTGACAGTTTCGAAGATTGCTGTGACCAGCGGATGAATTTACGCTCAGGTGATGCCCACACCGATGTTCACCACCCCATTCGGCCCGAGTAACGGATGAATATCACCTTCTCGATTGTTGATGATGATGCCGGGGTCCGGAACAGCATTGCCGAATACGTGCAGACGAAGCCAACGTTCACGTGTCTGGGCGCTTACGCAACCGCTCGCAAAGCTTTGGAATCGATTCCTCTTAGTCCGCCGGACGTGGTTTTGATGGACATTAATATGCCGGAAATTGACGGCATCGAATGCACCCGCCAGTTGAAGGCCGCGCTTCCCAGGCTGCACATCCTGATGTTGACGGTTTACGAAGATGCGGATTTGATTTTCAAGGCGCTCAAAGCCGGCGCCACCGGTTACCTCCTGAAACGAGCCAACCCCGAACGCCTGTTCGAAGCCATCCGCGAGGTCTATCTCGGCGGTTCCCCCATGTCGATGCCCATTGCGCGAAAGGTGGTGAAATACTTCCAGCAAATGGCGCCGGACGAAAACGACGAACAAAGCCTCTCCGCCCGCGAGCGCGAAGTGCTGCGCTTGCTGGCCGAAGGGCGCGCCTACAAACAAATCAGCGCCGATCTGGACATAAGTCTCGACACCACGCGCACCTACATCCGCCGCATCTACGAAAAACTTCGCGTGCATTCCCGCACCGAAGCCGTGATGCAATATTACAACAGCAAGTCCCGCGAGAAATAGCATCCCCTCGCCTCCCCCCGGAAACTTCACCGCATTGTCACACAAACATGCGACATGCCTCTGGTTGTCCTCAAGCTAACGTAACGAGTATTATTACCCCGTCCCATTAACCGAAAGCTCAACCACTTTATCCATGTCCAACCAACCCACTCAAAACTGGTCACCCCTGCGTTTGCGTAGGCAAGGCCGCTCGGCCTTCACCTTGATTGAGTTGCTCGTGGTCATCGCCATCATTGCGATTCTGGCAGCAATGCTCCTGCCCGCTCTGGCCAAGGCCAAAGCCAAGGCCCAACGCATCTCGTGCCTGAACAATCTCAAGCAGATTGGGTTGGCCATTAGCCTCTACTCAGGTGACTACAACAAATACCCGGGCTGCTTGGCAATCAACCCATTCTATTACGTTTGGACCACGCGCACCTACCCGTACATGGGCGAAAACCGGCGAGCTTACCGTTGCCCCACCGCCAACCCCAATTCCTCTTGGGACACCGTCGCCAACAACACCCTCCGCACGGGCATCAATCCGGTAAACGGCCAGAACGACAATTATCTCGTCTCGAACACGACGCGGTTTTCTTACGGCTACAATGACTGGGGACCGTTGCCCGCTCCGGGTGCCTCGCCGCTGACACCATTTGATCGTGGATTGGGCGGCGACGTCATTGGGCTTAACAATCCGGTCTATATCAAAGACACCGACGTAAAGAGTCCATCGGACATGATTGCCATGGGCGACAGCAAGCCCGACGCATCTTTCGACGGAAACATTGATCCCACCACACCCGCCGAGTGGCCATCAAACCGCCATGAACGGCGCACGGTCCTGAACTTTGCGGATGGCCACTCCGAAGCGCCGCTTCGCAAAGAGGTCATCGATCCCAACAACCAAAACTGGCGGCGCCGCTGGAGCCGCTTCAATCAGATTCATTACGATTATACGTGGGTTGTTAATCCAACCGAAGAAGCCAAAATTGATCCTTGAGCGAAGGCGTGCATTCGCATGCAGCCGACGCCTTTGCCCGCGTTGAGTTCGTTGCAGAATAGTTTTTACCCCGGCGGACGCCCCTTAGTCAGCCGCCCCCTTTTTGTTTGGCAGCCCCAATCAAAACGCACAGCCTTTTTCCCGTGCGCATCAACTCCGTTCTAGTCCTCGGTGCCGGCAGCGCCGGCTTGATGGCGGCCGTCACTCTGAAGCGGCAGCTTCCGAATCTCTCCGTGCGGGTCATTCGCAGTCCGGAGATCGGCGTCATCGGTGTGGGCGAAGGCACGTCCACCACGTTTCTCACGCACTTCTTCCAAACGCTGAAGTTGCCCGCCAAAGATTTTTATGCGCAGGCTCAGCCGATTTGGAAAATGGGCATTCACTTTCTGTGGGGGCCGCGCCGTGAGTTTTATTACACCTTCGCCGCCGAATATCTGCAACGCTACGAATACCTGACCCGCAACAACGGCTTCTTCGTCGGCGACGATGTGCCGTGTCTCGGCCACGCCAGCGCGATGATGCCGCGCAACAAAGTATTCCCGCGCAATCCCGACGGCTCGCTGCAATTCCACAATTGCCACGCGTTCCACATTGAAAACAAAAAGCTGGTCGGTTGGCTCGAGAACGTCGCGCGCGGTTTAAAAGTGGAAATCAAAGACGCCACCGTGACCGCCGAAACCGGTCCGAACGGCATCGCGGCGCTCGTCAGTGAAACTGGCGAACGCTTCACCGCCGATCTTTATGTGGACGCGTCGGGCTTTCGCAGCGAACTGCTCGGGCGCGCACTCGGCTCGGAGTTCATTGATTACACCGACACGCTGTTTTGTGATCGCGCGGTCATCGGCGGTTGGGTGCGCGGCGACGACATCATTCAACCTTACACCACGGCAGAGACGATGGACGCCGGCTGGTGCTGGCGCATTGATCACGAACATTTCATCAATCGCGGCTACGTCTATTCGTCCCGCTTTCTCAGCGATGACGAAGCCAAGCAGGAGTTCCTGAAAAAGAATCCGAAGATCACCGCCGAACCGCGCGTGGTGAAATTCCGCAGCGGCCGCTATCGCGCCAATTGGGTAAAGAATGTGGTTGGCGTCGGCAATTCGGTCGGCTTCGTCGAGCCACTCGAAGCCACCGCGCTGCACATCATCAGCAGTCAATGCGTCACGCTCGCCGAAACGTTGAGCGACAGTCTGTGCGAGCCGCCGCCGTCGCTGATTACCCACTATAATTCCTACGGCGCGAACGCGTGGGACAGCATTCGCGATTTCCTTTCCATTCACTATCGCTTCAACCCGCGGCTGGACACGCCGTTCTGGCAAACCTGCCGGAACGAAGTGAAGTTGCACGGCGCGGAACAAATCGTGGAATTCTATCGCGAAAACGGCCCGAGCAATCTGGCTTCAACGCGCTTCATTCATTCCTCGAACACGTTCGGCATGGAAGGCTACATGACGTTGCTCATTGGCCAACGCGTGCCCCACGCCAAGCCTTACACGCCCACGAATCCGGAGAAAAACGCGTGGGCGCGCTATCAGCAAACCTGGAATGAAACGGCCCGCAACGCCTACACCGCCAAGGAAGCGTTGGCGGTGTTTCGCAGTCCGGCAATGCGGTGGAGTTGAGCTACGGCGCCGCCAGGTTCTTATGGCGTCGTGATGCGATAGAACCGTCGCGGCTGCGTCGCAATCTGCGTGTCGAGGAACTGGAACTGCCCACTCCCGCCGACCGTGTTCGTGGCGATGGAAGTCCAATTGATGGGCGGCGTTAAACTCGGCGCCGCTTGCAGAATGTAGGTTTGGCCTACAATGCCCGCGCCACTGAGTTGGAATGCCGGACCAGCGACAAGGCCATAACTTCCGATGGTTGGCCGGGGCACGATCACCGAGATCGTTTCCGTGCCGTTCGCGAAATTCGTCGCCACTTGCGCGCCACTCATCGCGCCGGCCCAGATGCGCAGTTCGTTGATGGATCCATTCAAATCCGCATCAGGATAGAAGAAGCCCGCGCCGAAGCGCGCCAGATTGGCTTGCAGATTCGTGATGTTCCCACCGCCCATGGCCGCGGAATCGGCGAGCGCGCCATCAAGGTAGAAACTCATCAGATCGCTTGCCGCGTCGAAGACCGCGACGACGTGATACTGCGGTCCGGCGACCAGCGCAGACGGATTCGGCCCAGCCAACGTATTGAGTTCGCCTCCCGTGACCGGATCAAAATCAATCTTCGGCGGATTGCCGGCGACTCCCGAACGAGGCGTGAAGTTGATGTAGGACAAACCGGGTTGGACCGTATCGCGACCGAACATCCACAGCTTGCTCCAGTTGTTCAGTTGGTTGAGCGTGAACCAGGTTTCCACCGTCACGCTCGGATAATTGGACAGCGTGCTGCCGATGTTGACCGTCGCGTAATTGGTCGCCACGCCACCCCCCGGCAGTTGCAGTTGGCCGTTGGTAAAACTCGCGTTGCCGACCAACGTCGCGTGCGCGCCACCGACGGAATCCGTGCCGTCAGTGAAACTCCAGCGATGTAACAATCCAGGCGCGGGATTCGGATCGTAAACCGTCACCACCGCAACTGCGCTTGTTACACTGCCGCCATTATTCGCAACCACCACCGAGTAATTTCCCGCGTCGCTGAATTGCGCGTTGTTCAAATCGAGTGAAGCGAAGTTGGCGCCGGAAATATTATTCCCGTTCTTGCGCCATTGATAACTCAGCGGCGCGCTGCCGGAGGCCGTGACGCTTAACGTGACGTTGCTCCCCAGCGCGACGGATTGACTTGCGGGCGGCACCGTGATGGACGGCGCAACCGGCACGGTCGCCAGCGCGGCGATTTCCCCGCCCGCCAACGCATAGTCATACAACCGCACATCATCCATCGTGCCGTTGAGATATTTCGTGCTGGCCCCACTCGCGACTGAGCCAATGCGCAAGGCCGTCGGCGCCGCGCGCAAACCCGTTGGTCCAGTCGTCGTCGCTTCCAACACACCATCCACATACAGATTCATCACGCCGGAAGACGATACGCGCGTCACGGCGAGCAGATGCCATTGCCCATCGTTGACCGAAGTGCTGGAGGTGATTGTGGTGTTGGGATTGCCGATACCGAAACCAAGTTTCGCGCCGACGAGCGTCGTGCCGAAATCGGTGGTCGCGCCCGAGACATCACCATCCACAAAACCTTTCCCATTCAGCCACGCGCCGGTAGCACCGGTGTCCGTGGTGCGCGCCCAGAACATGATGGAGAAATTGGAGCGCACCGACACGGGGATCTGAACATAGGCATTAATCCCGTTGAACGTGATCGCCTGACTGCCCACCTGACCTGCGGTATAGCCGACGCCACCGTTTACTGTGCCGTGATTACCATTACCACTGCTGTCCTGCGCATTGCCATCGAACCGATAGTGCGCCACGGGATTCGCCGTGACGGCGACAATGAAGTTCTGGCTCACAATGGCTGTTCCGTCATTCACGGAAACCGTAATCGTCGCGGCGCCACGCTGATTGGCCGCCGGCAGGACGCTAATCGTGCGATTCAATCCGCTGCCGCCAAGCGTGATGTTCGCGTTCGGCACGAGCGTTTGATCGGACGACGCGGCGCTAACGATGAGCGAACCCGCGGCAACCGAACCCGCCGAAATGTTGATTGGCTGAGGCAATGTGACCACACCGGGTGTGGTCGCCACATCACCGAGCGCCGAAATCGTCGGCGGCTGATAACCCGGCCCGCCGACTGAGTTCGGTCCGAGCGAATAATTCTGCGCAATGCGCCCTGCCGAGA
>CAZKMR010000117.1:9788-12272 GCA_964553795.1 uncultured Bifidobacterium sp. | reverse complement strand
GTGTGGTCGTTCACATCGCCGGGCGGCACAAAGATCACCATGCCTTGTCGGGCTCGCGTTAGTAGGACTCGGTAGGCGTTCTTCACATAGGTTTTGTTGTCCGCGTCATTGATGTTCTGCCAGCGCGAGCCACGGAAATCATGATAGTTCCACGTTGAACCGTTGAATCGAAAGTCCGCGTCCCAAGTAACGCAGGCCCAATCGAGCTCCAGCCCCTGTACTTGGAACTCCGTTGCCGCGTCCTCGAGGTAGAAACTTGAGCGGACATCTTCGCGGTCGTTTAGGAAGTAATGCACTGGGTCAACATCCACCCGAATATCCACCGCATGCGGCTTTAGGCGCATGGCTTTTGATGATGCAAGCAAGCCATAGCGTTCTGTGCCACGCGCCTTGGACCGTAACCAAGCCTTGGCTTTTTCTATGTTCCGCGCGATGACAATTGGAAACCGATTGCTGAGTGTTGCAAACGACTCGCTGGCGGCACCTCTGTCGCAATCGAGCAGCGCTTTCACAAATGCTGAAACGTTCTCCGCCCGAAATGATCGCATCGAAACTGCAAGGTGCAGGCAGTCGTCCAACTGCGTTTGGCTTGTGTGCTGGGCAAGTTTGAGTGCATCTCCTGCCGCGTATTCACTATCGTGCAGACGCGATGAAATGAACATTCTCCAGTGTGGAAAGCGTTCCATAACGGCCCTAAGCCAGGCGGAAATGCCCGCCTCGCCCGTGTTGATTTCCTGTCCGCCACCGACCAGACAAATGATTACAGCCCAATCTTCGTGGCGATCCATGTAGGAAATCAGAAACTCCGGTTCGGACTGCGTGAATCCAGGGCGGCCCTTTTTTCGCTTCATGAAATTCGCCGTCATCCGCAAGTTCCACGCGCGCTGTGCCTCATCGAAAATGACAACGTGCTCGGGCGGCGGGGTGGCATCCACTAATCCCGCGTCGCGAAAGTGGTGAACGTTCTGAATGAATGCCTTTACCGGTGTCGCGACCTTTTTCTTTGTTGCTCGCTCCCCGCGTGCTTTGAGTCGGAGACATTCGTCACGGGTCAAAGCTTCGCGCAGTACAGCAACAAGCGGCCCGTTGCCAGACAGGAAGACGGCATGGGTGGGCGTGTGCTCGTCCCGTTGCTGTGTGGCAATGTTGAGTCCCACTAAAGTCTTTCCCGCGCCTGGAACGCCAGTCAGAAAGCAGATGAACTTCTGTTTATTGTGGCGAGCTTCATCGACCAGCTCCTCAATGCGTTTCGAGGTGGTGTGAAGGTTCTGCGCTCCAGCATCGAACCGCGCGATTGCTTCAACTGAGTGCTGCGCATACAAAGAGCGGGCTGCTTCGATGATTGTGGGCGTGGGTTTATAGGAGGCTCTTGCCCATGCTTCCGCATCTAGCGCTGAGCCTCTGACGAGTCTTTGGCACTCCTGCAGCGTTTGTCGCAAGTTTTCCGGATTGGCGCGCACGGGGCGGAAAACGTTGTCCGCGTCGGCTGCGAAAGGTGTGGCAACAGCCGCAGCATCCGTAGCAACAAGAATGGGAACAATTGCGACGTGATGGCTGGCTTCGTGAAAATTCTTCAAATCGAGCGCGTAGTCCCAAACCTGATCAATTGCGGCTCGATCGTAGGACGTTTCTCCAACTTTGAACTCCAAAGCAAAAATTGCGGGGCCGAGAACCAGAATCACGTCCACCCGTCGGCCCATGCGCGGGATGTTGAACTCAAAGAACAGCCAGCCGTCCATGCCATCGAGTTGCTGCTGCAGGATGTCAATCTGACTGCGCCACGCAGATTGCTGGGTTGAAAAGTGACCATCACCCGCGTGCCCTGCGAGTTTTCCGACGATTGAGTCGCTGCTCTCTGCAAGAAAGTCCCTCAAGGCAGCCCCATACCAAGCTCGCGCCAAAGATGACTTGTTAACCATGCCTGACATTGCGGCGTGAGTATGATGTTAGTCCTAATCAAAGGGAAGCATTTGAGATTAATCTGCTTGCCCTCCGTGCCGTACCTGGCCAGGTGTATATGCCGGATTATGAGCAAGACCTACCTGATTCGGCTGGAAGAAAACGATCTCGGCCAGCTTCTGGATGGATTGGAAGTTCGCGCGGAGGCATGGGAGAAAACCGCTGCCTATCATCGCAGCGGCGAATCGCCGCCCGACTTCATCGTGGAAGAGTGCAATGATGCGGGCGAAGCCGAAAGAATTTCGGCCCATTATCGCTCAATCATTGCCAAGGTTCGGGAACAGTGGGAGGCACAGTCATGAGCGACGAATCATCACCGAAACTCAGGGATGGGTTCTGTATTTACATCAACACCTTTTGCCAAGGACCGGTGCCCGTCGTGAGCGACGAGAACGGCTACTGCGTTTTTGAAACGGAGTTGGAGGCGCAAAAAGAGATCGTAGATAATCAGATGACTCGGCTTCAGCAATTTCTCGATGGCGAGCGAGAGTTTGAAGATGCAATCGAAGTTGAGGAATACGTTGT
>CAZKMR010000117.1:0-9688 GCA_964553795.1 uncultured Bifidobacterium sp. | reverse complement strand
TTCTCGATGGCGAGCGAGAGTTTGAAGATGCAATCGAAGTTGAGGAATACGTTGTTCCCGTCACAGTTCATCCCGACGGCGTGATTGTGGATGCAGACGGAAACCGCTTCGGCCCTCAACCGGATTAGTTTTGCCACATGGCAGGTTGCCATTGCCAGAAACAACCATGCACAAAGATGGCGAGGCGATGTTTGGGGAGCAGAAGGTCGGGCGTGACGAAGCGGCGTGGCCGCAGTTGAGAGTTGAAGGTTGAGAGTTGAGAGCCGGAGCGGGAGTTTTTTGCGCGTTCTGTGCCTTTTTGTGGCGAGACAATTCCGGCGCTACAGGAATCCGCGCGTGCAGGCCAAAGAGGTAGCCCATCCGATGCAACCAGGAGCGCACCCGTAATTCCGGCGACGTGTTCTGGCCCTGAATGCGTGACATGTTCCAACTGCGTCGCGCGACGCTGAGCCGGTCCTTGCCGCGCGCGGCTGGGCGCGCGGTTCTGCTTCGGGGCAAACGGCGACGTCGGGTCACGCGGGAAACCTAGCGGGAAATGCGGGAGGTGTTAATTCTGAATTGCGGCACATTGGGAGCGCGGACGGTCCCTCGTCCGCAGCGGGTGAACTGGAACGAAAGCGTTCGCGTAATCCTGCGGCGTTCTATCAAGTCTTTCGGCCTGGCGCCGCGCTGCGAGTGGGGACCACTCGCGGTCCGAAAACTTGGGAGCGCAACGGGTGTGATGGCGAGGTGGGGCGAGCGTCCTCGCGAGCCGGCTCTGACTCGACACAGCAACGGGGGCTCGTCAGGAGCCTCGCTCCACCTCTGTGATTGGTTATTCAAACTCGGTCGCGCTCCTTTGCCGTCCCAAAAATTTTGCGCCTTTTGTGCCTTTTTGTGGCCATCAAATCCGTGTCCATCGGTGTCCATCCGTGGTTAGCCACTCAAGGCGATCGTTTGCTTGCCTGAAGTTAATTGAAGCTGGCGAGGATTCGGGTTCTGTGTCAACTTCCAGCGTGTGCCGCGAAAAATCCGCCAGTTGGTTGCTGACTTGGAAAAAGCCGGTTTTGTGATGGTTCCCGGCGGCAAGGGATCGCATCGGAAATTTCGCCACGCCAAGTTTGCGGGCGCAGTTATCTTAAGGGGCAAAGACGGCGACGACGCCCATCATTATCAGGAAAAACAGGTGCGCAACGCTCTACGTGAGGCAAGCAAATGAAAGCCGAAGACCAATACCTAAAATTCGTGCGGTGGGAGGAGCCGGATCAATCGTACGTGGGCTATTGCCCGGATTTATTTCCGTGGGGCGGGGTGTGTCACGGCGCTACCGAGGAAGAAACGTATCGGCAGTTGTGCGTTTTGGTTCAGGAAGAAGTGGCCCAATTAAAGCAGCAGGGCCGCGAGTTACCGCCCGCAGTTACCCGTCCGATGCGCGAAGCCGTCCCGGCGTGACCATCACGCCGCCTTGAGTTTGCGCCTCAATCCCCTTCGTAGTGCGGATGAATCTTCGTGCCGCGCCGGCCTTCGGGGCGCAAGTCCACTTCCAAGCCTTTCCAACATTTGCGCCCGAACTTATCGAGCATTCCCAAACGCCAGCGCCAGGACATGCCCCAGAACGGATTGTTCGTCGGCCAGAACGAGATGAAATCCAGTTTCGCTTCCCGCGCCATTTCAATCGCGCGCGCGACGTATTCCGGTTTGTCGTTCCAATTAAAGAGCAGATATTTCCATTCTAACAACGGCTCGGTCAGCCCCCGCGCGTCGCGGAACGCCGCCATTTCCTTCATCGCCGCATAGGCTTTGTCGAAGTGCCCGCGATGCATGTATTTCTCGGACATCTCATTCGTAATGCCGTGTACGGAGAAGAAAATGTGACTGAAATTCAGCGCGGCCTCGCGTTTCGCGTCGGTGTTGAGCAACACGCCGTTGGTGGACGTGACGATGCGGCACGCGGGATTTTTTTGCCGCAACATGGCGAGCTCCGGCCCGATGGTCGGCGAAAGAAACGGTTCGCCGAGATTCAAATAAAACAACTGGCGCAAGCCGAGGCGTTGGACGAGGTCGCCCATTTTTTCCATCTCGGCGAACGGCATGGTGAGTTGTTTATTCATGCGCAGGCCGGACGCGGTTTCGCGGGCGCAGCCGGTGCAATCCACGTTACATTTCACCGTGTTTTCCAGCAGCATCCCGCGCGAGGGCAACTTGGGTTGCGCCGGCGTGTGCGGAGATTCCGGCGGCAACTGGCGCAGATCGCTGCACCGCGTGCAGGTGGGAATCGGCATTTTGCCGCGCGCGAGTTCGTCGCGAAAGCGCTGCGCTTTTGCGCCGAAGAACACTTCCTCGAACGTGTTTTTCTTCAGGTCACCAATCTGACCAATGGTTTCGTAATCCTGACAGTTGCAGGAGACGGTTTGATCGCTATTGATGGTGATGTTGTATTCGGAAATACCGTCGAGGGCGGCGCAGGAATAACCGCGCCCGGAAAGTTTGGCTTTGGTTTCCAGCTTCCAGACGAGCACGCGGCGATACCAATCGCTCAGTACCCAATTGAAGCGGCGCTTGGGCGTGAGGCGTTTGCCGTCGGACTGCGGAATTGCCATGATGCAGGATTGCCGGGCCATCCGGGACGGGCAAGTTTCTTTTGCCTCGGTTTCTAAATCTTACTCGTAATCTTTGTCTTAATCTCCCGACCGAAGATTAAGAGCGCGCATCAAAATGACGGTGATTGGTGGGGCGCGTCAGTCCTCTGCGCGCCGCTTGGGCCTACCGTAGAACGGCGCGCACGGAGTGACGCGCCCTACCTGCCGCAGAGCAGTCACGTCGCCAGTGGCCCGCCGATGTTGATGCCGTGCTTCAAACAATACGCGCCGTTGGTCACGTATTTGGTGGCCCAATGTTTCAGGCCAGCGCGTTCTTCGGGGGTGAGTTTGCGGACCACCTTGGCGGGCGCACCGAGCACGAGCGAGCCGGCGGGAATTTTCATGCCTTGCTTCACCAGCGCCTTCGCGCCGATGAGTGATTGTTTCCCGATGACTGCGCCGTCGAGAATGATTGCGCCCATGCCGACGAGGACTTCATCGCCAACCTTGCATGCATGCACGATGGCGGAATGGCCGACGGTCACGTAATTGCCGACCAGGCACGGATAATCGTCCGCCAAATGCAGCACGGCATTGTCCTGAATGTTGGAATGATGCCCGACGACGATCCGGTTGATGTCGCCGCGCAGCACCGCGCCATACCAGACGCTGGCGTGATCGCCGAGTTTGACGTCGCCCAGCACGTGCGCGCCGCGGGCGATGTAAACGTTTTTGCCAAGGCGCGGTTGTTTGCGGAGAAACGTGTCGAGTTGCTTTTCCAATTTACCCATGCGTCCGTTGTACCGGTTTGCCGCAGGTTGAAAAATCAAAAAAGCGCGAAGGTTTCAGCCGAAGCGCGAATGATTCAGGCGCGCGAGATTTTGGTGTGGCGAAAGCGCAGGAAGTGCAGCAGTCCAGTGACGGCCATGCCGCCGAGGAACACGACGAGGAATAGCCAGAGTTTGCTGCGACCGCCCAGCACGTTGAGCGTGAGTTGCACGGTCACGAAACTGAACCACAGCGAATCCACGAGGAACAGAATGGGATGCGGTCGCCATTTGGCGCAGGCCCACGCCGCAACGAGCGTTGTTCCCAGCCCGAAGTTCATTAAATCGAATGCTTTGCCTTCAAGGCCGGCGGACGCGTCGCCGGGCAGCGGTAGGGAAAGCAGAATCCACACGGCGGCCCAGGGCAGCACGAAACTGTAGCGCCGCCGCAGATGCGTGCGCGCCAGGAACGCCGCGCCGAACCATTGCGTCACGGCGGTCGTGGCTTCGGGGGTGAGTTTGAGCGTCACCTTGAACGGTTGCACCACGCTCAACGCGCGCAGGCGTTCGGAATAATTGAACTGCTTGGGAAATCCTTCGCGCAGCAGGATGTACGGTTGCGCGCCGGGTGTTTCGCTCAGGGCGAGATGCCCCTCATGCACGGCGAGTTGCCATTTCTTCTGCGCGTTGCTCAGGTCGGTGATTTCAAACGTGGGAAGCGCGCGGCTGGCCGCGGGAACTTCGGGCGGCGATTCGGGCGGTGGCGGTGACGAGAGCGGCGTCATTATTTCTTGCCGCTGCCTTGTTGCACCGAGCCATCCGTGCGGCCGACGTGATGATGGACGGGGCAATAAATCACGATTTCCTGGGGGTTCGCTGAAGAGACCTTCGCACCAGTGCGCAGTTGATAACTGACATGCCATGATTGCAGATTGGTAAAATCGGGAGCTTCCTGCTTGCTGGAATCACTGGGACAGACCAGCAGTTTCGGGGTGATCAACTCATTCGAGAGCACCTGGAAATGCCGATAGGCCGAGCGGTCGTAACCGTCGCCGCCGCGTTCGCAAATCTCCAGCGTGCCACCGCGATTGAGACTGACGTTGAACGGGAATTTCTCTTCGTGATCCGCGCTCCAGAGCAGCAGCGCGAGATTGACCTGTTTCATGTTGTTCATGCACGCGATGGATTGCGCCTTGGTTTTAGCCTTGGAAAAGGCGGGCAGCATGATGGCTCCGCCCATCGCGGTGAGGAACACCGCTGGCGCGGCGACCAGCGTGGTCGCGGAATCCTGATTGCCGACGGACACGCTATGCCAACCGGTTTCAGTATGGCCGCTGATGGAGAGTCCGAATGTCGGTCCTTGCGGCATGAGCAATTGTTCGATGATTTCCATCTGCGCGCGATTGGCGTTCTTCTGCATGCCTAGGACTTGTTTTTGCAGTTCCTGAATCGTGGCGGAAAACCGTTTGTCCGCATAAACGAATTGATTGCCTTCCGCGGGCAGATGTTTGAGCAACGCGGCGAATTCGGGACTCTTGCGCAAGCCGGGCTGTTGGCCGGCGCGAACGGCCACGACCTCTTGCACCAACGCCGGCGAAGTGGCGAGGAAGAAATAATCGCCGCTGCTGGCGGCCGTGATTTTGAGGTCCATCGGCAGCGGCACGGGAATCGGCATCGCGCAAATCTTCAGTCCGTCCACTTCTGAAATTTCCACGGCGGTGTTCTTTTTCATTTCGCTGCTGATGCGATCGAAGAGCAGATCGTTGTTGACCTTCACGGCCAGCATTAAACCCGGCGTCGGCACTTCGAGGCCATTTGCGCCCAACGGCAAGCCGATGAGATTCACGTCGTCCAACGTCAGAATGAAGCCGACTTCCCCGCCGAGCGACGCGAGAAATTGCGCCCAAGACATCTTGGTCCCTTTTTCGAATTCGGCTGGAAATTTCTCGAGGCCCTCGATCAGTTCGGTCAACTCGGACCTTTTGATGCCGCTTTCGATGGCCTGCCAGAGTTCGGGCAAATCTATGTCACCGAACGCCGCCAGCGCGGTGTTTTTCGGCAACAGGTCCAGCCCGGTCAGCGGATGCGGCGCTTTGCCCATCAGATTCCAGAGCAATCCGTCGCCCTGACCTTTGTGGTGGTGCAAAACGAGTTTGGTGCGATACAGGTCCGGCGCGATTTGCACGCCGCTGAATCCGACGCCAGTGAGGTCTTCCAAGCCGCTCCGGGCGGCCGCGCCGGCAAAAAGATCAAACACGCGTTCGATGTTCGCGCGTTCCTCTCCGGACGCTTCGGGCATGCTGAGGACGAGTTGTTTCAGGCGCGCGATGTTGGTGGACAAACCGGCGAGCCATTGGTCCGTGGCGAGGTAACCGTAAATGCTGCCATCGGGATCCAACTGGCTGGTGACCGCTTGAAATGATGTTTGCCGCACCGGCGTGGCGGCGGGTGTAGGCGCGGAATCGGATCGGGTGGCAGACTTGGTCGTGGAGTTGCCGGAAGGTTCTTTTTGATCGCAGCCCGTCACGATCAAAACCAGAGAAACGCCCAGAAGCGCGAGGAGATGTGGTTTCATGCGATGTGCGGCTCAAGGAAAAGCTTGCGCGCCACCAATGTAAAGCGGATTCCCGAAAGGCTTTCAATCTTGCTCCGCGCGGCGCGTTGGCCTAAAAGCTAGGCCGCATGTCTGCCCGTAATCGGTCCGTCGCGCCTCGCGCCACCAAGCCATTCGACCTCGACGCGTTCGTCGCGTCCTGCACGCAATCGGTCAACGCGGCGCTCGATGGTTTTCTGCCCCAGGAAACCACCAAGCCGGCCACCATTCACAAGGCGATGCGTTACTCGCTCTTCGCGGGCGGCAAACGCATGCGGCCGGCGCTCGTGCTGGCCGCGGCGCAGGCGTGCGGCGGCAAGCCGGCGGACGCGCTGCCATTGGCCTGCGCGGTGGAATGCATCCATACCTACTCGCTGATTCACGATGATTTGCCGGCGATGGACAACGACGATTTTCGGCGCGGCAAACCGACGAATCACAAAGTGTTTGGCGAAGGCATCGCGGTGCTGGCGGGCGACGCGTTGTTGACGCAGGCGTTCGAGATTGTAGCCCAAGCGAAGGGATGGGCGCGGTACTCGCATCGGGATTTGATTTTGGAACTCGCCCAGGCGTCCGGTTCGCTGCAACTCATCGCGGGTCAGGTGGCAGATCTGGAAGGCGAAGGCAAAAAGACGTCCGTTGCCCAACTCAAATATATTCACGAACGCAAGACCTCGGCCTTGCTGTGTTGTTCGGCGCGTTTCGGTGGCATGAGCGCGAATTGCTCGCCGGCGCAACTCAAGGCGTTGACCGATTTCGGTTACCACGTTGGGCTGGCCTTTCAGGTCATCGACGACATTCTGGACGTGACGCAAACGAGCGAGAAACTCGGCAAAACCGCCGGGAAAGATACCCAGGCGCAGAAGGCGACGTATCCGGCGATTGTGGGCCTGGAGAAATCGCGGCGCATCGCAGCGCAACTCACAGATCGGGCGTTTGCGGCGTTGCAAGTCTTCCGAGGCAAGGCGGTAGCGTTGGAAGCGTTGGCGGCGTATTTATTGAAGCGCGACCGCTGATTACCGCGGCGGGCGTGGCGGAAATCAAGACTTGCGTTCCGGTGCGATTTGCGTAATCTGCCCAAGCTTTTCTTGGAAGCGAGCGTAGCTCAGTTGGTAGAGCATCACGTTGCCAACGTGAATGTCGAGGGTTCAAATCCCTTCGCTCGCTCCAATTTTCCATCTTTATTTTTCATAGTGTGCAATTCCCAAAAGAATGGCGGGTTGCCACCACACTTTCGTTTCCATTAAGGCGACTCCAGAGCTCGCTTTATTTCTGAAAATCCTCC
Source organism: uncultured Bifidobacterium sp. (assembly GCA_964553795.1). Lineage (GTDB taxonomy): Bacteria > Verrucomicrobiota > Verrucomicrobiia > Limisphaerales > JADLHS01 > JADLHS01. The sequence continues at coordinate 2,485 of CAZKMR010000117.1, read as the reverse complement.
GTCAGACTGTCGGTTGCGATCGCCCTTCCTGAGCCGCGGATCGTAATTCCTGTGTTACAGCCCGGCGACATTCGTGCTCCAACTTCGGGCATCGGAGCGCCCCCGGTGACTTCACGAGCGACCGCAACCTACGGTTGCTCGGCCAAGCTCCAGCCGTCATCTTTGAATGGATCGAAGTCTTTTATAACCGCGAGCTTCTCCACAGCACTCTCGGTTTCAAATCCCCTGTGGACTTTGAACAACAACTAAACTAAAAAATCCCCATGCCTCACACACTCGCATGACTCCTGTGCACCAAACCGAGGCAAGGCCATCCGGGCGGGTCAGTGCTACGGCTTCACGCCGCATCCCGTGTTTGTCGGAAGCATCGACCTGAAAACTGTGGTGATAATGGACATCGACGTCTGGCAATCCATCAGAGCGCAGACATTTGCCGCACATGGAGAAAACTTGGGAATTGTTCGGGATTTATGAGTGTATCCTTGGTTCTTTGGTTGATTCCAGCCGCAGGAATTGGCGGCTTGCTTTGGTTCATCGCCGACCTGCGCTTTGCACAGCAATGGGGACTGAAGCGTGCGGAGTTGGGAGCGCAAGACAAGTCTTCTGAACTCGAGGAGCATTTCCAATCCGGACTGAAATGCCGCCGGCCCATGCTGAAGCTGTTCCAGCGTTTCGTCATTCCCGGCCTGATCGAGGCTGATTATGCCTTGCATGTTTCCAATCAAGGCGAACACGAGCGGGCGTTAATACTGGCCCAGGAAGCGTCGCGAAAGGCAGCAAAGCGGATGACGACCCATTTGGCGGTTCTGCCGGCCGAGTCAATGATCCTGTTACGATTGGGTCATTACGACGAGGCCAGACAAGTCCTCCAGCGCGGTCGCGCCCTCCTGATACATCCTTCCCCGGAACTGACGAAGGAGGCGGGTTACTCGGGTCTGGTTGCGGGCATCGTCCTGCAGGATGCAATGATCGAAATGTATTTGGGGAACTTGGAGCGGGCTCTTCAGTTAGGCATTGAAGCAAGTGCGACAACGGTGTCAGACCCCGCCAGGGCGGTGATTTCCGCAGTGCTAACGGCGCAGGGCCGGTTCAAGGAAGCGTTAAATGTCCTGGTGTATGAACCGTCTGGATTCGCCAAGTTTCTGGACCCTGAGGCCCTCAAGCTGCTTGCGGAGGATGAACTTTTCAAAGAGACGGCACGTCAATCGGACGAGGAACTTTCCGGTGTCTTCGGCCCGGCAATTGATGTGCAAAAGGCATCTGTTTTCCTGGAAGCCGGTGACACGGCGAATCTTGGTCTGGCGCTCAATCAGGCCCAGAAGAAACTCAAGGCAAATCGAATCATGGAACACATCTTCGTCAGGACTCGGGCGTGCTGGCACGCGCTGAAGGGAGACGTTGCGGATGTCGAAACGGATTTGGCGCGGGCCCGCCAATTGGCTGCGGAGAAGCCCGCCAGCCGATCAGCAAAGTATGAAACGCACCTCGCTGCCGGACGAGCTTTTCATTTGCTTGGTCAAATTGAGAAGGCTATTGCTGAATTGAACTCAGCCTGTCAACTTGCGCTACACCCATTGGAAAAGCACGCGTCCACGTATTGGCTCGCACGGGCAAATGAATCTGGGAATCACGCCGTCGCAACAGGCCAGTTCAGAACTGTAATTGCCGATGGCTTCGGAACATGGATGGAAGCTGATGCCCGAGCGCGCGTTGGTTGATGCTTCCGTAGTTAATCTGTTAAATGCAGATCACTCTTTCAATGCGGCGGTTAATCACCTGAAGCAAAGATCCGTGGTGATTGGAGCGGGTGAAGGGAATCGAATCTAGCACGCAGTTTCCGTGGCTTGCATAAGTGTGCAGTGGCGTGCAGCTTGCGGAAGGGTCGCTGTTGCGCCAGACGGCACGAAGCTGCACCGCGCTGCAAAGAACCTGTCACCACTTGGCACCAAAAATAAGCGGATCAATGCAAATACACTTGGCCACGCGGGGACGTGGGATGTCGTCTTGGTCAAACCCTGGGCATTCCGTAGCCGATCGCGTTGAGGGCGTCCCGGAATGGTTTCTCTTTCTCCAGGAGAATGGTCAAACAACGCTCGCCGGTGCGCTGGCACAGCTTTCCGGTCTGGGAAATCTGAGCAATCGTCTCCGCGACTTGCGGCGAGAGGCACTCGATCAAAAGCGCAGTGCCCTTGCAAAGGCAGGCGGAAGTGCGCTGTTCCATTATCGCAAAAAAGCCTTCAACGGATTCGGGCAGAGGTTGGGAATCACCTGAGGCCAGGAATGTCCGAAGTTCCGCGATGCGAGCGCCTTTCTCCACCGACTTGATAGTCCTTGCCTCATCAAGAACCCAAAGGCGCGCGCTTTGAAGTTCCGCGAAATTCTCGAGGAGCAACTTTTGGTCGGGCGACAAATCGCCCTGGTCAATTCGGATACCCTCTTTGGATTGCTGAATCACCTTGATGAAGGTCGTGACGATGTCGTGTTC
>CAZKMR010000116.1:0-12353 GCA_964553795.1 uncultured Bifidobacterium sp. | reverse complement strand
AATGAATTTGCCTTCGCCGCAAACGTCGGCATTCTGTCGCCGTTAATGCCGTCTCGTGCTGCTATGAACCGCAAACCACTCGCACTTGTTTTCTGTCTCCTGGCCTCGCTGACCTTAGCGATCGCAAACGGCGCGGCGGATTGGCCGGAATTCCGCGGTCCCACCGGCCAGGGACACGCCCCGGCCACCAACGTTCCCGTGCATTGGAGTGCCACCAGCAACATCATCTGGAAAACCACCATTCCCGGCGACGGCTGGTCCTCGCCCGTGCTGGTCGGCAGCAAAATCTATTTAACCACCGCCACCACCGATGCGAATGAGGTTTCCCTTCGCGCGCTATGCGTGGATGCAACGAGCGGCAAGATCGATTGGAACATCGGCGTCTTTCAGCCCGAGCCGGCGGCGACGGAAGCGATGCACAAAAAGAACAGCCTCGCCAGTCCGACGCCGATCGTGCGCGACGGCCGCATCTACGTTCACTTCGGACACATGGGCACGGCAGCGTTGAATCTCGCGGGAAAACTTCTCTGGCGCCAGACGGAATTGAACTACTCCCCCATGCACGGCAACGGCGGCTCGCCCGCCCTCATCGGCGACAAACTCATCTTCAGTTGTGATGGCGAACGCGATCCGTTTCTCGTGGCGCTCGACGCGAACACCGGTCGCGTGCACTGGAAAACCCCGCGCAACACCCCGGCGAGCCGGAAATTTTCCTTCTCCACCCCGCTCGCCATCGAAGTGGACGGACGCTCGCAACTCATCAGTCCCACCAGCGGTTTTGTGGGCGGATACGATCCGCAGGACGGCCGCGAACTCTGGCGCGCGCGCTATCCCGAAGGGTTCTCCATCGTGACCCGACCGGTCTTCGCGCACGGTTTGCTGTTCATCAGTTCGAGCTACATGAAGCCCGTGCTGTACGCCGTGAAACCGGCGGGCGCGCGCGGCGACGTGACGGATTCGCATATTGTCTGGTCACATTCCAAAGGCGTGCCCAACACCCCGTCACCGCTCGTGGTGGGTGATGAACTTTACTTCGTGTCCGACAGCGGCATCGCGACCTGTCTCGACGCACGCACCGGCGCAGTGCATTGGAGCGAACGCGTCGGGGGCGATTTCTCGGCGTCACCCGTGGCCGCCGAGGGCAGAATCTATTTTCAAAACGAACAAGGCATCGGCACGGTCATCAAAGCCGGAAAAACCTTTGAAGTGCTAGCGAAAAACGACATCGGCGAACGCACCCTCGCCTCCTACGCCGTCGCGGACAATACGATTTTCCTGCGCTCCAAAACGCAATTGTGGCGCATTGGGACAAAGCGATAAGTGACTTGGCGCCGCACTCGGACCGCGGACGGTCCCTCGTCCGCAGCGCGCGGCGAACCCGAAAACCCTGCGAACCTTCCACGACTCAAGTCCTCGCGGAGCGCTGCGACTGGGGACCAGTCGCGGTCCGACACAATGTTCCACCCGGACCGGGCGGGAGAATTATTTCGCGATCTGCGTGCCCGGGACACCACGGCGGGCTATTACATCACGGGCTGGCGTTGTGCAGGAATTGGAGCGCCGGTCTCCCGACCCGGCGCGTTGAGTGCAATCGCCCACATGGCGACGTAAGTTGAGCCGACACAGCACCGAGGGACGCACGTCTGTCCGAGTGCGTCCCTTTGGTTTTTGGCGGGCAGCGGGAAGATGAATCCTTGAATTTGCGGCGCTCATAGAGACGCCGCTACAACGGAGCCAGCCTCGCTTCAGCAGAAGGCCTGACTTTACAGGGTCGGAGCGACCGGGTAATTATCGTGGCCATGGACCCCGGGCTGAGTGGTATCGCCCGCTTCCGCGCCGCAACGCTCTCCCATCCGTGCGCCCGGAATCGGCGCCCGGTTCACTTTCCGGCAGTTCCCTTTCGCAATCGAATCAGAAACTAATCCCGCTCGCGCTTCCTTTATGAAACTGCGTTTATCTCTCCGGCTGAGCCTCGCCCTGGCCGTCATCGTCCCATCGCTGCACGCCGGCACGGCGGCGGTGCAATTGCAGAACAATTCCGTGCGCATGAATGCCGGCAACTGCTCCTGCGGTTTCGGGCTGGTGTGGTACATGCACTTCTCGACCTTCTTCACGGAGGAGCCGGTCTATGCGAATCGCGAATTCGCGCCGCTGCCCGAGCCCGGCGCTTATTCGCACTGGAGTTACATGATTCTTGAAGATCCCTCCATGTTCGCTTCGCCCACTTACGCGGAATTGAATTTCCCTTCCGGCGATGTGGATGGGAACGGCATCGCGGATTTCTTTGAAGTGGGACAGGGCGTGGCCGCCGGGAGCGTTGGCCGGTATGCGATTATCTGGGGCTCGGGCTACGGCCAACTCCAGTTTCAATGGACGCGCGCGGCGGGCTCGCGAATCGGCAGTTGCTCGTTGATTATGATTGATTCAATTCTCGGCCAGATGGGACCGTTCACCCACACGTTTGAATTAGTCGAACCGTTTCAAGGCACGTTGACCTACATGCCCGGCGCGGAAACAATCACCGGCACACTCAGCGTGGCGCGCAGCGGTCAGGCCGCATTCACCGGGCCGATCACGTTGATTAAATCGGAGACTAATCGCTTCAACTCACTCACGCTGGTCGGCGGGCAGTTGTCGAACGGCGGGCAAAGCATCATGTTCAACGATTGCCATTTCACTCGTCATCCCGCGCAACCGACGCGCTACAGCGCCACGCTGCGCAACCCCAACACCGCTTATGGTTCGTGGCACTTGTCGGTGGTGGACGCGAATGATATCGATGGCGACGGTATTCCTGACTTGAGCGATGATCTTTATGCGCCCGCCCGCCCGCCGACGCTGGCGCTCCGCCGCAACGGCAGCGACCTGCAACTTCAGATCAGCGGCGACATTGGCCGCGTGCATCACATTGAGCAAGCCGGACCAAACTTTTCGGGTTGGACCAACATGAGCACTTGGATCTTATCCAGCGATCCGCAAACCATCGCCTTGCCATTACCCGAAGTCAGCCCGACGTATTACCGCGTCAGAGCCGAATGAACCGTGGCGCGCGAGGTTGCGGCGTTTCATTAATTTGAATTGCGCTCCAGCTGAACAACAATGAACTCTGCCGCCCCACCTCCGGTCATTTCTGAATGGCAAACGGCGGCGCTCCATCCGGTGCGCGGGCGCGAACGGCTCGTGACGTTGGACGTGCTGCGCGGGTTCGCGCTGTTCGGCATTCTCACCGTGAACATGATCGCGTTCAGTTGGCCGATGGACGTGATGTATCTGCGGCATGAATTCTGGGAGACGCGCGCGGACGTGATCGCGGATTGGTGGGTGCGGTTTCTGGCGGAGGGAAAGTTTTATCCGCTGTTCTCGTTCTTGTTCGGCTTCGGCGCGGCGATACAAATGGAACGCGCGCAACAACACGGTGCGCGCTTCGTGGGACGCTATTGTCGGCGGCTCGTGGTGCTGCTGGGCATCGGCCTGGTTCACGCGATTTTTATTTGGGACGGCGACATTCTGGTCTGGTACGCGATCTGTGGCTTCGTGCTGATTCCGTTTCAACAGTGCAGTCAGAAATTGATTTTGATTCTGGCGGCGAGCGGCATTCTGCTTCCGGTGCTGTTAACGGCGGCAAGCTGGGTCTTCATGCTGTTGTTGGCGCTGATTCCCGGCGCCCATGACGAAATTCAGAAAGCCCTGGGAGATTTTGCCGTTTCGGACGAAGCCATTCAGGAAACGATTCGCATCTTCAGCAGTGGCAGCCTGGGCGAAGTGTTCGTCGCGCGCCTGAAGAATCTCCTCTACATGTGGATGATTGGTTCGTTCTATGTGCCGGCGTTCCTCGGAATGTTCTTGCTGGGGATGTATGCACATCGGCGGCGCGTGTTTCATGAGGTGGCCGCGCACCGGCCCTTCCTGCGCCGCACGTTGGTCATCGGTCTGGTCGTCGGTTTGCCGCTGAATCTGTTTTACACGATCTGCGTGGGCCGCAGCGGACTGGAGGACGAACGCTATCTCTGGCTATTGAACTACGCGATTGTCGGCGTCGGCGGTCCGGCGCTGAGCCTCGCGTACGCGGCGGGTGGCGCGTTGCTGTTGCAATCGGAGTTTTGGCAGCGCAGCCTGCGCGCGGTCGCCGCCGCCGGGCGCATGGCGCTGACGAATTACATTTCGCAATCCATCATCTGCACGCTGATTTTCTACAGCTACGGCTTCGGGTTGTTTGGTTCGGTGGGCCGGGCGGCGGGATTGGGAATCGTACTCATCATTTATCTCGCGCAGCTCGCCTTCAGTTTTTGGTGGTTGCAGCGTTTTCAATTTGGCCCATTGGAGTGGGTTTGGCGCACGCTGACCTATGGCGAACGTCAGCCCCTGCGCTACCGTCCCGAACCGACGCCTGAAATGTGACTAAACTTTCGTTTCGACACCTGTTCGTGCGTTCCGCCAGAATCTAACCTTGAGCCTCGGTCCGACCGCCTGGTTTGCGCGTAATTTTGCTGAGTAAATCAGTGCGCGATGGCGTCCAACCGCGGCTGTTAGCGATACGAATGAGAATTTCCGTCATTACCAGGGTGGGTTTAAGTCTGGTCAGCGCGACGTTGCTGACGTCTTGCGGCAAGCCGGCCACGGCCAAATCCAATTCGCCGAAAGAATTGCCCGCCCGCGAAGTGCGCGTGGCCAAAGTGGAACATCGCCCGATGGAACGCGCGCTGCGCGTCGTCGGGACGTTGGCCGCGCGGGATGAAGCCACCATTGCCGCGCAGGTCGCCGGGCAACTGGAAAAGAATCTCGTGGACCTCGGCGACGAGGTGAAAGCGGGCCAGGAAATCGCCCTCATTGATACAACGTCGTACGAAGCGTTGGCCGCCGCTGCTGCCGCCAATTTGAATCGCGCCCAGGCCAGCGCCGCCAATGCCGCGCAAAATCTGAAGCGCGTGCAGGAATTGCAACGCGACAAGATTGCGTCCACGAGTGATCTGGATGCCGCCGTGGCCGAGGCTTCGCGCACCAAAGCCGAAGTGAAAGCCGCCGAAGCCAATGACGCCGTCGCGCAACTCAACCTGAGTCGTTCTCACGTCAAAGCACCGTTCACCGGCACGGTGGCCGAACGGCTTGCTTCTCCGGGCGATTATCTTGCAGTCGGCGCACCAATTGCGCGGCTCGTGCAAACTGATCCGTTGCGCTTGAAGTTGGAAGTGCCCGAACGCGAATCCAGCGCGGTGCAAATCAATCAAAGCGTGCGCGTCACCGTGGAAGGCGATACGAACATTTATCACGGCCAACTCAAGCGGGTGGCCCCGGCCATTCGCCCGAACAGCCGCATGTTGCCGGTGGAAGCCGATGTGCCCAATCCCGGCGGATTGCGCGCCGGTCTGTTTGCCCGCGCGACGATTGTGGTCAATGCCACGGAGAACGTGGTCAGTATTCCAGCGGCCGCGCTCACCACCTTTGCAGGACTGGAAAAAGTGGTGCTGGTTCAAGCCGGCATAGCGGCGGAGAAAAATGTCACGACGGGCCGACGCGCGGGAGATTGGGTGGAGATTACCGCGGGCTTGAACCCGGGCGATCTCGTTGTGCTCGATCCCGCCGGCATTCGCACCGGGCAACCTCTGGTCGTGGTCAGTGAACCGACCGAGCCGGTCGCCGCCCAGACTAATGCGGCACGTTAACGCCCGGTCCTGATGCAAAAACTCGCCGAAATCTGCATCCGTCGCCCGGTGTTCGCGACGATGATTATTCTCGCGCTCGTTGTGGTCGGCGCCGCCGGCTATCTGAATCTGGGCGTGGATCGCTTTCCTTCCGTGGATGTGCCCGTGGTGCGCATCAGCGCACGCTTGCCGGGGGCGTCGCCCGCCGAAATGGAATCACAGGTGGCGCAGCCGATCGAGGAGGTCGTCAACACCATTGAAGGCATCGACGAATTGCGCTCGGTCAACGGCGCGGGGTCAACGTTCGTCATCGCCACATTTGATTTGAATCGCGACATTGATGTCGCCGCGCAAGACGTGCGCGACCGCGTGGCGACGGTGACGCGGGAATTGCCGCGCGACATGGACCCGCCGACGATTTCGAAGTCCGACACCGACCAGCAGCCGATTTTGTCGCTGACAGTTTCCGGCGACCGCCCACGACGGGAGCTGACAGAGATTGCGGACAAAATCATCAAGACGCAGATCGAACGCTCGCCCGGCGTCGGCGAAGTCAACGTGGTCGGCGGCCTCGAGCGCGCCATCAATATCTGGGTGGATGCCGACCGCCTGGCCGCGTATCAAATTCCCATCACTGCCGTGCGCGATGCGGTGAATCGGCAAAACGCCAACACGCCCGGCGGCAACGTGACCACGGCGCGCCAGGAGCAAACGCTCCGCACGATGGGCCAGCTCACCGAAGCGCGGGAGTTCAATGAACTGGTGGTGGCCACGCGCAATGGTTCCCCCGTGCGCATCCGCGACATTGGTTACGCGGAAGATGGCACCAAGGAGGAACGTTCGGTCTCGCGGCTCGACGGAGAATTAAACGTGACGCTGGATGTCGTCCGCCAATCCGGTGCGAACACCGTGGCCGTCATTGAAGGAGTGAAGGAGCGATTGAAAGTCGTCCAGGCACAACTGCCCACCGATCTAAAAATCGAAATCATCCGCGATCAGTCGAATTACATTTATCAGGCGCTGCACGAAATCAAAACGCACCTCGTGCTTGGCAGCATTCTCGCGTGCCTCGTAGTGCTGCTGTTCATGCGCAACTGGCGCGCGACCATTATCGCAGCGGTGGCGATTCCCGCTTCGGTCATTGCGTCCTTCGGCATGATGAAAGCGCTGGGGTTCACGCTCAACAGCGTGACGATGCTCGCACTGGTGTTGATGGTTGGCATCGTGATTGACGACGCCATCGTCGTGCTCGAAAACATTTTCCGCTGGATCGAAGAGAAGAAGATGCGGCCGTTCGAAGCCGCGAAACATGCGACCGCGGAAATCGGTCTGGCGGTGATGGCGACGACGTTGAGTCTGGTGGTCATCTTTGTGCCGGTGTCGTTCATGTCGAGTATTTCGGGGCGCTTTCTCTTTCAGTTCGGCCTCACCTCGGCGGTTTCGATTCTGGTGAGCCTGCTCGTTTCCTTCACGTTGACGCCGATGATGAGCGCGCGCTTGCTGCGCGTTGCCGGTAGCCGCCGACGTGAGGAGGTGGATTCGACTGAAGATAACTCCGCCCGCCTCCGCCCGTCGGCGGCTACAGAAGCCCGCTCCCGCGGTGGTTTCTACGGCTGGATTGACCGGAACTACACGCACTTGCTCCAACTCGCGATGCGACACCGTTGGTTGGTGGCGGGATTGGCGGTGTTGGTGATGATTTCCTCGGTGCCGCTCTACAGTCTGGTGCGCCAGGAATACCTGCCCAGCAACGTGGACGAAGGCGAGTTCGACGTGCGCGTCGCCACGGCCGAAGGCACGGGCCTGGGCGACATCAAAGAAGTGGCGCGCCGCGTGGAGACGGAAATTCGCAATGTGCCCGGCGTACGCTCGGTGTTGACTTCAGCGGGCAGCGGCTTCTTCGGCGGCTTGAACAGCGCGAATTTTTACGTGCGACTCGTCCCGCATGAGGAGCGAACCTTCGGTTGGAAACGCTTGCTCCAATGGCCCCCGTGGCGCGCGTTCCAGGGCAACTTCACGCAAAGCGATGTGCAACAGGAAATCCGCCGGCGGCTGCGCAGCATTCCGGACATTCGCGTGCAGGTGCGCAATCCGCAGACCTTCGTCGGCGGCGGCCCAAACTTCGACATCGATTTTGCGCTGCTCGGTCCGGATCTCGACGTGCTCTACAGTTACGCCGAAGAATTGCGGCAACGCGCGCCGGAACTCGGCATTCAAGACGCCGACATCACGCTCAAGCTCGATAAACCTGAACTGCGCGTGGAGATCGACCGCGACCGCGCCGCCAATCTCGGCGTGGACACCGAAGACATCGCCACCGCCTTGCGCATCATGGTCGGCGGCGACGACCGCGTGACTCGCTTTCGCGACGAAACGATGAATGAAGATTACGACGTGCAAGTGCGCTTGCAGGAAGGCGACCGTAACGACGCGGAAAACATCGCGCGCCTGTTTGTGCCGTCACGCCGCAGCGAGAGCGGTCTCGTGCGCCTCGACAACGTCGTCAATCTGCGCGCCACCACCACCGCTTCACGCATTGACCGTCTCGACCGCCAACGCCAGGTGAGTTTGCGCGCCGCCGTCGCGCCCGGTTACGCGCAAGCCGATCGCATTGAAGCCTTGCGCGCCGAAGTGGAAAAAATGGGATTGCCCACCGGTTACTCCACGCGCGTGTCGGGCCGCGCCCGCGAACTGGAACGCACGTTCAACGAATTCCTCTGGGCCTTTATGCTCTCGGTTGTTCTGATGTACATCATCCTCGCGTCGCAGTTCGAGAGCTTGATTCATCCATTTACGATTTTGCTGTCGCTGCCGCTCTCCGTGCCATTTGCTTTCCTGTCGCTGTTGATCGCCGGTCAAACCATCAACCTCTATTCCGCGTTGGGCTTGCTCGTGTTGTTCGGCGTCGTGAAGAAAAACGCCATTCTGCAAATCGACCACATGAACAAACTGCGCGAGCAAGGCGTGGAACGCTTCGCCGCGATCATTCAAGGCAACCGCGAACGCTTGCGACCGATTCTGATGACCACGCTGACGCTGATCGCCGGCATGTTGCCGTTGGCGCTCGGCACTGGCCCCGGCGCGGAAGAACGTCGCGCCGTCGCCGTCGTCGTCATCGGCGGCCAGGCACTGTGTCTGTTGCTGACCTTGCTGGTGACGCCCGTCGCCTATTCCCTGCTCGACGACCTCGCGCAAAAGTTGCAATGGAAACACTGGCGCATCGCCGAGCATTCCCCCCGCCCCGCTGAACCGGCGGCGTAGCTCCTGGCACAACATTCGTCCCCCCAAGGAATTCCTTTTCAGCCTTGGCCGATGCGTTAAACTCCGCGGGCGACGCATGAGTGATTCCCGATCCGGCGATGACGCGACTCTGGCTCAGAGTCCGGTCTTCGCCACCACGCATTGGAGCGTGGTGTTGCAGGCGGGCGAGGAACAATCCGGCGCAGGCTCGGCAGCGCTCGAAAAACTCTGCCGTCTATATTGGTTTCCGCTCTATGCCTTCATCCGGCGCCTCGGCCATGGCGAGGCGGATGCCAAAGATTTAACGCAGGAATTTTTCGCGCGCTTGCTGGAGCGGCGGGACTTTCGACACATGGACGCGCAAAAAGGTAAGTTCCGCACGTTCCTGCTCGTTTCACTGCGCAATTTTCTTTCCAACCAACGCGACTTCGCGCGCGCGGCCAAACGCGGCGGCGGAAAGACCATTGTCTCGCTCGACGCGTTGCCACCGGAACAGTTTCAGCATTGGGAACCGAAGGAAACGCTCACGCCGGACAAGTTGTTCGATCAACGTTGGGCCACCACGTTGTTGACCGAAGCGGTGCGCCAGCTCGAACTCGAAATGGTCGCCGCCGGGAAAGGGCCGCTCTTCGCGTCGTTGAAACCATTTCTCACGCACGAACCCGGCGCGGGCGAATATCAAACCGTCGCCGCGCAACTGGGCACGAGCAGTCAGACGATTGCCGTGACGGTGCATCGCCTGCGGCAACGCTATCGCGAACTCGTGCGCGCAGAAGTCGCCCACACGGTTTCCAGTCCGCTCGAAGTGGAAGAAGAGATGCGTCATCTCTACGCGGCATTGCATACATGAATGTGCGGCGTGCGCCCTCATAATTTCCCGTAAGCGAACGCGCCAGATTCTTCTTTCTCATTTGAGTTTCAGTGTCCCATGAATGCCACCGCCATCTGTCCGCAATGTGATTCGCCGCTGCGAAGCGACGTGGCAGGCGGGCTTTGTCCGAAGTGCCTCGGCAAACTGGCGTTTGAACCCGCGCTGGAACCCGAGACGGCGCGAAACCCGCAACGCCGCCTGGGCGATTATGAATTGATTCGCGAAATCGCGCGTGGCGGCATGGGGGTCGTTTATCTCGCGCGCCAGACGAGTTTGAATCGGCTCATCGCGCTCAAGGTGGTTTTGCATGGGCCGTTCTCGAGTCCGGAGTTCGTCCAACGCTTTCGCACCGAGACCGCCGCCATCGCCGCGTTGCAGCATCCGAACATCGTGGCGATTTACGAAGTGGGCGAACAGGACGGCGAACATTTCTTTTCGATGCAATACATCGAAGGAGACAATCTCGCCGAACTGGTCCGCGCCCAGCCGTTGCCCGCCCGCCGCGCGGCGCAATATCTCCAGCGCATCGCCGCCGCAGTGGATTACGCGCATCAACGCGGCGTGCTGCATCGCGATCTCAAACCGTCGAACGTGTTGCTCGATCAATTCGACGAGCCGCACATCACGGATTTTGGCCTGGCGAAAGTGCTCGGGACGGACGCCGAATTAACGACCACCGGGCAGGTGTTGGGTTCGCCGAATTACATCGCGCCTGAGCAAGCGGTCGGCAAACAAACCGCCGTCGGCGCGGCGGCGGATGTTTATTCGCTCGGCGCGATTCTCTATCACCTGCTCACGGGACGGCCGCCGTTCCAGGGCGAGACGTTGTCGGAAATTTTGCTTCAGGTGCAACACACCGAACCGGTTGCGCCGCGCCGTTTGAATCCGAGTGTGCCGGTGGATTTGCAAACCATCTGCCTCAAATGTCTGCAGAAAGAACCGGCGCGCCGTTACGCCTCCGCGCGCGAATTGACGGAAGACCTGGCGCGATTTCTGGCGAACGAACCAATTCACGCTCGCGCCGTAACGCCCGCCGAAAAGCTGTGGTTGTGGGGCAAACGGCGACCGGTGCTGGCGGCTTTGATTGTCGCGCTGCACGTCGTGCTGGCGCTGGGAATCGGCGGCATTGTCTGGCAATGGCGGCGCGCGGAAACCAGCGCCCGAGGCGAGCGGGAACAGCGCCGCGCCGCCGAAGAATTCGCGGCGCGCGGGCGGCTGAATCTTTATGCGGGCGACATCAGCTTTGCGGCGCGCGCGTTGGAACGCGGCGATCTCGGGCTCGCGCGCCGCACGCTCGCGGCGTTGCAACCGCGCCCTGGCGAACCGGATTTGCGCGGCTTCGAGTGGCGCTATCTCTGGAGTCAATGTCAGGGCGATCAACTCGTGATGCTCGGCGCGCATGATTGGATTGTGACCAGTGTGACCTTCACGCCGGATGGCAAACATCTCGCGAGCGGCAGTCAGGACGGCACGGTAAAAATCTGGGACGTGACGCAACGCAAACTTCTCACCACGCTCAATGCCGCCACCGGCGCGGTCTGGTCGGTGGCGTTCACGCCGGATGCGAAATTTCTCGTCAGCGCCGGTGTGGGCGGAACGAAGTTTTGGCAGAATGGTCTTTGGCAAAGTGCGGGAGAATTTCCGGGTCGCGCGGCGAGTCTCGCGCACACCGCGCCGCTGCTGGCAATTGCGGAGAACACGTTGTTCTACTGGTGGGAACCCGCGGGCGAAGTGAGTTTGTGGAATTTTGCGACGCGCGAAAAACTTTGGACCGCTCCCAAACCGGCGCGCGCGGTGGCCCTTTCACCGGACGGCAAAACGCTCGCCATCGGGGATCGCGAGCCGGGGATTGAGTTGTGGGACGTGGCAGCACGGCAACTGCGACGCACCTTACCCACGACGCACGCGACGTGGGCGTTGGTTTTTTCGCCAGGCAGCACGCAGCTTCTCGCCTTGGCCGGCGCTGAGCCGCCGACGCTCTGGGATTTGACGTCCACAAACGCGCCGCGCGAACTGACGCATCACAAGATGTCCACATGGGCCGGAGCGTTTTCGCCCGATGGCAAAACGCTCGCGACCACCAGCTCGGATCAAAGCGTGCAATTGGTGGACGTCGCGACCTTGAAGCCCAGAACGGTGTTGCGCGGGCACGAGCACGAAGTGTGGAGCGTGGCATTCAGCCCGAACGGGCAATTGCTGGCGACGGGCGGCAAAGATCGCAAAGTGCTGTTGTGGTCGGGCGAGTCCCGGCCCCGCCGTGACACCATTTCCAATCGCGGTTCGTTTCGCCCGTTCTTTTCGCCAAACGGAACATCAGTTGTCACGGCGGGTGTTCCGTTTACCAACGCTGCCACGCAGGTCTGGGATTCCAGCGTCGGCACGTTGCAACACGCAATTGGCGGGCGGCGTATGATGGGTTTTTCGCCAGACGGAACGGCACTGGTACGCTGGGCCGTCGGGGGGCGCGCGTTGGAATTTATATCACTCCCCACGACCAATTCCGTGACCGTGCCACTCGGCGGACTCGACGAACGCAGTCGCGGCTTGCAATACCAGGGATTCACTTCGGATTGGAAAAAGTTTTACGCGGTGGATGAACTGGG
>CAZKMR010000115.1:0-13015 GCA_964553795.1 uncultured Bifidobacterium sp. | reverse complement strand
TTTTGAATCGTTTGGTGATTTCCAACCCAAGCTCTGTCGCGCCCGCAATCAGCCGTGCCTCCGGATTTTCTTTGCGCAACCGGAACAATTCCGCGAGCGAGGCGGGACGGGAAAACTTTTCGCCAGCAACGGCATATTCCGCCGCATTGATGTTTGCGTCGGATTTTTCCAGGCGTTCGGCGAACTCATCTTTGTAGGAGACGACGTGAGGAGTCTCTAATTTATTTTTAGTTTGAGACTCGTCACCTCGTCTCCTACCGGCAAATGATTCGATCGCAGCATCGCGAATCGGGCGATAACCGGTGCAGCGACAGAGATTTCCCGAAAGCTGATCGTCAAGATCGTCGTGCGTGTGGAGGTCATCGCGATAGAAACCCTCGAACAGCGAGCAGATGAAGCCAGGCGTGCAATAGCCGCATTGCGCACCGTAGCCCTCGGCCATCGCCCGCTGCACAGGATGCATTTGCTTGGAACAACCAACGCCTTCAACGCTCACCACTTCGCGTCCGGCAAGCAGGCACACCGGCATGAGACAACTATTCACGGCACGATAGGCTGGCTTGCCATCCGCATCATGCTCGACGAGAGCAACCGAACACGCACCGCAATCGCCTTCGGCACAACCTTCTTTGGTTCCGGTCAATCCCGAGCTACGGAGAAATTCAAGCAGAGTGGTGTTGGGAGAAACGTCCGCGACGCGAACGGTTCGGCCATTCAGAACAAAATCAAACGCACTGGCCATAAGTAAAAACTGATTTGAGCATAACGGAGGCAACCCGCGTTGCAACGCTCCGAATTCTAATCGGCTTGAGGGAAATCCACCATTCGACTAATACTTTAGCGTGATTTACGACGCGTCACTCGACGAACTGCTCCAGAAAGTCTGGGACGGCAAACGCATCAATGCGGCTGAAGCAAAGCGCCTCTCCACCCTGCCGCTCGAAGAGCTCGGCGCGCTGGCGGACCATCGCCGGCAACTCGCTAAAGCCAAGTCCTATGCAGGGCGCGGCAACGAGATCGTCACCTACAACGTGGATCGCAACGTCAATTACACGAACGTCTGCAACGTGTATTGCAAGTTCTGCGCGTTCTATCGCACGGAAAAGGACCTCGATTCCTACGTGATTTCCCACGCGGAGATGGATCAGAAGATCGAGGAGACACTGGCGCTCGGCGGCACGCAGATTTTGATGCAGGGCGGGCATCACCCAAAGCTCTCCAAGCAGTGGTATCTCGATCTGCTGTCGCACATCAAAGCCAAGTTCCCGCAGGTGAACATTCACGGCTTCAGCCCGAGCGAATTCATTCACTTCCGCGACGTTTTCAACGAGCCCTTGGAGAAAATCATCGGCGATTTCAGAACTGCTGGGCTCGGTTCAATCCCCGGCGGCGGCGGCGAAATTCTGGTGGACCGCGTGCGCCAACGCATTTCCCCACTCAAAGCAATGAGCGACGATTGGCTCGAAGTCATGGACGTGGCACATCGGCTTGGACTTTATTCGAGCGCCACAATGATGTTCGGTCACGTCGAGACAATGGAAGATCGCATTGAACATCTGGAGCGCTTGCGCGTGCAACAGGATAAATCTTTAAGCTACGGCAAAGGTCATTTCACCGCGTTCATCTGTTGGACGTTTCAAGCAGAGAACACGAAGCTCCGTGCCCCGACCGTCGGGGCGCATGATTATCTGCGCACGCAGGCGTTGGGCCGCATCTATTTGGATAACTTTGAGAACATCCAAAGTTCCTGGGTCACGCAAGGTTTGGAAATCGGCCAGATCGCTCTCAAGTATGGCGCGAACGATCTCGGCAGCATCATGATTGAGGAGAATGTCGTTTCGCAGGCCGGCACGACGTTTCGCATGACCGTGCCGGACATGCATCGCCTCATCAAAGACCTCGGCTACGAACCGCACCAGCGCGACAATTGGTATCGCTTGGTAAATTAGTCTGAATCAATTTCCGCGCCGCGCCAAGCATTACGCGACTTCATCGCGTTCACTCGCGATGACTGAACACGCTTTCCAGAATGACCTCCTTGGTTTTCCACAGCAACGCCATCGTCATCGAAAGCGGCAGTAAGACCAGCAACAGAAGTGTCGTTTGACTGAAACGTTGCAGGCTGGCGAGCAGAATCATCAATGCGGTCGGCAGGTGCGGCATTTGTTGCAGGAAAACGTAAACGCCGACCAGGAGCGCTAGCGCGATCAACAAAACGCGATTGAGTTGCGTGAACTGCCGCGTTTCGTGCCGCAACGTTTCATCTGGCAACATGGCGCCCAGACGGGCGATAACGAGGTTCAGATTGAACAGGAAGACCAAACCCGTCACCGCCATCAGGCCGACGACGAAGCTGAAAAACGCGTTGTCCGGCATTTTGTTCCACCAATAGAGAAACGGGCTGAGCCCCAGATTGATCAATGCCATCAGTCGCGCGCGATCCAACGCCAAACGCCACGGCCGTTCCTGAGTTTGAAACGCTCCGAGTTGCCACAAGCCGTAAAGCAACAGACCGGTCACCACGAGGACGGGAGCGATGTTGAAGGCCCGCATCCAGCCGCCAATCGCCGTGCCGACGCACACGATCAAGGCGGCGGGCAAGCCCCAGAATAGCGCGGAAAGTCCGCGCACCAGTTTGCCCAAGGCGCGCAACAATTCCGGATTGGGTGGAGTTTCAGCCACGATCAACACGAAGCATCATGAAAAAGCCCCGCAGAAACAAGGCCGCGCCGGCTTGCCCCTTCGTCATGAGAATGGCATGGCTCCGGCGTCAGAAGGAAAGGTAGGTGTAGGCTTTCAACCCGCGTTCGTAATCGTCCAGCAACCGCATCGCTTCGCTGGGTTTCATGCGGTCCGACTTGATGGCATCGTCCATCTGCTGCTTCATGCGGCGCTTTAATTCGTATTCATCATACTGCACCGAGGACAGACATTGGATGATGGTGCTGCCCTCGATGATTTCTTCAACGTAGTAGCCGGTGGGTTCATCCGGGTCGAGGAACACGTGCACCTCGTTGACGCGACCAAACAGATTGTGCAGATCCCCCATGATGTCCTGATAGGCGCCCATCAGGAAAAAGCCGAGGTAATAGGGATCGGGCTTGCCGTCGCCATTCAGGTTGAGCGCGTGCAGTGGCAACGTGTCGCGGACATCGCGCAGGTCAATGAACTTGTTGATCTGCCCATCAGAATCACAGGTGATGTCCACCAAGGTCGCTTCGCGCGCCGGCCGCTCGTTCAACCGGCTCACCGGCATGATGGGGAACAATTGGCCCAACGCCCAATGATCGAGCAACGATTGGAAAACGGAAAAGTTGCAGAGATACTGATCGCCCAGGCTGTCTTCGAGTTTGCGAATTTCCTCCGGGATATAGGCCTGACCTTTGAAACTCTCGACGACGGCGGTGCTGATTTCCCAATAAAGATTTTCAATCTTCGCCTTGTCGGGCAAATCCATCAGTCCCAGCGTGAACATGTGTTGCGCATCGTCGCGGCGTTCCAACGCGTCGTGATACGCTTCCAGTTTGTTCAACTTCTCCAGGTTCTTTTTGATGTAGAGCAACTCGCGGACAATGGCGTGTTCGTTCTCGCCGTAGTCAAAGTTAATATCCGGGCGCGTCTTGCTGATGGCGCCAAACACTTCCACGATCAAAACGCTGTGATGGGCGACGATCGCGCGCCCGCTCTCGCTGATGATGTCGGGATGCGGGACCTTCTCGGCATTACAAACGTCGGCGACGTAGTAGATGATGTCGTTCGTGTATTCCTGTAACGAGTAATTCGTGGAACTGTCGAACGCCGAACGGCTGCCGTCGTAATCCACGCCCAACCCGCCGCCGACATCGAGATATTCCACGTCGAACCCCATTTTGCGCAGTTTCGCGTAGAAACGCGCGGCCTCCTGCACGGCTTTCTTCACCGTCAGAATGTCCGGCACTTGCGAGCCGATGTGGAAATGAATGAGCTTCAGGCAATGAATCAAATTCTCCGCCTTCAACAATTCCGTCGCGGCGAGGATCTCCGCCGTGCTCAGGCCGAACTTGGCGTTTTCGCCGCCGCTTTCGGCCCACTTGCCGGCGCCTTTGCTCAACAGCTTGGCCCGAATGCCAATCAGGGGCTCGACTCCGAGTTGTTTGGAAACCACAATGATTTGCCGCAGTTCTTCCAGTTTCTCCACGACCATGATGACCTTCTTGCCGAGCTTCGTCCCCAGCAATGCCATCCTGATGAACTCGCAATCTTTGTAGCCGTTGCAAATCACCAGACTGCCCAACTGGCTCTGCAACGCGAGCCCGGCAAACAACTCCGGTTTGCTGCCGACTTCCAGCCCGAAATCAAATGGCTTGCCCGCGTCCAGAATTTCTTCCACGACTTCGCGCAGTTGATTCACCTTGATGGGAAAGACGCCGCGATATTTGCCCTGATAATTGAACTCGGTAATGGAATTGCGAAAGGCGTGGTTAATGGATTCGACGCGATGGCGCAGAATGTCCTGAAATCGGATCAGCAACGGAAACTTGAGCCCGCGCCCCTTGGCTTCCTCGATGACATCGGCCAGTACCACCGAGGCCCCCGCATCCTGCAATGGCTTGGCGATTACGTGTCCGTCGTCGTTGATGTCGAAATAACGCGCTCCCCACCGGCGGACGTTGTATAGATTGCGCGCCGCGGTGATATCCCACTGCGGCGTGGCGTCGAAGGAATTGCTCATCTCAATAGATTCAAACCGTGCGCACTATAAAAACTCACGCGCAGAATGCAATAAACGTTACGCAAAAAAGTTTCCCGTCTCGCGGCGTTTTGCTTTCATCATCGCATGCCGAACGCAACTCTCCCCGCCCTCGTCACATATTGCGACCAAATTCTGCGCACGGCGGAAGTGGGCGACTACGACGGCGCGGCGAATGGATTGCAGGTGGAAAACTCCGGGCGCGTGACCCGCATTGCCGCCGCCGTGGACGCCAGCCATGCGACGGTTCAACTCGCCATCGCGGCGAAAGCCGATTTGCTCATCGTCCATCACGGCTTGTTCTGGTCGCGCCCGCATCCGTGGACCGGCAAGAAGTATGAACTCCTCCGCGCGCTCTTTGAAAATGATCTCGCCGTTTATAGTTCTCATCTTCCCCTCGACGCCCACCCGAAACTTGGCAACAACGCCCAACTCGCCGCCGCTCTCGGCTTCAAAAAGCTGACGCCCTTTTTTCCGAGTCACGGGCAACCCATCGGATTGAAAACATCGGTAACAATTTCTCGCGACGAATTGGTCGCCCGCCTCGCGCAAGCCACGGGCGCAAAGCCGAAGCTGATTCCCGGCGGTCCGAAAACTTGTCACCGCATCGGCATCGTGACCGGTGGTGCTGGCGGCGAACTCCAACAAGCCGCCGCGGAAGGCCTGGACACTTTCATTACCGGCGAAGGACCGCATTGGACGTTCGCCCTCGCCGAAGAACTCGGCCTCAACGTCCTCTACGGCGGCCACTACGCGACCGAAACGTTCGGCGTTAAAGCCCTCGCCGCACATCTGTCGCAAAAATTCCGCGTGCCATGGAGCTTTCTGGATCATCCCTCCGGGCTATGATCAAAAAGAAAGCGGCGCTCGCATGACGAGCGCCGCCTGGCGGTAAAGGAACTGATTAGAGTTTGATCTTGAAGAACGTGTTGCCCGCTCCAACCGCCGTGGTGGCTTTGAACGAGCCGGGGCCAATATCCGAGAGCGACGCACTGTTGTCATCAGCATAGCTGCCGTTCACCGTCGTAGCACTCTGGAGCTTGAAGTCCGCCGCAACATTTGCGGTCGGCCCACTGAACGTTACTTCAACGTTGCCGCCCACGATTTGGATACCGGTGATGGTGATGGTAATGGGCGCAGCCGCAACCGTCTCAACGCGGAGATCGTCAATAATGCCGAAGCTCATCGCCGCCGGGTTGGGGGACGAAGTTGCGCCGTTGACGAAGTTGTCGGCCCAGCCAACGAAGATATTCGGTCCGAGGGCTGCAAAGTTGTCCGGAACCGAGGCGATGAGAATGCCGTCAATCACCCAATACACCGTATTGGTTTCGTGACCCACGACGATTGTATGCCAGGAGGCGCCCATGGCGCCGACGGCGCTGGTGCCTGCCTGCTGGGAATAAGCCGTGACTTGAGCCGCTGGAGCCTGAATGCCGCCCCAGATGGAGTAGTAAGGATTTGTCGCCGAACGCGGGCGATCAACAGTATCAACCGTGCCTGGCGCCGCATAGACGCCGTACTCCGCCGTCAGCACCGTGCTACCAGCGTAAGCACTGGTGTCGCCAATTAGCTGGGACGACGCGCCGTCGCCGCCCATGTCGAACCAAATGCCGTCGGCACTACCAAACTGGAACTGCGCGTGGTCGCCGGTAGTGCCGACGCCGCTCGTGAGGTGGTAGGTGGAGCCGGCGCCGCCTTGGAACAACGGGCCGTTGTAGTTATTCCAAGCCTTGAAACGCAAGCGATAGTCACCGGAGAGGTTGAGGCCGGTCGGCGAGGCGCTGATGGCGTTCCGGGGGAGGCTGACTGCAAGATTAGCCCGGAATACCAAGCCCTTGGTGGTGCCGCCGGGTTTGGATGGCGGTACATAGCCAGTGTCGCCGTAATTCTCAGAAAACGTCGCCGAGGCATTGGCGCCATCGAACGCGTTGACCGTCCAAAGCGTCGAGGAATCGGTTTCAAAGTTGTCCGCGAAGATCACCGTGCCCGCCGGATAATCATCTTCAATGACAGTGACATTTGCGACCGCCGGACTACCGGGAACGTAGCTTGCGCCGGAGGCGACGGCTACGTTCAGCGTTTCCCCGCCTTCGTAGGTATCATCGTCAATCGGCGTCACGAAGAATGCGGCCGTCACCGCGTTTGCACCGAGCGCCACGGTGGCCGGCCCATTGTAATCCGCTGCGAGGGTTGCCGTGCCGGAATAGCCAATGTTGACCGTGAGGGCCGAACTGATCAGGCCCATGCGAGTGAGCGTGAATCCGAGCTTCTGCGCAGAATAGCCTTCGAGCAGTCGTGTTTCACTTGTCGTCGGCGCGAGGGAAACCGTGGCTGGTTCGTTGTCAAGGATGTTGACCGTGGCCGAGCCGCTACCAATGGCGTAGTTCAAGCTTCCATCAATGGTCAAAATGACTGTCTCGGTGAATTCGACGTCTGGGTCATCACTGACCGCGACTGTGATGTTGGTCGAAATTGCGCCGGCTTGGAACGTCACCGAACCCGGGAGCGCGGTGTAATCCGAGCTGCTGGTCGCAGTGCCGCTCACCGTGTAATTAACCGTCAGCGGCACTCCAAGATCGCCAGTGCGTGTGACTGTGAACACGCCGTTGACCGGACCCGCTTCATTGGCCGTAGGCGTCGATGCCGTGATGCTAACCACCGTGGACGGCGCGACCAATTCAAAGGTGCCGTCCGATTTGGTGATGGCGGTCCGGCTGCCGCCGGGCGAGAAGACCCGCAGCAATTCGTTGCCGTTGTTGGCCACGTACAAATTGCCGGCGGCATCCCAATCCACCGAGCGCGAGGTAATCGCGCCGGTCTGGGTGAAAGTCGCAATCTGATTGGAACTCGAAAGGTCGGGCACGCCGTTGGTCAAACCGAGGATGATGGTTTGGCGGTTGGCGCGGAAGATCGCCACCTTGCTGCCATCCGGCGAAATCTTCATGCTGCGGCTGGCCAGAAATGCATCGGTGCTACCGTTGACCGACGTGAAAAGCCGGGTACCCGTCGGATCAAACACCTGCAACGACGGTGTCGGGCCATTGACGGTGGCGCGATAGATGTGGACGAAAATGTTGCCATTAGGATGCACATCAAGGTCGGAATCTTGTTCGCCTGCTCCGCCCGTGGTCGCAACAAATAACTGGGTGGGCACAGTTTCCGCCGGAAGCGTCCCGGCGTTGCCCGAGCCAACGTCCCAGCGCATTACGCTGTTGGCGCCCCCGAGCCACTGACCGTCAATGCCCAGAACTGAGAGCGTGCCGGCACCGAGCGAACCAGTCACCTTGACGCCGTAAACGACGGTGTGCAAATCAGAACGGATCGTGTTGCCCACGCCCGCCAGCACCAGTTCTCCGGCCGTGAGATTCGCATCAATACGCGCCAAGGCGCCCAATGGGTTGTTCGCGTTCGGAATATAAACATAATCATCCTCTCCAACGACAAGCTTCCACGGATCGTAAGCGCTATTGACACTCAAGAAATAACTGGTGCCATTCTGGCCAACCAGGTTCTCAAGTCCGCCTTTCAACCCGGTGTTGCCTTGTCCGAGCGCATCACTCAAATCGCCATTCATGGCGTAAATGCCTTTATTGATCGTCCGTCCGCTGGCGGTTGATCCGCCCAAAGACGAGTTGCCCATTTCCATCACGTAAACCCGCCCGAAGGCCGGACTGGCCGGATTGCGATTCACCGCCGTGCTGCGCGGCTGGTAGAATTGGTTGTAAACATTCGCGTCGTCGCTGATCTGGGTCCAGACCAACGCGGAAGACTTGGTCACGTGAATCTCCCAACTCGAGTGCGCGCCAAGCGCGAAGCTCGCCACGCCCTTGGGCAACGCGCCCAGATCGTTTGTGTTCCCAACCCCACCACCGTCGAAGATGACCTTCACGTTATCGGCGGCTTCGTTCAGGATGAACGAGATGGTGCCGGAATTATTTGTGATGCCAGACGCGTACGGCGTGGCCCGCAATGCCGACGGCGTGGCGCACAGCAGCGATCCGAGAGCCACACTGAGAACGACCCTCTGGGTTTTTCTTGAGTTCATAGGAGTGTTTGTTCTGGTTAATGATGATTTACGGCTGAGAATGAATTCGGAGAACCTTTGCGTCTGGGGGCGATTCAGATTATCTCGGGCGGCTGGCCCGCTCCTGCATCCAGGCGACATCCACGCTGTTTGCGGCAGGAGTCACTGAGCTGCCGTCGTAAGCTGTGCCCTTGATGGGGGTGCAGGTGCGTGAGTCCTTCCAACGACGGATTTCGGAGTGGCCGTCGGCGAAGGAAAGTCCACCCGCGTTACCATGGTACCAGCCCGGCATGTCAACCCAGCCGTAAGCGGCAGGGGCGGGAGGCTGGTAGCCAGCCATATTCTGCAAATAGTTTCCCCAGTTAATCATGTCCTCCCGTCCATCAATGAAGAGAAAAATCTGGCTCGGGCCTGGAACGGACAATTGACTGAATTTCAAATAAACACGGTAGGGAATCATGCCACCCGTCGTGATGGCTTTTCCGCCAAATCCACCCACGAACGCATTCATAGCCATAGTGCGAATCCGCGGGCGGAACTGACCCGCCACAGTAACTCCCGAACGATCCGACGGACACCGCCAGATGCTCAAGTTCTTGCCGCAATACGGCCACATCGGGCTTTTATAAATGTCAACGTTGGGATCGTAGTTGGATGCGTTGCCCGGATTGAAATCCATCTTGCCCGTAACCCAAGTCGCGGCCCACGACGGATGGGCTGGGTTATTCAGATTGCCTACGTCCGCACTCGCATACAGCAAATTGTCGTTGTTGTCCTCCGTGTACATGCGCCAAGCAATGCTAAGCTGCCGGGTGTTGTTCATGCATTGCACCCCTTGCGCTTTGAGCTTGGCCCGCGTCAACGCCGGCAGGAGCATTGCTGCCAGGATGCCAATGATGGCGATAACTACCAGAAGCTCGATGAGGGTAAAGGCGCGCCGCTTCGACCTGACCGTCGAAAGGAAGCTACGTCCGGAGATATTATGAATGTTTGCTTGCATGCAACAAATCCGCATTACAACAAATCAATCCGCTTGCGTTTGGTTGGATCGCGTCGGTTGGCTTACGCGAAATCGCATTCGAAATTCCCAAAATGCGAATGGAATGTTTTTAACCGGAGTAATTCACAAGGCAAGATAATGCAGTGTATTCGCGCCAACATAATCATGTGCTGCAACCGCTTCTGTGGGTGACAAACGCTGTACCCCCTCAATGATACTCAATAGAACAGACAAGATTGTCACTGGGGTGCGTCTCATCTACAGAAAGCATCTGGATGCCAGTCCAACTTGAAAGGCTTTACGACGAACACGCGCAAGCGCTGTTCGCGTTCCTGCTGAATTTCACGCGGGATGAAAACGACACGCGCGACGTGCTGCAAGAGGTGTTTGCCAAACTCGCCCGCCAGCCCGCCGCACTTGGCACTGCGCGCGATGAACGTTCCTTCCTGCTCCGCCTCGCGCACAATGCCGCCATTGACCTGATGCGGCGCCGCGGCACGCGCGATAAACATCACGAGCGGTTCGGCAGTGAACAACTCGCGGCGTTTGCGCCGACTGACGATCCCGATGAAGCGGCATTTCGCGCTGAACTTGCCGCCGCGTTGGGCGAACTTCCCCCCGAGCAACGCGCGGTCGTGCATTTGAAACTCTGGAGCGACCTCACGTTTGAACAGATTGCCGTCGCGCTCGACATCCCGCTGAACACCGCCGCCAGTCGCTATCGCTATGGCTTAGACAAATTACGGGCGCGGCTGCGTCCTCTTTACGACGAGATCAAATGAAAACCGACGACTTCGAGAAACGTTTGCAGCGCGTGCCCCAGCGCAACGTCCCCGACGCGTGGCGCGCGGAAGTTTTGGCCAACGCGAAAGGCGATTCCGCCTCACCCGATGACGCGGATTCCATCGTCACGCTGCTGCGCAAAGCCTTCCTGCTTTTCATTCATCGTCCGCACGGAATGGCGTGGAGCGGCGTTGCGGCCGCCTGGGCTCTCATTCTCCTGTTGAACTTCAGCGCGCAGGAGGGGACAACTTTCGTCGCGGCGCAAACCATGCCTTCGCCGGACACCATGCAAGCATTGCAAAAGCAAAAACGTTTTCTGCTCGCGGAATTGAACGGTTTAGTGACTCCGGCTGCCGCCACTCGCCCACAACCGCCATCCGCCGGCCCGCGCAGTAATCGCAAACTCCTCATCCGCGCCGCTTGATTTATGAACGCACCCACTTCATCGCGTTGGCGTCAAATTGTCCGGAATGCCGCCACTGAACCGCGCCACTTCTTTTTCTGGCTGACGTTGCTCGGCTTACTGGTCTTGTTCACGACGATATTGATCATGGCGCTAAATAATGACGCGGCCAATCTGCTCGCCAGTTGGATTGTCCTGGCGGCACTCCTCGGCATCGCCATTGGTGTTCCGGCCTTTGTCCTCGCCTGGATTCCGCCGGTACGCCGGTTCTTCGCCCGTTTGTTGGAATACAAACTTCTGTGTGCGGTCGCGATTGCGACGCTGGTCGCATTATTTTACGCGCTGGAAAATTGGCGCGGGCGCACCGCCTGGAAAAACCTCCGCGCTCAGGCGGAGAAAAGCGATCTCACGTTCGACGCGGAAAAAATCATTCCGCGCGAGATTTCCGCCGCTGCCAACATGTTCGAAGCACCACCATGGACGGAGTTGCAATTTACCCGGTCGGGCGCCGGCGGCGTCACATTTCAAGATCCTGAGGCAAATCGCGCGGAGTGGTTCAACCTCACCGGGGCACGCGCCACCAAACCTCCTGAACTCGCCAATCTCTTCACCGCGCGCCGAACGGACCTCGCCGAATGGCAGGCCTTCTATCGCGGTTCCAACAATGTTTATGAAGCCGCCAACGGCACGACGACGAACTACTTTCCCGTTTCCGCCCCGCCTCAAACACCAGCACAAGATGTGTTGCTGGCGCTGTCTCGCTACGACGAACGCCTCGCGCAACTCCGCGCCGCCGCCGAGCGTCCCGACGCGCGCTTTTGGATCAATTACGAAGATGGTTTTGGCGCGTTGTTGCCACATCTCGCCAAAGTGAAAGGCACAACGAGTTTTCTGCGCCTGCGCGCCACCGCGTTGTTGACCGACGGCCAAACTGATGCGGCATTGCAGGACGTTCTCCTCGCGCTGCGCATCAACCGCGCCATTGAGGCGGAGCCGATCTTAATCTCCCAACTTGTCGCCATTGCCGGGTTGCACATTTCTCTCACGCCCATCTGGGAGGGCATGGCGGATCATCGCTGGAATGAAACTCAATTGACCGCGTTGGAGCGCGAACTCGCCCGTCACGATTTTCTGGCCAACTATCATCACGGGATGTCGGGGGAACGCTACTTTTCCGTTTGGACCATGGACTACCTGAAGCGCGCGGGCGACCCATACGAACTGTTCGAAATGGGTACGCCAGACGCACAGCACGCCGGATTGGATCGCGCGCTCGGAAAAACTTTTTTCCGCCTCGTCCCTTCCGGCTGGTTTGAACAGAACAAAGCCGCCCTTGGCCGCATGCACCTGCAATTCATCCATCCGCTGGTCAACCAACAAAAACATCTTGTCAGCCCGGACCAACTCAAACTCACAAGCGAAGCCGTGGAAGAAAAAAGTGCCCGTCGTTCCCCGTACGATTTTTTTAGTGGATTGTTGTTACCCGCCCTCGACAAAGCCGCCAAGCGATTTGCGGTCGCTCAAAGCTATCTCGACCTCGCCCGCGTCGCCATTGCACTGGAACGGCATCGGCTGGCGAACGGAAATTATCCTACGAACCTGACCGCGCTCGCGCCCAAGTTTCTTCCGGAGATCCCGCACGACCTTATCACCGGCGAACCTCTGCATTACTCCCGCACCGAGAATAATTTTGTTCTCTATTCCGTCGGCTGGAATCAAACGGACAATGGCGGCCAGGTCGGATTGCGTCCCACCAAGAACGAGAATAGTGATCCCGCCGTGGACCACGATCAAGGCGACTGGGTGTGGACTTATCCCGCCAATTGAATTGCCTTCAACTGAACGATAAAAAGGAACATTGCCAATTGCGCCGGACGCGCTCAACTTGGCCGCCAATGATTTCCGCCGCTGCTGTTAGTAGGTCTTTGGTGTCTCTGTACTTCCTTCTTGCGCTATCGCACGTGGCCTCCGCCGCGCCCGCCTCAACCACCAATCCAATTGCCAGCCCCATCGAGATTCCGGGCGTGCACAACTCCTTTCGCGCCACCGCTAAAATCTATTCCGGCTCGCAACCCG
>CAZKMR010000114.1:0-13275 GCA_964553795.1 uncultured Bifidobacterium sp. | reverse complement strand
GAATAGCCGTTCGTGTGCAGGCCGCTGGATTCAATGCCGATGACCACGTCGCCGCGCTTGATGGTTTTCTGGCCGTTGAGCATCCGGGATTTTTCCACCACGCCGACGATCGTGCCGCTCACGTCGTATTCACCGGCTTGATAGAAGCCGGGCATTTGCGCGGTTTCGCCGCCGATGAGCGCGCAGTTGTTTTCCGAACAAGCACGGGCGAAGCCTTTGATGATTTCGGTGAAGACGTGCGGTTCGAGTTTGCCCGTGCCGAGGTAATCGAGGAAGAAGAGCGGTTCCGCGCCGAGCACGGCGATGTCGTTGACGCAATGGTTCACGAGATCCGCGCCGATGGTGTCGTGCTTGTCCATCGTGAAGGCGATCTTGAGCTTCGTGCCCACGCCGTCCACGCTGCTGACGAGAATCGGTTCGCGATATTTCTTGAGGTCGAGCTGGAAGAGTCCGCCGAAGCCGCCGACCTTGCCGAGAACTTCGCGGCGGTGCGTGCTGGCGAGCAATTGCGGGAGCGTGGCTTTGACTTTGTTACCGAGATCGATGTCAACGCCGGCGGCGGCGTAGGCTTTCTGTTTCATGCGGCGGGGAGTAAAGCGATTTGGGGCGCGGCTTGCGAGTCAAAATCGTGTCGCAACTTTCCGGGCGAGCGTGTTTTTAATTGGCAGCGGCAAGTGATTGCCGGTAAATACAGCCATGCGCTGGCCTGTCATCCTGGGAATTTCGGTGCTCGCCAACATTGTGCTGGTGGTCGCCTGGTTGCGCTCCGACAGGGAGACCCCCGCGGCGCAGGAGGCATCGCTGGCGACCAACTCCGTCACGACCACGAATGTCCGGACCGCCGTCGTCGTGCGACGGCAATTTTTTTCCTGGCAGGAAGTGGAGTCGCGCGATTACCCGACCTACATCAAAAACTTGCGCGACATTGGTTGTCCCGAGCAAACCATTCGCGACATCATCGTCGCGGACGTGACGGCGATGCTGCGGGAAAAATATCTGGGACGGTCACAACCGTTCAAACCCAATCCCAAGTGGTGGACCAACAAACGCGATGAACCCGACACGGGTTCACAACCAGACCCCATCGAGATGATGTGGGTGGAACGGGAAGCGATTTTGAAACAATTACTCGGGCCGGAGTGGGCCGGGCGTGGTCAAACCACCGACACGCCGAACGCCTATCAAGCTCTCATCCTGGCGACGATGGAGGTCAATCCCGTGCTGCGCGCGATTCCCACGGAAACGAAAGCCGCCGTGGCCGCCCTCATGAGTCAGGCTTTGGAGGAGGGCCCATACGATCCCGCCAAAGCGGTGGCGCTGGAAAAAGCGCGCTGGGCAAAAGTTGGCGAACTGTTGCCGTTGAATCAGGTTGAGGCCTTGCGGTTGCATTTCTCCACGCACGCCGAGAATTTGCGGCAACAACTCGACGCCTTGCCCGGCTTCAACACCCAAGCCGATGAGTTCCGGAAGATTTTTCGCGCCACCGACGCGATTGATGAGCAATTGCTGGCATTAGGCAATCGCACCGACGCGCCCGCCGAAGAGTTGCGCCAGAAACTGGTGCGCGAGCGGGAGGCGGCGCTCCAAGCGGCATTGCCTCGATCGCGTTACGAACTTTATGTGCGGTTGCAGGACCCGGCGTATTTGCGCGCCATGGAACAACTCGCCGGCGATGGCAATCCCGCGGCGCTGGCGGTGCTTTACGCCATCAACCGCGAAGCCGCGACCGAGGAACAGCGCATTCAAAGCGACGCCAGCCTGACAGCGGTCCAGCGCGAGATTGAATTGAAACGTTTGGAACTGGAGCAACTCAAAGCCACCGCGCTGGCGCTGGGAGAAGAAGTGCCCGCCGAGGCGACGGAGAATTCCGCCCGACGCGCCGAGCCGATGAAAGTCCACAGCGTCTTGCCGGGTGAAGGATTGGAACGCATCGCTCGCATCTACGGCGTACCGCCGGAAGCCTTGCGGGCGGCGAATCCCAATCTGGATTTCAGCAAACTGCCGACGGGAGCAGCGGTCAATGTCCCGTTGCGAATGATCTACCCGCTCCCGCCGCCCCCGCAATAATGCGAGCCGTCGTTCAACGGGTCAGTGAGGCGAGCGTCGCCATCGCCGGAACGGTCAAGAGCCGGATTGGGCGCGGATTGCTGGTGCTGTTAGCGGTCGAAGACGCCGATACGCCGGAGGACATCGAATGGCTTTCGGGCAAACTGGTGCGCCTGCGGATTTTCTCGGATGAAGCCGGACTGATGAACCGCTCGGTTCAGGACGTTGGCGGCGAAATCCTGCTCATCAGTCAATTCACCCTCTTCGCCAGCACGAAGAAAGGCAATCGTCCGTCCTATCTGCGTTCCGCCAAGCCGGAAACCGCCATTCCGCACTACGAAGCCTTCAAGTCCCGGCTGGCGCAGGACTTGGGCAAAGCCGTTGCCATGGGCGAATTTGGCGCGGATATGCAGGTCAGCCTCGTCAATGATGGGCCGGTGACCATTTGGATCGACTCGAAAACCCGGGAGTAATCCGGCCAGAGCGAGCCAAAATTACAAAGTCTCCGGCATTGACATCAGACCCGATTTCGCTACCGTTTCCGCCCTTAAATTGATTTAGGAACTAATTTATGCCGAATACCAAGTCAGCCGAACGCCGCATGCGCAGCAACGCCCGCAAGCAATTGCACAATCGCTCCATCACTTCCCGCCTTCGTCGGATCGAAAAGGGCGTGCGCGACACCATCACCGCCGGCAAGAAAGACGACGCCGCGAAGTCGTTGCCGGGTGCGTTGTCCGCGCTGGATAAGGCGGTGAAAAGCGGCGTGATTACCCGCGCGGCGGCAAACCGCAAGAAGTCCCGTCTGACGCTGGCGTTGAACCGCGTCAAATAAACCGTTACCCAATCCACTTTCGCGAGGCGCGTTCATCGCGCCTCTTTTCTTGCCCGGCCATCAGTAATAGCTCGGCCCGGCAAAGAAGTTCAGCACGGACAACATGTCTTTGACCTGCAAACGCAAATCCGCCGGCAGGAAAATCCAGATGGCCGCCGCCGCGGCGATGTACGGCCCATACGGAATGCGGGCAAAGCGTTCGCGCCCCACGGCGATCATTCCAATCACGCCGACAATCGAGCCGAGGAATGAACTCACCACGAGCGAAAAGAGCGTCGCCTGCCAGCCGAGAAAGGCACCGATCGCGGCCATGAATTTCACATCGCCAAATCCCATCGCCTCGCGCGGCAAGACGATTTCGGTGCTGACGGCTTCCATTTGATGAACGGTTTCCGGGTCGAATTCTTCATCGGCAATCCGCAGTCGTTTGGGCGAAAGCCGGACTTGGACATTGCAATAGCAGCGATCAATCAATTCCAACGTCCGCGCCTGCAAAATGATTTCGTCCGATTGGCGGTAAAATAATTCTTCGTAGGGAATGTCCTTGTCCGGCAGGTGCACGGCGGACTCGGAGAAGATGATTTTTGCATCGAGCGGGAGTTCCATTCGTTGTCGCCCGAACATCAATTTACCGAGCCGCACGATGCCATAAACAATACCCCAGCCGACCCCGGCCCCGAGCAAGCCCTGCCAGAAACTTGCGCCCATGGTCGTTTGTTGGTGCAAAATCGGACAAAAGAGCGAGAACACCAAACCCAGCGCCACGCCGCCCAGCGTGATTTCGTCGGGAATAATGTAGTGTTCGAAATCAATGAACGTGGCGACGACCATTCCGGCGAGCACTAACGCGTACGTGACCGCCAGCCACGCGGAGGTTTCCCCGTACGCCAGCCAACTGCCGAGGAACAACACCCCGGTCAGCAGTTCGACCAGGAAGTAGCGCACCGAGATGGGTGCGCCGCAATTCTTGCAGCGCCCGCGCAAAACGAGCCACGTAACCAGCGGCACGTTGAGATACCAGGGAATGGAGTATTTGCAGTGCGGACAATGCGATGGGGGCGACACCACACTCAATCCGAGCGGCATGCGATGGATGCAAACGTTGAGAAAACTGCCCACCATGCTACCGAACACAAAGAAGACGGCGGACCAGAAATGAAACGGCACGCGCGACCAAACGTTGGCGTCAAAAACTGGTTCAAGTCCCATAAATATTCTTCTCCAACGCCGCGCGCATCACGGCGACCGGGGCGGATTGACCCGCCCAGATTTCCAGCGCCTTGGCCCCCTGATACAACAACATGCCCAACCCGTTCGAGGTGCGACACCCGGCGGCTTTGGCTTGTTTCAAAAAATCAGTCTCGGCAGGCCGGTAGATCATGTCGTAGGCGGCGTGGGCTCGTTTGAGCGCAAAGGAATTTCCATCAAAGGGCAGCGCGTCATCCGGTTTCAACCCGAGCGACGTCGCGTTCAACACCAAATCCACTTCGCTTAGCGGATAACCGACATTCACCCGCACCTGCGGATGAC
This sequence comes from uncultured Bifidobacterium sp., assembly GCA_964553795.1. Lineage (GTDB taxonomy): Bacteria > Verrucomicrobiota > Verrucomicrobiia > Limisphaerales > JADLHS01 > JADLHS01. The sequence goes on along the minus strand of CAZKMR010000114.1, from coordinate 8,864 downwards.
GTTGCTGAATCTCCTGGGCCACGGCAGCAGCTTTGGATTCCGTGCGATTGACCAGATACAATTCCCTAACCGCTTCGGTGGCCAGTTTAAGCGCCGCCGTGCGCCCTGCTCCACCGGCGCCGAGCAGCAGCACTTTCGCCCCGCGCAATTCCACGCCCAAGTCCTCGCGCAGCGACCGCGTTACAGCGTCGGCATCGGTATTAAATCCCCGGGCGATGACTTCATTTCCGCCGTTGGATTCAAACCGGATTGTGTTCACCGCGCCCCACGTTTTCGCGGACTCATCGAGCGCATCCACGAGGTCCACCGCGAGCAATTTGTGGGGCACGGTCAGGTTCAGTCCGACAAAACCCATGTGCTTCGCGCCTTCAATCACAGCGCGCAAACGGTCCGGGTGAACATCGAACGCAAGATAGCGCCAGTTCAATTTGAGCTCGGCGATGCCGGCGTTCTGCATCGCGGGTGATGCGGAATGTCTGATGGGATGCCCCAAGACCGCGCAGTAACGCGTGCTGGCATCGATAGGCATTAGAAACGGCGCGGACACGCGAGGGTTATACGCAGCCCGCGTCGAAGTTCAAAGCGCAAAGCGGCGGCGCCGGCATTGGGCTGAACTCCGGAACATTCGCTGGTTGCACGAGGAAACCTACAAATTTTTGACCATTACTTAACTGGCACGGCAGCTTCGACTTTTTCGGCAGCCTTGAGGTGCGGCGCAATTTCATCTCGAATGACTTGCAGCGCCGCCGGCATGTGGGGCGATTTCAGCATGGCTTCGGCAATCGCCGTGCCCAGCATCTGCCCGGCCACCGTGTCGCTGGGATAATGTACGCCAGCCAACACGCGACACCAGGCGGCTTCCCGGATTTGCGCCTGGAATTCGGCCGCTTTCTCCGGAAAAGCCGCGGAAAGAATCGTTCCCCACAACGCCGCCGCCGCCGCATGACCGCTGGGATATGACGTGTTGTTGGGCCGGCCAACAATCGGTTCGACTGCGGGGGAAAAGATATATGGCCGGGTGCGATTCCATTTCTTTTTCACCTGATCGTCCACGATCAACTGACTTTCGCGATTGATCCGCTCAAAGAGGGCGACTGTTTTAGGAAAATTCCTGGATTGAAACCAATCGCCCAACACCGGGCGCGCAAAGGAAGTTACCGATTGACTGGCGACCCGCTGCGCGCGCTTCATTTGCTCCGGAGTCCGGTCGGCCTGGACTTGCAGCAGCGTGAATAGATCCGCCCGGCCCGCTGGAGAATCCGCCGCGGGCGGTGGCGGTAACATCTCCACCAATGCCGAGAAATCGGCAGGCAAGAATTCATGCCCGTGCGCCATCGGACGCAAAACAAGGACCAGCGCGACTAGAACGAATGCAAAACGTTTCATGCGCAAAAGTTATTGGGGTGACCGGAAGGGTGTCAACCGGAAGGACGCAGCGCGCTCAAAGCGTTAATCAGCAGTTCCTAGCTTTCGTGCCCGGTGACCGTCAAGGGTCGCCCATTATCCGACGATTTGATGCCGAGAATGAACGGCACGGCAATTTGCGCCCATTTTTCCGGGGAAGGATGACTGGTGGCCGAACCGCCAAAACAACTGCGCAGCATGTCGGTGTTGATGATGCCGGGATTCAACGCCACCGCGGCCATGCCCGTCGGCAATTCCTGCGCGAACGCTTGCGTCAATCCTTCCACCGCCCATTTCGTCGCGCAATACGGCGCTACTTCAGCATCACTGGAACGCCCCCAGCCGGAACTGAAGTTCACAATCACGCCGGTTTTGCGTTGCACCATGGGCGGGACGAAATGCCGAATCACATTCGCCGTCCCGCGCAAGTTGGTGTTCATCACCTCGTCGAATTCGCGTGCCTCAATCTCCCACAATCGCGCGTTGGCGTTGATGACGCCGGCATTGTTCAGGACAAGATCCGGCACGCCATGCGAAGCCAGCACGAGACTGGCCCAGGATTTCACCGCAGTGTCGGAGGCCACGTCCACCGGATAAAAATCGTGCGGCGGACCGTACGCCTTGCGCAATCGGTCGATTTCCTTCCCGGAACGACCACAGCCGAGCACGGTGTGCCCCAGTTTGATGAATTCCGCGACCATGGCCCGCCCGAGTCCGCGCGTGGCGCCGGTGATGACGACAAGTTTCCCGCCTGGCATAGTGCGCGAATTGTTTCGTGGAACCGGAAGGCGATTCAACCACAAACTGCGAATTTAACATTACCCGTTAATGTGAGGTGGCCGGCGATGGTGAAAGCCAATCATGCCTGGCCCGGCACACCGCTTTGCGTTTCGACCCAGCGCGCCAGCAGCCACAGCAGGTCAGCCAGCCGGTTGAGGTAAATGATGATTTCCGAGTTGTGCAACAAATCCGCTTCTTGCAAGGCGCAAACGCGACGTTCCGCCCGCCGACAAACCGTCCGCGCCATGTCCAACGCGGCGGAATTCAGACACGCACCCGGCGTGGCCCAGCCTTTGAAGGAAACCTGTTGTGCTTCGATGTCTTTAACCAAGGCATCAAGCTTGTGGGTCAGTTGCGACGTCACCAGCAGATAGCCGTCTTTCACATAGCGCGGTAAATCGTCCACTGCCGTGGCCAGTTCCCCCATCAGCGTGACGAGGTCGTGTTGAATCACGAGCAAGCTCTCCCGCACGAAGTCGTGTTGGGCCGAGGCGCGCGCCAGTCCCAACGCCGTGTTTAATTCATCCACGCAACCATACGCCTCGACGCGCGGATGACATTTGCTCACGCGGCGGCCATACATTAATGCCGTTGTGCCTTGATCTCCCGTTTTGGTGACGACACTCATGTTTTTGGATTTCGTTGGATGCTTGCGATGATTGCGGCAGCGACGGCGTTAGTTGTCGCCAGTTCCATTCCAGTTAGAACAAGTCGGCGCGCAAAGCAAACCTCGATTCGGTGTTTCGGATCGACACCGCAATATGCCAGCGCCACGGAAAAGGTTTTCCCTGACAGTGGGCCGTGCCTTTGGTAAGCCTGCATCAACATGCGCAAGCGCCCGTTGATTTTGGTTTCTCCCAGCGTTGCTCCGAAAGGCGAGGAGTTCGAGGACTACTCGTTAAGTTTATCCGCGCCGTACGAACGCGCCTTGCTGGACGCGGGGGCGTTGCCGTGGCCGGTTTTGTCGCTGGAATCCCGATCCGAAATCGCCACCTGCGTGCGGCACGCGGATGGGGTCCTGCTGACCGGCGGCGAAGACGTGCAACCGGAATTGTATGACAAACAAATGCCCGCCCGCCTGCGTGACAAGTGCATCGTGACGCCGGACGGCGGTGCGCGGGACTGGCGGGAACTGCAACTCATCTCGGAAGTGTTCCGACAACGCAAGCCGCTGTTGGCTATTTGTCGCGGCCACCAGGTCCTGAATGTGGCGCTCGGCGGCACGTTGTTCGTGGATATTCCCACCCAACTGCCCGCAGCGATCAATCATCGGCGCATGGATCAACGCTCCGCCAAGGTGCACGATGTTCGTTTGACACCGGGCGGACTGCTCGCCAAGATAACGCGTAAGAGAGTTTTACGTGTAAACAGCACACACCATCAGGCGGTGGATCGAGTAGCCGAAATTCTTGCCGTCGCGGGGCATAGCGCGGATGGGGTCGTGGAGAGTTTACAACTAAAACCCGAAGCGGCGCGTCTGCTGCCGTTCCTGCTGAGTGTGCAGTTTCACCCGGAACGCCTGGCAGCGCGGCACCCCGAACATCGGGCGATTTTTACCGCGTTTGCCAAAGCCTGCGCGGCCAAACCGAAAAGATGATCTATGAAGGGCAAAGTCCTACTCGTTGACGACGAACCAAACATTCGCGATCTCGTGGCCGCCGTGTTGCAGCGCGAGTTCCAAGTCTCTGAAGTCGAAAGCGGGGCGGCACTGCAAAAAGCTTTCGCGGACCTGCCGCAACCGGACGTCATCGTCCTGGATCAAAAACTGCGCGATGCCACCGGGCTCGATTTGCTGCCGGTCATTAAGAAGCGCTGGGCGGACACGGAAGTCATCATGCTGACCGGCATGGGCACCGTCGAAATGGCCCTCGAAGCCGGCCGGCTCGGCGCCTTCAACTTTCTGACCAAGCCGTTCGAAACTGAAAAACTGCTGGCGGATGTCCGCTGTGCGTTCGATAGCAAACAGAAGAAGCAGGAGAACACCGCGCTGCGCGGCGCCTTGGAAATCATGAGCGGGAACACCTCGCCGGTGTTCAACAGCTCCGAAATGAAGGAAGTGGTGCGCACCGTCGAACGCGTCGCTCCCAGCGATGTCACCATCTTGATCTGCGGCGAGAGCGGCACCGGCAAGGAGGTCATCGCCGACCTCATCCACGCCATGAGCAATCGCAGTCGCGGCAAGATCATCAAGATCAATTGCGCCGCCCTGCCCCGCGAACTCATCGAAAGCGAGTTGTTCGGCTCGGTCAAAGGCGCCTACACCGGCGCGCACAGTGACCGTGAAGGTCTGTTTCGCCAGGCTGAAGGCGGCACATTGTTCCTCGACGAAATTTCCGAGATGCCGATCGATACGCAGAGCAAGTTGCTGCGCGTGTTGCAGGATCAAAAGGTGCGCCCCGTCGGCGGCAAAGTGGATTACCAGACCAACTGCCGCCTCGTCGCCGCAACGAATCGCAATCCCGAAGAAGCGATCAAAGACGGCAAACTCCGCGAAGACTTATTTTATCGCATCAGCGCCATTTCGGTGAATCTGCCGGCGTTGCGCAATCGCCGGGACGACATCATGCCGCTGGCCACGGCCTTTCTGAAACGGTTCGCCGGCCAGGCTGACCGCGTCATCAAAGGCTTTACCCAATCGGCGGTGGATCGGTTGACGGGTTTTGATTGGCCCGGCAACGTGCGCCAGTTGCAGAACGAAATTCAGCGCGCCGTGCTGTTGTGCGAAGGCGAAATGGTGGACGGCGCGGATTTGTCCATCACGCGCACGCGGCCCGAAGGCGTCGAGTCGCAGGACACGAACTTCACGCTGCTGGAAGGCGTCGAACGCAACGCCATCATCCAGATGCTGAAAGAAACCAACGGGAACAAGCTGGAGGCGGCCAAACGGCTCGGCATCGGTCGCCAGACACTTTACAACAAGATCAAGGCTTACGGGATTGAAGTTTAAGCTGACGCGCCTGCCGCGCGGCTTCTCAATTACCAAGATTGGCCGGGCGATTGCAATCGCCGCTTGTTAGTCTTGTCAGAATACTTTTCTGGACTCGCCTTTAATCACACAAGTGATCCCGCCTCCGGCTTCAACGCCGATTGGAGCTTGAGAAACAGGTGGTGTTCTTTGCGGGTGACATCGCCCTGACGCCGGACTCCCCTTCAGGCCCTGCGCCCAGTAGCCGCTGATTTCTGAAACGCAGCAACCACTAAGCGCAACTGCGTCGCACGCGATTGACTATTTCGCCTGCGCAAACAACAGGAACAACCGCGGCCCCCGCGGCGTCGTGATGGCGTATTTGTGTTCGAGATCGCCATGCGGCACGGCGTAACCGTCGCACATCTTGTCGTTCACCGGGTGGCCATTGAGCAAGAGCATGTAGTGATGCGTCTTGTTGCCTTCGATATTATCAATCGTGACCTGCCAGGTATGATCCTGCGGATTGAGATTCATCGAAACCGGATGCCAGTTGGTGAATGACCCGACGATTTCGACGCGTTGCGGATCGTGGTCGTGACTGTGCGGCGGGCTGAAGCGGAAAACTTTCGAGTAAGTTGCCTTGCGGTCACTGGAAGCACGTGACATTGCGGCCGGCGGTCGGTACGTAACGGCTGGACTGGGCGCCGGTTTGTTCCCGCCCGTCATAAATTTCAACAAACGATGTGGCATAAATTCGATTTAAGAGTCGCGAACAGTAGATGGCGCTGGCAGCCAATGCAAATCCTTTGATGCAATTTGCCCCAGAAAACCATTCATCATACTTTCCCTCGTTCCAAATAAGGCTTGAGCTACCGTCCGATTTGGCAAACCCTTTGTCCCCGTATGAAGAAATTCTTCTCCATCGTGGCCATGTTGGCAGTCGTCGTGGCGGTCGCTACCGGTTGCAAAAAAGAGGAGTCCACTCCTCCGGCAATTCCGGAAGCGCCCAGCACGAACGCCGTTCCAGCGGCTCCGTGAGCAAGTTGTTCCCATAAGTACGGTTTCAGGCAAACCGGGTTCGCCCGGTTTGCTTTTTTTTGAGGCGTCACTAGGCTGTGTTCATGAACCCGGCCTATCTGCTTCCCCTGCTGGCGCTGCTGGCGACGACCGGTTGTAACGACCGTCAAGACCCCTCTCGCCAACCCGTCACGGCCCCGTCCGATTACCTGAACAATGTCGTCCAAGCCGAGCGCCAGGCAAATAAAACTATCGATACGGCGTCCGTGAACAAAGCCATCGAAGCGTTCTATGTCGAAGAAGGGCATTTCCCCAAAGATTTGATGGAACTCGTGGAGAAGGATTTTTTGCCGCGCCTGCCGGATTTGCCCGCGGGTTTGAGTTGGCAATACGACACCAACGACGGCATCGCTTCCGTGCAAGCGGATTGAGCCGGCGCTCGGGCGGCCTCACACCAAGCCAAATAAGCGCAGAAAATTCTCTTCGACGCGGGAAGCCAGTTCCTCGCGTGACAGCCCCCGCAATTCCGCCGCGAAGTCATAGACGGCCGGCAAATTCGCCGGATGATTCAACGGCTGCCGCTGCTGATCTTCCAGCGGAAACCGGTTTCGTTCCGGCGGCAATCCTTGATCCGGCGCGTCGGTTTCAATGAGCAGCCGGTCGAGTGGAATCTGCCGAAACGTGTCTCGCTGCCGTTCCTTTCGTGCATGCGCGTAATAGCCCGGCAAAGAAAAATACCCGCCCAACTCGGCAAACGATTGAACCATCTCCACCGGTCCGCCGTAGCTATGCAGCAGAAATCCACACTGCGGCCGCGGCTCGGATTGCAGAATCTCCAGCAGCCGTCCCCAGGTTTTGAGACAATGAATGCTCGCGGGACGATTGCATTCCGCCGCCAGGCGCAATTGGGCAATGAAGACCTCCTCCTGTCCCTCGTACGGCAAATCCGGTTTCCAGCGATCCAGGCCAATTTCTCCGACGCCCGATGGCACTTGCTCCAGAAACTGCGCCAGTCGCGCGCGCCAATCATCCGTACGCTCTCGGATATACCACGGATGATAACCGAAACTGGGCAACACCTCCGGATGCGCCCGGGCCAGTGCCAAGACCTGCGGCCAATCCTCCTCGCACGCGCCGTTGACGACCATGCGCGTGATGCCCGCGTGCCGACAGGCCGCTAACAATTCCTCCTGCCGGCCGGCAAAACGGTCATCCTGCAAATGATTGTGCGCGTCGAAGAATCCCGTCATGCCGGCCAAGGTTGCGAGTCAGGCGAAGATTGTCACGCCCCGATGATGGCCGGCGGTTGACCCGCAGCTTTCGGCGCCTGCCAGGTGAACCAGGCGCAGACCAAGAATAACAACAGATTGAAGCCACCCAACGTTTGCAGCACGACTTCCATGCGACCGGGGAATTGCTGCAACAACAACGGCAACGCGATGGCATAGGTGATCCCGACCACAACCATGAAAGGCACGGCCTTGAACCTCGCGCGCGCCAGTAAATCATTCGCCATCACATTGGCCAGCGCCAAAGGAATCATCGCCCCGGCATACCACGGCAATAACGCCACGGTCGCCGGCACGTCTTCCGCCTTGTAAACCAGTTTCACGACCCACGGTCCCACCAGCCACAAACCCAGTGCCCCCACCACGGCCAACACTGCGGTGCCGAGAATCACCAGATTGAACAAATTCGATTTCTGCGAACGGGCATGACTTTGCACCAGCTTTGGAAACATCACCGCCGCCAACGGCAACACCAGCCATAGGAGCGCCCGCGACAAGGTGCCCGCCGCCACGTACGGCTTCATTTCGTCGCCGCCGAAAAACCACTTCGCATAAATCGTGTCGGCTGTGAACATGAATTGACACACCCCAAATCCGAGTATCAACGGCCCGACCTGTCGCCAGAGACTTCGCCCCTCAAAATCCTCGCCTTTCGCCAGCCACAAATCGCGGGAGCGCCACAGCGCAATCCCCAATCCCGCCGCGATCCCAAATAACGCGCCCAGCATCATCGCCGTCGCCCCGCCGGCGAACACCAGAACGAGCACGAACGCCACGCCGAATCGTCCCAACGCCGCTCCCAGCATCGCCCAACCCATCCACAGAAAATCCTGTCGCCCTTGCAGCACTCCGGTGTACAGCGGCATCAATAACGCCGCCAATACCGCCAGCAACGTCACCACCAATGGGAGCGGACTGCTCAATTGCCATCCGCTCATGATTTGTTTGTGAAACAACGCCACGCCGAGCGCCATCAGCAGCCAGAAGAAGATGATCCCAAAACTGGTGCGCCGGATCATCGTCGCCAATTGTCCCTGGCGACCCAACACCAGCGCGCTCGCCGTTTGTTGCGCAAACACCATTTGCAGCGGCATCGTCGGCAAAAATGCCGTCACCATCAGCAGCGTGCCGAAAATGCTGTATTCGCTCGCGGATATTCCTTTGTTGAGAAAGTGCACACCGAGCGACAAAAACCCGCCCCCGATGTTGACGATCATTAACCAGCCGCTTTGGCGGAAAAAACTGGCGGGCTTCTCGGCTGCCGCGGTCAACGGCACTGGTGGCGCTCCCTCAGAAGTCATGCGGCTTGGACAATACGCGACGGGGTCGGTTCAAGGAAGTGATTTCAAGAACGCCAGGAGCTTCGCGCGGCCTTGCTCCAATTGCGAAATCTCAATCCATTCATCGGCCGTGTGCGCCTGGGCAATATCCCCCGGACCGAACACCACGCTGGGCATGCCGCCGTC
>CAZKMR010000113.1:1679-13286 GCA_964553795.1 uncultured Bifidobacterium sp. | reverse complement strand
CAAAGTGCCCGCTTGCCTTCCCCGCGGCAGGAGCGTATCAACAAATCCATGAAGCGAAACCTGCAGCCCAGCCCGGCTGCTCGCCGAAACTCAGTTTGGCCGAAGATCTGTTAAACCACTTCGCAAGCTATGAGCGCAGAGAGCACCACAGACATTCCTCCAGAGTGGAGGATGGCGCATCTTCGCGAGTATTCAGAGCCGCTGGATTTGTTCGGTCGCGACCTAATCAGTCAGCTAGGTCGCCCGAAGGCGGATGTCGCCAAGTTGGTAGGCACGATAGTCGCCAAGACGGAGATGCAGACGGAGGAGTTGCCTGGAGAGTATGTGACATCCATGACAGACGAGGTTCACGAGTGGCCGAACGCGACGCTTGGACCGGAGTTCCGACATCTGATATTGCAGTTTTGCGAGGGACGGCTTTGTCACATGTCGTGGAAGTTTCAGGTTGGAGCGTTGCCTCGCAGCACGAAGCCTTGGTGGAGATTTTGGTGATGATGATGACGTGGTCAGAGCGCTGCATCTGACCGGACGTTCCCGGCGACGGTCGTTGAGCTAGTTAGGTGGCACTAAACGCATCGCATGAAAACACGATTCATCTCATTTGCTTGTTGGGTGAGCGCCATCGTCATCACCATCGCGCTCTCGGCGTTCGCGATTTATTGGGGTTGGTTTCATGTCTTCGCCTTGGCGTCCATCCTCTGGGCGGCCCTCGACTCCAAGCGCGTTCGGTTGTGGCGCTATCACACCGGAATCTCCGGTGGCCCGGTCATCATCTTCGTCCTGCTGCTGGTGCTCGGCTGGCCGCTGGTCTTCCCCTGGTATCTGGGGATGCGGCTGAAGATTTGGGCCGGTGTCGCGCGGTTGCGCGACGAGTATCAGCCGTGGCAGATGTCCGATCCAACGATTGGGCCGGGCGGTTTGGTTCAGCCGTGGCGAGGCCGCAAATTATGACCATGCCGCCCAACCTGTTTGTCAGCCGGAACTGAGCCAGTCAGGCGACTGCACACACTATGAACATATTACGCATCATTGGCATTTGTGCGCTGACGGTCGTGGTCGGCTGCTCATCCATGACAGAGTCAGGGCTAACCAAACAGGAGCTTCGAGCCATCAGGAGTGCGATGGCACAGCACACGAAGAGCGGTCTGATTGGTTTTAGTAAAACGTCAACCGGCGATGTTGAGGTGACCACCGAAGCGGCAGAGACTGTTCTGCTGCGCCGTTCCTCAGAGGGTTGGAGGATTGTGAGTACACGGTCGGAGCAGTGGGTTGCGCCAAAGAACCTATGAAATACGCGTCGCTTGACCAAATGCAGTTCACCCGGCGGGAGTGTCGCGGTTGCAATCGGTGCATGCCGTCCGTCCTCCGCAGTAGTTTTGCTACGGAGGATGGATGCGCCGGGCCGCTGAGTTTGATGGTCAGCCTGCATTGCACGCATGGGAAACATCACCCTAAATCCAAAGAAGCGTAGCTATCTGCTGCCGCCGGGCTGCAAGGATCTCATTCATATTTTGCAAGGTGCGCCGCAACTTCCATCGCCGGCTACACCAGTGCGAATCAACGGCAAGATCCGAGCGCGTGAGGTTCGGGTCATTGGCGAGCAGGGCGAGCCGCTTGGCATTCTGTCGTTAACCGATGCTCTAGGTTTGGCCCGGTCCCGGGGCGTTGACCTGGTCGAGATTGCGCCGCAAGCGAAACCGCCGGTCTGTTGGATTGTGGATTTCGGCAGATTCCGATATCAGGCAGCGAGGAAGAGTAAGAAGAAATGAGACTGCCAACTCACCAGGGCGCTTCCCGCACTGTTCGCAGGACGCGGATTTGTGAAGGCTGCTCCGTCCGGCAGCAAACCCAACGCTCAGTATGAAAATAGTCGCCGGCGGGCTGGATGATTCCCGGGTGCAGCAGTTGTTGGCACATCACTTCACATCGGCGCGCGCGCAGACGGCGCGGGGCAGTGCGCATGCACTGGATCTGAGTGGCTTGAAGGTGCCGGAGATTTCTTTTTGGGCCGCGTGGGAGGGCGAAACGGTCGTCGGGATTGGTGCGCTGAAGCGGTTGTCGGCGTTGCACGGGGAAATAAAATCCATGCACACCGATCAGGCTCACCGGCGCAAGGGCGTGGGTCGCGCCCTGCTTCAGCACATCATCGCCGCGGCGCGCGATATGGGATTGTCCCAATTGAGTCTCGAGACCGGGGCGTGGCCGTATTTCGCGGCGGCGCGCGAGCTTTATGCGCAACACGGCTTTGTCCCGGGGCCGCCGTTCGGGAGTTACGTGGCTGATCCGAACAGCGTGTTTATGACGTTGCGACTCGATCGCGGGTCGTGATGTTCCGAAACGCCGGTCAATCGGCGTGTGTCAGGAAGGGAGAGCCGGAGACGCGGTCCGCGAGATTTGTTCCCGCCAGCCGTGGTTTCGCTAAACGGCGCGGGACAGGAATTCGCGAAGTTTTTCCGCCGGACCAGAGTGGCTCTCGGGGCTGTTGGAGCTGAGATGCCAGGTGTGAAAACCTTGCAGGCGCGCGGGGGCGATGTCGTTGTCGAGGCGGTCGCCGACGACGAGGGATTCACCGGGATGAATGTCGCGGGCTTCAATGCGGGCGCGCACGATTTGAAAGACGTGCGGGTCGGGTTTGCTGAAACCGTTTTGAAAGGACCACACGCAAACGTCGGGCGCGAAGATTTTCCCGTCCAGTCCGGCGGTCTTCAGGAGCGTATCCAGTTCGCGCAAGGTGTAGCCCTGGGCGTTGGAGGCGATGCCGATGAGGCAGCGTTTGTCGAGCAACCAGCGCAAGGTCGGGGCCATGCCGGGCATCAAGGTGATGGAGCGGCCGATTTGGATTTGTTGATAAATGAAATCGTCGCGCTTCGCGGCTTTCAACTTGTTCAAGCCGGGCAGGACTTCGGCGACGATGGCGGGCCAGAGGATTTCGGGTTTGGTGATGCCGCGGGCATGCGCGGCATTGTGGCGCAGGGTAATGGCGCGGTTGCAGGCGACGGAAAAATCGAGCCGGCTCAGGGGCGGCGGCGTCTTGAACGTGTCCTGGAACAGGTCGCGCCAGAGTTCCTCGGCGTTGGTCGGCGGCGGGCCCACCTGCATGAGCGTGCCGTACACATCGAAAATGACCGCGCGAATTTTCATGTCTCAGTCGCCCATAAGAGCGGATACAAGTTGGCGGCGCAAAGTTTTTTTTCCACGAAGCGGGTTTGCAAGGCGTGCGGCGTGCGGACGGGCGGGGCGACGGTCTTGGCGCGCGTGAGCTGCACCAGTTTGCGGGCGTAGGTTTCGCCGCTCAACCAATGATCGGCGCGGGCGGGCCAGGGTGTGAGTTCCAGTTTTCCGGCGGCGGCGCGTTGCTGCCATTCTTCGAGAAACGGATTCAGCGGCGCGCATTTTTCCCATGAGAGCTGGCGGGGTTGGGCGAGGACTTCGAGTTGCGCCGTGAGGGTGAGGCGACTGAAGGCGATTTTCGTGGGCGGTCGCGTCGAGCGCAGCAGATGCGGCGTGGCGGCGAGTTTGCGGACGGCGACGGGCAATAGTTTGTGCCAGCGCGCGAATAATTTTTTCTGGCGGGCGCGTTCGGCTTTCCAATCGAACAACTCCGGTGCGATGAAAATTTCGTCGTAGGCTTGCGGCAGGCGAAAGCCGAATTTGCGCAAGTCCGGCGCGACGTTGGACAGGTTGCGCGCGATGAGCGGCCGGCTGGCGGCGGCGGCTTCCAGATAGGGCAGGCCGAATCCTTCCTGAATGGACGTGAGCAACACCGCTTCACTGGCGGCGAGCAATTCGGGCACGCTGGGTTTGTTGGTTTCATCGCCTTGCAACACGCCGAGACGCAAGCGCCAGTGATGTTGATGCGCGGCGTGTTCCAGTTTGCGAAAGTAATGTTGTTCGTCCGCGGAACTGGCGCCGCCGGTGGTGACGAGCCAGGCTTCCGGGCGCAACCAACGCGCGAGCAACAGCGCTTCGGCGACGTTTTTGCGGCGCAACAGGCGGCACGGCAAAATCCAGAAGGGCGCGCCGTGTTCGCGCAACGTGCGTTCGAGCCAATCCGCGGCGGCGCGGACGGCGGCGCGTCTCGGCGGCGCCTGGCGCGGCACGGGATTCGGCAACCACGCGGCGCGCACCGGAAATCCTTCGCGCAGGAGCGTGGCGTCCTCGGCGTTGATGCCCACGTGACGGATTTTGGGATTGGGCGGAAAAATGGTTTCGGCCACGGCGGCCAAACTGCGAAACCCGGATTTGCGGATTTCCGGCCAGCGCCGCCAGCGATTGTCGAACCACCAATCATGGTGATGCGAAACCAGCGGGATATTCTGCGCGGCACAAACGCGCGCGAGTTCGCGGGCCAATAAAAGATTGCGGCCAATGCCAAGGTTGTGCGCCCAGACGAGACAATCCGCGGGATCGGCGTCCGCGAGCAATTTGGTCAGGCCGAGCCCGACGCGCCGTTGGATGTGGCGGCTGAGGTTGCGTTGTTCCGAAACATAACCAAACGAACGATCCACGTGAATCTCCAACTGGGCCGGTTGAATCAATTCTGCGAACTGCCGATTCCATTTGGCATCGTCCGCCTCGCCGCACGCGAGCACGACGGTGCGGACCGATTTGAGTTTTCGCAACAAGTGGGGGGTGGCGAGTTCAATGACGCGACGAATGCCCCCCGGACGCAAATGAAAGTGAACGATAACCAGTTTCACAATTAGCAGGCGGAAAATAGTTTCCGCATTTTGAATTCCGAACTTGTCACAGGCCCGGTCCAGAAGCGATAACTTTCCCACGATGTCGGACTTTTTCCAAACTGGCGCGGTGGCCACCTTGCATCGCTTGGGGCCGCCGAACCTGGCGCGCATGGAGGCGGACCTGAACGATTTCGCTCAGGAGAATCCCATCGCGCTGGTGTTGCCGTGTCACACCCGCGAGCTGGGCACTAAAGCCCTGCGCGGCATCGCGCGCGAATTGCGCAATGTCAGTTACATCAAGCAAATCATCGTGGGCATCGACGGCGCGTCCGCCAAAGACTGGCGGCGCGCGAAACGGTTCTTCGCGGTGCTGCCCCAGAAACCGATGCTGCTTTGGAACAACGGCCCGCGCATGCAGGCGTTGTTTCGCAAGCTGGAAGATTCCGAGCTTTCGCCCGGCGAAAGCGGCAAGGGGCGCAACGTCTGGATTTGTTTCGGTTACGCGCTGGCCAGCGAACAGGCGCGCATGGTCGCGGTGCATGATTGCGACATCATCACGTACAGTCGCGAGTTGTTGGCGCGGTTGTGTTATCCCGTGGCGCATCCCGCCCTCGGCTTCGACTATTGCAAAGGTTATTACGCGCGCGTCACTGATAAATTGAACGGGCGCGTCATGCGTCTGCTGGTCACGCCGTTATTGCGCGCGCTCAAGAGCATCATCGGACAGCATCCGTATCTGGTGTACATGGACACGTTCCGTTACCCGCTGGCCGGCGAGTTTTCCATGGACGTGGACCTCGTGCGGCGCGTGCGCATTCCGCATGATTGGGCGTTGGAAGTGGGATTGCTCGCCGAAGTGTTTCGCAACAGTGCCCCGCGCGCGATTTGCCAGTCCGAACTCTGTGACAACTACGATCACAAGCATCAGGAGTTGTCCCCGCGCGACATGGAACGCGGCTTGAACAAGATGGCGGTGGACATCGCGAAATCCTTCTTCCGGCGCATGGCGGCCGAAGGTATCAAGCTGGACTCCGGATTGTTCGACACGCTGCTCAGCGCCTACGTGCGGCAGGCGGAAGACACGCTGCGCTTTTATTCGGCGGATGCGGTGTTGAACGGATTGCGCTATCCGCGGCACGATGAGGAAAGCGCGGTGGCCACGTTCGTGCGTTCCATCAGTTCGGCGGCGCGCGCGTTCCAGCACGATCCGTTATGGACGCCGCTCATCCCGAATTGGAACCGCGTGCAATCGGCGTTGCCGGATTTCTTCGACGAACTCAACCGGGCCGTGCAGTTGGACAACGAAGTGGATTGACGCGCGTCGGTGCGGCGCGGTTCACGGCGCACCGAAGCAATAAACATTGCCGTCGTCGCTGCCGATGACGAATTTGCCCGCGGCCACCGCCGGAGAACTGGCAATCGCCTGGCCGATTTCATACGACCAGAGTTCGCGGCCTTCCGCCAGGGTCACGAGATAAACCCGGCCATCGTCCGAGCCGAACACCACTTTGTCATCGCAGACGACCGGCGAACTGTCCACGCGTCCGCGGGTCGCAAAGTTCCACACCAGTTCTCCGTTGCTGCGGTTCACACAATGCAATTTCTTGTCGCGCCCGCCAAAAATGACACGCTCCGCCGTCACGGCCGGGGAAGAAAAATAGGGGAACTGCCGGTCGCGAAAACTCCAGCGATTGGTGTTGGCTTTCAAATCGGCGGCGACGAAACGATTTTCATAATGACCGAAGTAGGCGCAACTGTCGGCCACCGCGACCGACGCGGCGATGGGTGCGCCGATGTCATTGCTGGCGACGAGACTGCCGTTGGTAATCGCGACCGAGTAAAGAATGCCGTCACACCCGCCAAACGTCACCAACCCGTCCGCAACCGCCGGTGTGCCATTGATGTAATTGCCGGTTTCATAAATCCAGTTGCTTTGGCCTGTCGCAGCCTCGAGGCAATACAACCGGAAATCATAGCTGCCGACCAGGAGATTGGTTTTGCCATCCGCGGCGAACCAGTTCGGCGCGCTGATGACCTTGTCGCCCGTCTCGAATTTCCACCGCAGCGCGCCGGTCGTCGCGTCCAACGCATAGAGATGCGCGTCGTTCGCGCCCACATACACGGTGTCGTTTAAAACCAACGGGGAGGATTCAATCGCGTCGCTGTTGGTGAAGGTCCAGATTTTTTGGCCGGTCGCGAAATCCAGCGCGTATAACGTGTGATCGTCAGAGCCAATGAAAACGCGATTGCCGACGATGGCCGCGGACGATTTGACCGGGCCGCCGGTTCGGAAGGTCCACAAGAGTTTGGGTTGGGAGGGCAATTGGCCTGCGGCCACTCCGGTCAGCGCCGGTTGCCCGCGATACATCGGCCACGTCGTCGCCGTGGCGGCGCCGGCCATTCCGCCCAAGGTCAACCCACTCAACGTGAGGCTCGCAATTAAACCGATTTTCACCGGCGTATTATGGCGTGAAACGGAGCGCGGCGCAAAACCCGGCAACGATTCCGTGAGGCTAGCGCGTCAGGGTTTTTGGGTAAAACCCATTTCCTGGAGGACCTTTTGCCCGTCCGCGGAGAGCACAAATGCGATGAAATCTTTGGTCGGCTGCGACTCGCTCGCTTTGTTCGTGTAGAAGCGCAGCACGCGCGCGAACGGATATTTGCCCGCATGCACCGTGGCGTCCGTGGCTGCTACGCCGTCAATGCTCACCGCGCGGACGCCGCGAGTCTTGGCCATCGCAAAGCCCGCGTAACCGATGCCGTGTGGATCCGATGCCACGCCGTTGACGACGCCCATGTAGTTGGTGGCGAGTTTGGGATGCGAGGCATACGCTTCGTTGTCCAGGGCGATTTCCTGAAAGCCCAAATGCGTGCCGGAGATTGGGTCGCGAATGTAAATGTGAACCGCCGCATCCGGTCCGCCGACGTCTTTCCAATTGGCAATCTTACCGGTGAAGATGTCGTGCACCTGTTGCTTGGTGAGATTCGCCACGGGATTGTTGGCGTTGACGACGACTGCCACACTGTAGGCGCCGATGATGTGGTCGTTCATTTCCAACTTCGCTTCCTGGGCCAGTTCCAGATCGGCCTCGATGGCGGGGCGCGAGGCGGCGGCGATGTCGCATTGCCCGACGCGCAACGCCGCCATGCCATAGCCGGTCGCCTTGGTTTCCAGGTCGAAACTGATTTTCGGATGCTGTTTGCGGAACTCCGCAATCAAGCGCGGCGCCAGTTCCTCGCCGATGGTATTCGAGCCGCGGATCACCACGGTGTTTTCCGGCGAATTGCTGGTGGGCGGCGTGGGAGACTCACCGGGTTTGCAGCCTGCTGCGACCCACAGCAAGCTGCACGCGGCCAGCATCGCCAGGTGGGCTGATGGAGTTGCAGGAAACGTTCGTGACAGCAGACGCGCGACGGTTTTCATAATTACATTGCGAGTGGAGAAATTGACCGCGACAACCTTTAGTGGCTTGGAATTCGATGGCAAGGGAAAACTGCCGGAATTGCCGGAACCCGCGCGGTAATGACATAGGTGTGCTGTGGGAATTTGCTCAGGTTGAATACTTTCGCCGGGCGATTGTTTCGTGGTGCCAGGTTCGTCGCGATTAGAATATGGAAGATTTGGCGTAAGAATCGGGCGGTGGCTCGACCCGACCGGGGAGGCATACGGAGTGCTGAATGGTGTGGCAGCCTCCCGAAGTGCGAGCGCGGTCGAAGGAGTTCTTTTCCCGCTGAAGAATTAGGTCGGGAGCACCGTCAATCTGTAACGCTGGCGACAACTGGTTGCCACAAAGATGTTAATAAGTTTGCGGGTGGAAACTCTTGCAATTTCAAGTGTCCACTCTAGAGTCGTAGCGAAAACTGAACCGTTGTAAGAAGCGGCCCAAGCTGAAACCGCTTCGCCGTAAGACCAAATTGGCCATCCACACTACCTGCCCACGATGCAGTCTATGCACCACCATCCCGTCACCAAACGCACGCTTGCTTTCACGCTGATCGAACTTCTCGTTGTAATTGCCATCATCGCCATTCTCGCCGCGATGCTGCTGCCGGCCTTGTCGAAAGCCAAATCCAAAGCCCAGGCAACTTCTTGTTTGAGCAACATGAAGCAATGGGGCTTGGCCTGTATGCTCTATTCTGAGGATTATCGGGACGAAGTTCCAGAGGAGGGGAATACCGTCTTGCCCATTATTGATCCGCAGAACGTGGATGCTTGGTATAATCAAGTTTCCGTTTTTATCAACCAGCCGTCCATGGTGAAGTTGTATCAGTCCACGCCGCCCAATCCGCCGCTGCCCGGCACGCGGCTGCTGTATGCTTGTCCTTCCGCGGCCCAGCCCAGTTTTACCCCCTCGCTAGCCAAGGCGTATTTCATGTATGCCGAGAATGGTCGACTGTGCATCAACAAGTCCACCCGTGCCACAGGGGTTCGGCAAACCAGGCTATCGACTCTCCCCCGGCCCTCCGATACCATACTTTTCTCTGAATCCGACGGAAACAGTCCAACAGCCGGGGCGGCACAGTCGAACGTCATTGATAAATACGCAGTCGGGCGACATGAACAACGAGGCATGTTTGTCTTGTGCGACGGCAGCGCCCGATCCGCCAAGACCAATGACTTCATTCGTGATGTTGGCAGTGCTGCGGTCGAATGGTCTGTGAGTCGGCCACTCTATTGGTACCCAACCGCAACCACACCGAACTGATGTGCCGAGGTTGATTATCGTCAGTTGGAGCAACCCTGGTTTTAATTCCGAAGCAACAAAGAACCAAACCCGCCGGATCAGTAAAAGACAAGCCGGCATTGACCCGTAAAAACTAAGTCCTATGAAGAAACTCCAAATAGCGCTCGCAGCGTTCGGAGCGTTCGTATTCAGCTCCCAAGCTACGCTCATATTCAACGACTCGTTCTCCTATCCCGATGGCAGTATCACGGCCAATTCGGGTGGCGTGTGGACGAACCACAGTGGCAGCGCAAGCCAAGTAGACGTTGCCTCCGGCGTGGTCAACCTCAGTCAGTTGGAATCTGAAGACGTGAGTGCAGGACTCTCGGGTGGGCCGTATAACAGCGGATTCTTATACGCAAGTTTCAAGGTCAATTTTTCCGCCTTGCCTGCGGGAGCTGGTGGTTATTTTTGGCATTACCGTGATACAGGCACGGGCTTCCGTGGCCGTGTTTGGGCTACTGTCTCGGGAGCGGGTGCCGGAGCATTTCGCGTCGGCATCGCTTCCAGTAGTGGCACTTCGAGCAATATCCCAGTCGATTTGTCTCTAGGGGTCGAATACAAACTGGTCGTTCGTTACGACGCCGCAACCGGACTTTCGACTTTGTGGATCAATCCGACGTCCGAGTCCGCTATAACGAGCCGCGCTGATTCGATTGACCCGCCTTCAACAATCCCCGTTTACAACGTGAGTTTGCGCCAATCCACTTCCGGTGGCGCTGGCATGGGCGTTCTCACCGTGGATGATCTGCTTGTGGGCACCACATTTGCCGATGTGCAAACCATCGGTGGCCCGCCTTCCATCTCTGGACTGGTGGACGTCAGCATTCCGGCCAACTCGAACACCGGGCCGCTGCCGTTTCTCGTCAGCGACGTCGAAACGCCTGCCGCCAGCCTGACGGTCGCTGCGACTTCCGACAATTCAACCTTGGTCCCCAATAACCCTGCGAACCTGACCTTCGGTGGCTCTGGCGGAAATCGCACTCTTACCGTGACCCCGGCTGCCGGCCAACAAGGTGTGGCCAACATTGAAGTCGTGGTGACCGATGGAAACAGCGAAACAGCAACGAACAGTTTTTCCATCACGGTTGGGCTGCCCACGATTACTTCCGTGCCCAATCAAATCGCTCCGGTCAATGGCGTCGCTGGGCCAATCGTGTTCACTGTCGGCGACAACGAGACCGCGCCGGCCAGTTTGACTGTTACCGCCACCTCTTCGGATCAGTTGGTGCTGCCCGACTCAAACATCGGGATTCAAGTCAGTGGTGCGACCCGCACCCTCTTTCTGACGAATACCTTTGCCGGGTTTACGACCGTGACGGTGACCGTCAATGACGGGACGTTCAGTGTGCCGACCACCTTCATCCTCACGGCCTACCCTGACAATGGTGTGTTGCTCGCCGATGATTTCTCCTACGCGGATGGCTCGATCGTTCTGAATTCCGCTGGATTGTGGACCACCCACAGTGCGGGTACGTCGGATACGAATCAAACCCAGGTCGTCGCTGGCGAATTATTTCTGACCAACAACGCCAGCGAAGACATCAACCGCTGGTTTACCAGTGCGCCAATCCTGAACACGGGCGGGCAATTGCTTTATACCCGATTCATCGTCAATCTCTCGGGTCTGCCGACCGCGTCGGGTGTCGGTGAGTATTTCACCCATGTTTACGCCTTCAACGGCGCCTATCGAGGGCGCGTTTTCGCCAGCACCAACGGGGCGACTGCTGGGAAATATCGGTTGGGGATTTCAAGTTCGAGCTTCACGCCGTCGTTCTTCCCGCAGGAACTTTCCCTCAACCAGGATTACGTCGTTATCTCTCGGTATAACACCGCCACCGCCGAGGCCACTCTCTGGGTTAATCCGGCTTCGGAGTCCTCGCAACAGGCGAATTCCACTGATACCTCCTCGACCATCACCGCTTATGGTATCGCTTTCCGGCAATCCACCGGCATCGGCAGCATGAGCATCGATGATTTGCTGGTGGGCTCGACGTTTGCGCAGGTGTTCACTTCCGTCACGCCCGCCCCCATCCCGCTCGACATCAGTTACGCCGCGGGCAACGTGACGTTGACCTGGTCCAATCCGGCCTTTCAGTTGCAAGCTGCACCCTTCGTAACCGGCACTTACACCAATGTTCCGGGAGCCGTCAGCCCCTACATGGTGCCGGCAACCGACGCGGAAAAATATTTCCGTTTGG
>CAZKMR010000113.1:0-1579 GCA_964553795.1 uncultured Bifidobacterium sp. | reverse complement strand
GCCGTCAGCCCCTACATGGTGCCGGCAACCGACGCGGAAAAATATTTCCGTTTGGTCTATCCATAATTGCAGCGACTGCAAGATTGCCATTTCCAAGGGCGACCTCCGGGTCGCCCTTTTTATTTTGCGTGGGGCTGAATTGTTCCCACAATGCGGTCGAACAACCGCGTTCCGATGAACTGTTCGCCAACCCGCGCCACCCCCGCTGCGTCCGTGCGACCGGCCTTCACGTTGATTGAGTTGCTGGTGGTCATTGCCATCATTGCCATTCTTGCGGCGCTGCTGTTGCCCGCGCTGGGGCGGGCCAAGGAAAAAGCCCGTGCTGCCACCTGTCTTAACAATCTCAAGCAGTGGGGGCTCGCCACGCAAATTTACGTGACGGATCACGATGATTTTCTGCCGCCTGATGGCACGCCCAATCCCAGTGACAGCGCCACCAACAACGGTTGGTACATTCAATTACCCCAAGTACTCGGCTTGCCGCGGTATCACGACATGCCCTGGCGCAAAGATCCCACCGCCAGTATCGGCCAGACGATTTGGATTTGTCCCAGCAATCCCCGCCGAAGCAATGGGAACAACCTCTTTCACTATTGCCTGAACGAAAATGTCAACGGCACGGGCGTCGCCAATCGCCCAGTGCGGATTACGTCCTTGCGCCAGCACAGCGCGGTGGTGTGGTTGTTCGACAGCAAAAACCTGCCGGGCGTAGGCACGCCCAATTACGTGCACACCAATCTGCATTCGCAGGGCGCGCAGTTCACGTTTCTCGACGGCCATGCGGCGCGCTTCAAAACGGCGGCGTATTGGGACTTCGCCGCGAACCGGGGCCGCACCAACAATCCGGAGATTGTTTGGGAACCATGAGTTGCCAACCGCGCGGCGCTTCCGCACCTTGGCGCGGATGAATCGGGCGCGCGCCGTATTTCTCGATCGCGATGGGGTGCTGATTGAAGATCGGCATTATCTGCATCGCGTCGCCGACGTGGTCTTTCCGCGCGGCGTCTTTGCCGCATTGCAGCGACTCGTTGCCGCGGAGTTTCAGTTGTTCGTCGTGACGAACCAGTCCGGCGTCGGGCGCGGCTACTTTACGATGGCGGACGTGGAGGCGGTCCATGCGTATCTGCTCCAGGAATGCGCCCGGCACGGCGTGGCGCTGCGGAAATTCTACGTCGCGCCGGAAGCGCCGGACCAGCCGAGTCGCGGCCGCAAGCCGGCGCCGGAATTTTTGTTTGCGGCGCGGGACGAATTCGGCTTGGACCTTGCTAAGTCCTTCATGGTCGGGGACAAACTGATTGACCTCGAATGCGGCTGGAATGCGGGCGTGCAACAGAGCATTCTCGTGCGCACTGGTTATGGCCGCGAAACCGAACAACAATCCGCCGCGGCGCTCGCGCGCGCGGTGGTGGTGGATGATTTAGCGGCAGCCGCTGACTGGATTTTGGAACAGAACGAGTAATCACATGTGCGGAATCATTGGATATATCGGTAAAAAAGCCGCGTCGCCCATCGTGCTCGAAGGGTTGCGCCGGCTCGAATATCGCGGTTACGACAGCGCAGGCTTGGCCGTATTGCAGAC
>CAZKMR010000112.1:0-13343 GCA_964553795.1 uncultured Bifidobacterium sp. | reverse complement strand
CCGCCCGCTTGCTCCACAACGCGTCGTTCGTCTTGGTCAATCGTCTCTAGCGTGTAGTCGCCGCCTTTGACGTAGATGTCGGGCTGAGCCAACTCGAGAAATCGCGTCGCGCGCGGATCGGCAAAAATACAGACCGCGCTCACACTCTCTAATGCCGCTAGAACTGCCGCGCGGTCCGCCTCGGAATTGATCGGGCGTTCCGCGCCTTTGAGCGCGCGCACTGAAATGTCGCTGTTCAATCCCACCAACAGCGTATCGCCAAGCTGGTGTGCCTGTTCCAGATAAGTGACGTGGCCCACGTGCAGGAGATCGAATCCGCCGTTGGTAACGATGACGCTTCTGCCTTCCGCCCGCCGGTCGGCCCGCCATTGCGGCAGGTCTTCCCAGGCAATTATTTTGTCACGTGAACGCACGGGCGGAGTTTGCGCGGAGGCACCACTGGTTCGCCATCAAATTTTCTGTTGAATTCCCCATCCGACGTCTTAGAGTCGGCTCGATTCTCTCAACAGCAGTCAAAATAACGGCCTACCCAAAGGGCATTTATGGAAAACATTAACCCGCCTTGGATTGAAGCGCACCCCTCACCATTCCGCTCTTGGTTCAATCCCATGGCTTGTGCGACTTTGCTTCTGGCCGGTGCCATTGCGATCCCGCTCCATGCGCAACCACGCATTACCAGCTTCGGCCCGACTTCTGGCAACGTGGGAACTCCGGTGTTTCTTAGCGGCACAAACTTCAGCGTCATCTCTTCCAACAACATTGTGTATTTTGGTGCGGTGCGTGCCGCCGTTATCGGCGCCACTCCCACCAATTTGCTGGTGTTGACCCCGGGCGGAGCGACGCACGCGCCGATCAGCGTGACGGTGGAAGGACGAACAGCACTGTCCCCCGCGGCTTTTCTGCCTAGTTTTTCCGGCACGCCCACCAACATCACAGCGATGAGTTTTGCGCCGGGACAAAATCTCAATGTCAGCGATGGTCCGCACAAAACCATTCTGGCGGATTTGGATGGCGACGGGAAACCCGATTTAGTTGAAGCCAATGCCTACGCGCACACAGTTTCAGTTCTCCGCAACATCAGTGTGGTTGGCACGCTCGATTCCGGATCGTTTGCGCCGCGCATTGACTTCGCGCCTCTCGGCGGGACCGACGGTCCACGCTGCATCGCCGTTGCAGATTTGGATGGCGACGGACGCCTGGACGTTCTGGCGGGGGACCAAGCCACCGGCGGCGTTTGGATTTATCAGAATCTCGCATCGCCCGGTTCGCTCAGTGCCGCATCGTTCGCTCCTCCGCTACATTTCCCGGCGGGCGGCGGTTATCCGCACGGCTTACAGGTTGGCGATCTCAACAGCGACGGTCGCCCGGAAATCGTGCTGGCCAGCCACGGCACGAACGCGTTGTTCATTCTCGAAAACCTCGGGACACCCGGAATGCTGACGACCAATTCCTTCGCTCCCGTCTTTGCCTTGCCCGCCGGTCCGAGTCCCACGGAGGTCGCGATTGCGGATTTGAACGGCGATTTGAAACCCGATCTCGTCACCACCGCATTTGAAGGCACTGCGTTGTCCGTCTATCGAAATGTCGCTACGCCCGGCAGCACGGTGAGCAATTGGTTTAGGTTGGATGCCACCTTGCCGGCGCTGCGCAACTGCATCGAAGTCAAAACGGCGGATCTCGACGGTGATGGGAAGACCGATTTGATTGCTGCTTCGGCTCAAGGCTACGCCATCTCCGTGTTCCGCAATCAATCGGGCCCGGGGACGTTCACCACGAACGCCTTCAGCCCGCGTGTGGATTTCAGCATGCCGGGTTGGGCGCATACGATCTCAGTGGCGGATTTCAACGGCGACGCCAAACCGGATCTCGCCGTCGTGGGCGAACTCGGCAGTTACCTGGCAGTATTGGAGAACCGGAGTTCGCCCGGAAGTTTCACCACCAACTCTCTCGCCCCGCGCGTGGATTTCCCCACCGGCTGGAATGCCTGGGGCGTAGCGGCGGGCGATTTGGATGGAGACGGTCGCCCTGACATCGTCTTTGCCAATGCGTACGACGACACCTTGACGTTTTACCGAAACGTCATGCCGCAGAGCAACACGAATCAACCGCCGGTCGATTGCACGGCGACTCCCGCAGGCTTGATCAGTTGGTGGCGCGGGGAGGACAGCCCGCTCGATTCAACGGGCCTCAACCACGGGCTGCCGCTCAACGGCGTCGCTTTCGCCGCAGGCCGGGTTGGTTCGGCGTTTTTGTTCGACGGGGTGAATGATCATATTCGGATTTCAGATCATCCCAGTTTGCGAGTAACCAACGCGCTCACGCTGGAAGCCTGGGTTTTCCCGACTACAACTGGTACGCACGATGAAATTATTTCGAAGTGGGACGTCATTTCAGGGCCGAACCAAAAGAGCTACACGTTTTCTCTCCACCCGGACCGGCGCGCCTATTTGTATGTCAGTCCAAATGGAACGGATAACCTGGCCGACAGTGTTTTCTCTACAACGCATGTGCCCTTGAACGAATGGACCCATCTCGCGGCCACGTATGACGGAAACCGTTTGAACATGTATGTGAATGGCGTCTTGGAAGGCTTCACCCCTTATGACCGCGGAATCTTCCCCGGCACAAACGCTCTGGCGGTTGGCGGCTATGTTGGTGCCGCCGCCCCCGGTCAGGTAGGCTCGCCCTTCGCGGGGCGGATCGACGAGGCGGCACTTTACCATCGCGCTCTTGCAGCAGGAGAGATCACCGCTATCTATGCCGCCGGTAGCGCGGGCAAGTGCGACACCAATCCGCCGCTGGCAGTGCCGCCGCAGATCACTCATCAGCCCCAAAGCATTACGACCAATGCGGGCGCCATCGCGCGCTTCGAAGTTGCCGCCACCGGGATTCCGTCTCCGACGTACCAATGGTTCTTTAATACGAACGCTTTGCCGGGCCAGACGAGCGCTTCGTTGCAACTCGCCGCAGTGCAACCCCAGCACGCCGGCGAATATTTCGTGGTCGCTTCCAATTCTTCCGGTGCCGTTACCAGTTCGATTGCGACTTTGACGGTCCTGACTTTCCCGCCTGCAATCACCAAGCAACCCATCAACCTCTCGGTGACAGAAGGCGCAACCGCAACCTTCAGCGTGCAAGCCAGCGGCACGACTCCCATTGCGCACCAATGGTTCTTCCAGGGTTCGTCGCTGCTCGGCAAGACCAGCCCCACCCTTACGTTGAATAATATCCAAGCGACCAACTCCGGAAATTATTTCATCGTGGTCAGCAATGCCTATGGTCGCGCCACGAGCGAAGTGGCCACGCTGACGGTTCTGCCCGTGCCGAATTGTTCGCCCGCGCCCGCAGGATTAGTCGCCTGGTGGCCCGGAGAAAGTAACGTGTGGGATGTCATTGGCAACCATGACGCCATTCTGTCTCTGTCCCAGCCCCCCAGCTATTTGTTATACGCTACGGGCAAGGTCGGGACGGCGTTCAATTTTCAGATCCAGGGCCGAGCTCTCATCGCTCCGCCTGCGCCCGCGTTGAATCTCGGGCTCGGCGACGGCCTGACGTTTGAAACCTGGATTTATCGACAACCCGGCAGCAGTGGCATCATTTTCGGCTGGGGCGGGACCTTTCAGAATCAGTCGCCCGCGCCGCTCGGAGTCCGGCTGCAATCGGTTTCCTCCGGCGCCCTGATCGCAACACTGGTTCAGACCAATTATCAAATCACCACGCTTCAAACCGCAGTTCCGGTGCTCGCCTCAAACGTCTGGCAACATTTGGCCCTGACGTGGGATCGCACTTCGCGCCGGGCCACGATCTATGTGGACGCGGTTGCCGTGGGAGAAATCACCATTCCCGCATCGCAAATTCCGCTCGCGTTACAAACCACCGGAATCTTCAGCCTGGGTTATCTCGGCGGTTTTGCGCCGCTGGTGGGCGCTCGATTGGACGAACCGTCTCTCTACAATCGCGCGCTGAGCGCCGCCGAGGTTCAATCCATCTATCAGGCGCAACAAAGCGGCAAATGTCCGCCTCCGCCCGTGCAGTGCATCAATCCGGCTGCCGATCTCGTCGGCTGGTGGCGCGGCGAATCCAACGTCTTGGACAGCGCCGGCTTCAGCCACGGAGTAATGGTCCCCACGAACATGCCCTCTCAATTTGGGTACGGCCCCGGTCTGGACGGCGCCGCATTTTCGCTCCGCACCGGCAACCATGTCCTCATCAGCAACACGCCGGCAATCAATGTCGGAGCCGGTGCGGGTCTAAGCGTCGAAATATGGTACAACTCGATGACGCCAACCATGCCCCTCGTGGAATGGAACAGCGGCATGGGAACGCAAGGCGTCCATCTCGCCCACAGCTTCACGCGTGGACCGAATTATCTGGAGGCAAACTTTGTGGACACGCACGGCCAGTCCCATGTGATGTCGTCCCCGTCACTGCCGGTCGTTTTTGGGCAATGGCGGCACGTGGCCATTTCCTACGACAAAACGAGCGGCGCTGCATTGATGCTGGTGGATGGCGCACTGGTGACCCAAACGAATCTCGGTTCGTTCACCCCGCGCACCACCGGGAATTTGTATCTCGGCTATCGCCCGCCGGGAAATTATCCGGGCAGCGGAGCACGCCTTAACGGCCTGATGGATGAAGTGGCCGTGTATCAACGCGCGTTGAGCGCCGAGGAACTGCGCTGCCTGATGCGCGCCGGCGTTGCCGGCAAACTCCCGCCGCCGAATGATTGCGTCTTCCCAACCGACAGCATGGTCAGTTGGTGGCGCGGCGAATCCAACGCGCTGGACAGCATTAGCAGCAATCACGGCAACTTTGGAATCATCAGTCAGGCCTACACCAACGGGCAGGTGGGACTGGCGTTCGCGACTGATTTACGCCGTTACATTTCAATTCCAGCGGCACCGAGTATGAATGTCGGCGCGGGCGCCGGTTTCACGGTCGAAGGTTGGATCAATCCCGCCGCGCCTCCACAGAATTTTGGCAATGTCTTTGGCTGGCGAGGTATCATCAATCCAACCAGGCGTTCAGGTGTTTCGCTTGAACACAACGTCATTGGCGCTGGCAGCCTGCGGGTTAACTTGATTTCTACCAACGGTCCGGACCGCTTCTTCACTGCGCCTTCTGGGACAGTGAAAACCGGTCAATGGCAACACGTCGCGCTTTCCTATGACCGCGCGTCAGGTTCGGCCGCGCTCTATGTGAATGGCGCGCAAGTCAGCTCAACCAATTTTGGCAGCTATACGCCCGACACCACCGGCAATTTTTACCTCGGCTCGGGGCCAAGCGGCGGGTATTTCATCGGCGGCCTGGACGAATTCGCCGTTCACAAACGCGCCTTGTCGCCGCTGGAAATCGCCGCCATCGCGCGCGCCACGAATGGTCGTTGTACTGGATCGGGCCCGACAATCGTCCAACAACCCGCCAGCCAGCGCGTTAATCCCGGCACCACTGTCACCTTCTCCGTCGTGGCGGCCGGCCCGCAGCCGCTCTCTTATCAATGGTTCTTCCGCGCGCCCGATTCGCCGAATTATCCGCAGGGCCAAACCAACATCGCGCTCGTGGGCTTCACCAACCAAACCCTCACGCGCACCAACGTGAATACGAAAGATGCCGGGTTCTACTGGGTGCGCGTCACCAACCAGTCCGGCGCGACCATCAGCAGCGAGGCGCACCTCACGATCAACGTGCCGCCCAGCGCCACCAGCCGGTTCATCAGTTTGCTGGAAGATTCCAGCACCAACATCGTGTTGACCGCTTTCGACTCGAACAAGGACGCGCTTTCGTTCGTGATTCAGCAACTGCCGCAACATGGTTCGCTCACTGGCAGCAGTTCAAATTATCTCTACACGCCGAATGTGAATTACTTCGGGCCGGACCAATTCACCTTTATCGCCAGCGATGGGTTGGCCAGCTCCCAACCCGCCACCATCAGCCTCACGGTGTTGCCCGTGAACGATCCGCCGGTCGCCTATTCACAGAGTGTCACCACGGACGAAGACACGCCGATCGCCGTCACGTTGGAAGTTTCTGACGCGGATGGCGATGTGCTGCAATTCAATCTCAGCAGCCCGAGTCACGGCGCGTTGAGCGGCACGCCGCCAAACTTGACCTACACCCCAGCGGCCGATTTCTTCGGCGAAGATGTCTTCACCTATACGGTGAAAGATCCAAGCAACGCCGGGTCCGCACTCGCCGCGGTCAGCATCACCGTGCGCCCCGTCAACGATGCCCCTGTGGCCCGCATTGAGATTTCGCCGCAGGACGAATTGCCGGGTGTTACCAATCAAGCGCTCATCGCGCCGGTTTGCTGCCTCGCCACGGTCCGCCTCGATGGCTCGCAGTCCACCGACGTGGAAAGGACTCCGCTCAGTTACGCGTGGCTGGTGGGCACCAATGTGCTGGGCACGGATGCGGTCATCACCAATTATTTCCCGCCCGGATCATGGACGATCCAACTCCTCGTAAGCGACGGCACAAATGTCACCAGCGCCGTTAGCACGCTGGAAATCATCTCGCCCGCGGAGGCAATCGAGTTCGCCGCGGATCTGGTTACCGAAGGAATTCGCGACCGGCGCGACCGCATGGTGCTGCTGAATTGGTTGCACGAGGCGGAAAAGTCGTTCGAGCGTTGTCACGTGAGTCAGGGCGTGCGCTTCCTCGAAATGTTCAAGGAGCGCGTCGGCGACCGCATCACGCCCAAAGACCCGCAACTGGCAAACGCGTTAAATCAAATCGCCACCGCCCTCATCGAAGCCGCACCGGATTGTGACCCGTGTCATCGCCTCGGTCGCCCCAAATCAAAACGGGATCGGGACGACCGCGATTCGCGGCGGCGCGGCCCGCAGCCTCACTTCACTCCAGAAGAAGAGGCCGCGATCCTTGAAATCGAGCGGGCGCGAAGCAATGGAAATTCCGGGACGCCATCACCCGGAGTGTTACCGCCTCCGCCGCCATCGCCTTCGCTTCGCCCGTGAACCGCACGAGACGCAATGCCTATTTCTTAAGCCACGGCGCGACGGATTCGCCGGCCCAGATTTTTGTGATTGGCTGGCGTTCTCGCACCAACGCCACTTGCTTGCCGTTCACCAGAACTTCGGCCGCGAGCGAACGCGTGTTGTAGTTCGACGCCATCACGAAGCCATACGCGCCCGCGCTGAGCAGCGCGAGATAATCGCCTTCGCCCACTTTCGGCAACGGCCGGTCTTTGCAGAAATAATCGCCCGACTCGCACACCGGACCGACGACATCGGAGGAAATCGTCGTGCCGCCTTTCTTTGTGAGCGGAACGATTTCGTGATAAGCGTCGTAAAACGCCGGGCGAATCAGATCATTCATCGCGCCGTCCACAATCACAAAATTCTTTTTGCCGGTGCGCTTCACGTATTCGACGCGCGT
The DNA here is from genome assembly GCA_964553795.1 of uncultured Bifidobacterium sp. GTDB lineage: Bacteria > Verrucomicrobiota > Verrucomicrobiia > Limisphaerales > JADLHS01 > JADLHS01. The sequence goes on along the minus strand of CAZKMR010000112.1, from coordinate 5,948 downwards.
CACGAGAATGCCGGAGTTGCCGGAAATGTAGCGGCCCGGCTCCATGAGAATGCGTAAGCCAAGCGGCTTTAATAGCGGCACGAGCGTGGCCGCGTACTTTTGCGGCGTCAGAATGTTTTTGCCCGGCCCGCTCCACCACTTCGCAGCGCCGCTGGCGAGCGCGGGGGCATACACGATGCCCACGCCGCCGCCGATGCTGAAAAACTCGATGCCGTGCTTGGCCTTCAATTGCTCCACCAACGGTATCACTTTCTGCACTGCGAGTTGAAACGGCTTCACGTCGGTGAGCTGCGAGCCGATATGCATTTGCAAACCGCGCAGGCGCAAATTCTTTAACTTCGCCGCCCGCGCATAAACACCGGCAATCTGCTCAAACGCGATACCAAACTTATTTTCGTACGTGCCGGTCGTGATCTTCGCGTGCGTTTTGGCGTCCACGTTTGGATTCAAGCGCACCGCCACGGGCGCAACTTTCTTCAAACGCGCGGCAACTTTGTTGATGCGTTGCAATTCCGGTTCGCTCTCGACGTTGAACGAGTAAACGCCCTTCTTGAGCGCGAATTCGATTTCCGCGTCCGTCTTGCCCACACCCGCAAAGACGCACTTCCGCGCATCGCCACCGGCGGCAATGGCGCGTTGCAATTCGCCGCCGCTGACAATGTCGAAACCTGCGCCCAGATTTGCCAGGGTGCGGAGCACGGACTGATTGGAATTGGATTTCATCGCGTAGCACACCAGGTGGTCCACTGGGGCCATCGCCTGATCCAGTTCTTTGAAGCGGCGCGTTAGCGTGGCTTGGGAATAGACGTAGAGCGGCGATCCGAATTTGCGGGCAAGGGATTCGACAGCAACGCCTTCACAGTACAATTTATTACCGACATAACGAAAGTCATGCATGGCGCGGGAGTTTAGAGTGGATATACCAAAGTGCAAGCGTCCCGGGGAACGGGGACTTGCCTCCGGATAATTGTCCTGTAATCTACGGAATGCGCCCCGGCGGTATCGGCGCTGACGTCTTTGCTTCATGAACATCGCAAAAAAGAAGATCAAAGTTCTGCTGGTGGACGACCATCCGGTGGTGCGCAAGGGATTGCTTTCCTGCCTCTCGTCCAAGGAGCATCTGAAAATCGTCGGGGAAGCGGGCGACGGCGCTGAAGCTCTCAAGCTCGTCAAAGAACACCAGCCCGACATTGTCTTGATGGATGTGTCCATGCCGGGCATGGATGGTTTGGCGGTGACCGAAGCCTTACGCAAAGAAGCGCCGCAGACCAAAGTGCTCATTCTTTCGATGCAATCCACGCGCGATCCCGTGTTGCGCCTGATTAAAGCCGGCGCACGCGGTTATGTATTGAAGGATGCACCGACGGATGAATTGGTCGGCGCCATTGAAACGGTCCATAATGGCGAGGCCTACTTCAGCAAACCCGTCGCCCAGATTGCGTTGAATCAATACATCGCCGACGCTGACGACACCAAACCGGTCGCCAAGCTCAGTGAACGCGAACGCGAAGTGCTCGCTTTGATCGCTGAAGGTAAGAGCAACAAAGAGATTGCCATGCATCTTGGCATCGGGGTGCGCACCACGGAAACCCATCGTGAACGCATCATGCGCAAGCTGGATATTCACAGCGTGGCCGGGTTGACCAAGTTTGCCATCGCCAACGGCATTTCTTCGCTCGAAGAAGGCCAGCCCTGATTCGGGGCTCCTGACATCATTGTGCGGGGCGTTTTTCCTCGCTTTGCCCGCCGGAATTGCGGTCAAATCTGCCGCAATCAATGAGCCAGACTCTTCATGTTGCCGACTGGACCGTTATTGTTCTCTATCTGCTGGGAATGATTGGATTGGGCGTCTGGTTTGGCAAAGACCAGCAAAACGCCCGCGATTATTTTCTCGGCAGCCGCAATCTGCCGTGGTGGAGCGTCGGCTTGTCCATCATCGCCACCGAAACCAGCGCGTTAACCTTCATCGGCGTGCCAGCCCTCGTGTTCGGCGGCGACATTGCCTTCATTCAGATGGTTATCGGCTATTTGATTGCGCGGGTGGTGCTGGCCATCGTGATGGTGCCGCATTATTTCAAAGGCGAAATCTATTCTCCCTACCAACTGCTCGCGAATTCGTTTGGCGAACCTTCGCGGCGCGTGGCATCGGTTTTCTTTCTGATTGCCGGCACCCTGGCGGCGGGCGTGCGCGTGTACGTCACGTGCATTCCGCTGCAACTCATGCTGGGCATCAATGTACTCCCCGCGATTTTGCTCTTCATCGGCTTGTCGCTGATTTACACGTATGTCGGCGGCATCAAAGCGGTGGTTTGGACGGAGTTCGCGCAGTTTATTTTGTTCATGGCCGGCGGGCTGTTCACGTTGTTCTACATTCCCACCTTGATCGATGGCGGAATGAGCAATGCCCTCAATGAAGCGACTGCGGGCGGCAAGTTGCACTGGTTGAACACCGCCTTCTCGCTGGAAAAACCGTTCAACATCTGGATGGGGCTCATTGGTGCGACGGTCTTCGTCATGTCCTCGCACGGGGCGGATCAATTGATCGTGCAACGCGTCTTGAGCTGCCGCAATGTCGCGGAAGGCCGAAAAGCGCTGCTGTTGAGTGCAATTGTGATTCTGCCGCTGTTCCTGATTTTCCTCATCGTGGGCGCGTTGTTGTGGGTTTATTACCAACACCATGAATTCGCCATCGCGTTGCCGGAAACGCAGGCGGGCTTCGGCAAAAACGATTATGTGTTTCCCATCTTCATCCTCACCGCCGTGCCGCCGGTGGTGAAAGGATTCATGATCGTGGCGATTCTGGCCGCAGCCATGTCGTCGGTCAGCGCGGCGCTTTCGGCCTTGGCCTCGGTTTCCACCATGGACTTGTTCAAGGCCTTTTCCAAACGCACGCACAGTGACGCGGATTATCTGCGGATGAGCAAATACTCGACGCTCGGTTGGGCCGTAGCGCTGGGCGTGGTGGCCTTTGCCAGTCAGGGCGTGGAATTCATTTTGAATTGGGCGTTCTCACTGAACGGCCTGACCAGCGGCGCGATGTTGGGCGGTTTGTTGCTCGCGATTTTTGCGAAACAAACCAAACCCAGCGCCGTTGTCACCGGCATGCTATGCTCGCTCGTGGCCATGATTGCGCTGAGTCAATTCTCCTGGACCACGGAAGTGAACGGCGAAACGGTGCAACACAAAGTGTTCTGGCCGTGGTTCACGCTCATCGGCACGTTGCTGACTCTGGTCGTGGCGGGAATTGTAAATGTTCTCGCGCCGCGCCGCGCGCCGACGCCACACTCGGCGCGTTGAATCAGCACGAACAATTCGACGCGCTGTTGCGCAGCGCGGCACCGTGGCTGTCGCTCGCACCCATGCAAGACGTCACTGACGGCGCGTTCTGGCAGTTGATGGATCGCTACGGCGGCGCGGATGTGTACTGGACCGAATACTTTCGCGTCCACTCGGTTTCCCGCCCGGAAAAATGGATCGTTGCCTCCATCAAACAAAACACCACCGGCAAACCCGTCATCGCGCAAATGATCGGGAACGACATTCCTTCCCTCGTTCGCACTGCGAAGGAACTCCAGCATCTTCCCGTCGTAGCCATTGATCTGAACCTCGGTTGCCCCGCCCCCATCGTGTATCGCAAATGCGCCGGCGGCGGCTTGTTACGCGAACCACAACGGATTGATGCAATTCTCGGGGCCTTGCGCGACGCCGTCAGTATAAAGTTCACCGTTAAAACGCGCGTTGGGTTTGCGTCTGAACAGGAGTTCGACACCTTGCTTCCCCTTTTCGCGAAACATTCGCTCGATGCGTTGACCGTTCATGCGCGCACGGTAGCGCAAATGTATCGCTTGCCGGTGCATTACGAACTGATTCGGCGCGCGGCGGAAACGATGCCCTGCCCGGTCATCGCCAACGGGCACGTTTATTCCGCCGTGCAAGCGCAGCAATTACTCGCCCAAACCCGGGCGCGCGGTTTGATGATCGGGCGGGGCGTCATTCGCAGCCCGTGGTTGTTCCACCAGATTCGCCAACAACTGCGCGGCGAACCCGTCACGTTTCCGACCGGGCGCGAAGTGCGCGCCTACATCCACGCGCTGTGGGAATCGCAGGCCAGTTTCGAGGCGCCGGAGCGGGTTCAGTGTGAGCGCATGAAGAAATTCATGAACTACCTGGGCGAAGGCGTGCCCGGAGATTTTCTGCATCGGATTCGGCGGTCGCAAACCCGCGCCGAATTCTTTGGGGTCTGCGCGGCGTTTTTAGACCACGACCAACCGATGCGTTTGGAGCCGATTGCCGCCTTCTGAGAACATTCTCACCCAGTCAGATCGGGGATATTCTCATTGAGTCATGCCAGTTACCGAGTTTTTGCTTGGCGCGATTGTCCGGGCGCGTTAAGTTCCCGCCACGTTGGAGGCCAATGTAGCTCAGTGGTAGAGCAACGGTTTCGTAAACCGTTGGTCGCCGGTTCAATCCCGGCCATTGGCTCCACTTCTAAAAAAGTGATGAGCGAAGATCAGAAGCCAACGGCCGCAGCGGTGGAGATCATCACGCCACCCAAACAGGATGATCCGGTTGTGCCACCACAACTGCTACAATACCTGATGAGTCCCCAAGGCCACGAGATTCTCACCAAGATCATGGATCAGCACGTCCCCGCGTTCCTGGAAGAGATCAAAGATTGGCGTCGCACGTTGCTCGAAAAAAACATCAGCCACGCCAAGCATAATCGCTGGATGGAGATCGGGATCATCGTCGCCGCCATTGCCGCCATCGTGGCCCTGAGTTTTGCCGACAAGTTGAATCCCACTGTGGCGGTGTTGATGGGTTCTATCGTTGGTTACTTTTTCGGCAAGAACAAGTGATTGTCTCCCGCGTCGGCTTCGCTAAAGTCTCGCGCCAACGCTGCCGATGGATTCGGACGTGCAACCCAATTCAGTCGCCAACGCGCTACGAACCTGGAGCGCGCTCCAGGGCATCGGCAAAAAAGAGTCCACGCAAAACTACCACGGCGAGATCATTGACTTCATTCTCGCCCACTGGCCCGGCGATCCTTCCGCCGACGTGGCCACGGTGACGCGGCAAACACTAACCGATTTGATTCTCTCCGTGCGGGAGCTTTCCGCGTCGCGGTTCAACGCCATCGTCACGGCGCTGCGTGGCGCGTTGCCTGGCGCGAACTGGATCAAGCGGCGCAAGGTGGTTTTGAAAGAGCGGCACATGCTGACGGATGAGGAGTTCGCCGCGCTCCTCGATCTCCTCGATGCCGCGCCGCGATCGTACGGCGGACTGGTCGTTCGGTTTCTCGCGCAGACGGGAATGAGGATCGGTGAAGCGCGCCGGCTCACCTGGTCAAACGTGCGGGAGGATCGGATCATTGTGCCGGGGGCAATCTCGAAGAACGGCCGGCAACGGACCATTCCGTTTATCGGGGGCGTTGCTGCGACGCTGGAGGCCCTCCGGCGCGTCGCGACTTCGGAACGGGTGTTGCCGCAAGCGGCGATCAAACGCGCGTTATACACGGCCTGTGACGCGCTGGGGTTGCCGCGCCTGGCGCATCATGATTTTCGCCACTTGTTCGCGACGCGCTGCATTCAGAGCGGTGTGGATATTCCCACGGTGGCGCGTTGGATGGGGCACACGGACGGCGGGGCGTTGTTGAGCCGGCTTTACTTCCACCTGGTGGACGAGCATTCGCAACAGATGGCGGCGAGGGTGCGAATTGTTTCGGATGATCCGGCAACGCCACGCTTGGCGTCGTTGCCGGCGTTCGTGTGGAACTAGGTCCCGTGCATCGGTGACAGCGCGGCCAGGCGCGAGCGTGCTTCAACGATGTGTTGATCGTAGGACTTCTTAGCCGGCGCGCAGAGTGCCACCACTTCGTCCACCGTCAGCGCGCCTTTGCCCCAGATCGCGGCGAGCTTCGGGATCAATTCGAGTGCGGAAGGCCCCAG
>CAZKMR010000111.1:0-13356 GCA_964553795.1 uncultured Bifidobacterium sp. | reverse complement strand
CGTTGGAGAACTGGCGTTGCACCCAAACGTTCGTGCCTTCGACGGTGAGAATGATAGGCGGCGGAACGGAGTTGGTGGCGGTGGGTTGGGTTTGCGCCATGCCGACCAACGGAAAAAACAGCGCGAAGCCGATGAGTAGTCGTTTGGGGAGCACCCGCGCCCACGCGTGTGTCCGACCGCGCCCCGCGGTCGGAGCCCACGCGCGCCACCGCGCGTTGGAAACTCGCGCGGTGGCGCGCTCAAGTGCGGTTGCCGAGGTGGCAACCGCCGCACGCGAGGGCGCGTGCGCTCCCCGCAATCGCATGAACGGCGGCTTGTGACAAAAGATGATGCCTTTCATGCTCACGCGAAAGGGTCGTGATTACGGCGCCGGCGGCCAGTGGATGGCGCGGAAGAAGCGCCGCGGCTCGGCCAGGAGATTCGCGTTGGTGAAAAAGAACAGGGGCGTGGCGGTTTGATTGGTGAACAACGGCTCCCACATGATGACAGGCTCCAAGTTGGTAGTGGTCTGTAACAAAAACGGCGCCGCGTTGCTGGCGCTGATGACCAATCCCACATTGCCATTGTTGGTGCTCAACTGATGCCCCAACACCAGCGGTTCGGCCAGCGCCAGATGCGCGACGGTGTTCGTCGAGACCCGAACAAAATTGCTCATCACGACCGAATACGCGCCGGTCTGCGCCAGGCTGAAATTCGTCAGCAGCAGCGTTGGACTGGTGGCCCCCGGAATATTTTCCCCGTTCAAACGCCATTGGCAGATCGGCGCGGGCACCCAATTCGTGGCCGGCATCGTGAGGGGGAAATTTCCGCCCGGCGGCACCAGCGCGAAGATCGGAGCCGCGGGAATCACTGGGGCGATGCCGAGCAGATTGGTGAACGTGATATTTCCGCCGGCGAGCGTGGGTTCGATTTCGACCACATAGTTGCTGCCTTGCACGACCGGAAAAATGACCGAGGACGGATTACCCGCCAGCCCGCAGGCGAGCGGCGCTTCATTGAAATCATGAAACCCATCATAAACGGCGATGCGCGCCGCAACCGTGCTGCCACTGGTATGCACGAGAATATAACCATCATCTTCGGCATAGAGGCCTTGCGCAATCGGCCCCCACGCTGTTCCGCACGGAGCAGCCGGACCGGGCGGAGGCACCGCACCTTGTTTCCAGACGATCTCTCCCAGAAAAATTGAAACAAACAGTCCACCGCCGGGACGATTCCCGTTGGCTTGCGACTTCTGGTATTCGATCTGCGTGAAAGAACCCGGACCCAATTCGAGATTGACCGGCGGAGATTGCACGACCCGGCCCCAGACATTGCTTACGCGCACAAAGTACTGCCCGAGATCCACCGCCTGCGCGGCGAGAGAGAAACTATTGCTCGTCGCGCCCGGGATCGGAAGGCCATCGTGAAACCACTGAAATGTGTCCGTCGGGGATTGGGTCAGCACGCTGAACGTCGCGTTGTTTCCCGGCAGGACGGTTTGGGGCGCGGGAAACTGCGTGAGAACCGGAACAATTTCCGGCGTTGTTTCCAAGGACCAGCTCAGCGTGAAGGGACCACCGCCACCTTGAGGCCCCAGACCATCGAGCATGAACTGATATCTGATGCCCGCTTGAACGTTGACCTGCAATCGGCTGGTGTAAAACCCGCCCTGATCATCGTCCATTGCCACCAACATGAGTTGGCTCAGCGTCGTGCCGGTGAAAACGCCCAGCAAGGTGTCGAAGCCGCTGCCTTGGGCCGTCAACGTCAAGATGCCATTCGCCGGCGCGATCCACTCGGTCCAAACGGTTTTGCCACCGCCGGGAAAAACCGGTTCGCCACTCTCGCGTCCCGCTGGCGAACTGTCGCCCTGCGTGATGCCAGTGAAGCTTCGCAATTGCGACCGATCATCGAACAGATCGGTGGGCGGGGGCTCCGTCGCGGCGATAACCACGAGCGATGCCCCAGCGGTCGTGACCGCGTCACTCGCGTTGAAAACCGTGACGCTGAAACTCCCGCCATTAGTCGCCTGCACGTTGCTTAACGCGAGAGTCGCGTTGGTTTCGCCCGGCAGGAGCGCTCCGTTGAGTTGCCATTGATAAAACAACGGCGGCGTTCCTGCGGCGGTCACTTGGAACAGTGCACTTTTGCCCGGATCAACCGTCTGATTCTGCGGCGCATCCACCAGCGTCACCGGGCCGAGCACGTTTAACACGGCATTACTGCTCAACACCCCACCGGGCGACACACTGTTGGTGACGCGCACTACGTAAGTTCCGGCGTTCGCCGGTTGGACATTGGAAATCGTCAGCGTCGGGGTTCCTTGCCCGAAGGGAACAAGCACCTGCCCATTGCGCAACCATTGAAATCCAAACGGCGGCGTGCCCGTCGCAGTCACACTCAAACTCACCGTGCCGCCCGGAGGAACGATCTGGCTTTGGGGATGCGCCGTGATGACGGGCGCGGACGCCACTTCCAGATCCAGTCGCCAGCCGCCCGCAATCGTGCCGCCCCCGTTGAACGTCGCGTCATCGTAAACAAACAACCGCCATTGCCCGATCGGATTCACTCCGTTGAATACCGTTAAATCCGTGCCATAGGGCCCGACCGGAGCCGGACTGGGAAGATTGTCCGTCGGCGCGTAATCAGTGGGGGAATAAACACCACTGGTAATCGGCCCGGAGTCGGGCAGCGCCGCGCCGCTATCGGGCGCAAATACGAGATTGAGATTGTTCACCGCAGTCCCGCCGCCGACATCCGACAGCAACATCACCTTTTGTCCCGCTGGGCCCACGAGCACAATGTCCAGATCATCCGGGAACACGTGGGAAACATTGCTCAACGTCACGGCGACCCGCGTCACCGTCCCTGTGACCTGCGCGACCGTAATCGCGGAGGGATAAGGCGCCGCTGGCCCGCCGATGGCCACGTTGATAGCCGTCGGATTGCTGAACGTTTGGCCCGCCGCTCCGCCCGCCCCGGCGCACATCAGAACGCCCAGCGCGAAGATTATCGCAGGCCGGCTGTAACCAATTGGGGAAAAAAACTGGCGCTTCACGGTAAAAATTGGTCTGCCATCAATAACCCATCCGCCCCCGCCGCACCAAGACCGAATTCATCACCCTGAAACCGCTCCGCACGCCGCGCAGGGAGATAAAACAGGTTGCGGTCACGACGTGCACGCCGACAACAACTCGTTGCCGAGAATGTGAACGTCCCGCACCTCCGGCGAATGGAGCGGTGCGCTGACGGAAATCAGGCTCTCCGTACTCTGCTGCGGATTGGAGTCGAGTCTAAGCCTCTTTTGATGTTATCGGCGCGGCAAATTTTTACTTTGCAATCATTATAGGACCGGTTGCCCGTCACCGAGGGAATTATTTTCCATCCCCATGACGACGAATCTTCGTGCGCCGCGCCGCTGCCTTCCGGCGGCAACCCAAGCTCCCGCCGGCTTCGGGCGATGCATCCTTTCGCCGTGTTGCGCGTTGTAACAAAAACCACTCGCTCGTCGCGCGGTCGGCTACGCAGCAACTGCCTCTGAGGGTTTCGCCGGCTGCGGTTGCGGTTGTACCAGGTCCGAGTCCAAGGTGGTCTGATAGGTTTCGATAATCTCCCCCGCGCAAGCCGCTTCGTTACTCCAAGGCTGGGATGCAGGGACTGGCGGCGTATTGCAGGCTCGACTGATTTTTCAACGCAGAGACACAGAGACGCAAAGTTTCTGACACGACTTGCTGCGAATCAATGGCAGGCCGAGCTTCGGCTGCGCTGAAGGCGCTACGGAAATCAGCCCAGGGTTGCTGGTGACCCGTGCGGTTCGCAACGAGCTACCCTGGGTAAACGGCCCACAAAATAACTCTCCCTCTCCTCGCCGAACGAGGAGAGGGCCGGGGTGAGGAGTCGAATAATGATCAGCCACGTTCCCCCCGTATTGCCGCGCGCTTTTCGTGAGCTAGGTGTTCGTCTCTAAGTGCTGAATAATGTTCAAATCCGATCTTTCCAACTTGTCGAAGTCGAATATCCCTGTGCCGTAATAGTTTTTCGAAAGGAGCAGCGCGCGCCGCGAACATCGAAGACATCGGCCCAGACCAACCGAATCCGCCAGCTTGCGAGGCCGAGAAAATGTCTTCTGGTGAGAAACCTCTCTCCATCGCGGCGATTGCCATCCGTTCCCATCCCGCATCAATCTCTGGAACTGCATTCTCACCCTGCGGCCCGAAATCACAATCCAAGCGCAGCGGGTCAAGCCTGACACCTTCAAGCTCTTCGCGCGCGAGCAAATGCGAAAACAACTCCATGTCGCGACCAATGAGTGAGCGCACTAATTCGGCAACGGCAGAAGATCGAGGCATCTTGTCGATCAACTCCCGCCTTTGCTCTTGTGTGAAGGTCTGGATTGCGGTTGGCATCGCCCGGTCGTATTTGCCTCCGAAGTAGAATGATCGTGTGCCATCACGGATTCCATCAAGGCGCGACGCGATCCATCGGAACGCCACGTCTGGATACTCCTTAAAGACACCCTCTAGGACGTGATCATTATCGTCGTCGTGATTAACCATGACGTTCTTCCAGTCCTCCAAGATTTCGTCTGGGATCGTTGGGGTTGAGCTGTCATTCCACAGGCCTACCGCGACGGCCGACGCAACCGACGCTTCGGGAGATCGCAGAAGTGTCCGCGCGCTCTCGACTTTGATATTCCGTCTCGAACAAATACCAATTTGAAACGAGTGAGATTTGAAAAATGGCGAAGCAGCGGCCCACAGAGGACTTTCGGGAGAGTAGTGCTTTAGGACCATCAAAACGCCCAAAGCTTGAAGGCCCGGAGCCCCTAATGCTTTAGCAACCCACGGTTTGGCAGGCTCCGGCGCGCTCGCTGCCAGCTTGTCTAAGAAAGGCTCAATGAGTTGTGGTGAGGCGTCATGATTAAACAACGCTGCAATCCAAGCCTCAGCCTCGCTTGTTGCATCAGCGATGCGGCAACAGACATGTCTATCCCACGACATGCAAGAAACCCCGGCTGAACGAGATTGTGATTCAACCGAGGTCAGAATCTTCACGACTTGCTCCGGTTTGTCTTTGCTCCACCTCCCCGATAGATTTCCAAGCACATCTTCACCGGTCGTGCAAATCAGTTGGATGGAACTCTTGTCTTCGTGCGCGATTAGCCCGTCCAAACCTGCGTCGTCTCCACCCTCTCGCGGAGCGAGAGAAGGATAGAACTTACGCAAAAGATCATTTGCGCATGCCTCGAAGGTGTTTCCATCTTTGAGTTCGCGCAAGCCGCGGCGAATCTGTCGATATAGCGGATCACGAAACATTCGTTTCGCATTTCATCCTACACATGCAGCTTGGGAGCGACAAGGAAGCCCGAACCAAAAGGATTCGACTCCTCACCCCGGCCCTCTCCTCGTTCGGCGAGGAGAGGGAGAATTATTTTGTGGGACGATTACCCAGGGTAGGCTCGCATCCGCCTTCATCCGATTTCGGCGCGACGAGCCAACCCTGGGCTGATTTCCGTTGCCCCGTTGGGGCAATTCAGTTTGGCTTCGCGTCAATTCGCGGAATTCGTGTCAGCCTTTGCGCCAGTCGTTAGTCAGACCTACGGCGCGTCGAAGCTCTCGATTCGCCAGAAGCCTTGCGTGTTATCGAACCGGACGGGAACGGCTGTCGGGCCGGATTGCTGGGATTTGACGCGGAGGACTTCCTGCCAATTGCACAGGTTGAACGAGTGGAGCACGATGTAGGTCGAGGTCGGCTTGGCATCAAAAACAATTTCGCCACCAATCAACGGGCTGACCAACGAAAACGCCACGGCCACCGGGATGATCGGCCCCGCGGCGATGGCTTCCCGCCACTTCACGTAGCTCTGGATGTCCACCGCGCGGTTCTGGTCATACGCGGTTTCGAGGGTTTCCAGCATCGCGTTGAACGCGGGCAGGTTGGTCCACGTGTTGGTCGCGCCGACGTCGGCTTCGATCGCCACGCGGACCTGGGTGGCGATGCCGTTGGTCATTTCCCACGCCACGTTGTTGGTGATGGCGGTGAATGAGGATTGGTCGAAGGCCATCAGGGTGTAACCGGTGAGGCTGGCCGCGATGTTGGTGAACCACTGGTTGCGATCTGCCGCGTTCGTCCAGCCGATCTGGCCGCCGTCCCCGGGGAGTCGGTCGAACCACACGGGCAGGTCCGCGTAAACAGGGAACGCGGGCACGCCTTGGGCGATGAGATGCGTGCGGATGGCTGCGTAGGTGTCGCGCAACAGCAACAGGTGATCGCGCTTTTCGGCACTCGTCAGCGACGACCAGTTGGGCAGCGCGTGCGGTTCGATGTCGAGATGGAGGGCGTCAAACTTTTCGGGAACAGTGCGACCGGGGGCGCTGTTGAAGTTAAGGACGCGCTGATCAATTTTCGTGAGCAACGCGGGATGGTTGCTCGGAAAAATCGAAGTGGTTTCCGACATCAGAAACTGGGATTGGATGCCGGCGGCGTGGAGCTTGGCGTTCCAGGCCGCGCTGACGCTGGGGCTGGTGACGGGCTGCGTGCTGTAGCTGCCATAGACGCGCTTGACCGACTTGCCGGTGAAAAACGCGACGGTCTGATTCTCGAGCGCGTCGTTGCCGACGATGTTGGCTGCGCCGTAAGGATTGCCGACATCCTGCCAGAACCAGACGCCGCGTTGTTTGCATTCTGCCGCCGGCAGGGACAAGGCGATAACCAGCAGCGTTGCAGTCAGCAGGGGTTTGAACACGCGGGCAGAATAATTCAGTCGCAAGAGTAAGCCACGGGAAAATCCGGCAAACCTGCCACGGCTCATCGGCAGCCTCGCCCCTCCCAATGGCCTTCGGCTACTGGCCGGTCCGCATCAGGTCGAAGACTCTGCCTTCGAATGGTCAGTCTTCGATTCGTCCGTAATATTCCGGCCGGCATAAGGAAAGTTTCGCCGGAAAAATTATGGCGACATTTCGGATGGATGTTAAAACAATCCGAGTTCGCTGCAGTCATTTGTAAATCCTCTCATGAAGAAGTTTCTGTTGTTGAAGAAGTTTCTGTTGTTCGCGTTTGTTGCCGTACTGGCACAAACGATTTCACTTCCGGCGGTCACTTTTACCGTGTTGAACACCAATGTGACGGGCGCGGGTTCGTTGCAGCAGGCGTTGCTTGACGCGAATGCCAATCCGGGCGCGGATATCATTGAGTTCAACATCGCCTCGGGCGGATTGACGATTACGCCAACCAACGCCTTGCCTGAGATTGTTGATCCGGTGACGGTTGATGGAAGTACGCAACCTGGATTCGCGGGCGTGCCAATCATTGAACTGAACGGGGCGAGTGCCGGGGCGGTGGTGGATGGCTTGAAAATCGCCACGAGCAATACGGTGATTCGCGGGCTGATCATCAATCGGTTTCTCGGGGACGGCATTGAAATCACCAATGGGATCAACAATACGATTGCCGGTTGTTATGTTGGCTTGAGTCGGGCCGGGACTGCGGATCAGGGAAATTCGCTGAACGGAATCCTGCTTACCAGTTCGGCAAATAACACAATCGGTGGAGTTGATGCGGCGAGCCGTAATTATATTTCCGGCAACAACCAGAGTGGCATTCATCTGGGTGGCGCGTTGACCACGAACAATCTGGTGGTGGGAAATTGGATCGGACTGGATATCAACAACACGGCGCGAGCCAATAGTGTGGATGGAATCCGCGTCAATGCGCCGGGCAACACGATTGGCGGCAATACGGTCGGTGCGAGGAATATTATTTCCGGCAACACAGGGCAGGGAATTGAGGTCACCGTTGCGGGCGAAGGAACGATCATTCGCGGAAACTACATCGGCACTGATCCTACGGGCGCGCTGGATCGAGGTAATTCGACGGACGGAATCTGGGTCGGGGCGGGCGGCGTTCAGATTGGAGGGAGCAACCCGGGTGAAGGCAATCTCATCTCGGGCAACAATGGCGATGGCATCGAACTAAACGGTATCTCGGCCACAAATACTCTGGTGCTCGGAAATATCATTGGTGCGGCAGCCTCCGGGGTGTCAGGCGTGGCCAATAACGGCGACGGCGTTTTGATCACCACCAGTTCGCGAAGCAACATCATTGGCGGCGTGCTCAGTGGCGAGGCCAATGTCGTTGCTTTCAATGGCGGCGATGGAATCAGCGTGGCTGCGGCGACTGCGAACACCAACAACACGTTTCGGGGAAATTCCATTTTTGCCAATGGCGCGATGGGGATTGATCTCGGAGCGGTTGGCGTGACGGCCAATGATCTGGGCGACGGCGATGCGGGCGCCAACCAGTTGCAGAATTTTCCAGTGCTTACGGCTGCAACGAATTCACCGAGCGGAACCGTCGTCTGGGGCACGCTGAACAGCCGGGCCAATACCACGTTCGCCATTGATTTCTATTCCGTCATTCATTCCGACCCGCTCGGGAACGGCGAGGGCGAGACTTATCTGGGCGCGACCAATCTCACCACGGATGCTTCAGGAAACGGCAGCTTCGTCATCAATTTCCCCGTGGTTGCTCTGGCCGGGCGCTATATCACGGCAACGGCGACGGATAATTTTGGGAACACTTCAGAGTTCGCAACCAATGTGATCGCTGTCACTACGATGCCGGGGCAAACCTTCATCGTGGTCAACACCAACAATAGCGGTCCAGGTTCGTTGCGGCAGGCAATTCTCGATGTGAACGCCGTCGCGACTGCGGGCGACCGCATCGAGTTCGCGATTACCAATCTCGGCACCACCATCAGTCCGGCGAGTGCGTTGCCTGCGCTGGCGGATCCAGTGACCATTGATGGCTTCACGCAACCTGGCGCGGTGGCAAATTCAGCCGCAGAAGGTTTCAATGGCACTCTGCCAGTGCGTTTGTCCGGCACGAGTGCGGGCAGCAGCGTTGACGGTTTGGTACTCGCGGGCGGTAACTCCACCGTGCGTGGATTGATGATTATCAATTTTAACGGCGATGGCTTGGAAATCGTTGGGTTCACGAACAACGTCGTGGAAGGTTGTGTGATTGGTTTGGACGCCGCCGGGGTGGATCGCGGCAACGGCGGCAATGGCGTGTTTATCAATGGCAGCGCCAACAACCTTATTGGAGGCACGTCACTGGCGGCGCGGAATGTCATCTCCGGTAACAACAGCGACGGAATTGAAATGTCGGGCGCGGGTTCGGTGAGTAATCGCGTCTTCAACAATTTGATCGGCCTGGATCAGACCGCGTTGGTCACTCGCGGGAACGGCATTCATGGAGTGTTTATCACCGCGAGTTCCCGCGATAATCAGGTGGGGGGCGTTTTGGCCGGTCAAGCCAATTGGATCGCTTTCAATGGTCAGGACGGGATCAATGTGGCCGCCGTAGCCGCGAACGTGAACAATACGTTTCGGGGCAACTCCATTTTTGCCAATGGCGATTTGGGCATTGATCTGGGGGCTAACGGAGTTGCTGCGAATGACCCCAATGATTCTGACACTGGCGCCAACGGCTTGCAGAATTTCCCGGTGCTGTCGCAGGCTGTTTCAAATTCGCCCACCGAGATTCAATTGGCGGGAACGCTCGCGAGTGGCGCAAACACCACGTACGTGGTGGATTTTTACGCCAACTCCGGCGTGGAACTGACCGGGCATGGCGAAGGACAATTTTATCTTGGCAGCACGAACCTCACGACCGATGGCAGTGGCCAGGTGCAGTTCGCCTTGAATCTGGCCGCGCCCTTGCCAGGTCGCTATCTCGCAGCCACAGCGACCGATCCGGCTGGCAATACCAGCGAATTCTCCCGGTGGGCCGTGATCAGCGCGCCGCCGCAAACCAATCTGATCGGTGGAGCGGATTTCGTGTTTATCATCGATGCCAGTGTTTCGATGGCGGGCGAAATCGCCGCAGTGAAAAGCGGCCTGGGCAGTTTCGTGGCGAATCTGGACGTCGCCGAAGTGGACGCGCGCTTTGCCGTGGTGCTGTTTGGCGGCGCCCCGGAACTGATTCTGGACTTCACCACGGATCAGGCGATCACCGAAGCGGCGTTCGATCTGATCAGTGTGAATGGCCCGGTGCCGGGCGTGCATAACAACCATAACCTGAACCCTGAAGCCGGCTTGGAAGCGATTCGAATTGTGCTCAACAGCGCGGGTACCAATTGGCTCGCGCGCGATAATGTCGGAGGATCAGGTCCATTGGTGTTTCGGTCCGATGCCCGGAAGAATCTGATCCTGGTGACCGATGAGAATTCCGATTTGCCGTTTTACGCCGCCAATCGCGAGGTGGGACAAACGTCCGCCGAACCACCAAATCCGCTCACGGCACCTTGGCAGGCGGAAGTGGACAACACCGCGCAGGCGGTGATCGCCAACAATGCCTTCGTCAACCTGTTGATCAGTCCGGGCGCGAACCCGAGCCGGAATCAATACGGCGACCCCGCGCAATCCGTTTCCGACGCCAGCTTCCTGAATTTCGATCCGGAAGCAACGTTGAGTAATCTGGTTGCCGCCGGTTATGGCACCAGCCTGGAAGGTCAGGTATTGGCGGCGGGATTGATTGGCCGCGCCTTCAACATCACCACGGTCAACACCACGAACTTCATCGAGAACTTTTTCGCGGCGAAAGTGGAGGAGATTGTAACCAACCCCGTGCCGCGGCCGCGTTTGAACATCGTCGCACTGTCGCCCGGGGCGGTGCGATTGACCTGGCCGACCAATTCCTTTGGCTACCAGTTGGAGACAAATCATGCCGTGACGCTCCCGAATGGCTGGGGCGTCCTCACCACCAATTACAGCGTCATCGGCACGAACTACGCCGTCACCAATGCGGTGAACAACGCCGCTCGATTCTACCGCTTACGCAAATAACCGCCGATCCGGAATCGTCACTGTTACTGCGGGCCGCGGTCCCATACCGCCATTGATTGAAGCGCTCGCTTCGCGTCAGGATGCGTTTATTGAATCGCTTCTGAAGCCCTAAGAAATCTCGAAGCGGTGAAGGAAATTCCCGAACTGCCGCCCGCCCACGGTCGCGCCTACGCAAGGCGGGCAGTTGTCTCCACTGCCGGTTGGCTCTGACGTAGGTCGTATGGGAATGCCTGCGAGCATTGGATTCGATTGGGGCGCGAATCCAATTTGGAAAACCATCGCATCGCGCCAGCGGTGCAGCCGAAGCGCAGGGCGAAATTCCGCCGTGAGAAACACGACCGGTACGCTCGACTTGAAGCTTCTTCCAAACGTGCTGGCAAGTAACGAGGAGTTTTTTCCTGCCTGTATCTACCAACCCGAAGCCTCCGTTGGTTATGACATTGTCACCAAAAGGATCTTACAAAGAGCGTGTGAGGAAAAGAGGGCCACGGTAGAGGCTGATCTGTGGCTCAATCACAAACTTTACTTCGTCAGTTGTTGAAAACATTGCTTTTCGGCTCGTCAGTAGCCTCGCACCACCGGGACGGCGGCTCGCGAGGACGCTCGCCCCACCAACGTCAGTCAATTCGACAATACGCCGCCAGCCCCTGCAGCCCGCCCTCGCGGCCGAAACCGCTTTCTTTGTAGCCGCCGAACGGACTCGTCGGATCAAACTTGTTGTAAGTGTTCGCCCAGACGACGCCGGCGCGCAGCTTGTTGACCATCTTGAAAATCTTGCTGCCCTTGTCCGTCCACACGCCCGCGCTCAAGCCGTAGGGGATGTTGTTCGCCCGCTCGAAGGCCTCCTCCGGCGTGCGGAAGGTCATCACGCTCAGCACTGGGCCGAATATTTCCTCGTTCGCCACGCGATGCGCGTGCGTGACGCCCGTCAGGAACGACGGCGCAAACCAATAACCTTTCGCCGGGAGCGAGCAACTGGACTGCGTGAGTTCCGCGCCTTCGTTCACGCCGCTTTGCACCAGCTCGCGAATCTTCGCCAGTTGCGCGCTGGAATTGATCGCGCCGATGTCGGTGTTCTTGTCGAGCGGATTGCCGACGCGCAACGTCTGGATGCGGTCGCGCAATTTCTTGATGACGGTGGAATAAATCCCTTCCTGCACGAACAACCGCGAGCCCGCGCAGCATACATGGCCCTGATTGAAGTAAATTCCGGCGATGACGCCTTCGATGGCCTGATCAATCGGCGCGTCCTCAAATAAAATGTTCGCCGCTTTGCCGCCGAGTTCGAGCGTGAGCCGCGGAGCGCGGACAGCCTTGTCCGCGTGTTTCGCGCCGGTTTGGAACTCGCGGACATGGCTGTCCGCGCTCCTATTCGCAATCGCCCGCGCAATGGCCTTCCCCACATCCGTGCTGCCCGTGAACGCAATCTTATCAATGTCCGGATGATTGACGAGCGCCGCGCCGGTTTCGCCCGCGCCGGTGACGATGTTCACCACGCCTTCGGGCAATTCGGCTTCCTGAAAAATCTGCGCCAGCCGCATCGCAGTAAGTGATGTTGTCTCCGCCGGCTTCAACACCACCGTGTTGCCGCACGCCAGCGCCGGCGCGATTTTCCACGCGGCCATCAGCAGCGGAAAATTCCACGGGATGATCTGGCCGGCGACGCCGAGCGGCTGCGGCGTTTTGCCGGGGAAAGCGTAATTCAATTTATCCGCCCAGCCCGCGTAGTAGAAGAAATGCGCGGCCACGAGCGGCAAATCCACATCGCGGCTTTCCTTGATGGTCTTGCCGCCGTCCATCGTTTCGAGCACCGCCAGCTCGCGGGATTTTTCCTGGATGATGCGCGCGATGCGATAGAGATACTTGCCACGTTCGCGTCCGGGCAGCTTGCTCCAGACTTTGTCGTATGCCTTGCGCGCGGCCTTCACCGCTGAATCCACATCCGCCGCATTCGCCGCCGCAATCGTCGTGAGCGTCTGTTCCGTGGCCGGATTGACCGACTCAAAATATTTTCCGGACGCAGGCGCAACGAACTTGCCGCCGATGAACAGCTCATGCTGCGGCGCGATGACGTAATTCTTGGAATCCTCCGGCGCGGGGGCGTAATCCCACTTGTTTCCGAAGTTCAACCGGCGTTCCTTGAGCGGCACGACGGCATGCGACGGCGCGGCCACGGCGCGTTGCGAGGAAAGTTTCACCGCTTTGGTTTTTGTCTTCATGTTCAAATCAATTCTGGCTGGTATGTGCCGAGTCCCGGGGGGACGCGATGTGAATAGCCGTGGGCTTGAGCCCACGGTTGCTGGAACAAATGGTGCGACCCCGCAGGGGTCGAACAATCAACGGGATTGATGACCACAGGTTGCACCTGCGGCTATTCATGTTTAGCCACTCCGTGGCCCATCCGGATTTAAGCTTTGAGCGATTCACGGCAACGAAAAATAATCCGCCCCTTGATAATTCCCGTCCGCCTGTTTGGCGATCTGCATGAGCAGGTCGTTGACGAGCGTGCTCGCGCCGAAGCGGAACA
>CAZKMR010000110.1:8133-13425 GCA_964553795.1 uncultured Bifidobacterium sp. | reverse complement strand
CTGGTGGAGCCTAGGGGATTCGAACCCCTGACCTTCTCATTGCGAACGAGACGCTCTACCAACTGAGCTAAGACCCCAGCCTTTCGGACGCGCACAGTCTTGGCAGAAATGCCGATGGCACGCAATAAGAGATTGCATCTGGCGAGCAGCTGCTGTCAGTGCGTGATTGCGTTTCCGAGAATTTCCCGCCACTCTCAACGCATCGACTGACGTTAAACGCACCGCGCAGATTGTTGTAGTCGTTGGTCATGGCTGTTTTCCGTGACCGCTGCCGCTGTGCCAGTCGTTTTTAACAAACCATGAAGTTTCGAGCCGGGCACGTGCGCTTGCGGACCACCCACCTGGGTTGCGCTTGCTCAGCTCGCTACCGCGAACCGTAAAACAAACATGCAATCGGCGTTTCCAAAAATTCCTAAAATCAACTACGAAGGTCCGGCCTCGAAAAATCCGCTCGCCTTCAAACACTACAATCCGGATGAGATCGTCGCCGGCAAAACCATGCGCGACCATCTGCGTTTTGCCGTCGTTTATTGGCATACCTTCCGCGGCACGGGCAGCGATCCCTTCGGCGCGGGCACGATGCAACGGCCGTGGGACGACGGCTCGAATTCTGTTGCCAACGCGCAAAAGCGCGTGCGCGCAGCCTTCGAGTTCATCGAAAAACTTGGCGCGCCGTATTACTGCTGGCACGACCGCGATGTCGCGCCGGAAGGCAAAAACCTGCGCGAGACGAACAAGAACTTCGACGCGGTGGCGAAAGTGTTGCAGCAAGAGCAGCAGCGCACCGGAATCAAACTGCTCTGGGGCACGGCCAACTTGTTTTCCAATCCCCGTTTCGTGCATGGCGCCGCGACCAGTTGCAACGCCGACGTCTTCGCTTACGCCGCCGCGCAAGTCAAGAAGGCCATGGAAGTCACGCATCAACTCGGCGGCGGCGGCTATACATTCTGGGGCGGTCGCGAAGGCTACATGACGCTGCTCAATACCGACATGAAACGCGAGCAGGAGCATCTGGCGAAATTGTTGCACATGGCGGTGGCTTACAAAAAGCAGATCGGGTTCAAAGGCCAGTTTTATATCGAGCCGAAACCGAAAGAGCCGACGAAGCATCAATACGACTCCGACGCGGCGGCATGTTTGAACTTCCTGCGCGAATTCGATTTGCTGAAACATTTCAAACTGAACCTGGAAACGAATCATGCCACGCTCGCGGGACATACCATGCAGCACGAATTGGAAATCGCGGGCGCGGCGGGGGCGCTGGGTTCAATTGACGCCAATACCGGCGATGAATTGCTCGGCTGGGATACGGATCAATTCCCGACCAGCGTTTATCTGACCGCCTACACAATGCTGAGCGTACTCAAGTATGGCGGATTCAAAACGGGCGGGGTGAACTTCGACGCGAAGGTGCGCCGCGAAAGTTTTGAACCAATTGATCTGTTCTACGCGCACATTGGCGGCATGGACGCGTTCGCGCGCGGGCTCAAGATCGCGGTGGCGATTCGCAAAGACGGGCGGCTCGCCGATTTTGTGAAGCAGCGGTATTCATCGTGGGATTCCGGCATTGGCGCCCAAATCGAGTCCGGCAAGGCCAGCTTCAAGATGCTGGAAGCCTACATGCTCAAGAAGGGCGACGCCGCGGCCAACACCAGTGGGCGGCAGGAATTCCTCGAGAACCTCATCAACGAGTTTATCTGAGATAAACTGCTTAATTCGTTCGGCACTCGGGAGTCAGTTTCACCGCTGACTCCCGAGTCGTGTTTTGGCGGTTCATTGTCGCGATTTGGTGTTGAGAAAAATCGCGCCCCGTCAAATCATCTTCACGATTCCTTTGCAAACTAACAGTAACAGTCTCGGTCCGTGCGCTCCCGCTTCTGGAATGCGACGCACTCGAATTTGAAGCCAACTTTCGCGTCATGAAAATCAATCTCAAGCAATACGAAGTCTGGTTCGTCACCGGCAGCCAGCATCTCTACGGCCCGGAAACCTTAAAAGCGGTTGCGAAGCATTCGCAGGAGATCGCAAAGACACTGAACAGCGCTGCGGCCATTCCGGTGAAGGTGATCTTCAAACCCGTCATGGTTTCGCCAGATGCCATCACCGAGCTTTGTCAGCAGGCGAACAACGCGAAGAACTGCGTCGGGCTCATTACCTGGTGTCACACCTTTTCACCGTCGAAGATGTGGATCAACGGCCTGAAGCAATTGCGCAAGCCCATCTGTCATCTGCACACGCAATACAATCGCGATTTGCCGTGGAGCACGATTGACATGGATTTCATGAACATGAACCAGGCGGCGCACGGCGATCGCGAACACGGCTTCATCATGAGCCGCTTGCGAATTGACCGGAAAGTGGTTGTCGGTTTTTGGCAGGAGGAAGCCACGCAAGAGAAGATCGGGGCATGGACGCGCGCCGCTGCGGCGTGGCACGATTGGCAACGCGCCAAGTTCGTTCGCTTCGGCGACAACATGCGTGAAGTGGCCGTGACCGAAGGCGACAAAGTGGCGGCGCAATTAAAATTCGGCTTCTCGGTGAACACGCATGGCGTGGGTGATCTGGTGCAACGCGTGCAAGCCGTGGCGGACAAAGAAATCGAAGCGCTGTGCAAGACGTACGCGAGCACCTACGAGGTGGCGGCGGATTTGCGCAAAGGCGGCAAGCGCCACAAGTCCATTCGCGAAGCGGCGCGCATCGAACTCGGTTTACGGGCATTTCTCGCGGAAGGTGATTTCAAAGGATTCACCACTACGTTTGAGGATTTGCACGGCCTGGTTCAATTGCCCGGTTTGGCCCCGCAGCGTTTGATGGCCGACAACTATGGCTTCGCGGGCGAGGGCGACTGGAAAACTGCCGCGCTTGTCCGCGCGATGAAAGTGATGGCGAGCGGACTCGAAGGTGGCACGTCATTCATGGAGGATTACACCTATCATTTACATCCGGACGGAAAACTCGTGCTCGGCTCGCACATGCTGGAAATTTGTCCGAGCATCGCGGACGGCCAGCCGTCGCTCCAGGTGCATCCTCTCGGCATCGGCGGCAAAGCCGATCCCGCGCGACTGGTATTCAGCACTCCTTCCGGCCCGGCAATCAATGTGGCCCTGATGGATTTGGGGAATCGCTTCCGCCTCTTGTTGAACGAAGTGGATGTGGTTTCGCCCGAGCACGCCATGCCGAAACTTCCGGTGGCACAAGCGGTGTGGCAATGTCGCCCGGATTTCGAAGCCGCGTGCGGCTGCTGGATTTACGCCGGCGGCGCGCATCACACGGGATTTAGTCAGGCAGTCACGACGGAAATGATTGAAGACTTCGCCCGGCTGGCCGGAATTGAACTCGCCATCATTGATGCCAAAACCAACGTGCGCGAATTCCAACAAACACTGCGGAACAACGAAGTGTATTACGCGTTGGCCAAAGGCTGGACGATTTAAGGAGCGCGGACATGAATCCTCAATATACGATCGGCCTGGACTATGGGACGAACTCCGTTCGAGCCTTGATAGTCAATGTCGCCAACGGCGCGGAGGTCGCGGCAGCCGTGTGGACGTATGCGCACGGCACGCAAGGGGTCATTCTCTCGCGCGACCCGAATCTCGCCCGCCAACATCCAGCGGACTATGTCCAAGGCGCGGAGACGACGATTAAACAAGCATTAGCCACCGCGCGAAAGAAAGTGCGCGGCTTTCGCGCCGAACAAGTGATTGGCATCGGCGTGGACACGACGGGCAGTACGCCGTTGCCCGTGGATAAGAACGGGCAACCCTTGGCGTTTCAGAAGAAGTTCGCCAACCATCCTGCCGCGCTGGCTTGGCTGTGGAAGGATCACACCGGCGTGGACGAGGCGGCGGAAATTACGGCGCTGGCGAAAAAGTTGCGTCCGCAATACCTCGCTAAATGCGGCGGCACGTATTCCAGCGAATGGTTCTGGAGCAAGATTCTCAAGTGCCGCCGCGTGGCGCCCGAAGTGTTCCAGGCGGCGCACGCCTGGGTGGAATTGGCGGACTATGTTCCGGCGGCCTTGACGGGCACGGAACACCCGGATGCCTTTACCGCGGGCGTTTGTGCGGCCGGACACAAGGCGATGTGGAACACGGCCTGGGGCGGTTATCCGGACGAACGATTTCTGCAAAAGCTCGATCCCCAACTGGCGCAATTGCGCGGGCGGTTGACGCAGCGGGTGCATTCGATTGATCGCGCGGTGGGCGGATTGACGACAGGCTGGGCCAAGCGCACCGGATTGCGGGCGGGAATTCCCGTGGCAGTCGGCGCATTTGACGCGCATCTGGGTGCCGTGGGTTCGGGCGTCGCGCCGGGCACGCTGGTGAAAATTATCGGCACGAGCACGTGTGACATCGCCATCGCCTCCAACCAGAGGAAACTGGCCGACGTGCCGGGGTTGTGCGGCATCGTGGACGGCAGCGTGTTGCCGGGTTACTTCGGTCTCGAAGCCGGCCAATCGGCCGTGGGCGACTTGTTCAATTGGCTGGTGAATTACCTTCAACCCGGCGGCGCCAAAGCCGGGTCGCACGAGGAACTCACCAAAGGCGCGGCGAAACTGCAACCCGGCGAAAGCGGCTTGCTGGCGTTGGACTGGAACAACGGCAATCGCACTGTGCTGGTGGATCAACGCCTCACGGGTTTGTTGCTCGGGCAGACGCTTTACACGACCCCAGCGGAGATTTATCGCGCGTTGATTGAAGCGACCGCCTTTGGCGCGCTGACGATTATCAATCGCTTCGAGGAATACGGCGTGAAGATTTCGTCGGTGGTCAACTGCGGCGGGATCGCGGAGAAGAGTCCGTTGGTGATGCAGATTTACGCGGACGTGACGGGGCGGCCGATGAAGATTTCGCGTTCAGCCCAAACGTGTGCGCTCGGTTCGGCCATTGCCGCGGCGGTTGTCGCAGGAGCACACAAGAACTACGCCACCGCACAGCAACGCATGACCGGCCTGAAGCCGAGGGTTTATAAACCCAATGCGAAAGCGCATGCGATTTATCGCGAACTCTACGCGCTCTACAAAGAACTCCACGACGCCTTCGGCACGCAAGCGTGGCAGGGCAATCTCTCCGGCGTGATGAAGAAGTTGATTGAGATTCGTCGGCGCGTGCGCCAGTAGGATTCTCGCCATGCTCGAAAAACTTAAAGTTGAAGTCTGTAAAGCCAACCTCGATCTGGTGGCGAAGGGATTGGTGATTGAAACCTGGGGCAACGCCAGTGCCGTGGATCGGGATCATGGTTTGATGATCATCAAACCCAGCGGCGTGCCTTACGCCGACATGATGCCCA
>CAZKMR010000110.1:3151-8033 GCA_964553795.1 uncultured Bifidobacterium sp. | reverse complement strand
CGCTTGCTGAAACCGGCGGAGATCAAGAAGGATTACGAGGCGAACACCGGTCATGTGATCGTGGAGACGTTTCGCAAAGCGAAGTTTGATCCGTTGGAACACCCGGCGGTGCTGGTGGCGAGCCACGGTCCGTTCACGTGGGGCAAGAGTGTCGCTGATGCAGTGCATAACGCCGGCGTGTTGGAATTTATCGCGCGTTTGAACAGCGAAACCTTGCGCCTCAATCCGAAACTAAAGCCGATGCAATCCGCCTTGCTCGACAAACATTTTCTGCGTAAACATGGCGCGAACGCCTACTACGGACAAACGGGGAAGCGTTGATTCAACCATCACACAAAAATAACCATGACAAAAAAACTCTCTAACTGGATGGCGCCGCTCACAGCTGGTGTTGTCGCCCTGCTGCTGGCGGGTTGCGCCTGTTCGAAATGCTGCAAAATGAATGATGCCATGACTGCTCCGGTAATCGGCCAAGTGGACGGCAAGCCCGTCAAAAAATATACGCTGCGCAACGCCAACGGCGTGGAAGCGGAAATCATGAACTACGGCGGCATCGTCATGTCGCTCAAAGTCCCGGACAAGAACGGCAAGCTGGCCGATGTCGTGCTCGGTTACGACAACCTGGAAGGTTATCTCAAGGAGACGCCCTATTTCGGTTGTCTCGTCGGGCGTTACGGAAATCGCATCGCCAAAGGCAAGTTCACCCTGGATGGCAAGAATTACACGCTGGCGCAAAACAATGGCCCGAATGCGTTGCACGGCGGCGTGAAGGGATTCGACAAAGTCGTCTGGAACGTGGTGAAAGCAACCGATGACTCGTTGGAATTGCAATACACCAGCAAAGCCGGCGAAGAAGGTTATCCGGGTAACTTGAATGTCACCGCGCTCTACACGCTGACCAAGGACAACGGCTTGCGCCTGGATTACAAGGCGACGACCGATGCCGCGACGCCGGTGAACCTGACGCAGCATTCGTACTTCAACCTGCGCGGTCACGGCGATATCAACAGTCACATTGTTTACATCAACGCGGATAAGTTCACGCCGGTGGATGAGACGTTGATCCCGACGGGAGAACTGCGCCCGGTGGAAGGAACGCCGTTTGATTTCCGGAAGCCGACTCCGATTGGCGCGCGTGTCAATGACACGAGCAATCAGCAGATCAAGTTCGGCGGCGGTTACGATCACAACTGGGTGATCGACAAGCCGGCGGGCAAACTCGGTTTGCAGGCCCGCGTTACCGAACCGGAAACCGGTCGCGTGCTGGAAGTGTATTCCACCGAACCCGGCTTGCAGTTCTACGGCGGCAATTTTCTCGACGGCACGATCACGGGCAAGAAAGGCTGGACCTATCAACATCGCAACGGGTTTTGCATGGAGCCGCAGCACTTCCCGGATTCGCCCAATCAACCGAATTTTCCCAGCACCATTCTGCGGCCGGGAGAAACCTACAAAAACACCATCATCTACAAGTTCGACGTAAAGAAATAGCGCGCGGCGCTTAGAAGGAAAATTATGCACTGGCTCGATTGGTTGGTTATTAGCCTGTATTTCGGGCTGATTGGATGGGTTGCCTGGTGGTACGGGCGACATCAAAAAGACACCAAAGATTACTTTTTGGCCGGACGTAATGCCGGCTGGATTGTAATCGGCGCATCCATCTTTACTTCCAACATCGGGTCAGAGCATATCGTCGGTTTGGCGGGGCAGGGAGCGGCCACCGGCATGGCGATGGCGCACTGGGAATTGCACGCCTGGTGTCTCATCGTCCTGGCCGGACTCTTCGTGCCCTTCTATTACAAATCCGGGGTCGAAACGATCCCGGAGTTCCTCGAAAAACGTTTCAGCGCGCGGACGCGGCTCGTGTTGTCGTGCGTTTCGCTGGTGGCCTACGTGTTCACCAAAGTGAGTGTGACGGTTTTCGCGGGCGCGATCGTGTTTCAAGCGTTGCTGCCGGATACGTTCGGCTCACCGCAGAATGCCTTCTGGTTCGGCGCTTTTGCCACCGTCATCATCACCGGCATTTACACCGTGTTTGGCGGCATGCGCGCGATCATGAACACCGCCACACCGCAGGCGATCATCATCTTGTTCGGCTCGTTTGTCATTACGTTCATTGGCTTGACGAAACTCAGTGGCGGCGAAGGGGTGGTGGCGGGTTGGGGTGAACTTGTGTCCAGCAGCAAGGAGAACGCGGCGGATTTTGCGTTGTGGCGACCGCTCGGTAGTCCGTTTGATCCGAATGCGTTTCCGTGGCTGGGCATCTTGATTGCCTCGCCCATCATCGGCTTGTGGTATTGGTGCACGGACCAATACATCGTGCAACGCGTGTTGTCGGCGAAGGATCTGCCGACGGCGCGGCGTGGTGCGCTGTTCGGCGGCTTGCTCAAAGTCTGGCCGGTGTTGATCTTCTTGATTCCCGGCATGATTGGTTGGGCGTTGGACAAAAAATTCAACGCCGCCGCGCATGATGTCGCCATCATGCAAACCTACGACCTGAACATTTCGGCCGAGCAAAAGACCACCATCGTTAATGAAGCCAATGCCAAGTTGCGCGAGGCAAACACCGGTCCGGATGGCAAACTGAAGGGGTTTTTCATCCCGCGTGAACTGAAGGAACGCGAAATCAAATTGGAATCCGGCGAAACCAAACGTGTGCTCGCCCTGACCATCAAGGGTGACCAGGTGTTTCCAACACTGGTGACGTCACTACTGCCAGCAGGGATTCGCGGCTTGATCGTCGCCTGTTTGTTGGCCGCATTGATGAGTTCGTTGGCGTCGTTGTTTAATTCCAGCGCCTCGTTGTTCACGGTGGATATCTATGAAAAATTGCGTCCCGGCCAGACCGAGCAGCATTTATTAATGGTCGGACGTTTGGCCACGACGTTTGTCGTCGGCCTTGGCATGATTTGGATTCCGGTCATGGCGAAGATTTCGGGCGGTGGTCTGTATCAATACCTGCAAAGCGTGCAAGGTTATCTCGCGCCGCCGATTACCGCCGTATTCTTCCTCGGCTTGTTCTGGTCCCGCATCAATTCAGCCGGCGCCACGTGGGGCTTGGTCGGTGGCTTTATTCTCGGCATGTTCAAGCTGACGGTTCAGGCATTCTATGGCACGGGAAAGATTGAGAATCCCGAGTGGCTGCGACTGGTGGCCGACTTCAACTTCTTGTATGCGACGGGCGTGTTGTTCCTCGCCAGTTCCGTCATCATGGTGGTGGCCTCGTTGTTGACGCCGCCCCCGCCGCCAGAAAAAATCCACGGCTTGACCTATGGCTCAATTCATCATGAGTCAGCGACGGAAATCCGGCGCAGTTGGGACTTTGGGAACAAGTTGATGACAGGCGTCATTCTATTGCTGGTACTCGGCATGTATCTCTACTTCAGCTTCTGGTTGAAGTAGTTTGGAAACGGCTGAGCACCGACTCCATTCCCGCCTTTGGTAGCGCGCAAGCCTTCCAGCTTGCGCGCTATCGTTTACCAGGCCGCTTGGCGCTGCGAACGCCTCCTCATCTTTTGCTTAACACCTATCCATTCGGGTAGAAGCGGACAGTTTGTTTGACATTGCGGAACGGAATTATTAGTAACCCTCCCGTCACGCGGACGGAATTTGCGCTCAACCACGCTTAACCCGCCGCCCGTTGTGGCGAAACAGAGTTCCACAACCATTGTCAGACCATGAGCGAAGCGTTCAAGATATTCCCAATCGACCTGATCATATTCGTTGTTTTCATCGTTTGCGTCATTGCCCTCGGCTTGTTCAAGAGCCGTGGTGAAGGCAAGGACAGCGAATCGTACTTTCTGGCCGGACGCGGATTGAAGTGGTGGCTGATTGGCGTTTCTCTCATTGCGGCCAACATTTCCTCCGAGCAGTTCGTTGGCATGTCGGGTTCCGCTGCCGATTACCTCGGTATGTCCATCAGCAGTTACGAATGGATGGCGGCAATCACCCTGGTGGTAGTGGCGTTTTGCTTTCTTCCTTACTTCCTCAAGACTGGCATTTTCACGATGCCGCAATTTCTCGAACATCGCTACGGAGATACCACGCGCGCCATCATGGCGTTCATGATGATGGTCTTGTTGGTGTTCGTGTCGCTGACGGGGGTGATTTATGCGGGTGGCCTGACGATGAGTGAACTCTTCGCCGGCCACAGCACGTTTGGATTCAGTCTGGGCACCTGGTGCTGGATCATCGGTTTGATGGCGGCGGGATACATTGCCGCCGGCGGATTGAACGCGTCGGCCTGGGCGGACTTGATTCAAGGCATCGCACTCGTGGTGGGCGGCGCGGTGATCGCCTATTTCGCGCTGAGCAAACTGGGCGCAACGCCGATTGCCGAATTGACCGCCAGCACCGCCAATCCTCGCGCGGTCACCGATGCGGCGAGCGGTCTGGAAAAGCTCATCGCGTTGAACCACGAAAAAATGCGCATGGATTTGCCAAGCTGGGACGGCAACATTCCCTGGACGGCGCTGATCATTGGACTCTGGATTCCAAACTTTTACTACTGGGGACTCAATCAGTACATCACCCAGCGCATTCTGGGTTCGGCTTCTTTGAAGGAAGGACAGAAAGGCATCGTATTCGCGGCGGCCATGAAGTTGGTTATTCCGTTCGTGATTGTGATTCCCGGCATCATTGCCTTCAACCTTTACAGCAAAGACCTCGAGCAAATCGGATCGCGCAAGTATGCGGAGGAATGGACCCTTTATCAGAACAACCTCGGCAATCCCCAAGGGGGACACGCTTTCGTTCCCGGCATCCAGTGGGCGCGCATCAATCCGGAAAAGGCCGCGGAGGTTTTTGCCCACAACTTCGCTGTGTTGAGCAGCAAGGGTGGAAAGATCGATGACCTGACTCCGGCGGCGCTCACGGAAGAACA
>CAZKMR010000110.1:0-3051 GCA_964553795.1 uncultured Bifidobacterium sp. | reverse complement strand
ATCAAACCGCTGCCCCAACCCGTGGAGTTCAAGGTGAATACGCGACTCAATCTGGAGAGTTCAAAAGGCGCACGTCTTGCGGGCATCGCCGTGGTCGTTTGCACTTTGATTTTGTATTTCATCTTCAGCCCGTGGGGCATTGCAAAGTAACTTAGCTTCAGGAGAACCGGCCCTGACCGCACTGGTTGGGGTCGGTTTTTTTTGATCTGAAAGTCCTTCAAACCTTGGTCTGCTCCGGGGCTTCCGTCTTGCGACGAAGGCTTTTCTTCCTATAATCCGCGCGTGCTCGACATCAAACTGATTCGTGAGAAACCCGATTTCGTTCGCCAACGACTCGCCGCGCGCGGGGCAGGGGACGAAAGCCTGATTGACGGCATTTTGCAGGCCGACGAGCAACGACGCACGGCTCTGGCGGAAGTCGAAGCGTTGAAAGCAACCCGCAATCGCGTTTCCAAAGAAATCGGCGCGTTGATGGCGCAAAAGAAATTAGCCGAAGCGGAAGCAAAGAAGGCAGAGACGAAAGATCTGGGCGACAAAATCGCCGCCCTTGATGCCCAGGCCAAAGCGGCTGAAGCAGCGCGGGATGAGCTGATGTTGCGACTGCCCAATCTCCCGCATGAAAGCGTGGTGTTTGGCAAATCCGCTGAGGACAATCCGGAAGTTCGAGTATTCGGACAGAAGGCGGAATTCAACTTCAAGCCCAAAGCACACGTAGAACTTTGTGAGAGTTTGAAACTGATTGATTTCGCACGCGCCACGAAACTTTCCGGGAGCGGCTTCCTGCTCTATACCAATTGGGGGGCGCGATTGGAACGGGCGTTGATTCACTTCTTACTCGATTTGCATACGGGCGAGCATGGCTACACGGAGGTTTCGCCGCCGTTCATGGTCGGGCCGGAATGTTTGATGGGCGTCGGCCAATTCCCAAAGTTTCGCGATCAATATTACGGAATTGCCGAGGGCGACAAAGCGGAAGAACTCGGCAAACTCTATTTGATTCCCACTGCGGAAACACCCATTGCCAATATTCACCGCGATGAACTGCTTGCGGAGAAACAATTGCCGATCCGCTACTGCGGCTACACGCCGTGTTTTCGCGGCGAAGCCGGAGCCGCCGGCGTTGGCACGCGCGGCATGATTCGGGTCCATCAATTCGACAAGGTCGAGTTGATCAAAATCGTAAAGCCGGAAGAGGGCTACGCCGAACACGACAAAATGCTGACCAATGCCGAGCGCGTGCTCCAGTTGCTGGGCCTGCATTATCGCGTGGTGCTGCTTTGCACCGGCGACATGGGATTCGCGAGCGCGAAGACCTATGACATCGAAGTCTGGGCGCCAGGGCAGGGGAGTTATCTGGAAGTTTCTTCGGTTTCCAATTGTGAAGATTTTCAAGCCCGGCGGATGAATCTGCGTTTCAAAACGGAAACTGGCGAAAACAAGTTTCCCCATATTTTGAACGGCAGCGGCACGGCGTTGGCACGCCTATTCGTTGCCTTGCTCGAAACCTATCAACAGGCTGATGGCAGCGTGAAGATTCCTGTGCCGCTGCACAAGTATCTTGGCACTGAGGTGATCCGGCCCCCAGCGGCGTGAGAATTCTTCAAGCCAGTTCGGAAGTCTATCCATACTCCAAAACCGGTGGTCTCGGCGATGCCGTCGGCGCACTGAGTCGGGCGTTGGCCAAAGCCGGACATGAAGTGACCGTGGTCACGCCACTGTATCGCGGCATTCGGGACAAATTCTCCGGACTACGCCCGGTAAATTGGAAGTTCGATTTGCCGCTGGGAACAAAACGCGTCAACGCCGCGCTCCACGCGTTGGACCTTAGTCCGGGATTGACTGTCTATTTCATCGACAAACCGGAGTATTTTGACCGCACCGGAATTTACAACGATGGTCATGGCGATTACGGTGACAACGCTGAGCGATTTATTTTCTTCTCGAAGTGTGTTGCGCATCTGGCGCGCTACTTGCCGAATCGTCCGGAAGTCCTGCACATTCACGACTGGCCGACAGGACTGATTCCGTTGCTGGTGCAACAAGAACATCGGGTCGGTGGATGGCACAACATCCCACGCCTGGTGCTCACCATTCACAATCTGGCCTATCAAGGCATTTTTCCCCGTGGCGCGTTTTCGTTGACCAATCTGCCGTCGCAACTGTTCCACCACGAGACGGTGGAATTTTATAGTCAGGTGAATTGTTTGAAGGCGGCCATCGCTTGTGCCGATGCGGTCACCACGGTCAGCCCGCGTTACGCGCGAGAAATCACGACTCAGGAATATGGTGCGGGGCTGGACGGGTTGTTGCGCAAACGCCAATCCGTGCTCTCGGGAATTCTGAACGGCGTGGATTACGATGAATGGAACACAGTCCAGAATCCGCTGCTCGCCGCATCATTTAGTGCCGACAATATGACTGGGAAGGCGGTTTGCAAGGCGGCGCTCCAAGCGCGACTCGGGTTACCGGTAAATGCATCTGTTCCGTTGTTTGGCAGTGTAACCCGGTTGGCTGATCAGAAAGGCATCGATATCACGCTCGGCGCTTTGGAAGAAATGCTCGTGGCCCCGATGCAATTCGTTCTATTGGGCAGCGGCGCAAAACAATACGAAACCGCTTTGCAATCGCTGGCCCAGCGCCATCGCGACAAAGTGGCCGTGCAACTGGGTTACGACCACGCGTTGGCGCATCAAATCGAGGCCGGTTGCGATTTCTTTGTGATGCCGTCCCGATTTGAACCGTGCGGACTCAATCAACTCTACAGCCTTCGCTATGGCACGATTCCAATCGTGCGACGCACGGGCGGCCTGGACGATACGGTCGTTGATGCTACAGATGACGCGGGCAATGCCAACGGCATTAAGTTTGTGGAAGGCGTTCCGACGGCTCTGGCAAAAGCGATGCGCAAAGCAATGCTGCTATTTGGCGATCCGAAACTGTTACCAGCGTTTCGCAAGAACGGCATGGCCATGAACTTTTCTTGGGCCAAAGCCGTTAAGGCATTCGAGAAGATTTACCGGAAGGAATCGTGATGGTCAGTCACGCTTCGCA
>CAZKMR010000109.1:5209-13586 GCA_964553795.1 uncultured Bifidobacterium sp. | reverse complement strand
AGCGGCAACAGATCGTTGATGCGGCGCATGCGTTCGCGCGGGAGATTCCGGAAGTGGAATGGCTTTCGGTCGGGCAAACGCTACCGTCCACAAGTTCGTATGTGGATGCGACGTTTGATGTTTGCGTGGTGATGCGGTTCGCGAACCGGGCGGCGCTGGAGCGTTACAATCAACACCCGGTTCATCAGAAAGCCGCTGCGGAGGCCTTTCTGCCCTTATCCGCGAAGTTCGTGTTTTATGATTTCATTAGCGAGTGACGCCGCGAAGGCGCGGCGAAAGATATTCTCGAAAAAGTTTCGGTTCAGTGTCCTGAAAGAAGCGATCTGTTCGTTGTAATGATGAAAGCGCGGCGAATCCGCGGCAGCGGACGACACTTAAGAGCTGAATCGAGCATGGCAAGATCATTGTCCCGGTTGCTAAAGTGCGTTCGTCGTATTATCAAACATCAACCGACAAAATTATGAGCACTTCAAAAAATAACGGTTATCTGCTGATCTTCCGCAGCGCGGACTGGTACAAAGGACTTTCGCCCGAACAAATGCAGCAAGTCGCCGACAACTGGATGGCGTGGTTCAATCGCCTCAAAGACGAAGGTAAATGCGCGGGCGGCAATCCGCTGGAACGTGAAGGGAAAATCGTTTCCGGCAAGAAAGCGGTTGTGTCGGACGGGCCGTTCGTGGAATCGAAGGAAACCATCGGTGGTTATTTTCTGCTGACCGTCGCCACGCAGGATGAAGCGGTCGCAATTGCCCAGCAGTGCCCCGGATTGCCGTATGGCGTTCGCGTGGAAGTGCGGCCCATCGCGCCGCAATGCCCGATGGTGGACGAATTGGAAGCAAAAGTGGGCGTAGCGCACGCCTGAGTTTAGAGACTGATCAACGGTTAGCCCCCAACAAGAAATCACATTATGCCTAATTACATTGATGGATTTGTTTTGCCTGTGCCGAAGAAGAACATCGCCGCCTACACCCGCATTGCAAAAAAGGCGAGCAAGATCTGGAAGGAACACGGCGCGCTTGATTACAAGGAATGCGTCGGAGACGACCTGGACATCAAGTTTTGCCTGCCGTTTACGAAGGGCATCAAGAGTAAGCCGGGTGAGACCATTGTGTTCGCTTACATCGTTTACAAGTCCCGCAAGCACCGCGATCAGGTGAATGCCAAAGTCATGAAAGACCCGCGCATTAACGAAATGTGTGATCCGAAGGACATGCCGTTTGATTGCAAGCGGATGCTTTACGGCGGTTTTAACGCCATCGTGGAAATCTGAGCGCTGATCAACGCAAAGGCGCGGAGGACGCGGAGAAGCTGTAACGAAGTGGCTGTCGTTGGTAGGGCGCGGCACTCCGTGCGCGCCGTCGCGTGGCTGGCGAAAACGCCACTGCCAAGATTCAGACGCACAGGAAATCTGTTTGTCCTGAGCCGCCCCATCCGTTCGTCGTGACAATGACGTTTAACCATTAACCAAAAATAAATTATGAGTTCGACCCCAAAACCTGTTGTTCAAGCGTACCTGTTTTTTAACGGCAATTGCGAAGAAGCCGTGGAGTTCTACAAGAAAGCCATCGGCGCGGAAGTGGAGATGTTGATGCGGTTCAAAGATAGTCCCGAAGCGCCGCCGCCCGGACAACTCGCGCCGGGATACGAAAACAAAGTGATGCACACCAGCTTCCGCGTCGGCCAGACGACGGTGATGGCGTCGGATGGTTGCGGCACGGAGAAGACCAGTTTTCAAGGCTTCTCGTTGTCGCTCGCGGTATTCACCGCAGCGGAAGCCGACCGCTATTTCAACGCACTCGCTGCCGGCGGCAAAGTTGTGATGCCGCTGAACAAAACGTTTTGGTCGCCACGCTTCGGCATGTTGGAAGACAAGTTCGGCATCGGCTGGATGATTAACGTCGTGCCGCCGGACCAAATGAAGTGAGCTGCCTCGTATGAGTGCCAAGACTTCGGCCGGTTCGAAGATGTTTACGATCATCGGATGGATTCTCACGCTCGTGCCGGCGGCCCTGTTGCTCATGAGCGCGGTGATGAAATTCACGAAGC
This sequence comes from uncultured Bifidobacterium sp., assembly GCA_964553795.1. Classification (GTDB taxonomy): domain Bacteria; phylum Verrucomicrobiota; class Verrucomicrobiia; order Limisphaerales; family JADLHS01; genus JADLHS01. Next base: position 11,540 of record CAZKMR010000109.1, on the reverse strand, counting down.
CGGAGTCCGTCGTGGAAGGTTTCAAACATCTCGGACTGTCGGACAAATACGCGCTTGGGCTGGGGATCATCGAACTCGCCTGCACGGTGCTGTATTTGTTCTCGCGCACGGCGGTCTTGGGCGCGATTCTGCTGACGGGATACCTGGGCGGCGCGACGTTTGCCCATTTGCGCGTGGGCGATCCGTTCATCATGCCGGCCTTGGTTGGGGTGGTGATCTGGGCCGGGGCTTTTCTGCGGGAACCGCGACTCCGCGTCATCATCCCGCTGCGCCGCTGAAAAGTTGAATTGGTTGTCCTGAGCGCGACGACTCGTTCGTCGCAGTAATGAAGTGGTTGAAACAACCGAAACCAAAACGAAATAAAAATTATGAAAATTAAAATGACCTCAATCTGTGCCGCGTTGATGCTCGCGCTTGCTTTAAGCGCAAACGCGCATGACGGCGACAAAGCCAAATCTGAATCCCCCGAATTTGCGCGGATGAAAACCCTGGTTGGCAATTGGACCGGCAAAGCGGACCTGGGCCAAGGCCTGGTGGACATGAACATTCAATATCGGTTGCTCGCGGGCGGCAGCGTGTTGGAAGAGCGCTGCTTCATCGGCACACCGAATGAAATGGTGACGATGTATTACGAGAAAGAAGGGAAACTCGCGATGACGCACTATTGCGTGTTCGGCAATCGCCCGGCGATGACGCTGAAATCGTCCGACGCGAAATCGATTCACTTCGATTTCGACGCGACCTGCGGGATCAACCCGTCCAAGGAATCGCACATGCACGCGTTGAGCATCACGTTTGAGGATGCGAACACGATCACGACAAGCTGCAAAGCGATGATTGACGGCAAAGAATCCGAGGCGAAGCCGACGACGCTGAAGCGCGTGAGTTCCTAACGCCATATTCAGAACGTTCCAAGGAGCGGGTGAACCGATTCACCCGCTCCAAGAACAAAGAAACGCCGGCAAGTGCGCTGGCTGGAAAACGCAAAGCATGAAGAAATTGACGACCTGTTTGTGGTTTGATGGCAACGCCGAAGCGGCGGTGAAGTTTTACAAATCCGTTTTCAAGAAAATGAAGGTCGGCAAAGTGGCGCGTTACGATGCCGCCACGGCGAAAGCAACGGGGCAGAAAGTCGGTTCGGTGCTGACGATTGAGTTTGAGATCGAGGGACAACCGTTCATCGCGCTGAACGGCGGATGCCGATTCAAGTTTAACGAATCCGTTTCGTTCATGGTGAACTGTAAGACGCAGGTGGAACTGGATTACTATTGGAAGAAGCTGAGCACGGGCGGCGAAGAGATTCAGTGCGGCTGGTTGAAAGACAAATTCGGGGTTTGCTGGCAAATCGTTCCCGCGGATTGGCGGAAGTGGATCACCGGCAAGAATCCCGCGAAAAGGCAGCGCTACATGACTGCGATGATGCAAATGGTGAAGCTGGACATCAAAGCGCTGAAGGCGGCGGCGGAGGGAAAGTAATCCCGAAGTGGGTCGAAAGGTCCATTGAAGCCGAGGCAGGTTTCTGAAATAATTTTTGTTGACTGAACGGTCTAGTTCGTCGAGGCTCACGACAGCCTTGCCGGTGGCAAGGACGATGAATGAGCTAAGATTGAATCATGGGCCGAGTAAGTGACGCCAAAGAACGGTTGATGACCAGCCTGACCGAGTTGATCTGGTCGGGCTCGTACGGGAGCACGACGATTGATCAGATTTGTGAGCGCGCGGGCGTGAAGAAGGGCAGTTTTTATCACTTCTTCGAGTCCAAAGCGGATTTGGCGGAAGAGGCGATGCGGACGGATTGGGAAGCGTTTCGAGTCAATTTTGACCGCGTTTTTTCTCCCGCCCTGCCGCCGCTGGAGCGGATCCATCGCTATTGCGAGTTCGAATACGCCGAGCAGAAGAAGATCAAGCAGGAGCACGGAAATGTATTGGGTTGCCCGCTCTGCACGTTGGGTTCGGAAATCTCGACGCTGGAAGTGAATCTGCGTCGGACCGTGACCGACATCATGGATCAGTGCCGCCGCTATTTTGAAACGACGATTCGCGACGCGCACGCGGCGGGATTGATCGTCGCGCCGGATGCGGTGCTCAAGTCGAAATCGGTTTACGCGTATGTGGAAGGATTGCTGACACAAGCGCGCATCCAGAACGATGTGGAAATTTTGAAAGAAATGGAACGCGGCATTTTAGACATCCTGGGAGTGAACGCGCCGGTGGCCGCGGCCTGAAATTTTTTTTGCCCGGGAACTTGTCTAATTAGTCAACTATTGTCTGCAAGAACATGAGTCGTGGTGCGAAATCAAAACGTCTGTGGATGTTGCCTGTTGCCGGTAGAGCGTGGATTTCGTCGCTGCGATTGTCCCTGAAACCACTGAAACCTCGAAACTGAACTATGGAAACGAACTCAGAGCCGTCCGGTCGGAACGATGCCGCTAATCAGCCCGCTGTTACCTCGGGCGACGCGTCAAACTCCCTCACGAAACCCCGCTGGATTGCGCCCACCGTGCTGTTGATTGTGCTTGGCATAGTGGGTGGCGCGTTGGCCGCATGGAAAGTGGATGCGGTGGAAAAATCCAATGCCGCGGTGTCCAATCAACCCGAGCCGATGGAAGTCATCACGGTGGCCGTGGCGAAAGAGCAACAACATCGGCGCACCACCACGGCGATCGGTACGGTGGTGGCGTTGCGCTCGGTGACGTTGCGCAATGAATTGCCTGGCACGGTGCGCGAAGTGGCGTTGACGCCCGGTCACATCGTTGAAGCGGGCACGCTGCTCGTGGCGTTGGATGTCGCGGTGGAAGAAGCCGAGTTGAAAGCGCAGGAAGCGGAAGCGGCGCTTGCGAAGAATCTGCTCGCGCGGTTGGAACGTGCGGTGCAAAGCAAAGCCACTTCGCAAATCGAAGTGGACCGCGCCCGCGCTCAGCTTGACGTGGCTCAGGCGCAGATCGCGCGCATCAAAGCAGTCATCGCGCGCAAGACCATTCACGCGCCGTTCCGCGCCCGCGTCGGCATCAGCGATGTTCACCCAGGCCAATATCTCAACGAAGGAACGTTGCTCACCACGCTGCAGGGTGTGGATGAAGCGGCGCACGTGGACTTCGCGATTCCACAACAGGTCGCCGAGCAATTGAATGAAGGCGAGACGGTGGAAATTCTCGCGGGCGTAGCCCGTCCGGCGATCAAGGCGGAGATCGTCGCATTGGATGCGCGAGTGAACCCGGTGACGCGCAGTACCACGGTTCGTGCGCGCGTGGCAGACGCGGAAAAAATTCCTGCGCCGGGCGCTTCGGTGCGCGTTCGCGTTCCAGCGAGCGCGCCGATGGTTGCAGTGAGCGTTCCGGTCAGCGCGTTGCGCAAAGGCCCTAGTGGCGATCACGTCTTCGTCATCAAAGCCGATGAGAAAGGTCAACTCCGTGCGCAATCGCGCGTTGCGCAGGCTGGTCTGGTGCTGGGTGATGAAGTGTTGCTGCTCTCCGGCGCGAAACCCGGCGAACAAGTAGCGGCGCATGGTTCGTTCAAGTTGCGCGACAACGTCCTCGTGATGGTGCAGGAAACCAATCGCGTCGCGATGAAGTAACGGTCGCGTTCTCGCACCCCCTCATCCCAACTAAAAACGCAGAAAGGGAAATCCCATGCGCTCGATTACTGATGTTTTCATCAAGCACCCCGTGTTGGCCGTTGTGGTCAACCTCGTCATCGTTCTGATCGGCTGGCGCGCGTTGACCACGCTGCCGATTCAACAATATCCAAGCATCGAAAGTTCTTCGGTGCTGATTACGACCGTTTACACCGGTGCGAGCGCGGAAACCGTGCGTGGCTTTCTCACCACGCCCATTGAGCGCGTCGTGTCGGCGATCAGCGGCGTCGATTATCTCGAATCCACCAGTCGCGCTGGCGTGAGCATCGTGACCGTGCGGTTGAAGTTGAATCACAACAGCACGGCGGCGTTGGCGGAAATCACCGCGCGACTGCAACAAGTGCGCTCGGAATTGCCCGCTGAAGCCGAGCCGCCCATCGTTGAAGTCCAACGCGCAGACCGGCCTTATGCGTCGTTCTACATCAGTTTCTCGTCGGAACAACGCGACGTGCCGGCGATCACCGATTGGTTGACGCGCACGTTGCAGCCGCAGCTTTCCACGCTCGCCGGCGTGCAACGCGTCAGCTTCGAGGGCGCGCGACCGATTGCGATGCGCGTGTGGATTGATACCGATAAGCTGTCGGCGCAGAACCTGTCGCCGGGCGATGTTCACGCAGCGTTGCGACGCAACAATTACCTCGCGGCAGTGGGCCAGACGAAGGGCAATCTGGTTCAGGTCAATCTCCTTGCAAACACGGACCTCCGCACTGTCGAAGATTTTCAGAACTTGATCGTGACCGAACGCGACGGCGCGATTGTGCGTTTGTCGGACGTTGCCAACGTAGAACTCGGCGCGGAAGAAGCCGAGTGGATTGCGAACTACGGCGAGCAGAAGGCGGTTTATCTCGGCGTCTGGCCGTTGCCGGGTTCGAACGAAATCGAAGTGGGCAATCGTCTGCTCGCGGAGATGGAGCGCATTCGGCCCACGTTGCCCGCGGACATCCAAATGGAACTCGCGTACGACGCCACGGTGTTCATGCGCGACGCGTTGAAAGAAATCAGCAAGACGCTGGTGGAAACGATGCTCATCGTCGCGGTGGTCGTGTTCCTGTTCATGGGCTCGGTGCGCACGGCGATGGTGCCGCTCGTGGCGATGCCGGTGTCCTTGTTGGGTGCAGCGGTGGTGATGCTGCTGTTGGGCTTTAGTTTCAATCTGCTGACGATTCTCGCGATTGTGTTGTCGGTGGGACTGGTCGTGGATGACGCCATTGTCGTGGTGGAAAACGTCGAGCGCCATGTGCGCGAAGGGAAAACGCGCATTCAAGCGGCGCTGATCGGCGCACGCGAATTGCTCGGACCGGTGATCGCGATGACGATTACGCTCGCGGCGGTTTATACGCCGATTGGCTTTCAAGGCGGCTTGACCGGCACGTTATTCCTCGAATTCGCCATCACGCTCGCGGCAGCGGTGGTACTCTCGGGATTCGTGGCCATCACGTTGTCGCCGGTGATGAGTTCGCGCTTTGTGCATCCGCATGGCAAGGAAGGCAAACTGACTACGCTGGTGAATCGCGGCTTCGACTGGGTGCGCGGAGTTTATGCGCAATTGCTCGACGGCGCGTTGGCAATGCGTTGGGCGGTGGTGATTGCGGCGTTGTTGGTGATGATTGCCGCGTGGCCGCTTTATTCGCATTCGCGCCGCGAACTCGCGCCCGTGGAAGATCAAAGCCACATCAGCTTCTTCATGGAAGCCGCGCCGGATTCCACGCTCGCAGCGACGCATCAACAATCGCTCGACGCCGTGCGCATCATCCAATCGTTTCCCGAAGCGAAGTTCATGTGGTCGCTCACGACGCATTGGGGCGGCTTTGGCGGTATGGTGACGAAGTATTGGAAAGATCGCGAACGCTCGACCGAAGAAATGTACGGCGAAGTGTACGGCGCGGTGTCGCAAGTGCCCGGATTGCGCGTCTTCCCGCGCCTCGATCCGCCGTTGCCGACGCCCGGTCAATACGACGTCGAACTCGTGCTGCAAAGCGATTTGCCCGTGGAGCAATTGCTCGAACTCGCGCAGACCGTCGTCGGCGCGGGCTGGCAGAGCGGCAAGTTTCTTTACGTGGACACCGACTTGAAGATCGATCAGCCGGAGGCCCGCGTGGTGTTGGATCGCGAACGGCTCGCCGATCTCGGGCTCGATCTCGCGACGGCGGGTCAGGAACTCGGCACGGTGTTGGGCGGTGCGTATGTGAATCGGTTCAATTACTTTGATCGCAGCTACAAAGTCATTCCGCAAATCGGCGATGAAAACCGCGCGACGGTTGGACCGTTGCTCGATTTGAAAATCAAGGCGCGCGATGGCGAACTCGTGCCGGTGTCCGCGTTCACGCACATTGAAACCAGCACCGCGCCGCGTTCGTTGAATCGCTTTCAACAACGTAACGCCGTGCGCATCTTCGGCGGCGTCCAACCGGGCGTGACGAAGGAAGAAGGTTTGCGCGTATTGGAGAATGCCGCCGCGGCTGCAAAAACCGCGCGGGTGGAAATTGATCACGCTGGCGAATCCCGCCAAATCCGCCGCGAAGGCGCGGCGTTGACCGTGACGCTCGGGTTTGCGGTGGTGTTGATTTATCTCGTGCTCGCCGCGCAGTTCCGCAGCTTCCGCGATCCGCTCATTGTGTTGCTCGGCTCGGTGCCGCTGGCGATTTCCGGCGCGCTGATCTTCAGCTTCCTCGATCTGACGACCATCAACATCTATTC
>CAZKMR010000109.1:0-5109 GCA_964553795.1 uncultured Bifidobacterium sp. | reverse complement strand
TTCACGTTGTTCGTCGTGCCGGTGTTTTATTCGCTCATCGCGGCGAACCATCAGAAGGCGGCAGAGACGGATGAAGAAGTGTTCGAAACGCCAACAACTGTGGCCGCTCCCGTCGCGACCGCCTGAACCAAATGAGCAAAACCAAAAACGAAAGACTCATTGTGAAACAGAATTCTCTTATCAACGCGTTCTCGAACCCGTCAGATCGTCGCGAGTCGGATCGCGTCCTGGACTGCGGTGGCAAGCGAAGCGCGACACCGCTTTCGCCCGCGCGGCGATTTCCTATCGTGAGCGTGACTTTCGCCCGAGCGAAAGCGCCGTCGCCGCTGCGCTCTGCTGGCGCAGTCCAAAATCGGCCGGCATCGGGCAGTTTACTGGTAACAGGCATTTGCAAAACTCTGAGCGTAGTTTTGCTGCCGCTGCTCGTCGCCGGCTGCGCCTCGGTTGGGCCGGATTATGAGAAGCCCACGACGGAAGCACCCACCGAATTCAAAGCGACGCAGCTCGGGAATTGGAAAGAAGGCCAGCCGCTTGATCACCTGCCGAAAGGCGAATGGTGGAAAGTGTTTGGCGATGAAACGCTCAACTCACTCGAAGCCAAAGCGCTCGCAGCGAATCAGGAATTGAAAGCAGCGTTTGCCGCCATGAATCAGGCTCGCGCAACCGCGCGGGTGGCGCGCAGCGAATTTTTCCCAACGCTCGATGCCAATCCCGGTTATCGGCGCGAACGATTTTCGCCCAATCAACAACCCAGTTTCGGCGACATCACGGCGAACACGTTTCGCGCGCCGTTGGACCTGAGTTACGAAGTGGATTTGTGGGGACGCGTGCGGCGCAGCTTTGAAAGCGCCCGGGCTGAGGCTGCTGCGAGCGCCGCCGCGTTTCACAATTTATTGCTCACACTGCAAGCCGACGTGGCGCAAAACTATTTCAGTTTGCGTGCCACGGATGAGGAGATTGTGGTGTTGCAACGCACGCTCGCGTTACGACGCGAGCAGGTGGATATCGTGCGCAGCCGGCTCGATTCGGGTCTCGGCACGCAACTCGACGTGGCACGCGCGGAAACGGAACTCGCCACGGCGGAAGGCGACGTGGCCGCGCTGATGCGGCGACGTGTTGAGCTGGAAAATGCGTTAGCGATTCTCGTCGGGGAAGCACCGTCCGGCTTCAAACTCGCGACACAAGCAAACGCCACCGCGCGTTGGGAAATCAAACCGCCGACGATTCCCGCCGGATTGCCGTCGGAGTTATTGGAACGGCGACCAGATATTGCCGAAGCGGAGCGCCAACTTGCGGCGGACAATGCGCGCATCGGCATTGCGAAAGCAGCGTTCTTTCCGGTCGTGCGGCTGACCGCGTCTGGCGGCTACTTGAGCGCGGAAGCGGAAGATTTGTTCGATTGGGAAAGTCGCGTCTGGTCGCTTGGGCCGAGCGTTTCATTGCCAATTTTTGCCGGCGGGCGCAACGCGGCGAATTTGCGGCGTGCGCAGGATCGCTATGACGAGTCGGTGGCGCGTTATCGGCAGCGGATTCTCGTGGCGTTTGGCGAAGTGGAGAATGCGCTGGCGGGCATTCGGCTGTTGGAAGAACAAGCCGCAGCGCAACAACGCGCCGTGCAGAGTGCGGGTCGCGCGCATGAACTCGCGCGCGAAAGTTTCACCATCGGCATTACGGATTATCTCGACGTGATTGATGCCGACCGCGCCGCGCTACAAACGCATCGTGCGAATCTGCAACTCACCGGCCAGCGGCTGAATGCCGTGGTGCAATTGATCAAGGCGCTCGGCGGCGGTTGGGACAGTGGTGAATTTGTAGCCACTACTCAGCCGCATTGAACGCTGAGGGTGTGCTCGAGCGGATTGAGAAAAACTGTGGTGGTTATTCTGTAGCGAAATGGAGCGCGGAGCATCGCTCCGCGTGAATCAGGCGGTTACTTGCGGAGCAATGCTCCGCGCGCCGGCAGTTTTGGCATCATTCTCGATTTGCCCGAAGCCGACGTTTGAAAGCAGGTGGTTCGGCACACTTTATAAAGTGTGCCGAAACACTGCCCAATCCCCTAAATGGGAATGGGATTTGAAGTCAGCCAGATGATTTCTACTTTGCGCCGGATTGCGTTTCGCGCAGTTTCATCAAGGCGACGACTGCGGAATCAGCGGCCTTGAAAGCGGTGTCACCGCTCTGATTGACGCAGACGAGAATCGCGAAGTCGCGTTTCGGCGCGACCCATACGAGCGCGAAATTCATCGTGTTGTCGCCGGCGTGATTGAGCACCTTGCCGCCGCCCCAACTGCGCTCCGTCGTCAGCCAGCCGAGCGCGTATTTGTCGCCGAACGGCGCGGTGTGGAGCTTTTCATAACTGGCGGTTTGCAGGAGCGCTTTTTCTCCGCGCGCCCCGCGCAGTTGGTCCTGAATAAACTTCGCCCAATCCGCCATCGTACAATGCACGCGTCCGGCTGGGCCCATTACCGGCAGGTTGTCCATTGCCGGACCGTTGCTGCGCGTGGGTTTGCCGTCTTCAGTGTGCGGCCACGGTTGATCAATCTTGCCCGGCGTTCCTGTGCCCCCAAAACCAGCGGAGGCCATTTGCAACGGCGTGAAAAGTTCGGCTTTGATGGCGTCCTCCCAGGAGCGGTCGGTGATTTTTTCCACAATCGCGCCGGCGACGATGAAGCCGAGATTTGAGTAGAGCGCTTCGCTGCCGGGCTGCGAATGTGGTTTCTTCGCGAGTTCTTCGCGCACGACGCGACTCCGCAACTCGCGCACGTCGTCGCCTCTGTATCTCGCTTGATTGGAATTTGGCGGCAGACCGGCGCGATGTGCGAGCAATTGCGTTACGGTCACGTGGCGAAAGTCCGCGTGCATGTTCGGCGCGACATCGGAAAAAATTTCTCCCAGCATGCTGTCCCATTTTAATAGGCCGCGCTCGACGAGGCGTGCGATGACAGTGGCGGTCATCGCTTTCGTGTCCGAACCAAGATGCCAGAGGTCATCGAGCGTGACGGGAATTTCGGTGTCGCGTTTGCGTACGCCCACCGCGCCGATCCGTTCCACTCCGGTGCTCGTGATCACTGCGGCTGCCATCGCGGGAACATCAAACTGTTCCCGAATCGGCTTGAGCGCATTGACGACTGCGGCGTCGCTGCCGGGGCTGGCGGCGGTTTCGGTGCGCGGCACGACGACATACGCGGCGGCTTTCCAAAAGCCGTTGGTTTCCTGAATGAAAATCACTGTCTCGGCGGCGGCGTTCAGATTGGCAAAGGAGGAATCGAACTGAACGACGTACGCTTCACCGGGGATCTCGGGCAAATCTTTGGTTTGCTGAGCGGAAGTGGATTGGCGTGAAATCAATCGCCCGAGCGGTTGACGCACTTCTTTGGCGGCCGCCACCCAATCCGTTTGCGAGACTTCCTGTTGGAACGCAGCGCTCGCAGTTTTCCAACTTTCGGCGTAGTTACCCTGGTCCAACAGCGCGAGCCATTTCTCAACGAGTGCGACGGAAATCGGTTCAGGCTGGGCCGGTGGAGTGGCCGCCTTGCTGCAACTGAACAAGACAGCGGTCAAAAACCCCAGCATCAGCAGCGCCAGAGAACTTTTCAGGAGAACGGGAAAACAGTCGGAGTTTAGTTTCATGGGAATTCGCGTGGTTGGTTGGTGTTGATCATGGCGCTGATGCGGTCGTTGCGCCGAACGAAGAAGGGTTCGGTCGTGCGGCTTGATGCGGAGCGAATCCGCTCGGCGTCACGAAACAAGATCGGATACGTCTCAGTGACCAATCGGAAGTCCGGATGATTCTGCACCTGCAAATGCAAGTGCGGTCCGGTGGTGTTCCCGGAATTACCAACTCGCGCGATGGGATCGCCGATTTTCACAGTATCGCCTTCAGCGACGACGATGCTGTCTTGCTGCAAATGCGCCATCATCACGAAGCGATCATTGCCCAAATCGATGACGACATAATTGCCGGCCGGATGACCGCTGTCGTCCTGGCCGATGGCATTGTCGATGCGGTTGCTGATGACTTTTGTGATTCTGCCATTCGCGGGAGCAAAAACCGTTTCGCCCCACGCCGGATACGACGCGACATCGAGACGATTTCCCGGTCGCACCCTGCCTTCCGCCAAACGATCCAGATCGAGCGCGAGACTCTGGTTTCGCGTGCCGTAGTGAATGTTGATCAACTTGCTCGGGCCGCCGTTGATGACGAGCCACTCGCCACGAAACGGCGGGACCAACACGACGCCATCGCTCGCATTGCGCGGCCAATGAATGCGGGTCAATTGCGTCGCCATGAAAATCGAACCGAGCGCGAAGGCGAGATTTGTGGCCACGGGAACTCTTTTTCCGGGCAGCAGATTGAGCAACAGCAGCGTCACGATGCCGCCCCAGATCAACGTGTGGATGACGGTGTATTCGCCGGTCGAGAATTGCGCGGGCACCACGCAATGTTCCAACACCACGCCGGCCAGCAGCCAGAAAATCCAGTGATTTGCCAATTGCCAGCGATGCCGACGCAGTTCGCGCGCGAAGGGCCGTCGCCAGAAACCGGTTTCCAACGTGCCGTGAAACAAATGCCAGAGAATCGTCACGCCGCGAACCAGCACCATCAAGAGAATGAAAAAGACCAGCACATTGAAGAAAATGCCCATCTCGAATGCGCCCCAACCCACGAGCAGCAACAGTGTCGCCGCAATCACGTGAAACGTTGTGAGCGCGATGAACTGCCAGCGCGAAAGGCGCGGTGCAGCGGTGATTTGCGGTGGCGCGGCGCCATTGGCGAGCGTCTCCACGTGCGTCTTCAACACGCTGGCCTGTTGGTAGCGTTGCGCCGGATTTTGTTCCAGCGCGCGTAACACGACTTCATCGAGTCGCGCGTCGAGCGGCGTTTTCTGCGATGGCGGTTCAATACGTTTGCCGGGCAATTCTCCGGTGAGCATCTGATAGAACACGACGCCCAAAGCATAAATGTCCGCGCGATGATCTACTTCCGCGGGCCGTGCGACCTGCTCGGGCGCCATGTAGTGTGGCGTGCCCATGACTTTGCCCGCGTCGGTGAGGAGCGCGGGACTGTGTCCCGCAGCAGTATGGCCAGGCAGAAAGTCTCCGGATTTT
>CAZKMR010000108.1:0-13678 GCA_964553795.1 uncultured Bifidobacterium sp. | reverse complement strand
TTGGCACCTCGATGTCGGCTCATCGCATCCTGGGGCTGGAGAAGGTCCCAAGGGTCCGGCTGTTCGCCGGTTAAAGCGGTACGCGAGCTGGGTTCAGAACGTCGTGAGACAGTTCGGTCCTTATCCACTGTGGGCGAAGGAAACTTGAGGGGTTCTAACCTTAGTACGAGAGGACCGGGTTAGACGCACTTCTGGTGTGGCAGTTGTTCCATCCGGGGCATCGCTGCGTAGCCACGTGCGGAAGAGATAAGCGCTGAAAGCATCTAAGTGCCAAGCTCCTCCCAAGATATTGTTTCCCGGAGCGCAAGCTCCCTAAAGACCACGGGCAGACTACCCGTTTGATAGGCTGGAAATGTAAGCGCTGCGAGGCGTTCAGTTGACCAGTACTAATCGGTCGTGCGGCTTGATCGTAATTTTTCTTCGGAAAAATACGACTTTAACTCACGAATTGTAGTTCCAATGTTCCTGTGTGTAGTTTTCAGAGAATAGCCGAATCCAGTCTCGGTCCCGCGCGCGAGCGCGGAATGTTCTTTAAATGTTTTTTGGTGACAATACCGCAGTGGTCCGACCCGTTCCCATTCCGAACACGGCCGTCAAACACTGCAGGGCCGATGGTAGTAGTTCTATAGGTTCTGCGAGAGTAGGTCGTCGCCATTCTTTCAATGCAAAAGCCGAATCGATCTCGATTCGGCTTTTTGCTGCCTTATCAGGAAGTAGAACCAGTTGAGAGGTCAGATCTGTGCAGATTGATTACGGCGGGCGTTGTGGCCGGCAGCCCGGATCGTCTTTTCAGATTGTGGCTGGCGGTAGGTTTATTTCGCGGCGTTTGCGCCTTTGTATTGCATTTTTATTGAGTAGAAACCTTTGCTGGCAGTGATAAAAAGCGTGCGGTGGTCAGCGCCGCCAAAACTCAGGTTTGCGGTCCATGATTCCGGAACAGGGATGTGCTCGATTTGTTTGCCTTTGGGATCGAAGACAATTACGCCGCGTCCGGTAAGATAAAGATTCCCCTGTGTGTCCAACGTCATCCCATCGGACCCGAGTTCGCAGCGCAAAGTTTTATTGGTCAGACTGCCATCTGCCTCAATGTCGTAAGCCCAGGTTTTTCTGGCGCGGATGTCAGCCACAAAAAGTTTTTTACCATCGGGTGTCCCGATAATTCCATTGGGTTGAACTAAATCAGTAGTAACGCGTTTGAGTGTTTTGCGATCCGCCGAAAGAAAGTAGACCTGCTCGGTACCCTGTGGTGGTTTGTCGTAATTCCACCACGGGCGTTTATAGAAAGGGTCGGTAAAAAAGAGCGATCCGTCAGCGCGCACCCAAACGTCGTTCGGTCCGTTCAACGGCTTGCCTTCAAACTCCTGAGCCAGCACGGTATGTTTCCCGTCCGGCGTGATCGACCAGAGCTCCGTGTTTTCATCGGCGCAGGCAATAAGATTGCCGCCGGGGTCGAAGAACATGCCGTTGGCGCGGCCGGCGGGTTGCAGGAAGGTGGATAAAGTGCCGTTCACTTCCCACTTCATGATCCGATTATTGGGTTGGTCGGTGAAAAAGACGTTGCCGGCACGGTCACAGGTCGGCCCCTCGGTGAATCTAAAATCTCCCGCTAATTTTTCCAGTTTTGCTCCTGGAGCGATGACGGGTGAAACGCGATTGGTTTCCTGTGCGGTGAGCGACGTGATTACACTGAGGACGAGGAGGAAGCAAAACCAGGTTTTCATGCGGCGTATCGTGGCGAAACGCCGACCCGCTGGGAAACAAAATCTGCCTTGATGCGACGTAGCGGAAAGCTGCTTTGATTGAGAATGAGAACGAGAGCAATGACACGAGGCGGACTACGTCTTCTCCTCGATCAATTCCCGGCGTGCGCCACTCAACAATTGCTCCACGAAATTCGTCGAATAAACCCCGCGGCGGAAATTCGGGTCTTGCAAGATGGCTTGCTGAAACGAAATCGTGGTTTTAACACCTGTCACCAGAAACTCGCTGAGAGCGCGACTCATCTTGTCCATCGCTTCCCGCCGGTCCTTGCCGTAGGTGATGAGCTTGCCAATCATCGAGTCGTAATGTGGAGGAATCGAGTAGCCCGCGTAAGCATGGGTGTCCACGCGGGTGCCGCGACCGCCTGGCTGATAATACATTTCAATCCGGCCTGGGCTGGGGCGAAATTCGTCGAAAGGATCTTCCGCATTAATGCGGCATTCGATGGCGTGTCCTTTGAAATGCACGTCGCTTTGGGAAAGTTTCAATTGCTCGCCGGAAGCAATGAGAATCATCTGCTTGATCAGATCGATTCCGGTGACCTCCTCGGTGATGGGGTGTTCCACCTGAATCCGCTTGTTGACTTCGAGGAAGTAATAATTCCCCTTGTCGTCCACCACGAATTCCACCGTGCCAGCGTTGGTGTAATGCGCGGCTTGCGCAATACGAATAGCGGCTTTGCCCATCTCTTTCCGCAATTTGGGAAACTTGTTCTCAATGAGCGGAGAGGGGGTTTCCTCAACAACTTTTTGATTGCGCCGTTGAACGGAACAATCGCGTTCGCCCAGGTGGATGATGTTGCCGCGAGCGTCACCAAGAATCTGGAACTCGATGTGGTGCGGGTTTTCGATGAACTTCTCGATATAGACCGCCGAGTTGCCGAAAGCTTTTTCGGCTTCGGTGCGGGCGGTGTGATAACCTTTCACCAAAGAAATGTCATTGTGCGCGATGCGCATACCGCGTCCGCCGCCGCCGGCGACGGCTTTGATCATGACCGGATAACCGATTTTCTTGGCGACGGTTAGAGCCTCTTTCTCATTTTCGATGATTCCCTCCGAGCCCGGGGGCGTTGGCACGCCTGCCTTTTTGGCCAGCGCGCGACTGACCGCCTTGTCCTCAAGCGCGTTCATGGCGCGGGAACTGGGCCCAATGAACCGGATGTTGCAGCTTTCGCAAACGTCGGCGAAATGCGCATTCTCCGAGAGAAACCCATAGCCGGGATGGATTGCATCCACATCCGCAATTTCCGCGGCGCTGATAATGCGATCAATGCGAAGATAACTTTCCGAGGACGGCGATTTGCCAATGCAAATGGCTTCATCCGCCAGTTGCACATGCATGGAGTTGGCGTCCGCTTCGGAATAGACGGCCACGGTCCGAATGTTCATTTCCTTGCAGGCGCGGATGATGCGCACGGCGATTTCGCCGCGATTGGCTACGAGAATCTTCTCAAACATGAGAGGTTGGTCGGTTTTACGAACGGTCGCCGAAGGTGTTTACAACGGGCGAATCTTAAAGAGTGGCTGGCCGAATTCAACCGGCTTGGCATTCTCGATCAAAACCTGCGTGATGACGCCTTTGACCTCGGCTTTTATTTCGTTCATCACCTTCATGGCTTCAATGATGCAAACCACGGTATCCGGGTTCACCTCAGTGCCGATTTCCACGTAGGGGGCGGCGTCGGGTGACGGCGATCGGTAAAAAGTTCCGATCATCGGTGATTTGATATCCGCATCATTGGAAGTCGCGGGGGCAGCCGCAGTGGCCGTTGCAGCGGGAGCTGCCGGCAAGGTGGTCGGAACGGGAGCATACGAGATGACTTGTTGGCCACCTTCATCGGCAGCGGCTCCGCCTCCACTCATTCCGCGCTTCAGGCGAATCTTAAAATCCTGCTTTTCCAGTTCGAACTCCGAAACAGAGTTCTTTTTCATTAGGTCAATGATGGCCTTAATGTCTTTGAGATCCACAGTTTTTAATCGTTAAAGTTGACTTTTCACATCGAAAAGCGGCGAATCCGTCGCTTTTACGAAAAAAGCAGAAGCCGAACTTCGACTCTGCTTACACCAAATCTAGATTGCTGCGGAGACTAGGGATTCGGCTTGATGGCGTCAAGAGCTAAGTCGCTCAGGTCTGATAAGTTCTTCGGCCTGAATGTGTATTATTCCTCGCATTCAGTCGCTTTTGCCGGTTTCGATAATGTTAATGGCTGCATTTAGGCCCAAAAGATAGGAATTCGGTCCAAATCCTGTGATCTGTCCGCGGCAGACCCCTGCGATGAGTGATTTGTGCCGGAATTCCTCTCGTGCATGCACGTTTGATAGATGAATTTCAACGACGGCGATGCCGGTTGAAGCAATCGCATCGCGTAATGCGATACTCGTGTGGGTGTAGGCGGCTGCGTTCAAAACGACGGCGTTGAACACGCCTTTGGCCTCTTGAACCCAACTTACTAATTCGCCTTCGAGATTGGTTTGGCGAAAATCCACAAATACGTCGCGCTTGGCCGCCTGTTCCCGGACTAGGGCTTCAATGTCCGCAAGGGTGGTCGTTCCATAAATCTTCGGTTCGCGCTGCCCGAGCAAGTTGAGATTTGGGCCATTGAGGAAGAGAATCTTCATCGCGCCGAAAGAGTAGGAGCGGTCGAAGGCGTTTGTCGAATCGTTTCCCGCGCCGTTGTTTGCGTGCTGCCCAGCA
Organism: uncultured Bifidobacterium sp.; assembly: GCA_964553795.1. GTDB lineage: Bacteria > Verrucomicrobiota > Verrucomicrobiia > Limisphaerales > JADLHS01 > JADLHS01. Next base: position 9,223 of record CAZKMR010000108.1, on the reverse strand, counting down.
GCCAGCCGCTCAGCGCCAACGCCGTGCCGCCCAGCGGCGGGACGTAAAGCGCGAATTCGAAAGCCGATTGAATCGCCCATGCGGCAACTCCCAACCAGACGCCACCCAAGACCGGCGCATGTTTCCAATCCAGGCGCCGATAGCTGATCCACAACATACCTCCAATGAACGCACAGTAAGTGACAAACCCGGGCACGCCAGAGTCCGAAGCCTGCTGCAAATAATCGTTGTGTGTCAGGCGGGCCATTTCGGATTCAGGTCGCCGCAGTGCTTCATAAGCGATGGCAAACGTTCCTGGACCGGAGCCGAACAGCGGTTTTTGCCAGGCAGTCTTCGCTGCTGCCTCCCAGTAGTCAAATCGAGCGACGACACTGGTTGCCCCGCGTTTCACGTAATCGCGGTTTTTCCAATAAAACCCCGCCCCGCCGGCGAGGACGAGGCAGATGACCAATAAGATTTTGTGTTTACGCGCGAACTTTTGGTGGAGCAACGCGATGACTCCCAAGAGCAGAGCCAGCAGCCAACCGCCTTTCGACCCGGTCCAATACAGACACGCGGCCGCCGTTCCGCCGAGCATCCCGCATAGTAGCCCGCGCGCGCCGGCGGTGAATCGCACCTTCGCCTGCCAAATCCATGCCAGCAGCGGTGGCGTTATCAACAGGAGCGCGCCGGCAAACGCGTTGGGATAAAACACTGTGGAAAAAATCCGATTGCTCTTCATTTTGCCGAGATACTCGGGCGGCACGTCTTTGAGCGTCGGATAAATGTAGGTCCAGAAATATTGCCGGGTTTGTTCGAGACCGCCGAAGTGTTGCGTGAAACCGTCATAAATCATGATGACAAACGCCGCGAGCAAAGGGCCAAGAATAAACGGGGCCAAATCGGTCCGCCGCAACCCGAACGCGCCGAGAAAAAAGCAACCCACGCACAGGGCGAAGTAGATGACGAGACTTACGGACAATGGCTTATCCACGCTCTGAGTCGCGGCGATTAATTGCCAGGCGAACCACGCGACCGGTGCGATGATCAGCCATTTCGGCGCGAACGATTGAAATCGCACCGCTTGTGTTGCAGCCAGGAGCACCAGCCCAAACAGCGGATACGCCACCCACAGCGGCCAGGCGAAAATGCGCCATTCTTGCAGATTGCCCGGCGTCGTGACGAATTTCTGCATCACCGCGGGATTGCCAAACTTCACCAGCGCCAGCCCTAGAAAACAACCGAATACCAACGCGAAGATCTTTTCGCCGCGGGACGCCAATTGAGGAACGGGTTTTACAGCCACGCGCCCGAGTTAGCCGAACGCCAGTGCGGGACGCAATGGATTTCTGAGCGGCTTATGTTTAATCCAGATGCACAATGCCCTGGCGGATGGCGCTGATGGCGGCTTCCGTGCGGTCTTGCACGCGGAGTTTGGCGAACAAGGTTTTTAGATGCGCTTTGATGGTGTCTTCGGAGAGGAACAGGGCGGAGCTGATTTCTTTGTTGCTGCGACCTTTGATCAGCAGGCGGAGAACTTCCATTTCCCGCGGGGAAAGATCCGCGCGGCGTTGGCGTTCGGCGAGGCGTTTGGCCATTTTCTCCGGCAACACCTGTTCACCCGCGTGCACGGCGCGAATAGTGGCGGCCAATTCATCCTCCGGCGTGTCCTTGAGCAAATACGATTTCGCGCCGGATTGGATCGCACGATAAATATCTTCGTCGGTGTCGAAGGTGGTGAGCACGATGACGCGGGCGTCGGGAAATTCTTTGCGGATGGCGAGAATGGCTTCCACGCCGCCCATGCCGGGGAGGCGCAGGTCCATCAGCACGACGTCAGGTTTTTTCTGGCGATACATCTCCAGCGCTTCCGTGCCGTCGCCGGTTTGGGCGACGACGGCCAGTTCAGGCTCGCTCTCGATGAGCGCGGCCATGCCTTTGCGGAACGCCGGATGATCGTCCACGAGCATGACTCGAATCGGAGTAAGTTTCTTCAATCGTTTCATGGCGACGATACGTGTTTGCGAGTGCCTTGACCACTGCCCAATCGGGTGATTCCGCGCGCGCGCTCCCCGAGTTTTCAAATTCCCGAAACCGGAACGCTCAAGATTATTGCCGTACCCTGCGGCGCATTGCTTTCAATTTTCAACTCGCCTTTCAGTTCTACCGCGCGTTCGCGCATGCCGACCAGTCCAAAACCACCGTTGCCGGAACTCGGCTTTGTCGGGTCAAAGCCTCGCCCATTGTCGCGCACGGTGAGCCGGAATTCGTGCTCCCCAAAATTCAATTCCACGCTGATGCGGCTTGCACGTGCGTGCCGGGTTGCGTTGGTAATCGCCTCCTGGCCGACGCGCAATAAGTTGTTTTCGACCACGGGTGCAAAGCGGCGCGGTCGCCCGGTCACATTCAAAGCGGTTTCGAGTTCTGTGCCGTCGGCCATTTGTTTGAGGATGCCGTCGAGCGCGGCGGGTAGATCGCCGGTTTCAAGCACTTGCGAACGCATGTTCCAGATGGAATTGCGTGCTTCTTCGAGGCTGTCGCGCACGAGTTGTTGCGCGGCATCAAGATGATGATGCAACGCTTCGGGATCGCTGCTGGCGCCGGTGACTTTGCGGGCGAGGCGCAACTGCACGGACGTCGCCGCGAGACCTTGCGCGAGCGTGTCGTGGATTTCTCGTGCGACGCGATTGCGTTCGGTGAGAATCGCGCTGAATTCGGCCTCCGCCATTTGGCGGCGCTGGTTTTGTTCCTGCAGGCGGCGGCGCGACAACAAAAATCCGCCGCCCGAAACCACGAGCAACGTCGCGCAGATAATTCCCAACGCGTAAACCGTGCGCTGTGGCGTCCACCACGGTGGCGCTTTCAACACGATCAAGTCGGCGGGTGAGCGAATGAACAGTTGAAATGATTCCGGTTGCCATACGCCCATCAGCGGGCGGACATCATCGTGGATTAGCGAGCAGATACCCGTGACGCGGATCAAGCTGCCGGCCTGCCACGGGATACGCTTTGCGCCGAGGCCGGGTTGCTTGAGCGAGGCCTTGAAAACCGTTTCGCCGAGTTGAAATGTGAAAACCAAACCGTCCAGCACCGGTTGAACTTCCGTCAGCCATGCATCGGTTTGCACCAGATCGTCCTCGTGCTCAAAGGCCACCGCGGCGTTGGTAAAAAATAAAGGTTCCGGTGGCCTCGTCGTGCCGGTTTTGCGAAAGATGGCGTCCTCCAGCGTCGGTGAATGCGTTCCGTAGGCGGGAAAGCCCAGCACATCAATTTCATCGCCCGCTTGCAGATTCTCGACTTGATGCGTTTGCACGCGCAAACCCGACGAAGCATCGCGCAGCCACAACGACGTGCCGGATTGTGCGAAGGTGACGACGCCGCGGACGTGGACGCGATGGCCGGCGGGGGCATCGGGAGAAAATTGAAGCAAACTCGCCGCGGGACGCACCGGCGCGGCGAAAGGATTGGCGGGCGCGGGTTTGAGGATTTCAACGGAATCGCTGCCGGTTAGTTGCAGGACCGGCGTGAGCACCTGCCGCTTCTGATTGAATTGATACAGACAAATGGCTTGCACCCGGATTTCGGCGTCCGGCTGCAATGCCGGGTCGCGCGGCAACGTCCCGCGTAGTGACACAACTCCGCCCCCCGCCGCGAGGTGAATGCGGAAAATATCCGACCCGGATTCCGGCGGAAGATAGCGGCGGACGACGCCGGTGAGTTCAATCCATTGGGCATCGAGCGCGCCGGTGATGATTTCGTGATAGGTGGCGGCGCGGGGCGGCGGATTGGTGGTGGTGCCGAGTTTGCGGGCCGCTGTCACGCGTACAATCGGTGCAAATTCGCCCGGATCACTTTGGCCTTCGATCTCGAGGTAATCGCCGCGGCGAAACGGGGCGAACAAATTTCCGGCGGTTCGCAGGTAAATGCCGCCGGTGGCATCGGCGAGCATGATCGCCTGGGGACGTGGATCCGCTCCGGCCAGCATGACGCCGCGTAATTTTACCGGCAGCCGATTCGTGGCTTGTTGCGAAGTGAGTTGGCGCACTTGCGCGACATTGGTGAGCGGGTTGGCCGGCAAATCCGGTGATTGAGCCCGGACCAACGGCGTCATCCAAACCAGACATCCCCCCAGAAAAACGCACGTGGCGATGGTGCGAAACAACCTCATAAAATCGGAAACTGATTTCATGATGCCGCAACGGCTGATGCAGCGCACGCCCACATTTTTACCCGGACGGGTAATGGCATCGTCCCAATCTGGCTGGCAGAATCTTTAATCATGACACCCACTCGCGGCGCTACCCAGCCGCGCGAAAGTTAACACCCGAAGAGACGCAATGAATACCGCCATTAAATCCAACCTCCTGACTCTGAGTGCCGTTGCCCTGATGCCATTGGTGGCCGCGGCGGCTAATATTTCTTTGACCAACAGCGATGCCTTTGGAAATTCCTCGTTCAATACCGCTGGATTCTGGAACAACGGGTCGGCCCCTAGCGCCGGCAATGATTATTTCACCGGCGAATTCCGCATGCGTACCCCGGGTAACGGCAATAGTTACACGTTCGGGGGGGATTCGTTGACGATCAATAGCACGGGAGGCCTAAACGGTGGCTTGATGTACAAAGGAACGGGAAACACCGGGATTCTGACCATTAACAATCTCATCCTCGACGGTGGTTGGATTCATCACCAGAACGGGAGCGGTGACATTTGCCGGATTGCGGGAAACATCACGGTATTGAGCCCGTCGCGAATTGATACCAAGCAGGGCCCGATTTTCATTGATGCCACGCTCAACGGAAGCGGGACGATCACGAACGCCAGTATTGATAATCACGCGAACAACTACACAACGACTTATTCCGCCAACAACAGTGGCTTTACGGGCCGCATGGTGATTCGCGATGCCAACAATCGCGTGCAGATCACCAATGAATACAACCTCGGCGGCAATCCGCTGTCCTTTACGGCCGATCAGTTGTTGGTCGAATCCGGCTGGTTGCAGACTGGTTTGACCAATGACGTCGTGCTCGATGACGCGAATCGCGGCATCACGCTGCTTGGGACCTGGTCGTTGAACCCGCAAACCGCTTCTTCGCTGACGATTGTTTGCCCCATTACGGGCAACGGCGAACTGTGGAAACGCGGGCCGGGTGTGCTAACACTGGCCGGCGATAACTCGGGCCATTTCGGTGGCGTGCGTCTCGGTGGCGTAAGTGCCGGATCGCAATTGAATATTCGAACCGCTACAGCGCTGGGGACTGGAACATTCACGATCCCGAACGATGCCAATGAGCCGCGCCTCGACAACACCAGCGGTGGCGCGTTGACGTTGACTACTTTTAATCCGCAGGCGTGGAATCGCAGCTTCACCTTCCTCGGGTCCAGCAGCCTGAATATGGGTGCGAATAGCATTATTCTTGGCAATAACGTGACGGTGACGGTGTCCAACAACACGCTGAGCGTCGGGGCGATTTTCGGCGACGGACAAGGACGCGTTTTCACCAAACAAGGTCCGGGCACGTTGGTGGTGGATGGCGGCGTCAATTCTCTCGGTAACACGGTGGTGAGCGCAGGCACCCTGACGTTGTTGAACACGGCGATCCCCAGCAGCCCGACGATCACCGTCGCCAGCAATGCGACGCTCAACGTCGCCGGCCCGGGCTTGACGCTCGGCTTTGGGCAAACGTTGACGGGCAGTGGCACAGTCATCGGCAACGTCGCGGATGGCGCGGGTTCAACGACGATCAATCCCGGTTCCGGCATTGGCACTCTCACCATCAACGGCGGCCTGGCTTTGAACGGCGGCAGCGTGGTGAACTTCGATCTGACGCCGAACGCGACGGTGGGTGGCGGAGTGAATGATTATCTCGTCGTCTCGGGCGAACTGAATCTGAGCGGAGCAACGACGCTGAATCTGGTCGGTTCGACTGGTAGCGGTGTGACTTACACCTTGATTCAATACGGCTCGTTCGCCGGAAGTTTGGCGAACCTCACCGTTCCCGCCGGTTACACGCTGACTAACAACACAGCGACCAAGACCATTCAACTGATCTCCGCGCACGTTCCCGCAAACCTCACCTGGGCGGGCGACGGTAGTGTCAATGCGTGGGATATTGGTCTCACGGCGAACTGGCTGCAAAGCGGCACGAACCAATTCTTCTTCAACAGCGACACGGTCACCTTTAACGACAGCGGTGATAACACCGTGCCGGTCACGCTCGCGACGGATGTTTCCCCGGCGGCGGTGATCGTCAACGCCTCCAAGGATTACACCTTCACAGGCGCGGGCATTGCCAACGGCAGCCTGACCAAGAGCGGCAGCGGCACACTCGTGCTCGATAACACCAACACCTACAGCGGCCCAACGGTGATCAACTCCGGCACGCTGCAATTGGGCAGTCAGGTGAGTGGTTCGTTTGGTTTCGCCGGCACGATTGGAACGGGCCCGGTAACGAATAATGGCGTGTTGCAGTTCGCGCGCGGGGGCGGCACGGACATTACCATCACCAGTGACATCAATGGCTCGGGCAGCATTTCCAACATCGGTTTTGCCGGCGTGGTGAATTTGAATGGCAAAGTGAGCGGCACTTCGATCAGCCAGGTTGGGGGTGGCAGCGGCATTCGGCTCAACGGTAGCAATGATTACACCGGATTGACGTTCGTCAGCGGCGGCACGGTTTATCCGCGCAACACCAATGCGCTCGGCAGCACCGCTGCGGGAACGGAAGTTTATTCCGGAGGCAATCTGTATTTCGACCTCGGCCAACCGATGACCATCACCGGCGAAGCGCTGTTGCTCGATGGCGGTCAATTGCAACGCGGCGGCGCGCAACCGCTCGTTTACGACGCGCCCATTACTCTTGGAGCGGCGGGTGGAACGTTTAACACGGACGGCGGCGCGAGCATTACGCCGTCGAACCAAATCAGCGGTGCCGGCGCGTTGACCAAGGCGGGTGGCGGCACACTGATCTTGCCGCAAGCGAACACTTACACTGGAAAAACTATTATCAATGCCGGCACGGTGTTGATTTCGTCGCTCGCGTCGCTCGGACCGAATCCCGGTGTCGCAACTCCAGATTTCGTCACGTTCAACGGCGGCACACTCGCGGTAACCAACGATCAGGTGTTCAGCGGGGGCAATCGCGGTTTGACGATTGGTACTGCGGGCAATCTCGACGTTCAAAACGCGGCGGCGACGTTGACCGTTTCCGGCGACTTGAACGGCGGTGGCAATCTCAGCAAACGCGGTCCGGGCACGCTCGTGCTCTCCGGATCTAACCCTTGGTTTGGCGCCGGTTTGTATCTCGACAGCACTAGCGGCGCGAACGACGGAATCACTCGCATCGCTTCTCCGAACGCGGTGGCGAACCTGACCGTGTCCCCGGGCGTGGCGACCATTTTCCAAGGCAATAACAACGCTGGTTGGTCCACGCTCCAATTGGACGGTTCGAGCGGCAACATCACACTGCCGCAGGATTGGTCCATGAATTGTCGCAACAACGACAATCCCAACGTGCAGAATCTGTCGGGCAATAACACGCTCAGCGGAACGATCAACCTGAACGTGGGCGGCAACCGGACCATCTTCCAATCCGATGCCGGACTGCTGACGCTCAGCGGTTCGCAGCAATACGTGGGCACGCTGACCGGTGGTCGCACTTACACGTTTACCGGTGCCGGAAATCATCTGGTTTCCGGAACGATCTTCAACTCCGGCAACGGCGCGCCGATTGGCCTGACCAAATTAGGCACGGGCACGTTGACGTTGTCGGCGGCGAACACCTACGGCGCGGCAACCATCATCAGCAACGGCGTGTTGAACCTCACCGGCAGCATCACCAGCACGGGCGGGGTTTCGGTGGTGGGCGGCTCTTTGGCGGGCAGCGGCGTCATCACGGACAATGTGGTGGTGCAATCCAGCATCGGCAGCGGCACGTTGGATAATCTGACGGTGAACGGCGATTACACGATCTCGGGCACGCTGGCGGTGGATGTGAATCGCGCGGGCTCGGTCGCTGACCTGACGACTGTTTCGGGCACGCTCAGCGCGGTGTCGGGAGCTGTTGCGGTGAACAATCTCGGCGCAGCATTGCAAGTTGGTGACACGTTCACGCTGTTCAACAAAGCCGTCACCGGCGGCGGCGCGTTGAACGTCATCGGCAGCGGCGCAACCTGGAACAACAACCTTGCGGTGAACGGCACGATTTCCGTCGCGAGTCTCGTTCCGAACACGCCAACCACGGTGACTGCCACGGTCAGCGGCAACACACTCAGCTTGAGTTGGCCCGCGAGCCATCTGGGTTGGGTGCTGCAAACGCAGACCAACGCGCTCACGGTCGGCATCGCGGCGAACTGGGTCGATGTGCCCGGTTCCGGCGCGGTGACGGCGACCAACATCACCATCAACCCGGCGAACCCGACGGTGTTCTTCCGGTTGCGCAATCCTTGATTTCGGTGTCAGAACAACAACCCAAACAAAACACAACACATGAAACCTAACTACACGTTACCCGCGCTGTTGCGCCGGGGGCTGGTGGCGAGTCTGGCGGCGGGCGCATTCGTTCCCGTCATGGCAGCCGCAGCCGATTACGAAGTCTCCAACTGGGCGGTCAGCGCCAACGGCGCCACTCGCGCCATCGCAGTGTCGCAAACGGGCCCGACGACCTCGTTCGTCAACGCCACCAATCCGGCGGTGCAGGCCAGTCAGTTCTTCGGTTATTCCACCATCGGCGCGGCACCGACCACGGTGACGCTGGCGAACGTTGGCGATCAAGTCAGTCTCACTGGATCAGTGGCATTCCTCGGTGGCAGCGCCGGGGGGAACACGCAATGGCGCATCGGCTTGTTCTACGAAGGCGCGCGCTCTGATATGGGCACGCCGGGATTCAACTGGCTCGGTTACTTCTTTGGCGCCGGTCACAATACCGCCAGCACGTTCTATGAACGCAACGATCCCAATTCCGGCATGTATGCGTCTGGCACGGGCGCGACGTCCAGCGGTTCGGGAAACAATCCTGGCAATGTCGCGGTCGCCAACACGACGTATGATCTGGCATTTAACATTCTTCGGAGCGGTGCGAACGAGTTGCAATTCAACTTCTCGCTCGCGCGGCAGGGGGGCGGTTACACGTCCACCAGTGCCACGATTACCGATGCCACGCCCACCACGTTCGCGTTTGATCGCGTCGGCATGTTGAGCGGCTCGTCGGTGAACGCGACGGAAATTCGCTACGAAAATCT
>CAZKMR010000107.1:0-14045 GCA_964553795.1 uncultured Bifidobacterium sp. | reverse complement strand
CGCCGCCGCAACTTGGTTCAAAGAAGCACCAGTTTGCTTGGCGAACTCTTGCATGGCCGAAGCGGAGCCGCACTTGCGCGATGAGATTATTGCGCTCGCTCAGCAGAAACTCGCAGAGAATGAGGCGAAGCGAAAATTCGTGCTTGATTGGATTGCTCGAATGGAGAGCCAGTCTGATGAGCGGAAGTGCCAAATTGAGCAACTCGAAAAAGACTTGGAGAATTAGGAGATCGCTAGACTCAACTGCGCCGGATGGGTTCAACCTGTCCGGCGTTTTTGTTTTGGTAAATGTCTCTGTCTGTCGCTACCGCCCGCGCTGAGATCATCGCCACGACTCCCGCCAACCAAAAGGGAACTGATTTGCCATAAGTGCACCGGTGCGTTTTTGAAATGCGATCCGGTTCGGTTTCCAAAAACGCAGTGCTGCGCTTTTGATCGCCGCCGCGCAGAAGTGTATCAAGCGCGTTGGAACGGCAGTAACACGAGTGTAGCAAGTCGGTAGCATCCGGAACACCCGGCAAAATTTGCCTCGTAGGACAACTGCACATCGCTGTCCCAGGTCCCACGTCCTTTCTAAATGTGCAGAATCGCGGCCTGACGTGGGACAAACTTCGTAGAACCCGCGTCTTTATTGGTGGAAATGCTGTCCCACGTCATTCTGCACATCTGCAAAAGAAGCTTCGTTTTGGAGCGGTGGAAAATCGGGCTTCGATTTCTTTGTAAGTGGTTGACGCTCGGTGAACTTCGGCAAGCTTCGGCCTGTTTCGGCCAAACTGCACAACCGCGGCGCGAAGACTCACAGTAAAAAAGTTGGTGCGCACGAAAGGACTTGAACCTTCACACCTTACGGTACCAGATCCTAAGTCTGGCGCGTCTGCCAATTCCGCCACGTGCGCGTCTAAAATCAGTAACTTACCCAAACACCACCGCAGGTTGTGATTTTGTATCCCACCTTGGTATCCGCGGCAAGGAAAGTTACGATCAGGAACGACAAACGTGTCATTCATTACACTTCAGCAATCCCCGAACGCAATATCCAGCGTGCGCGCGGTGAGCACACCATAGTCATCGGCGGTCACGAGTTTGAGCCTGGCCGTGGCCACCCTCAACGGCACGTAGTCAATGCGCGGCGGATTGACGGCAACCATCACGCCGTCCTGGCCTTCGGCCAATGCGCGCACCGCGGCCGCGCCGAAAATCAATCCGAGTGACCGATCGAGCGACGTGGGTTGACCGCCGCGCAAGAGATGACCGAGCACGACCGTCCGGGTTTCCTTGCCGGTCAATTCTCCCAACTGGCCAGCCACGATTTCGCCGACGCCGCCAAGCCGTTCGACGTGCCCGGGGGTCGCCGCTTCCTTCAACGTGACTCCGCCGCCGATAGGCTTCGCGCCTTCAGCCACGACGACGACGGCGTATTGGTGACTGCGACCCGCCGTCCGGCGTTTGATGTGCTCAGCGACTTTGGCGATGTCGTAGGGAATTTCCGGGATCAGAATCGCCTCCGCCCGGCCCGCAATACCGGCGTGTAGCGCCAGCCATCCCGCATACCGGCCCATTACTTCAACCACCATCACCCGCCGATGCGATTCGGCGGTGAAATGCAGGCGGTCAATGCACTCGGTCGCAAACTTCACCGCGCTGTCAAAACCAAAGGTGGTCATCGTGCATTCCAGATCGTTGTCAATCGTCTTGGGCACGCCGATGACGCGCAGTCCCTTCTTATGCAAGTCGCGCGCGATGTTGAGCGTGCCGTCGCCGCCGACGGAAATCAGTGCATCGAGCCGGCGTTCCCGAAAGCGGCGTAATACCTCGTCGCTGCGATCAACTTCCGTGACTAAACCATCCGGTTGCGGCAGGCGCTGTTTGAACGGATTGCCGTGATTGCTCGTGCCGAGAATCGTGCCGCCGAGGTGCGCGATGTTGCGAACGAGCGGGCGCGTGAGTTTTATCACCCCACCGTCAGGATAGTTCTCGGGATGGAGCAAGCCCTCGAACCCGTCGCGGATGCCGTGGATTTCCCAGCCGTGATTGTGCGCGGCGTGGACGACGGCATGGATGACGGCGTTCAGTCCGGGCGCGTCGCCACCGCCGGTGTTGAGGGCGATTCGTTTGTAGGTGTTAACGTTTTTGTTCGGAGTTGTGTTCATGGCTTTTTCATTTGTGGTGAAAACGTTCAATCAGGCAACGTCAGTTCGGTGTCACGGCAGAGCGTGATTTCCCTGGGAGCACACGCGCCCGCGCGTGTGCCCGACTGCGCCTCGCAGTCGGGGCCAACGCGCGCCACCGCGCGTCGAGCCAACGTGCGGTGGCGCACGTTGGGCGCGGCGGACGAGGCGTCCGCCGCCGCACGCGAGGCGCGTGCGCTCCCCGCTTCACTGCCTTTCAAGCTCATGACCATTCTCCATTCATGAAGAAGTGAAACCGCCGTTCGGAAGACTCCGATCCGTGATTCGAGCCATTCTGCTCCACGGGCGCCCGATTGAAGTAGCGGAGCGCGCAGCGAGGCGAACATAACAGCGTCGGTGTTTCGCTCCCGGGCAGGCGACAAAACCCATGCCCGTCCACAATTTCCGTGCGACACTGCGCGCACACCTGCCGCAGTTCGCCATCGCGCTGTTGGAGGCGCGAATCTCCTTCGCCCGCAGATGCAGGCTCATTCGACTGTGGTGATTGTTTCACGGAAAGGTTTTGGTTGGGTGGCGCCAGACCCGAGGTCATCTGGAAAAAACGTTTGGATGGCGGACAGAAGCCGCGCGACCAGATTCTCGCCCTTCACCAGAAACGCATCCGCGCCCGCCGCCAGGCAGCGGGCCCGGGCTTCGGGCATTTCATCTGAGGTCACCACAAAGACGATGGGCGGGTGCGACCGTTGTTTCACGCGCCGCGTGAATTCCGCGCCATCCAGTCCGGGCATGTGCAGGTCCGTGACCACCAGGTCCAGGTTCAAGGTGGCGGAATTCTCGATCGCCTTGCGGCCATTCGTCGCACAGCCCGCGATGAATACCCGCTCATCTTTCAAGAGGCTTCGGGCCAACAAAGTCATCAGCAACGGCGAGTCCTCGGCGAGAAACGTGCGAATAGGATGGGGAAACGAACGGGCGTGCCGAGCGGAAGCTGGTGAGCTTTGAATTCGTGATTTCATAATCAAACGTGGTTTTAGAAATTTTCACTGCGGTCGTAACCGCCGACGTGAGGAGGCGGAAACCCCAAGCCAACGAGGCTCCTCCGCCTCGTTACCTCGGCGGCTACCGGTTTTGAAGCCGCTTCTACAGAACCTCCACAGGGTTAGCCGGACTGTTGCCCCGGGCCGGCGTCCACCGGCGCAATTCAACCGGCAGCGCGGTTCCCGGGAGTGCTTCGGGTTTGGGCCATGCGCTCGCGCGCATGATGTTCGCGGTATTGATGAGGCCGAAGCCGCCTTCCGTCAGGCGGAATGGAACGGTTGGCACATCGGGCAAGTGCGAAAACAGTTGACGCTCGTCCTGAAGATTTCCGCGTATCATCGCCACCGTCTTGAGGGTGACCGTCCAACCGCCGTGGGTGTGGATTTCCACCTGTGAGCTTCGCCGACGCGGATTCCCGCGTTCTTGCTTGTGGAACTCTTCAATCTCGACCGAGTCCGGCAAGGCTTCTGGCTGTTCAACGATGTCAAACAGACCTACGGGAAGCATTAGGGGGAATTTTAGCGGTGTCCGCGCGAGGGTGCGGACGAGGATCATGTCAATCCCCTTGCAAGGAATCATGCTGGCGCAGTCTTGCGAGGCCAGCAGCAAGTGGCGCTGGGCGAACAACTGCGGCGCAGCAAGCATGCGGAGTGTCTCGCGGACGCGTTCTGCATCGGCCTGGTAAAATTCCGTTACCGATCCGTTCGCGGAACGAAGTTCGATGGTGAGATCAATTGGATTTGTGGTCATATCAATGAGCGAATTCATGGTCTGGTTCTCCTACGTGGTGGGGTGATTGTTCCGGTTCGTTGCACGAGGTGTTCTTCGGGACATGCAGTTTCAGAACTCCCTCGTGAAGTGTGGCAAACATGCGGTCGCTGGAGGAATCGGGCGGCAGCGGGAGGCGACGCACGAAAGCTCCAACCGGACGCTCAACCCGCAGACTCCTTCCACCGGACTGCGAACTCATTCGCGTCCCGACGAGAAAGAGAGCATCTCCATCCAGGCTGATCTGGATTTCCTCGCGAGCCAGGCCGGGAAGATCAAACTGGAACAGATACTCGTCGCCGGAGTCCGAGACATCCACGGCTGGAAACCAGTCCGTATCAGCGATGCGACGATTGCATACCGGCACTGTGTCTAACGATTTCTTGTAGGAACGCAGATCAGGGCGGAAGTGTTTAATATTCATGTCGAAGACTCCGTTTGACTTCGTGCTCGACTTCAATCCAGTCCTGCAACGTCATCTGGGCAGTGCTGGCACGCGCGACGCAGGCGGCTTCAATCAGCGAACGAATTCGTTTCTCACAATTAGCCCCGCGAGATCGGAGACGGGACGTTCGATTGCCAACGCGGCAATGCATGGTGGTTGTCGTTTTCATGTTTTAGAGATGTGTGTCAGTGCTCTCTTGATCGTGTGGAAGCGCACGCCCGCGCGGGAACGCCGCACTCGCTGGAAGGAAAATGGGCGTCGCCCGAATGCAGCCCCGCGTTCGGATGCGTGCGCTTCCGAAATGGTCCGGAAAAGGGGCAGTGGAACGGAATTGGGTTGAGAATGCTGCCGGTGGATGGTTGGCCTGAATTGAACACCCTCCCATCGAGTCACCGGGAGAATCTTCGACCGCTCCGGTGACGACGGTTCTGCAACGGCATGCCAATCAGCGGCGAACGTTTCGCCTCCATCGGGCGAGTACACGCACCGATTTTCTTCGACTGGCTTTATGAACAATGACATGAACAATTTCCTTTCGTTGTTTTCCTCTGCTGGTCAGAACAAATAGGCGATCGAGAGCGAGCCGAATTTGGAGTAGTCTCCTTGCCCATCGAATTCCTTGCCCCAAAAAACGTAGCTGAACGAAACCTGAATACGCCGATTGCCAACGCTCATGCCAACCCCCGCCGCCGGCACAAAGAACTTCTTGTCCACGCTCGGGCTGTCCTCCCAAGTGTTGCCGTCGAGGGTGATGTCTCTCAGGACGAAATTTCCGAATGCGCCGCCATAAACGGAGAATCCCCAGCCCGACGCTGCGGAGCGCCCGGTGTTGCGCGGCGGCGGCATGAATCCCATTCCCCGCACCAGAGATGGGCCGAAATCATCCGGCATGTTGTAGCCGGCTCGCAGGAGACCGCCGACTTCCCCTTGCGTCAGCATGTTGCCCAACCAACCGCCGAACAGGGGCAGAGCTTCCAATGACCATCGTTCGCGTTGGCCCGTTAGTCGGAGCTTGTGACGATACTCGTAGGCAAAATTGAAAATGGGTTCGTTTTCCAACTGGTGGTCCCAACCTTGAGCTCTCTCGCTGCCAATGAGGTCGTGCACCGTGTTCTGAGTTTCTTCGGCGCCGGACAGAGGGCCGACGACACCGGTCACGAATTTCAGACCGTGATAGGAATTCAACCGCTCGACGTGCAATGCGAGTCCGAACGCCAGAATCCCCGCGTAGGGACGATCATTCGGGTCAGGAGGATTGAGGTCCGGGTCGCTCGGAGTGAACATTCCTTGCGCCGCGTCGTAACTCACAGTGCGGCGACCTTCGCCCCACGGCAGCCGGTCTGCCAACGGGTCCAACCAACTCGGACCGGTATGCGAAACTCCCAACGCGACGCCGTCGGTGTAGAATCGGTCGGTTCCACCAAACGTATCGTTTTCCCAGCGAACTGAAACTGCCCACTCGCGCTTGGGTGCGCCTAATGAATCTCTCGCCTCAACCTCATCCGAAGCGAATGCAGTCGATTGCGCGACGGTGCCGAGCGCGCCCACAAGTGCGCAGCTTGCAGCAATACCGAAACGCGTACCAAGCCTCCGACTCAATAGGCGACGCGCTTCTGCTCGTTCCGGCTTCTCTTGCGTTTGCCAGTTCCTGTTCATGCTTCGCCTTTTCATGTGTTTGCGTGGGTTTGGTTTTCGTTGCCGAAGTAGTCAGCGGGGAAAGTCGCCGTGGATTTTGATCCAGATGATGCTGCCGGCGATGAGGAACGCCGCAAAACTCAAGAAGACGAAACTCCAGATGGCCACCAGTCCCCAATCTGCCTGCCCCATTTCCCTGAAAGCCGACTCGTCGCTGTCAATACTGGATTGGGACCGTGCAGATTGGTTGTGCCAGGCGAATCCGAAGAGCGCGCCGACAGTTACCAGTGCGATGATTGAGAGAGGGTTCATACAAGTGGTGATGATTAACTGATCGCCACGAGTGAGACCGGCTGGTTTTGCGAGTCTCTGGTTCTTCCTGTGGCATTTGGATCGAGCACGGTTTTGCCATCCACCATGAAAGCGTAACGGTGATACCCGTGCTTCAGTTCCATGCTGACCAACCAATAGCCATCTGGCTGGCGAACCATCGAAGTCGCCGTTGGATTCCAGTTGTTGAAATCGCCAATAATCGAAACCTGTTTTGCCTCCGGCGCGTGGCAGAAGAAGTCCGCATGATGAAGGTTTCGTTTTGCGGAGTAGCGCGACAGGGCGTCGCGGGTGGGTAACGCGGCGAGCATTAGATCAACCCTCCTTTCGAGTTGACTGCCCCCGCGCCGGAGGCTTCCTTCAAAGAACTAACAACGTGGTCCGCGAAGCCGGAGGCTTTCAGCTTGGCGAGAATCGCATCTTTCGTGGCCGTGCCAACAATCCGAAAGCGCTGCTTTCCTTCGACGAAACAAATCACGGTAGGGATGGACTGGATGTCGTAACGCAAGCTGAGGTCAAGTGAATCGTCCGCGTTGACCTTGACCACTTTCACTTTTTCTGCCCAGTCACAGGCCAGCTCTTGAAGAATGGGATCTTGGACCTGACAAGGCCGGCTCCAGGGAGTCTCGAACGCGACCAATACCGGCAATTTAGATTTTAGAACTTCCGCCTCGAATTGTGTCTCCGGGAGATACGCAGATTGTGCGGTGTTCTCTTTCGTGCCCATTTTTTCGTTTCCGTTTAACATCGCCATGCCTTTAGGCACGGCGTATGCCAACGATCCTGAAAGATTCGCAGCGAACTGAAGCAAAGCATGTTGCGTTTGTTTGACTGGGCTTCTGCTTGCTTCGAAAAGTTGAATCTCCGAAAAACCGTAACTTGTGATTTGCGACACTCAAGCGGATGAATATCCTCCAGCTATGGAACAAGCCAGCGACAGGCGCTTTGATCCGAATCTGGGAGTGCAGTTACTACTCGAAATGGCGGAGGAGCGGTCGCTGGAACCGATTTTAAAGAAGATCGTGGACCGCGCGGTGGGCGACACCCAGTTTGCCTTCTCGCAGGTCTGGTTGATCGAAAAAGGCGACCTGTGTGCAACCTGCAAGTATCGCTCCGAATGTGCCGATCAATCCCGCTGTTTCCACTTGGTGGCCGGAAGAGGTCGAGCCGTTCCGAGTTCGGGCAAGGAGCCGCAGCCGTTTGAAGACCTTAACGCCCGCATCCCGTTGAACTTCGGCCCGCTGGGAGAAGCGGTGGCCACCCGTCAGTTGAAGATTATCCGAAATCCGGACAAGCAGCCGGTTTCTCCCGCTGGCTTTGAGTGGGCGCGAGAAGAGGGCATTCTTGAATGCGGCATCCGCCCGATTGAATTCAAAGGAGAGGTTTTGGCTGCCAACGTGGGGTTTGCTCGGGAATATGTGCCGGAGTCATTAGCCCAATGGTCACGGATATTGGCGGACCACATCGGCGCCGCCATTGCCAACGCGCGTGCCTTTGAGGAAATCCAGCATCTCAAAGCGCAACTGGAGTTGCAGAACAGCTATTTGCAGGAGGCCGTGGTCGAGGCCAAAGCTTTCGGCAATCTGGTCGGGCACAGCGCCGCGCTCAAACACATCGTCAGCCAGATTGACCTGGTCGCGCCAACCGATGCCTCGGTGCTCATTCTCGGCGAGACAGGCACCGGCAAGGAATTGGTCGCGCACGAAATTCACCACCGGAGCGCCCGGAAAGACGGCCCGTTGGTGCGCGTCAATTGCGCCTCCGTCCCGCGCGAATTGTTTGAAAGCGAATTCTTCGGCCATGCCCGCGGCGCGTTCACTGGCGCGATGAAAGATCGGGCGGGCCGCTTCGAGACCGCCGAAGGTGGCACCATCTTCCTGGATGAAGTCGGAGAAATTCCCTTGGACGTGCAGAACAAACTGCTCCGCGTGCTCCAGGAGAAACGCTACGAACGCGTCGGCGAAGACCGCACCCGCCGCGCCAACGTGCGCGTCGTGGCCGCCACCAACCGCGATCTGAAGAAAGAAGTCGCCGCCGGTCGCTTCCGCGAAGACCTCTTTTACCGACTCAATGTTTTCCCGATCCAAGTTCCGCCGTTGCGCGAGCGGATGGACGACATTCCGTTGCTTGCAAAGCATTTTGTCGAACTGTCCGCCAAAGACTTGAAGTGCGCCAAACCCCGGCTGACCCGAGCGGCGGTGACCAAGCTCCAGAATTACGAGTGGCCGGGCAACATCCGGGAATTGCGCAACGTGATCGAGCGCGCCGTCATTCTGGCCCGAGGCGGGGCATTGGATTTTGATCTGCCCGTGGCGACTTCATCCACGCCGGTCGCGCGATCCAGCGCCCGGGCGGAGACTTCACCCGACAGCGCGGCCCAACCGAAATTTCTCACCGAAGCCGAACTGCAACGCCGCGAGCGCGACAACCTCGTGCAGGTGTTGGAAGCGGCGAATTGGAAAATCGGCGGCGCAGATGGCGCGGCGGAACTTTTGGGAGTGAAACCCACCACCCTGCTTTCCCGCATGGACAAGTGGGGCATCAAGAAACCCGAACGCTGACTGATTGCCCGGTAGCGTCAGGCATCCTTGTCTGACGGTGAGGGCGGCATCCCTGCCGCCCGGAATGAGCGTGGCTTGTGCAAGGCGCTTGGGAATTTTTCTAACTCGTTCGGTTTAGCGTGCGTCTCCTCCCGCCGGGCTGGGAAGCTCGGCTCTACGGCAAGCACGGATGCTCGCCGCTACTGCGCTGCTTCGATTTTTCGGAAACCCGAAATTTCGAAGCGCACCATGCCTACACCCTCATTCCCGCTAGTCGCTGACAAACAATGTCTTCCACGCGTTCTGGTGGGTTGGCATCCGCAGTGCATAGGTCATGTCTCGTATGCGATTTGCATTCGAAACTATGACTACTGATTCAAATTCACTGCTCCGCAGCGCGGGCACAGGAAGCGGTGCGCTCGCGCTGCTTGGCGCGGCATTGCTCTTCACCGGCTGCGGCAAACCGGCCGCCAAAGCTCCCGAGAAAAGTCTCGTGCGCACCGCCGTCGTCGAGGCGGCGGATAAGGTCCGACCGGACGGCGAGGCCTCGTATCTGGCCGCCGTGAAGTTCGATCAGGAGACCGACTTGAGTTTCAAAGTCAGCGGGATTCTCGACCAGATCGGTCCGATGGTCGGCACGGATTGGGACGAGGCGACGCCGGTCAAAGCAGGGACGTTGCTCGCCAAGTTGAAGCAGGCCGATTTCAACAACGTGTTGAACTCCGCGCGCGCCAAAGCGGAACTCGCGACCAAAACAGTCGAGCGTTTTCGTAAACTGCGCGCCACGGACGCCATCTCCCAACAAGAGCTTGATGTCACCGAGGCGGACTGGCGCACCGCCGCCGCCCAACTGGATCAAGCGGAACAGAATCTCCGCGACTCGCGGCTGATCGCGTCCAAAGACGGCGTGGTGCTGGCGCGCTATGTCAATTCGCGCGTCACGGTGTCGCCGGGGCAGAAGGTGCTGCGCTTCGCGGACACCAGCCTGATGTCGGTTGAACTGGGCTTGCCGGATCGGTTGATTGGGCAAGTCGCGGTGGGGAGTGAGATTGATGTCAAAATTTCCGCGTTGGAAGGGATGCCCGCCTTCAAGGGTCGCGTCACGGAAGTCGGCGTTGCCGCGAGCAGCGAGGGACGGCTGTTTCGCGTCGTGATCAAAGTGCCCAACCCGGACGGACTGCTGCGCTCCGGCATGACGGCGCGTATTCAAGTCGGCGACAGCGCCGCCACCAAGCCCGGCACGGTCTGCATTCCGCTCTCGGCGCTGGTGACGTTTCCGTCGGATGGAAATGTCGGCGGCGAGTCGCAACTGGGCGTCTTTGTGGTTCAAGACAACCAAGCGACGAAGCGCGTAGTGAAGACCGGCGACATCTTCAACAGTTCCATTCTCGTCACCGAGGGTTTGCGCGCGGGTGAACAGGTGGTGACTTCGGGCGCAAGCTTCCTCTACGACGGCGCGCCTGTCGAAGTGGCCACAGACATCGCCGCGAAGTAACCGCGTGAAAGGAGAAAACATTTCCATGTCAAAACACGTTGAAAGCAAATACGAATCCGGCGGCCTCGCGCAATTCTTTGTCGAGCACCGCGAAGTGAGCTGGCTGGCGCTGATCGCCGTGCTCGTGTGGGGCGGCATTGCCTACACCAAGCTCGGCCAGCAGGAAGATCCGACGATTCCGCAGCGCACCGCAATGCTGGTCACGGTATATCCCGGCGCAACCGCCTCGAAGGTGGAGGAACTGGTCTCGAAGCCGCTCGAACGCAAAATCAGCGAACTCAAATCCATCGAGGAGATCAAGAGCACGTCCCGGCCCGGCATCTCGACGATGACGATCAAGCAGCTTCCCGGCTCGACCGCGACGATTGACCAGCAGTGGGACAAAGTTCGCGCCAAGATTTTTGAAGTGCCGTTGCCCGAGGGAACGCGGCAGCCGTGGCTGAACACGGATTTCGGCAACACCATCACGCTGTTGTTCGGACTGGTTAGCCCGCCCATCACCGACGCCGAATGTGTGGCGCGGGCCAACATGGTGCGCGACCGGTTGGCCGAATTGCGCCGTGGGGCGACCTCGACGAATCACGCCGCCGTGGCGGCATTCATTCCCGCCGTCTCGCAGCAATACGGCGAAGTCATCCTCGGCCGACTTAAAACCGCTCTGCGCACCGCCGGTCTGGCGACGGAAGTGCGAACGGCTCAGAGCCACTCGTTCGTTTTGCTGGACCTCGAAACTTCCGCCAGCCGCGCGGACCTGGAGAAGCTCATCGCCGAGTTTACGCGCAATGTTTTTGGCAGCGACCGCGAGTTGTATCATCCCGATTTCACCCAGCCGATTCTGCTGATGGGTGACGAAGATCCGCTGCCGCAAATTCGCGCGTCCGCGCCGCCGCGTTACAGCTATCGCACGCTCGAACTGCTCGCGCGCGATTTCGAGGACGAACTAAAGCAGGTCGAGAGCGTGGGCAAGGTCACCAAGGTCGCCATCGTGGAGGAGGCGGTTTATCTCCTATTCTCGGACGCGAATCTCGCCGGCTACGGCCTGACGCCCGACACGGTTTCGGGTTCGATCGGCGCGCGCAACGCGGTGATTCCCGGCGGCACGATGCGCACCGAGGGCCGCAATTTCCCGGTGCAGCTCTCCGGCGAATACAAGACCGAGCACGACATGCTCGGCACGGTGGTGGGCCTCAGCCGTGACGGCGCACCGGTCTATCTGCGCGACACGTTTGAAGTCCGCCGCATGTATGAATCGCCGATTCCCTACAAGGTGGACGTGCTTGGGCGGGCGGATGAGGAGCGCGGCGTTCACGCCGCTTCAGCTCACGACTCGAATGCCACGGTGAAGCGGCCTGAAGGCCGCGCTCCTGAACTCGACTCGCGCCGCGCCGTGATGGTCGCGGTCGAGATGCGCGACGGCAAAATCATCCGCCACTTCAACGAGGACGTTAAGAAGGTGGTCGAAACCATGAAATCGCGGACGCCCGAAGGACTGGAGTTTCGCGTGCTCTCCGATCAGCCCACCGCCGTCGAACACCGCATCCACCACTTCGTCAGATGCTTCGTCGAGGCCGTGCTCATCGTGATCATTGTCGGCCTGTTCCTGATGGACTGGCGCTCCGCGCTGGTGCTGGCGACGGCCATTCCGCTCACCGTCGCGATGACGCTCATCGGGATGCAGATGCTGGGCATTCCGCTGCAACAGATTTCCATCGCCGCGCTCATCATCGCGCTGGGCGTGCTGGTGGACATGCCGGTGGTCGCGGCGGACGGCATCAACCGCGAGTTGCACAACGGCGAGTCGCGCTCGCGCGCGGCGTGGCTCGGACCGCTGCGCCTGCGACATCCAATTGTTTATGGCACGCTCATCAACATCTTCGCGTTCCTGCCGCTGCTGATGTTGACCGGCGACAAGGGCGAGTTCATGAAAAGCCTGCCAGCCGTCGTGAGCATGGCGTTGCTGGCGGCGCTGCTGGTCTCGTTCACCTTCACGCCGTTGATCGGCTATTACGTGTTGCGCGGACAAAAGGGCTTCGAGGAAGGCGCGGAGGTTCGGTCGTTCTTCCTGTTTCGCTATGTGGATCTGGGACTCGCGGCGATTTTGCCGCGCTACAAATCCCTGCTCGAAGGCGCGCTCCGGCGTCCGTGGTTCACCCTGGCCATCGGCTACGCGCTGCTGGCGGGCAGCCTGTTGCTCGCGCCGTATCTGGGCAGCCAGTTCTTCCCGCCCGCCGAGCGCAATCAATTGCTGGTGGACGTTGATCTCCCGACCACCGATTCGCTGACGAGCATGCGCGCCACGGTGGACAAAGCGGTGGCCATCATCAAATCGCACGAGGAAGTCACCAGCGCCGCGATCTTCACCGGCGGAACAGCTCCGCGCTTTTATTACAACGTCGAACCGAAAGAGCCGGCGAACTATCTGGCGCAAATTCTCGTCAACACGCGCAGCGCACACGACGTGATGCCGCTGCTGGCCAAGTTGCGTCGTGAGTTGGACGCCGGTGTTCCCGGCGCGCGCTGCGTCGCCAAGGAACTGGAGCAAGGTCCGCCAGTGAAAGAGCCGATTCAAATCCGTCTCAGCGGCGAGAGCCTCGACAAGCTGCGCCTGCTCGCGGACCAGGTCGCCGCCGAGTTGCGCACTGCGGGCGGCTACCATGTGCATGACGATCTTGGCCTGCGCATGCCGAACATCCAAATCGAGATTGACCAGGACCGCGCGAATTCGCTCGGGCTGAACAACCGGCACATCGGCCAGGTGGCGCAGGCGTCGTTCACCGGATTGAAAGCGACTGAGCTGCGCGAGGGCGACCGGCTCATCCCAGTGCTCCTGCGCGGACGCATCGAAGATCGCAGCGAAGCGGGAAAATTGCGCGGCCTCTACGTGCAGACGCCGGACGGAAAGAGCGTTCCATTCGAGAGCTTCGCGCAAGTGAAGGTGCAACCGGAGTTCGTCACGATTCCGCACTACAACCAGCTTCGCACCGTGACGGTGAAGGCTTACGCGCCGCTCGGTGAATTGCCGTCGCAGATTCTCGACCGCGCGCGGCCGGCTCTCGCGAAGATCAAACTCAATCCGGGCTACGAACTGAAGTTCGCCGGTGAAGACAAGGAGCTTCGCGCGAACAAGTCGGAGATGTCCGCGGTGATGCTGGTGTCGCTCGCGTTGATCTGCGTCACGATGGTGCTCCAGTTCAGCTCGGTGATGAAGTCGGTGGTGGTGATGTTGACCGTGCCGCTCGGCCTCATCGGCGCGATTCTGGGCCTGTGGATCACCGGTTCGCCGCTCGGCTTCATGGCGCTGCTGGGAATCGTCAGCCTGGCTGGCGTCATGGTTAGTCACATCATCGTGCTGAGCGATTACATCGAGGAAGCGCGCGCCAAGGGCCTGCCCTTGGAACAGGCGCTCGTCCAAGCCGGTCTCGCGCGACTCCGGCCAGTGCTCGTGACCGTGCTCGCCGTGGTGGGCGGATTGATTCCGCTGTTCCTCACGGGCGGCGCACTGTGGCATCCGCTGACGGCGGTTCACATCGTCGGCCTGCTGCTCGCCACGGTGCTCACCTTGGTGATGTTGCCGACGCTCTACTACGTCTTCTGCGCCAAGTTGAAGTTCATCAAGTAACCTATATGCCTGCATCATTTCAAATTCTCAGGTTGAACACCGCAGT
>CAZKMR010000106.1:0-14104 GCA_964553795.1 uncultured Bifidobacterium sp. | reverse complement strand
TGATTTCCACTCGCCTTCAGATAGCTGTTAATCAGACAACGGTAGTTAGGCAGGTGATTTGAAAACAACGCGCCCAGGCCCTCAACGTCGTTGCGCCAGTCCCGGTGCAATTCGCACGCGACGCCGAACCACGTCATCAATTGCGCTCCCGCCTGTTGCATGCGGAACCAGGCCGCGTCGCGGGTCGTCTTATTGAACGTGCCGGAGGCGTCTGTGACTACGAACACTTCGTAACCCGCCTCAAGGGCCGAGAGCACGGGAAACGCCACGCACACTTCGGTGACGATACCGGCGACCAGCAATTGCTTTTTACCAGTGGCTTTGACGGCCGTCACGAAATCTTCGTTATCCCAGGCGTTGATGTTGCCAGGGCGCGCGATGTAGGGCGCATCCGGAAAAATTTCCTTCAATTCCGGGACCAGTGGTCCGTTCGGCCCCTCCTCGAAACTCGTGGTCAGAATGGTTGGCAGTTTGAAGTATTTCGCCGCGTCAGCCAGTGCGAGCACGTTGTTTTTGAAATCGTCCGGAGAAAAATCATGGACGAGATTGGTCAGACCGGTCTGGTGATCCACCAGCAGGACGGCAACGTTGTTTTTGTCGAGACGGTGATATTTGAAGTTACTCATAATGGTGTTTTGGTTTTGCGGTTAATGCTCCGACGTTTTTCGATTCGGAACGAAATCACTCTACTCCTGCCGCCGCGATTTGGGGAAAGACCTTGTTGGCAGGATAATCATGCCTACAAGGCATTGCGCGAAACAAAACCGTCCTCCGCATTTGCAGAAATAAATATCGCCTCTACTCTGTGGCCCGAATGAGTGCAAAACTGAAACTGCTGGAACCACTTACCCTCGGAGATTTGAAACTCGCCAACCGCATTTTCATGGCGCCGCTCACGCGGTGTCGCGCCAGCGCGGGCCGCGTGCCCAATGCCCTGATGCGCGATTATTATGTGCAGCGCGCGGCGGCGGGGCTGATTCTCAGCGAGGCGACGTCCGTTACGCCGATGGGCGTGGGTTATCCCAATACGCCGGGCATTTGGTCGCCCGAGCAAACTGCCGGTTGGAAGCAGATCACCGCTGCCGTTCATGCCGCCGGCGGGAAAATGTTCTTGCAACTCTGGCACGTGGGACGCATGTCGGACCCCTTGTATCTGGAGGGCGCATTACCCGTGGCGCCCAGCGCCATTGCGCCGCAAGGGCATGTGAGTTTGGTGCGCCCGATGAAATCTTTCGTCACCCCGCGCGCGCTGGAACGGGGCGAGATTCCGGGTGTCATTGAAGCGTATCGGCACGGCGCCGCCAATGCGCTCGCCGCCGGTTTCGATGGCGTGGAGATTCATGGCGCAAACGGTTATCTGCTCGATCAATTTCTTCAGGACAGCACGAACCAACGCACGGATGATTACGGCGGACCGATCGAGAATCGCGCCCGGCTCATGCTGGAAGTGACGGACGCGGTGATTTCCGTGTGGGGCGCGGGTCGCGTGGGCATGCACATTGCGCCCCGCGGGGACGCGCACGACATGGGCGATTCCGATCCGGCCGCGACGTTCGGATATGTGGCGCGGGAGTTGGGTCGCCGAAAGATTGCGTTCATTTGCGCTCGTGAATCAGTCGGCCCCAAGCGAATTGGGCCGGAGCTGAAGCAACAATTCGGCGGCGTTTATGTCGCGAACGAAGCCTTCACGCGGGACACGGCGGAACAAGCCTTGCAAGCGGGCGAGGCGGATGCGGTCGCGTTCGGCAAGGCCTTCATCGCGAATCCAGATCTGGTCAAGCGGTTCGCGACCAATGCGCCGTTGAATTCGCCGGACTCAAACACTTTCTACGCGGATGGACCGGGTGGATATACGGATTACCCGGTCTTGGCGGAACTGGAGTCTAGCTCGGCGAACGCCCGTTGAGAATGCTGGGCGTTTTGGTCCGAAGCATCCGCCGGGTTGATTACAGAACGGTATTGCGTCGCGGCGGTTTAAGAGGACACTCTAGGCCATGACTCGCGACGAGTTTGATCGGCTGATTCGCCGGTTGGAAAAGAAATCTCAGCAACATCCCCGGCGGTTTTTAATTCACACGATTGGGCTGGTGGGACTGGCGTACGGCTACCTCAGTCTCGTGTTGCTGATTTCTTTCGCGCTGTGCCTGGGCATTGTTTTCCTCATCTTCCGTGTGCCGAACGCTGTCACGTTCAAGCTGGGCTTTGTCGGGCTGGCGCTGTTCGGTGGCTTGTTCTGGGTCATCTTGCGCGGACTTTGGGTGCGGTTGGACGCGCCGAAAGGTCACGCCATCCAACGCCGCGATGCGCCCGAATTGTTTCGCCTGTTGGATGAGTTGCGCGCCCAGCTGAATTGTCAGCCGTTTCACACCGTCCTGCTCGTGCCGGAACACAATGCCGCGGTGGTGCAAATTCCGCGGCTCGGCATTTTTGGTTGGCATCGCAATTATCTGCTGCTCGGTCTGCCGCTGATGCAAAGTCTGTCGCCCGACGAATTCAAAGCCGTGCTCGCACATGAGTTCGCGCATTCGTCGCGTGGTCACGGTCGTTTTGGCAACTGGCTTTACCGGGTGCGCCAGAGTTGGGATCAGATTTTTGCGCAGATGGAACGGCAACAAACCCGGGGCAGTTTTGTGCTGGTTTCGTTTATCAAACGGTTCTGGCCCATCTTCAACGGTCACGCGTTTGTATTGGCGCGGGTGAATGAATACGAAGCCGATGCTTGCGCGGTGCGCATTGCGGGGGCGGATGCCGCAGCCAATGCCTTGATGCGATTGCCGGTGGACGGCGGGTTATTGGGAGAAAAATTCTGGCCCGAAATCTTCACGCGCGCCAACTCGAATGAAGAACCACCCGCCGATGTGATGCTGCTTCAGGCGGCGGCCTTGCGCAGCGGCCCGACCTCGGCCGACGCCGGGCGCTGGCTGAAGCAAGCGTTCCTCGCGGAAACGAATTCCGGCGACACGCATCCGTGTTTGAAAGATCGGCTGCGCGCCATGAATCGGCTGCCGGCGGATTTCTCGCACAATTTTCCCACGCCCCCGCCGCCCCCACCGACGAGTGCCGCCGAAGTATTGCTTGGTTCATGCGCCGAAACCGCCGCTCGCGCCTTGAGCGAGGAATGGCGGCAATTGATTCGCGACAATTGGAAGGAGCGACACCAGCGAACGCTTCAGTTGAGCGAAGAGTTAAAAGCAAACGATGATCCAGCAACGCCACCATCCCTCGAAGCCTCGTGGAAACGCGCGACGGCGTTGATCGAGTTGCACGATGACAACGCCGCGCTACCGCTGGTGGAGCAGGTTCTCACGCTTAACCCGCGCCATGCCGGCGCCAACTTTGTCAAAGGTCGTCTGCTGTTGGAAAAAGATGATCCGGCGGGCGTGACTTTTATGGAAACCGCCATCCAAGAGGACGACTTGCTGACGATGACCGGCTGCGAATTGTTGTTTGGTTACTACACGCGAACCGGGCAGCGCGATTTGCTGCGGCCTTTGGAAGAACGCGCCGATCGTTTCCAACAACGACTCGCCGAGGGACAATCCGAGCGCGCGAACATCTCCGCGCAGGACCATTTTTTGCCGCATGAACTCGAGGCCCAACAACTGGCGGCCTTGAAAGAGATCATGCTCGATGAGCCTGACGTCGCCCGCGCTGCCATCGCCCGGAAGCAAGTGAAGTGGCATCCGCATCATCCCTGTTACGTCATCGCGCTGCGCGTTAAAACGAGCTTCTGGAAATTTCGCACCTCCAGCGCCAGCCAGAAACTCGTTGACCGCGTCATCGCGCGGGTCGAATTGCCCGGAAACTTCCTGGTGTTCGTTGACGAACAGAATTTGAAATCTTTGGCCCGCAAAATCTATTCAGTCGCGGATGCCACTTTTTATCAGCGCAAAAAATAGTTCCGCGTTTTGTTGGCCGTCGGCGCAGAACTGCCGGTCAGGGCCAGCCCCCGAAGTTGTAACGCAAACCAAGCGCGACCAGATGACGTTCATATTCCCGGCCCGAAGCGCCCGGCGTCGTTGTTTCGCCGGATTCGTGAGCGTAGGAAAGCTCCGCGTTCCAGTTTTGGTTGATGGTCCAGTTGAGAAACGCGCTTTGACTGAGAATCCAATCATCGCGTTGGGCTGGCTTCAAGAACGCCGTGCCATACGCCCGCCCGCTCAGCCCCGCAGTCCAGGCCGCGTTGAATTTGTGACGCCAGGTAATCTCATAAGTCGAATCTTCATACGCCGCGCGACCGCTCGCACCGGGCTGTTCAAATCGTTTCGCGAGGAAACCTAACGTGTCCTTTGCCGTCGGCGTCAGAATGCAACTGGCATCGACGTAAATGTTAAACTCATCACGAGCACCGAAGGTGGGATGAACTTTGTCGCCGTACCGGCGGAATTCCGGTCCGAGCGTGACATTGAACTTGAGCCAGGTCGCGAGGCTGCCTTCCGCGCCGAAAAGAATCCGATGGAACGTGCTGTCGTATTCCTCCGGGAATTGCAACAACCGCGCCTGATTCTGCACGCCGTAACGATAACCGCTCCACGCGGACCATGCTCCAAAACGCCGGCCTAAATCCGCCCCAACCGTGACTTCGCCGCGATCCACAAAACTCTGATAGCCCGGTATCGCCCGCTGATCGGTTTGAAAGTCGTGCAGATAGAAGGTTGCAACGGGACGCGCAAACCAGTCGCCGAACTCACGCGTCACTCGAAAGCTGCTGCGATAAACCGTCGCATCGCGCCGGTCGCGCACCGTAGCCGCGCCGGTGGCCGGCGCGCCCCCCGGCCCGGTCCAGATCAAGCTGGCGGAGTCGCCATTGATCAGCACCAGACTGGTCGCAGATTCGTAGCTGATGTCATCGCCACGTCCGGAAAGATTCAACACCGCCCGCTGTAGCACGAAGTTCTCGGAGGTTTCGGCATGAAACCAGTTCGCCTCCGGTTGATAGCACAGGGCAGCATTCAGCCACGACGAGCCGTTCCACTTCGCGATCAACTGAGATTGCAACGTGGTGACCAGGGATTCGCGCTGCGCGCGACTGGTTTGGTCCTGAAGATAAACGTTGCTATCGAACGTTTCCTTCAGTGCCGCAGATAAGGTAATTGTCCAGTCGGTGGAGCTGGAAGTCGGTAAGTTTTCCGCGACTGCGGGAAGCGTCACGGTAAGCGCGACTAAAAACTGCATCGTGCGCCAGAATCCCTGTGGCCAGCGGACGCGGGCAGTGCTATTGCTGGACCAAGCTCCAACACTGGTCAATCGCCAAAACCATGAATCGCCTGCTTCCATATCTCTTACTCTTGGGCCTTGTCGGGCTGCTGTGCGGCTGCTGCAGTGTCCGCACTGGAGTGAACGCCAGTTCTTGCCCGAAGCCGGTTCTCGCCGCGGCAACTCCTGCGGAGTTCTCAGTCTTTCAGCCTGGTTGGACCGTCGCCCCCATCGGCGAACGACTCTGAGTCACTTGCCGCAAGCAGTATCACGAAAGCGGGGCTTCAATGTTCATCGCTTCTTGTGGTTCGCTCGTCCGATTTTGGTTTGGGTTCATGAGGGGCGGAAATTCCTCGCATGGGCTGACTCAATTCCTCGTCCGGTCAGTGAACTTTCGTTGCGAAACCATTTGAGATTGCTAGGCTGAATAACTGATGAGCCAACGCGGAAAACATCGTCCACCAACCTCCCAGGCGGAGGCAGTCGCCCCGCCGGCAAGTGCTTCGCCGGCAGAGCGCCGGCGACTGGTTACGCCAATCGTCCTGGGCCAAACCCTCGTCGTGGTTGGATTGAGCAGCGTGTTGGGATTCGCATTTAATTCGGCCAATCCGCTCGGCGTTCAACTCGGTGAACCCACCGTTACCGCGCCAACGGTGAGCGCGGAAACAACCGCGGCACCAATTCAAACCACAAATCCTGTCCCGGCGATCACCCCGGCCCCGATAAATCCCGGCAACGCTGCATTGCAGCCACGGCCAGTCCCCACTCACACGCCACCCGCGACAACTCCGCCGGTTGCCCCACCGCCGACCGTTGCGCCGACCGTGCCTGTCGCCTCGCCGGTGGTTGGGCACACCAATCCAGCCCCGATTCACTGGCCCGAAGCCAAAGCGTTGGTGGCGGCCGGGCGCGCAATCATGGTGGACGTTCGTCATAAACCACTCTATGACGCCGGCCATATTCCAGGTGCGATTTCTCTGCCAGAGATCAGTCCACCGGAGGAATTCCGCGCTTTTTTGCAACAGCAGCCTGCCGATCGCATTCTGATTGTTTATTGCAGCAGCACCAGTTGCTCGCAATCCGCTCGCGTCGCGACGCGATTGGTGACTGAATTTCAGTGGCCCGCCGTGCGTTACATGACCGGCGGCTATCTCGAATATCAACAAGCCCTGCAAGCGGAGCGCGCCAATGCGCCCGCCTCACCATCCCCGTGAACGCGCACATGACCTCCAGTCTGGAACGCACCCTGCGCGGCTTGCTCGCACTGTTGTTGCTTTGGGCAGCGATCTCAAAGTTGGGAAATCCAACCGAGTTCTACGGCTCCATTCTCGCCTACGAATTGCCGCTGCCGCGTGCGTTGGTGCAAGCGACGGCCGTCGTGTTGCCGTGGATTGAATTGCTCTGCGGCCTGATGTTGCTGGCGGGCTTCTGGACGCCGACAGCACTACTGACGATCACCGGGCTGATGGTGATCTTCGTCGTGGCCACCGGCCAGGCGTGGGCGCGCGGCATCGACATCTCGTGCGGCTGTTTCAATCTTACCATTTTCGGCCTGCATGAAAGCGCGCCGGGCTTGAGCCGATTCATCGAATCGGTGGCCTTTGCGTTCTTCCGCAACCTGTTACTGACGGCACTGGCAGCGTTTCTCCTTTGGCGTACTACCCGTGCGCCCCAGCCCGCTGAATCCATCGCCACTTCGTAATCCATCCATTGGTTCACCACCCTTTCTGCGCAGTTGAAGTCAGTCTGAAGGTTCGCTAGGCTTGTCCAGCTATGACGTTGACTGAAAAACTGCTCGCCCGCGCCGCCGGAAAATCCAGCGTGCAAGCCGGCGATAATGTCTGGGTGAAGGCCGATGTGCTGATGACGCACGACGTGTGCGGCCCGGGCACGATTGGCGTGTTCAAGCGCGAATTCGGCAAGGACGCCAAGGTCTGGGACAAGCAACGTGTCGTCATCATTCCCGACCACTACATTTTCACCGCTGACTCCAAATCAAATCGCAACGTGGACATTCTCCGCGAATTCGTGAAGGAACAGGGCCTGCCCTATTTCTACGACGTGATTGATGATCCGAACGGCCAATGGCATTTCGATTCGAGCAAGGGAATGTTGAAGCGCCAATACGGTTCGCAATATGCCGGCGTTTGCCACACCGCATTACCGGCCAAGGGTCATACGCGGCCCGGCGAAGTTTTGTTCGGCACGGATTCGCACACCTGCATGGCGGGTGCCTTCAATGAATTCGCCACGGGCATCGGCAACACCGACGCCGGCTTCGTCATGGGCACGGGCAAGTTGCTCATCAAAGTTCCCGAAACGATGCATTTCCGGCTCGAAGGCAAAATGCAACCCGGCGTGATGGCGAAGGACATCATCCTGCATTGCATCGGGGAAATCGGTTTTGACGGTGCGACGTATCGCGCCATGCAATTCGACGGACCGGGCGTGGCGTCACTCTCGATGGACGACCGCATGACCGTCGCCAACATGGCGATTGAGGCTGGCGGCAAGAACGGCATTTTCCCGTTCGACTCGCGCACGGCGGAATATGTGGACGCGCGCGTGAAGTTGAACGGAACACAAGCGCGCTACGAACCCGTCGAGCTCGATCAAGACCAGAAGTTCGTTTATGAACTCGTCGTGGACTTGTCGAAACTCGAACCAACCGTCGCGTGCCATCCTGATCCCGGCCAACGCAAGAAGGCCAAGGAGATGAGCAACGTGAAGCTCGACCGCGCTTATGTCGGCTCGTGCACCGGCGGCAAGACCAGTGACTTCGTGGAATTCGCCCGCGTGTTGCGCGGCAAGAAAGTTTCCATCGACACTTTTGGCGTACCCGCGACACCGGACATTGTTCACGAGTTGCAATCCACGCGTTGGGGCAATCAGACCATCTGGCAGATCCTCGTGGACGCCGGCGTGCAAATGACCGAGAACGCCGGCTGCGCCGCATGTCTCGGCGGGCCAGTGGACACATTTGGTCGCATCAACAAGTCCGGCATCAAGTGCATCAGCGCCACGAACCGCAATTTCCCCGGCCGCATGGGCGATAAGGAGTCACAGGTATTCCTCGCCAGCCCGGCGACGGTGGCGGCGAGTGCGATCACCGGCAAGGTGACGGATCCGCGCGAGTATTTGCCGAACTGAATTGAATTCCGATGGCCACCACCGCCTATGCCGGAGTTTCGTGGGAACGTATGAGTAACGCGGTTGAAAAAGTCCGCCAACGATTGCTTCGCGCTGCACGGGCCTTGGAACAGGCTGGCGTGCCGTATTCGGTGGCGGGTGGAAACGCAGTGGCAGCCTGGGTTTCCCGTGTGGACGAAGCGGCAGTGCGTAATACGCAGGACGTGGACATCATTTTGCGGCGCGACGATCTTTTCGCCGCCCGGAATGCTTTGGAGGCAGCTGGCTTCGTCTATCGTCATGCCGCGAACATTGATGTGTTTCTCGACGGGCCGGACGCCAAGGCCCGGAATGCGGTTCACATCGTTTTCGCGCGCGAAAAGGTTCACCCCGACTATGCGGCCCCGGTACCCGATGTGTCGGAATCCGAATCCACGGAAACTTTCCGGCTGATTTCGCTCGATGCCTTGGTCCGCATGAAGCTGACTTCATTCCGCGACAAGGATCGCGTCCATCTGCGGGATTTGATGGGGGTGGGGTTAGTGGATGCTAGTTGGTTGGAGCGCGTGCCCGTGTCCCTCAAGTCACGACTTCAAGAACTGCTCGATAATCCCGAGGGCTGAATCCACGAGGCGGGTGACAGATTCGCTGAATATCTGAGTTGATCAGGCAATAATTCCAAAGCACGCCAGGCAAATGTCTGGCGCGCTTTTTTGTTGTCGCGGAGCGACGGCGCGATCACGGGTAAACCAACCGGAAGAACACGGCGTCATTGTCACTGTGGATCGGAATGGTGATTTGATTGGTCTGGGCTGATCCGGGAATGGTGACCCAATTCGTGCTCAAGCCGGTGGCCAGAGAATTCGTCTGCGCCTCCAGCCGACAGCCAAGGTGAGTTGGCGGCCAACTGAGTTCGAGTTGCCCGCTGGTGATTTGCAGCGTCAATTCGGGTGGGGTGATGATGGCCGTTTGATGCTGGCCCGGCGTGGGCGGTCCGGCGTTCCAATTCGCGGGATCATCGCCCGAGTGACCGGGGGAAATCCGTTGGAGCGAATGCCCGCCACCGTTCGCGCTCGCGGGCCATGGGGTTTGGTTGCCGTAAGTCACTTCATCCACGACGATCCATGAGTAGGCATCGCCCGGCGCGTCGGGTGCTTGCGGACGTTCGAGCGCGACGCGGTCGCTCCGGTTGCCGAGCTTGCCGGAGAACGGGCCGAGAATCGGCAGGCTCAGATTCGTGATGCCGTGCGCGCTGCGGAACGCGGCGAGCGTGACGGCGTCGCTCGGTGCAAAACTCACGACGAGCAAACTTCCGCCGGCGGGAATGGTGGTGGCCGCCGGGAACGTGAACGAAATGCCGCCGTCCAGCCGCCAGAGGCCGTCCGCATCTTGCAAAACAATGGGCGCCGTGGTCGGGTTGTAAATTTCCACGAACTCATCGCGCACGTTGTCATTCGTGCCGAAGTCGGGCGGATGATACATGACTTCGGTGATGACGAGTTCGGTCAGGCCGGGGGCGTTGGCGGTGTTGCGGGTGCGCGGCATCTGATACCAGAACGGGCCACCGTCGGAATAACGTCCCAACGAAACTTCGTTCGGTTGGCCTTTGAATTTGATCGTGTCCACCACGCGGTTCGCGGTCCCGCCCGGCAGATGGGAAAGCAGGACTTGTTCGCCCGCCTTGTCGAGCCCGAAGCCGCTGGTGATCGGCGTGTGAAAGCCGGTGACTTCGTCGAAACTGATCCAGCTGCGCGCCGCGATGGTGGTGGCAGGGATGGCCCACTTGGTCAGGTTGGCGGGATCGTCGCTCAGGTACCAGTTCGTCAAGCCGAAGGTCGCACCCGTCGTGTTGAACAGTTCGATCCAATCGTTGGAATCGTATTCGGGTTTGGTGGGATCGTTGTAATCCGTGTGGGCGGTGATTTCGTTCAGCACGATGGTAGGCGCGGGCACGTCGGGGTCGGCCTGGCCGGGCGAACCGTTGATGAAGGAACTCGCGCGCCAGTTGCCAGGATAGTCCAGCGCCCCGTTGGCCTGGCCGGGGGCGGTGGGATTGGCCGGGACGAGGGAATGGCCGGAGCCGCCAGCACCCATGGGCCAGCCGCGCCCGGCACTGTATTCGAAGGAGAAAATTTCCGTGCCGCCGGCGCCGGTCTTGAGCACCACTTCTTCACCCTCGTTGGCCAAGTTGCCGCTGAACGGACCGACGACGGGTACATTCGCCGCGAGGCCATAATGAGATCGGAACGTCGCGACATTGGCGTGTTTGCTCAGCAAAAGATACGCACCGGGGGCGATGGTGGTGCCGTTGGGGAAGGTGTAGTTGATGCCGGCGGTGAAATTCGCTCCCGCCAAATCCAGCGTGACGCTGTCACTGGAGTTGTGCAGTTCAACGAACTCAAAATCGCCGCCGGCGACCGGGTCATACATCAGTTCGGTGAGCCGCAGGTAATTGGTCAACGCGGCGGCAGCGGGCGGTTGACCCACGACGAATTGCAGGGGCGCGGACCAGCGACTCCAGCGGCCAGTGGTGTCCTTCATTTGCACGCGGACCCGATAGGCGCGGCCTATTTTCAACGCGTCCGCCGGGATGGTGATGGCGTTGGTGAAGGTGGTGATTTCGCCGCTCTCCCATTGTGCCGTGATTTCGTACGGGCGCGGCTTGGTGGGATCGTAGGTCGGGGCGTTGGTATCCCACACTTCCCCCGCGCGCCAGCGCAGGGCAGCGAACGGATTTGCGCCGGCGTAGCTGGAACATTGGAAGCTGAGTTGGTTGAGCGGATAATTCGTGGGCCCGGTGTACGTAATCGTCGGCGTGGCGGGTATGTTGAAATCAGTTCCCAACACCTCGAGATGCTGGCTGCGAATGACCACGTAGTCTTTCATCAACTGGATGCAGCCGTTGAAGTCTTTCGTGACAGAAGGATTCAAGGACCAGCGATAATACTCACCCTGACCCGCTTTGCTGAGCGAACTGCTATAGGTGCCGCTGGCCATTTTGGGGTTCCAATCCCACATCGCGCGGTCGGCATCAAGAAAGGTCGGCCCATTGGTCGGGCCGCGCACAAGCCAGGCGTATTCGTCAATCAATTGCCAGGCTTGGTCCGTGTTGAACAGCAGGTCGCGGATTTCCCGGACGCGATTGCGGAATTCGAGTTCGAAGGCGGGGCGCTGCCCGGAGAGTGCGAGATTATGCGTGCCGCTTTGATTGCCGGTGCCGGGGACCGCTGTCGCGCCGGTGAGAATTCGCGGCGTGAGCGCGTTGAGTCCACCCCAACTGGATTCATACATGTTGTGCGCCCAGGTGAGATCGAGGTCCCACGGAATGACCTTCCACAGGCCACTGTCCGGGTAGCGATAGTAAAAATAATTTTTCCCGGCGTTGATGTCGTAGTGGTGAATCGCCTGCACAATAGTCTGGTAGGAATAGAAATTCGTCAGGGCCCAGTTCGTGCGCCACCACGCGTCGCTCGCGCCGGTGTAATTGTTCAGCAAGTAATTGAGGTCCGATTTGTCGGTCGGACCGAGCGGGTTGAGGTTGTTGAGTTCGCCCGTGCCGCCCTCCATTTTGTAAAGATTGCCGTCGGGCAAACCGTGCTCATCCAGGAACCGACCGTTCTCCTGTTCGACCGCGAGATACAATCCCCAGAAATCGCCTTCGTATTGGTCCGCGCCGGCCTCGGCGGTTTCGTCAATCACGCGGAATTGCAGAAAGGAGGTGTTGAACGATTCGACGCCGGCCAATTGAAAGAGCCGGCTGCCGACGGATTCAAACATGCCCTGCTCGCCGCGATGCCAGAAATCGCGCTGTTGGATGCACGCGCCTAAATTGAGCTTCGTCCACTTGGTGGCGTACTTCTGCCCGTAGTTGTCGCGCATCTGAAAATCGTGCCCGCGATTGAAGTCAAATTTCCACATGTTCTTCACCATCGCATAACGCCAGACGCCGCCCCGGGCGCGATAGCGGATGTGATCATAAACTTTGCCGTCATAAACCAGCGTGCCGCCCCATCTGTAAAGGTCGCCCCCATATTTGCCGGTGAGCAACCCCCAGGTCGCGTCCACCACGGAATTGTTTTTGGCGATCAAATGCACCGTCGGCAAGCGCCGCATGACATTCGTGTCGAAATTCAACACTGGCGTTATTCCCGGCCGCACGGCGGCCGACCATACCGGCACGCCGTCGTAGCAGAAGTAGGCGAAGTTTGGTTGCGGATCGTCCGCATACGGCACCGTGACGGCCGCACCAACGCCATCGGTCGCGCTGAGGCGATAGCGGATGAGCCGGCGATGTTGTTGGACGGACGCCGGAATCACTGCGGTGTAAATGCCGTCGCCCGCGAACGCGTCGCCATTGTTGCCCGCGTCGTTCATCGGGAGCGTGATCCAGTTCGCGGCGTTCGTGTAAGCGGCATCCGCCAAGTCAATGTAATTGCCCGGCGCAACGATTTGATATTGCAGTGAAACATTCGCGACATTCTCGGGATCGGTGATTTTGGCGGTGATGCTGACCGCTTGATTACTGGTGGGTTCGTTGGGCGAATGATTCACCTGCCGGATTTGCGGCGGCGCGTTGGCGGCGAGGGCGGCGTTGGGGCCACCCGGAGTTGGGCCGTCACCGGTGGCGGCAACGGCGAGTTGCGCGTCGAAGAAGAAATCGGAGCTGCTCGCCAGGCTGGCATTGGCGGCTTGAATGGCGATGATATTGGTGCCGTTGACGAGGTAAATTTGGGGCGCCGGGAGGTTGAACGTCTGGTAGGCGAAGGACTCCAGCGCGCTGCCGGCTGTACCATTAAACGGCACTTCCGTCGTGGCCATGTTGGCATTCAACACATTCGTGCCGTTGATCCAGGCTTTGAAACCGTCGTCATACTGCGCCCGAAGGGTGAGGCCGCCGATGAGACTGGCGTTGGTGACCACGAAGGTTTTCCGCAGAAACACCGTGGTGTAGTTGTTCTGCATGTCGTTCAGCGGCGTGGCAATGAAGTTTTCGCCATAGCCAATCGTGCCCGCGCCGGTGAGCCAGCTCGTATCGTTGAAATTCAGATTGCGCCAGACCGTGGTCGGATTGGAGGCTTCACTTGTGCCCTTGAAGTAACGCCAGATGGAATTGGACGCAACGAGGGTGACGGTCGGCTGATTTGTGTTCCAGTTTACGGAGCGCCGCCAGCTCCCGCCAAGATCGTTGTCCAATGCTGGATGAATCAACTCAATGGAATAGCCCGGGGCATCACCAACTGTCGGCCAGGGAAAGCCGAGTTGATATTCGACCGAATCTTCCGTTCCGCCGGCGGCGTTCTTGAGGGTGATCTTTTCGCCCTCATTCGAGAGCCGGCCATCCCACGGCCCCAGCGCCGGCACCCCGAATTTGGCCTGGAGCGACGCCGGATTTTGTGCAACCACGAGATACCCGCCCGCCGCGAGCGAAGTGCCGTTGGGAAATGTGTAGGTGACGCCTTCGGTGAACTGCCAACCGGAAAGATTTACGGCGCTGCTGCCAGCGTTGTGGAGTTCGATGAACTCCACCAGTTCGGTTCTCACGTCCGGGTCGTAGTGAATTTCATTAATGACGATTTGCGCGGAGGCGGATAACGCTGCGATGCTAAAACCGGCGGCCAGCCAGAGCGGAAGATGAAAATACGACATGATTAAGCGCTGTTGGTCGATGATAGTGCGGAAACCTTAAGGCCTCGAAGTGGGTGACGCAAGGGTGACGACTGGATTAGGGGGTCGTGAAATTGCATGATGACCTTTAGTATCCCGCCCGGGGAAACGCGCA
>CAZKMR010000105.1:0-14233 GCA_964553795.1 uncultured Bifidobacterium sp. | reverse complement strand
CCGACGTCTGCGAATGCGTGCGCAGCGCCATGGATTTCGGATTCTTCGGATTGAATTGCTTGATGAGTTTCGCCCAGAGCGCCCGCGCGGCGCGCATTTTGGCAATCTCCATGAAAAAGTTTTTGCCCTGCGCCCAGAAGAACGACAATCGCGGCGCGAACGCATCAATATCAATTCCCGCTTTGATGCCGGTTCTCACGTACTCGAGACCGTCGGCAAGCGTGTAAGCCATTTCCAAATCCGCCGTCGCGCCGGCTTCCTGCATGTGATAGCCGGAGATCGAAATCGAATTGAACTTCGGCATCTTTTGCGAGGTGAACGCGAAGATGTCCGCGATGATGCGCATCGAAGGTGCGGGCGGATAGATGTAAGTGTTCCGCACCATGTACTCTTTGAGAATGTCGTTTTGAATCGTGCCCGACAGCTTGTCGAGCGGCACGCCCTGTTCCTCGGCGGCCACGATGTAAAACGCCAGGATTGGCAACACCGCGCCGTTCATCGTCATCGAAACGGAGATGCGATCCAGCGGAATGCTGTCGAACAGCACCTTCATATCGAGAATCGAATCCACCGCGACGCCCGCCTTGCCCACGTCCGCAAACGCGCGTGGATGATCGGAGTCGTAACCGCGATGCGTCGGCAAATCGAACGCCACGGACAAACCTTGCTGCCCGGCGGCGATGTTGCGGCGATAGAACGCATTGGATTCTTCCGCCGTGGAAAAGCCGGCGTATTGGCGGACGGTCCACGGCTTCGTCACATACATTGAGCCGTACGGTCCACGCACGAACGGCGCAAGACCCGGCATCGTGTCGAGATGTTCGCACTTGGCGAGGTCGGCGTTCGTGTAGAGCGGTTGCAGGTCAATCTGCTCCAGCGTTTGCGCCACCCAATCGTCGAGCGATTTACCGGTTTCTGCCTCGAACCGTGCGCGCCATTGCTCAAACGTCACCGGTTCAGGCGTCGTGTTCAGTTCAACTTTGGTGAAATCAGGAAACGTAGTCATAGTCTTTTGCAATCCCAACGGGATTGTGTCCTCGCAACCCTGGGCTTTGTGCCGGAATCCCCTTGGGATTCGGCTTCGCCACAAGCAAGCCACCCCGGGCCAACGGGACCGTACCGATGCAAATTCGTTCGCAACGCTCCTTTCATTTGATCCCCAACCTTTGGTTCAACTTGCTCAGGACTTCCAACACATCGGCGCGCAGATGAATGAATTCATGCACGCCGGATTTCTTGTGCGCTTCCACCTGGTCCGGCGGATAACCCGCGAGCACGACGATCGTATCCGGCTTTTGCGCGCGAATTTCCTCGGTCAACGCCGGCACGAGCGCCGGATAATTTTCGTCTGTCGAACAAATCACCGCGATGTCCGCATCCGATTTCAACAACGCGGTCACCGCGTCTTCCGGTCGTTTGAATCCGGTCGGCGAAATGACTTCGTAACCGCCCACGCTGAAGAAGCCGCGCGAAAAGTCGGCGCGCGCTTTGTGTTCCTTGAGCGCGCCCATGTTGCACAGGAAAACTTTCGCCGGCCCATCGGTTCGTCGATTCATCGCGGCTCGCAAACCTTCGATCGGTGCCGCCGCGCGCGTCAGGCAAACCGGCGTAATCGGTTTGCAGGGCGAATCATTGATGCGCAACGCGCGGGTGATTTCGCCCAACGTCGCGCCCGCGCTGACCGCTTCCACGCAAACGTCGAACAGGTCGTGCCCGCGCACGCCGATGATTTTCGCGAGCCAGTTCAAAACCACCTGGCTGTCTTCATCGTCAAGCGCCGTGCGGTGCGATGCGACCTGCTGCACACGCCGTTTGTGAAACGCCGCGGGATCCGGCAAAGTTCGCTCCAACGGTTTTTCCTTCGGATTGGCGTATTGATTCACGCCCACGATGGAATCGCGCCGACTGGTGACGGATTTGATTTTCTTCGCCGCCATTTCGCCAACGGCCTTTTGCGGATCGCCCGCGCGCATTGCGGCTTCCATCCCGCCCGCCTTTTCCACTTCCTGAAACAACGCCCACGAGCGCGCCGCGAGTTCCGCTGTTGCATTCTCGACGAACCACGAACCGCCCGCCGGATCAATGACGTGATTGAGATTGCATTCCTTCTGCAAGACGAGCTGCGTGTTCCGCGCGATGCGCAAACTGAAATCATCAGGCTGCCGCACTACTTGATCAAAGGCGCCGACCTGCATGCTATCGCACCCACCGAGCACACCGGCGAACGCTTCGACTGTCGCGCGCAGCAGATTGTTGTGGGGATCAACGACCGATTTGTTCCACAGCGAAGTCCGCACGTGCAACGAAAGCTTCTGCGCGGCTTCGTTTCCGCCAGCCGCAGCCACTGCGCGCGACCACAACATCCGCAAGGCGCGAAGCTTCGCGATTTCGAGAAAGAAATTCGTGCCCACCGTCACCGCAAAACGCATCCGCGGCGCGGCGGTATTGATGTCCACGCCGAGCTGGGCCAGCTTGCGCAAGTATTCAACGCCAGTCGCGAGCGTGTAAGCGAGTTCCTGCACGGCGTTGCCGCCGGCTTCGTGCCACGCGCGACTATGCACACAGATCGTTTGCAACTGCGGCGCGTTCTTCGCCGCCCACGCGGTGAGCGCAGCCATTTCGCGATACGCGCAATCAAGCGATTGCGGCAACTTCCCTTCGTGCGCCAGCACGCCGAGCGGGTCCATTTCGATGCAGCCACGCAAGGCCAGCAGCGGCGTTTTGCGTTTCTTTGCCAACGCCACCAACAACGCGGCAAACGGCAACGCGGATGCGCCGGAGCGAACGAACAACGACGTTTGTTCCAATACCACGCCGTCCAACGCGCGCCCCAAATCACCCAGCGTCGCGACCGACAATCCGCCATAGCCAACGTCTTCCGCGGTCGCCCAATCCGGGTCGAGCCCGTTTCGCGTCGCGCGATCCAACACCATGTTCAATGCGTTCAAACCGCGACTGATGGAATTGCGCGCCGCGAAATTGAATTCCGTCGGGCTCGCGACCGCGATTTCCTGCGAAACGTCCCAGGATTCCTTCACGTAACCACTCGCGCTCGCCCCGCGCACGAAGGGAGCGAACCCGGGAAATGAATTCACATGCGGCAGATTCGCGATGTCTTCGCGCCGATAAATGGGCTGGAGCGTGATGCCCTCATACGTGGCCGTGAACATCTTCTTGTCGAACGGCGCGCCTTTCAATTCAGCTTCGACCAGCTTGCGCCAATCGTCGTAGCTCACCGGCGAAAATTCCGCCAGCAATGGCCCGGAGATTGGTTGTGTCTTTGTTTGCGTCATAGAAATCAATCGAGGGTCTCCACCGTCACATCGTGGCGCTTGTTGTTCACCGTGATGAACAGCCGACGCGCGGAGCCAAAATTCCCGGCGGGCGCATTGTTTGGTTGCGATGCAGCGGGCGCGGGCGCAGTCGTGCTGGTTGATACTGCCGCAGGCGCGGGCGTTGCGGTCGGCGCAGGCGCGGCGGGTTTGGACTTCGCTTTGTGCAAATCTTCGACTTGCTGCGGGAACATCGCGAACAACACCACCGTCTCGTCATCCGTCGGTAAATTTTTCTCCGCGCATTGCTTGCGGTATTTCTCCAGCGCCGGTTCGAGCAAATCCGCCGGACGTTCGGTCACAGGTTTCTTGCCGGTTTGTTTCTCCACTTGCGCCAGCACGTTCGGCGCAATCGGCCCGGGCGTTTTGCCGTATTTGCCGAGCGCGATGTCCTGCGCCGGTTGACAGATCATTTTCCAGCGCCCGAACTTCACGTTCATCATCGCTTGCGTGCCGACGATTTGCGACGTCGGCGTGACGAGCGGAATCCAGCCCAGTGCCTCGCGCACGACGGGAATTTCCCGCACGACTTCGTCGAACTTCTCGCTCATGCCCTGCTCTTTGAGTTGCGTGCGAAAATTCGACAACATGCCGCCGGGCACTTGATAAATCAGAATGTCGCTGTCCACGCGCTCGTTCGCCGGACTCGTGAATTTAGAAAGCTCCTTGTAAACGCCTTCAAAGTAGCTGCGCAGCTGGGAAAGTTTTTCCGTATCAAACTTCGGACAACGCGGATGACCTTCGAGCAGCGCCAACATCCGTTGCGTGTCCGGTTGCGACGTACCATTGGCGAACGGCACGATGGAGACTTCCACGCAATCCACGCCTGCCTCAATCGCCGCGAGATACGCCGCCGCGCCAAGTCCGGCGGTGTCGTGCGTGTGCAGCGTGATCGGAATGCCGACCTTCGCCTTCAGTTCCTTTACGAGCCGAAACGCGATTTGCGGCTGAAGAATGCCCGACATGTCTTTGATGCCGATGGAATCGCAACCCATCTTCTCCAACTCGATCCCCAGCTTCACAAAGTTTTCGACCGTGTGAACCGGGCTGAGCGTATAGCAAAGTTCGCCGCGCGCGTGCTTGCCGTATTTCTTCGTGGCGCTAATGGCCGTGCGCAAATTCCGCACATCATTCAACGCATCGAATATGCGCAGAATGTCCTGCCCGTTCTGACAGGTAAGGCGAACGAACGTTTCCACCACGTCATCCGGAAAGCTCGCGTATTGGACGATGTTCTGGCCGCGCAACAACATCAGTTGCGGCGTCTTCGGTGCGATTTTCTTGAGCGTGCGTAGCCGATCGAACGGATTTTCGTTCAAATAGCGCAAACAGGAGTCAATCGTCGCCCCGCCCCAGGTTTCCAACCCGGCGAATCCCATTTCATCGAGAATCGGCGCGGCGGCGAGCATTTGCGCGGTGCTCATGCGGGTAGCGGCCATGGATTGATGCCCGTCCCGCAGGACCGTGTTGTTAAAGAGAACTGGTTTCATCGGTTGAACTTTCGATTGGCATCATTAGCAATCCACACTGCAAATCTTGTCGCACCGACCGTTAATCCCGTGAGGGTTCAAGCCGGCTGACGAAGCTTCGGCCTCGTCACGACTCAAGATGATTAATGTCGAAATCCCACGCTCGGCACATTTTGCGATACAATCACCCAATTTTGTGAGCGCCGTGTCCGCGAGCCGAATTGAGAGCCATACCGCCCGGTCCGGGTTCGTGCAGATAAGTTGAACCGCAAACCAACTGACGCTCGCAGATTTACTAATGCCAACCGTTA
Source organism: uncultured Bifidobacterium sp. (assembly GCA_964553795.1). Lineage (GTDB taxonomy): Bacteria > Verrucomicrobiota > Verrucomicrobiia > Limisphaerales > JADLHS01 > JADLHS01. The sequence goes on along the minus strand of CAZKMR010000105.1, from coordinate 9,121 downwards.
TCTCGGTTCGCCTCTGCTGCAAGTAGTTTTTCGGGAGCATTTTTTTGGTCGCCCCGTCGAACGAAACATGAAACGCATCTTCGCTTTGCTGCCGGGTTTGCTGACGCTGGGTTTGCTCCTCCTCGCCACCACTGCGCGCGCGGACGGATTAATCATCGTGGACGAAGCGCATTGGCGTCCGATCCCGCGCCATCCGCAGCCGCACCCGTGGCCGCATCCGCCGCGACCCTACACGCCGCTCGAAGTCGTTTATCACCGCGTGAACATAAAAATTGACGGTCAGATCGCCACCACGAGCGTGGACCAGGAGTTTTTCAACCCGAACAACCAACGACTCGAAGGCACGTATTTGTTTCCCATCCCGCGCGGCGCGCAGATTGACAAATTCACGATGGACATCGGCGGCAAGATGGTTGAAGCCGAACTCCTCCCCGCCGCCAAGGCGCGCAAAATTTACGAGGACATCGTTCGCAAAATGAAAGACCCGGCGCTGCTTGAATACGCCGACCGCGATGTTTTCAAGGTCCGCATCTTTCCCATCGAACCGCGCAGCAACAAACGCGTAAAACTTTCCTACACCGAAGTGCTGAAATCGGACGGCGGTCTGGTGAACTACGCTTACCCGCTCAACACCGAGAAATTCTCCGCCGCTCCGCTCAAAGACGTCAGCGTTAAAATCGAACTCACCAGTGACCGCCCGTTGAAATCCATTTATTCGCCCAGTCACGCGGTAGAAATCAAGCGTCACGGTTCAACGCGCGCCACGATTGGATTTGAGGCCAACAACGTGAAACCGGACACGGATTTCTCGCTTTATTTTGCGCCGGAGAAAGATGAACTCGGCCTGAACCTTCTCACCTACAAAACCGGCGACGAAGACGGCTATTTCCTGCTACTCGCTTCACCGGGCGTGGACACTAAGAAAACTCGCATCGTCCCAAAAGACGTCGCGTTCGTGCTCGATACTTCCGGGTCAATGACCGGCAAAAAACTCGATCAGGCCAAAAAAGCGCTGCAGTTCTGCGTGGAAAACCTGAATGACAATGATCGTTTCGAGATCATCCGCTTCTCGACTGAAGCTGAACCACTGTTCGACAAATTGGTCGAAGCAAATGCTCGCAATCGCGACCGCGCGGAAGAATTTATCCGAAGCCTCAAACCAATGGGCGGCACGGCGATTGACGAGGCATTGAAGAAAGCGCTTCGCCTGCGCAATAACGGCGAGCCGATTCGCACGCGTTCCACCGACCGCCCGTTCGTCGTTATCTTTCTCACCGACGGTCGCCCGACCATCGGCGAAACGGATGAAAACCAGATTCTTTCCACCGTCAAACGCGCGAACGAGGGCCGCACGCGCATCTTTTGTTTCGGCATCGGCACAGACGTGAACACGCATTTGCTCGATAAAATCACCGAGGAAACGCGCGCGTTCAGTCAATACGTCCTGCCTGACGAAGACCTCGAAGTAAAGCTGTCGAACTTCTATTCCAAGATTAAAGAACCCGTGCTGGCGAATCCCACCATCAAATTCACCGGCGACGTGCGCGTGACGAAAATGTATCCGCATCCGCTGCCGGATTTGTTCCGCGGCGATCAACTCGTGCTCGTCGGCCGCTATTCCGGTCGCGGCGACGCCGCGGTGGTGCTCGAAGGAACTGCCGACAACAAAACGGAGAAGTTCACCTACGAAGTCAGCTTTCCGCGCCGCGCCAATGATCATGAATTCATTCCGCGTCTGTGGGCCACGCGTCGCGTCGGTTATCTGCTGGAGGAAATTCGGCTGCACGGTGAGAGCGCTGAATTGCGCGAGGAAGTCACGGACCTGGCGCGAACGTTCGGCATCGTTACGCCCTACACCGCTTACCTGATTGTCGAAGACGAAGCGCAACGAAACGTGCCGATGGCAATGCAGACCTTGCCACAGCTTTCAACCGACTCGCTCGCACGACGCGAGGCTGCGGCGAACTGGAATTATTTTAAGCAGGACAAAGCCGGAGAAAAAGCCGTGTCCGGCGCACGCTATGGCAACGAATTGAAACTCGCCGACGCGCCCACCGTCGCGGCGTCCAGCAGCACGATTGAAGCAAATCGCGCCCTCGGTGTGAGCGAGACTCAGCTTCGCGCCGCCGGTCGGCCCATGACGGTGACGGCTTCCGACGATTCCAAACTGCGCCTCGCCAAGCACGCGCAACAAGGCCAGTTCGTCAATGGCCGGAACTTCTACCAGAACGCCAGCAACGAGTGGGTGGACGAATCGGTGCAGAAATTCCCGAACGCCAAACGGCAGCGCATTCAGTTCAACTCCACCGAATACTTTGCGTTCGCCGCCAAGGAACGTCGCGCCCTGCCCTGGCTCGCGCTGGGACAGAATGTTCAATTCGTTCTGGACGGCACGCTCTACGAAATTTACGCCGAGAACAATTAAGCTGGTCACTTCCAGCATCGGAGATGCGTCAGACAATAGCCCACGGCGTGAGCCGTGGGGCGAAGTTGCGAAAATAACAAGCCCCGATAGGGGCGAAAGAAAGTATTTGGACATGCATGCGAAGGTTAAAACAAATCTGCCGCCCCGATGGGGCTTGAATTCCATTCTTTTACCCACGGCTCACGCCGTGGGCTACTCGCTGCCGCTGCTCCGCAGCTAGGATCATTTGCCGTCAAATCTTTTTGTAAAAACTCAAAACCGTTATCACATGAAAACTAAATTCTTCTCCATCAAACTGCTGATTGCTCTCACCCTCACCGCCTTCGTTACTGGCGCTTCGGCCAAAGGGCTGGAAGGCAAGTCCGACAAAGGACCGCAAAAACCGCTCGTGCAAATCGCCATTCTGCTCGACACCAGCGGCAGCATGCAGGGCTTGATCGAACAGGCGAAGAGCCAGCTTTGGCGCATCGTCAATGAATTCGCCAAAGCCAAACAGGACGGTGTCACGCCTGAGTTGCAGGTCGCGCTCTACGAATACGGCAAGAGCAGCTTGAGTCAGGACAGCGGTTGGATTCGCCAGATTCAACCGTTGAGCACGGACCTCGACAAAATTTCCGAGGAACTATTCGCGCTCCGCACCAACGGCGGCGAGGAATACTGCGGTTGGGTCATCAAGGATGCCGTGAACGGTCTGGCGTGGAGCAAGGACGCGAACGTTTACAAAGCGATTTTCATCGCGGGCAACGAACCGTTCACGCAAGGCCCGGTGAATTATGTGGAGTCGTGCAAAGCCGCCATCACGAATGGAATCATTGTGAACACGATTCACTGCGGTGGCGAAGGTGAAGGGGTGAACACCAAATGGAAAGACGGCGCGGACCTCGCGGACGGAAAGTATCTGGTCATTGATCACAATCGCGCCGTCGTCAGCATCGAAGCGCCGCAAGACAAGGAACTCGCGCGGCTCGGCGTGGAATTGAACAATACTTACCTCGCCTTCGGTCGGGAAGGTCGCGAGGGATTGCGGCGGCAGGCGGCCCAGGATGCCAACGTTGCCACGCTCGCGCCTGCGTCGGGCGCCGTCGCGCAACGCGCCATCGCCAAATCCTCCGTAAACTACCGCAACTCGTCCTGGGATCTGGTGGACGCATTGAAAGAGGAAAAGCTCGATCTCGCGAAAGTGAAGGCCGAGGAACTTCCCGCCGAGATGAAGGCAATGAGCGTTGCCGAACGCGAAGCTTACGTGGAAAAGAAATCCAAGGAACGCGCGGAAATGCAGGCGCAAATCAAAGCGCTCAACGAGGAACGCGAGAAATACATCGCGGCGCGGCAAAAAGAAATGGCCGGCACGAACACGCTCGACGCGGTGATCATCTCCGCGATTCGCGAACAAAGCGGCAAGCGCAACTTCAAGTTTGAGTAAACGCAGATTTGCCGCAAAGAGGCGCAAGGGTCGCAAAAGGGAATTGAGGGAGTGGATTTTTGCGCCTTCTGCGCTTCTTTGCGGCCATCAAGATTTTTCGGCTGGCTTGAGATGCACAATCGTCGCGCCCCAGCCGCCGAAATGTTCGTTCGCGAGATGGAATTCCGCCACGTCCGGATGTTTGGCGAGAAGCTTGTGCACCGTTTCGCGCAGTTGCCCGATGCCTTTGCCGTGGATGATGCGCACACGCAGAATGTCACGCGCCCGACACTCGGCGAGATAATCCGGCACGAGCGATTTCACGTCGCGCGGTCGAAACGCATGCAGGTCCAGCACACCATCAATCGGCAGTTGCAGCGGTTCATCATCCACTCCCGGCAATGTTTCTCATGCAGGGAATGACAGCCAGTGAAATTATCCCCGCCAGCGCCAAACAAAAAAGAGGGCCGGAATAATCCGGCCCTCGTGAGATAGTTTGATTTCAAAGGCGGCAGGTTGGAGTCCTGCAGCGCCCACAGCTCAGGTCAAGGCAGCGAGAGTTGCAGGCGGTAAAACCCGTTGTCAACCGGTGCCGTGATGAGCTTTTGATACAGCCCGTTGGTCTGGCCAGCGATACCGGGAATGGTCGTGTAAGGACCCGTCACGGCTGAAGCGCCGGCGACATTGTAGCCGCCGACGAGTCCCGACCAGGTAATCAGCAGGTTGTTGCCCACCTGGGTGGCAGCCGCCTTCGGCTGGGGCACAAACTGGAAGTTGCTGATGTTTTGCTGAGCGGCAATGCCACCGGTGGCGGCGGTAATGCCGATGTAGGCGACATTCGTTCCCACGATATTGGCCAGACTGCCGACCGCCATGTTGGTGGTGTAGGTGGCGGCAGTCACGGTGTTGCTCAGACTGACGGCCAATACACTGCCGTTGTAGTTCAGATCAACCTGATAAATATCGCCGTTGGCGAAATTAACGGACGTGGGAGTATAAGGGCCACCCACGCCATTGGCACCAAAGGCAATTCCGGGTGTGTTATAAATGTTGAACATCACCGCCGCGCTGGAGGGAATCCCGGTGTAGGCAAGTCCACCACCACCGCCGCCGCTGGCGTTGGTGCCCTGCGGGGAGTTTTGCACCACAAAGGCGAAACCGTCGGCCCCGCCGGTGGTGACGTCCTGATAACGGAAGGAGGCTTTGAAGCCGTCAATCTGCATCGGTGTATTGAACCAGACAGCCCGCCGTTGATCACCCGCAGTGGTCAGGACCAGTTCATTCGGACTGAGGAAATACATCAAGTCATTGCCCAAACTGATTAAGGTCCAGCCCAGCCCACTGAGGTTGTCGGCCGCCACCTGCGTCAACGGAGGCGCGGCGGTCACATACACGGTGGCGGGCGAACTGGGAATGGGACCGCCAAACGAGTTGGAACTTTGCAACTGGTAAACCGCTCCGTCCGTGACTTGGGCATCGGCAATGGTCAACACGCTGCTGGTAGCGCCACTGATGCGTCCCCCGTTTACCAGATTCACGCCATTCGACTGCCATTGATACGAGGGACTTGTTCCAGCCACTCCCACTGAGAGGGTCAAAGTCCGACCGGCGTAGAAGATGGCTTCGGCGGGCAAATCTTGGACCACCGCAATCGGCCCGCTATTAACAGTCAGCGTGACCGCCGGCAACACCGGCGATGGATTCGTCACTGATCCATACGGATTCGTCGCCACCACCCGATACGAAGTTCCGCTTTGTGCCGGCGTTACGTTGGGCAGCGACAAGTTGGGGCTATTGCCACCAATCGGTGTGCCGGGCTCACCGCTGGTGACATTATACCATTGGTACGTGATCGGCCCGGGCCCCGTGGCGAGAGACGTGAACGTGGCGGTAGTGCCTTCGTTTGCGCTCACATTCACAGGAGAAAGCGTAAACGTCGGCGGCGGATTCGGATTAACCACGCCCAGGAACTCCATTTCCGCGATCTGCATCGAGGTGTTCCCGGCGTTGTTTCGGACATTGTTAAATGTGACGCGGTAATATGCGTAGCCTTGCGTATTGGCGAAACGAACCTCCTGCAGGTTTTGAGTCAGGGGATTGACCGGCGTGGCAGGATCGCCAACGGCATTTCGCGCCGTAGGCAAAGCCAGCGCACCCGAGGAGATGGTCGTGAAACTCGAACCGTCTAATGAACCTTCCAGGATATAGTCGGCAGGATCCCGTCCGTCCGAGTCGTTTGCCGTATAGAAGCGCAAGGCCGTTACAATGGTGTTTCCAATGGCAGGACGCACCGTGAAGCCAACCGGTCCGACAAACGGGGCCGCGGCATCCGCGTCCCAATTCAGATATTTGGCCATGTTGTTATTGATGGCATTGGCCACGCCCTCAGCGGCAGGCGTCGTTGTACCCGGGAAGATGTTCACGAGATCTCCCGGTGCGGTGATGTCAGGCAAGGTGGACAAAACCCGTTGCAGGGTGACGACCGCGCCGTTAACCGGGCCGACCACATTTGAGGCGACCAACCGGTAGTCCGCGATGTCATTGGGAGTGGCCGCAATTGTCATGTTCGTGGTTGTAGCGCCAGAGATGTTGCCGCCATTCACAACGTTCACAAAAACCCCGTTCGTGCCCTTTTGCCATTGATACGAGATGGGCTCAGTGCCCCCCGTGATGACCGCGTTGAAGACCACATTCGAACCTTCGTACGTCGAGGCAGGAGTGATGGTAGTGGAGGCAATGATCGGCGGCACGGAACCCGCCGTGGCACTCACCGCAAAGACGAACAAGCGGGCGTTAACACTGGCGGCACTGAGAAAGCGCAGCACGACATTGGTCACCGGACTCGTGGTGTTTCCGAGCGCGAATTGGGCTTCGAACAACTTGGGATTGGTGCTTCCCACTGCGTTGACGGTGCGACGATTCACGTCAGTACGACCCGAGGCAGTAAAGGCGTAGGGCAGGTTGGCAAACCAATCATAGGAAATGAACGTGTTGGTTTCGCTCGTGCCGTCCGCGTATTGCATGATGGCCTGGTTGGTGACACCAGCCCCACCATTGGCGCAGGTGCTCAAGAAGGAGAGCGCGGAATAAGCGGCCGGAGAGGCAATCGTCAAATTCGCCACCGGGGAATTGGAATCCACGAAGATGGCATTGTTGCCCGTGTAGGTGGCCGGCATCTGATAGTGATGATCGGGCAAAGAAAAGCTCGTAATCGTGGAGCCTGCGGGCGGCAGACCGGTTTCGGGACGATTACGATAATAGCCGCGTTCGTACCAGGTATTCAGGTTGGCGTTGCCACCCGTGAAGTTAGTACCGCCATCCATGGTGGCCGTGGTCGAGGTGTAGAGCGGATTCGGAAAGCGGAACGCGCTGGCTTCCACTACACCGTCAGCGGTGTAACCCGTCACGGCAACCGGCGAAAATGTCCCGCCAGCCGTCGCTTGACCGGCAACGGCAAAGATCATGGCCCGACCACCAGAAACGTAGTCGAATTGAATGCTGGTCACGGGGCTGGTGGTGTTCGCCAGCGTAATGTCGTTATTGAAAAGCTTCATGTTTGCTTCGCCGACATTGTTCAGCGCCAGCGAAACCGGATTGAACCGGCCCGAGGCGGTATAAATCGGAGTCGCGGCATTGAACCAATCCAAAGAATTGAAGTTAAAAACCTGCGTCGAGGTATCGGCATGCGTGACGGTCACGTTGATGCTGACCGGACCATTCCCCGCGGAATTCAGGAAAGACAAACTGGTAAAGGCGGTCGGCGTGGTAAGCGTTAGAGTGCCCGTGGTGTAACCCGCAAAGTTGCCGATATACACGACATTGTTTGCAGTGTAACTGGGGGCCATGGTGAAGGTGTGCAACGGGCTGCCACCGGAAACATTTGCGCCTGCGGCAGGGATGCCAGTCGCCGGAGCGTTCTTGTTGAACCCGATTTCATACCAGGTATTGCCCGTGAGGTTAGTGCCCCCACCATCCATAATCACATTGCACTTCGTGTAAAGGCTGCTGATCGGCGCGCCCGCTTCGACCACCATGTCGCGGTTGAATCCAGTGACCGTCACGGGCGTGTAGGTCACGAAATCGGTTGAAGCGCTGATTCCGAATAGCGCCGTCCGACTACCCAGCGGCGTGGTGAAGCTCACGCTGGTGATCGGAGTGGTCGTGTTTGCCAGGAAAATGTCAGCAAAATGAAGACGTGGGTTGGTGCCATACTGGTTATCGGTTTGACCATTGGAGACGTTGACGCGCCCGGCCGCCGTTAGAGCGATGTTCGCCGCGTTATTAAACCAGTCGGAAATGGTCACCGTGCCAGATTCCGTGCCACCGCCCTGAAAGTTGACCGTGTAATTCAAAGTGGTCGCACCGCCGCTGACACTGCCCAGGACGGAAAGCACCGTTGCCGCGGTCGGCGTGGTCAGAGTCAACGTTCCCGTGGCGGAACCATTTGTGCTGAGAAACAGCGCATTGTTCGCGGTGTAGCTTGGCGGCATTTGGAATGTCCGATTCAAGTCGGTTTGAGCAATAAATGTGTTTCCCGCCGGGGGGAAACCAGTCGTGGGCCGGGTAACATCAAATCCCTGCTCGAACCACACCTGAGAGTCGTTGTTCGTCCCACCGTCCATCGTGGCGGTCGTGTAGTCCGCCAGCGGTTTAGCGGCAGCGGCCTCAACGACCACATCCGCCGTGAAACTGCCGGGCGTCAGCGGCACAGGATTGAAATCAGCTCGAATTAAGCCCGTGCCAAGACCGGCGAGCAGTGTGAGCGCGGCAAATGTTCTTTTCATGGAGAGTTTGTTGGTTCTGGGTTTATGGGTTTAGGGAAATCGCTACAAAGGTTGAAAAACGCAATCCGTTTTGCGTCGGTCGAATCTCTCTTACTGCCAGAGATGGTTTGGGAAACTTTGCGCCCGCCCGCGCAGTTGCTGGAAAATCACGTTCCGTGGCAAGCTTCTGACTGAACGCCAAGTGCATTTAAGTTTTCGCATACGACTGATCGCGCGTTGGACGGTACAACTCTGGTAATCCGGTGAATTCGACAGCTATCGTCTTACGTGCACCCCGCTCCAACAATAGGAAAAATATATCCTTTTTGGTATTTTTGTACCCGACTGCGAAGTCCCAACAATAGAAACAATCCAACTCAGTTCCACGAACCAAAGCCGCTCAACCCAATTCTTGCCTTCGAGCCGTTGCGCTCCGGGGGTTATCAAGTGACTCCGATTCTTCGTAACGGTCGACCCAGGATCTGCCTGACCCAAAATTAGCTGCGCAACGGTTGCAGCCAGCGGTCCCCC
>CAZKMR010000104.1:13006-14865 GCA_964553795.1 uncultured Bifidobacterium sp. | reverse complement strand
TGGACTGCGGTGGCAAGTGCAGCGCCCGTCCTCCGTAGCAGTACTGCGGAGGGTGGACGACACCGCTTTCGCGCGCCCGAACGTTTTCTTTCGAACCGAAATCTTTCTCCGTCTGAAAGCGCCGTCGTCGCTTTGCTTTGCCGGCGCAGTCCAAAACACGGCCACAGTCAGGCCACGCGAGGTAAAGATGCAAGCGGATCGGCCCTTCAGCACTGCGCAATCGTGATATGAAACTCCTCTTCTCCGAAGCCAAGCCGGATTACGACCACTACATTTTCCCCTACGCGATCTGGGCGTTTCCCGAACCCGGCGAAACTCCCGCCGATCTTTTCAACGCCGGCTTCCTGCCATCGTCGCGAAATTTGGACCGTTTCTATCTGTGTCGCAGCATTCGCGTGGCGCTGAAGAAATTCACGCCATCTTCAGAAAACCGTCGCATCCTCCGCAAAGGCGAAGGCATCACCGCAATGCTCCTCCCGCGCGCGGAATTTGATTTCACCAACGCCCGCCGTGAATTCTGCAAACGCTACACCGACGCCAAATTCGGCGCGACCGGTATGAGCGACGAGCGGCTCGATTCACTGTTCAACTCACCCGTGACGTCACACCTGTTGCTTTTCACCGACGCCACCAGCGGGGCGGAAGTCGGTCTCGCCACGTTGTATCTCGAAGGCGAGCGACTGGCGTTTTACTATTACGCGTTTTACGATCTCGCGCACCCCAATCGCAGTCTCGGCCTCTTCATAATGACGACCGCCGCCAAGCTGTTTGCCGACCGCGGCTGCGTGCAGCTTTACCTCGGCTCGTGCTATTCGGAGAGCGCGTTGTATAAAACACAGTTTGCCGGCGTGGAATTCTGGAACGGCAATCGTTGGTCCGAGAATCTGGAGGAACTAAAATTCGTGCTGAAGCGCAGTCAGGGTGCGCTCACGCAACATCTGCTGGAAGACGGCGCGTATCGGGAAGGTTTCGCCCCAGCGGATCTCGCGCAACAGGCGGCAGCCAGCCCGTTTCACGGGCGCGGCTGAATTTCGGCGACGCGACGTTTCGCCCAATCGCGCGCCTCGGCGGGCGTGAGGAGTTCTTCGGCCAGTTGTTTATCGCGAATTTCAGTCAACAGTGCGCCCAGCGCCGGACCGGGCTTGACGCCCAGCGCGATCAGGTCATTGCCGCTCAACAGCGGCGGACGCATTTCCGGTTGCCGCGCCAATTCGGCCTGTTGCGCGACGAGAAAGTCATAAACGTCCAGTCGCCTGTGCGACCCGAGGCAATCGAGGCGATGCAACTCCAGTTCCAGCGGAAACGTGTCGCGCAGCAGCATCCGACGCAAGGTCGCCTTCCGCATCTGACGCGCGTCCTTGAACTGCATGTGATGCCGCACCACGGTCGCCACGGTTTCGATGTCCTGGCGCGGAAACCGCAAGCGTTCCAGAATCTTTTCGGCCAGGTCCGCGCCAATCTTTTCGTGTTCGTAAAAGTGAATGCTGCCGGTCTGCGGATCGCGCGAGGCGGTCAGTGGTTTGGCGACGTCGTGCATTAAGACTGCCCACGGCAGCAGCGGATGCGCATCCGGCGGCAGTTGTTTTAACATCAAACCGAGGTGATTGAACACTGACCCTTCGGGATGATAATCGGGCGATTGCTCGCAAGTGACGGTGGCGGCAATTTCCGGCAAGACATGCGCCAGCAAGCCACTGGCGCGGAGCCATTCCAGACCGCGGGCGGCATTGGGAGGCTGGAAGAGCTTGATCAGTTCATCCCGAATCCGCTCGGCGCTGATGAGTTGGATTTTCGGCGCGTGCGATTGAATCGCCGCAAACGTCGCGGGCTCGATCGCAAATCCCAGTTGGGTCGCGAAT
>CAZKMR010000104.1:0-12906 GCA_964553795.1 uncultured Bifidobacterium sp. | reverse complement strand
TTGAATCGCCGCAAACGTCGCGGGCTCGATCGCAAATCCCAGTTGGGTCGCGAATCGCACCGCACGCAATAAGCGCAAATGGTCTTCGGCAAAGCGTTCGTCTGGCGAGCCAATCGTGCGAATGAGCCCGGCGCGCAAGTCGGCCGCGCCGCCGACCCAATCGTGCGTTTGCTTCGTGACCGGGTCGTAGAACAGGCCGTTGACCGTGAAGTCGCGGCGCGCGGCATCCGCCTGCGCATCGGCAAACCGGACCGTTTCCGGACGCCGGCCATCCTGGTAATCCGCCTCGGCACGAAAGGTGGCGACCTGAAACTGTTCGTCGCCCGCGAGCACGATGATGACGCCGAATTTGCGCCCGACCGGAATGGTCTTGGGAAAGAGCGCTTCGATTTCTTCGGGCCGAGCCGAGGTGGCGATGTCGTAATCGCCCGGTTCGCGGCCCAACAAAAAATCGCGCACGCAACCGCCGACCCAGAACGCGGCGTACCCGGCACGCTGGAGCGTGCGGACGAGGTCGGTGGCAAGTTGGTGGGTGGTGGCCATGTACGATTAACGATTTACGGGCTTAAACCTGGTTTGCGCAACAGCCAAGTCAGGCGCAACTCAGCGGCGGTTTTCGCGCTGCGAAAACCAGCGGCGCGGGCCCGTCCGCCGTAGCTGCGACTGCCGAGGGTGCACCGCGCCGCAACGCTGCCGCTCATTTCCGCACACGTCCAGTCCGTTCGAACCGCCCGCTGCTGCGCGGGCGAAGTTTTCGCAGCGCGAAAACTGCCACCAACGGTGAGGCAAAGGCGCGTCAATTGAATTTGCAAATCGCAAATCCCCTCATTCGCCCCAAAGTTGCTTGAGGTGGGCGACGCCTTGTTTGAGCGATTCGACGGGCATGGCGGGACTGAACTCGAAGACCTTGATGTGGTGCGTTTGCACCAGCGGTTTAAGCGCGGCGAAGTTCACCGAGCCGCTGCCGGGCGCGCAGTGGTCACGCGTGAAATTCTGCACGTCATGAAGGTGAAAGCCGGCCAGGCGATCCGCGTAGGTGCGCAGATGCAACTCGTGATCGATGAAGCCCAGGTGCTCCTTGATTTGCGCGTGCCCGGTGTCGTGCCAGTACGTCAGCGCCGGGCATTTGAGTTCGTGAAACAGCGCGCCGAAGTCGTCCTCGAACGGGATTTCCTCGACGGCTTCCCGGTTTTCGCACCCGAGCTTGATCCCGCGCGCTTCGGCTTCCGGCGCAATCTTGCGGAGGGAATCGTAAAGGCGCTCGACGAATCCCTTTTTCTTCGCCTCGCGTTTCTCGATCGCTTCGGCTTTCAACTTTTCGTATTTGCTCGAACCTTTTTCGCCGCGCGCGACGAGTTCCTCCAGTTTGCCGGTGTAGTCCTTCATGTCCACGCTGCCAAGATGCAACACGACGAGTTGCGCTTTGACGCGGGTGGCAAACTCCAGCGTCTTGAAGGTGTGCTTGAGGGCGGATTCGCGTTCGCGCGGGGATTCGGCGGTGAACTGGTACAGATTGGGCGCGGATTGATTCACGCCCATGGGCAGCGGGCAAAAATTGTGCAGCGTGGAAATCTTCATCTCGCCCGCGTTGACGGCATCGAGAATGCCCGGCATCAGACTGATGCGCGTGCCGTGGCTGAGTTCGGCATACTCGAAGCCGAGGTCACGGATTTCGCGCAACATCGCGCGCCCATCCGTGTGGCGATGTGAATTCCAGCAGGTTGAAAACGAATACATCCCTTTCCTCCCGAAACAAAACGACCGGGCGCAGTCGCCAGATGCGGCCACGCCCGGTCAGAGGGTTGCGATCAACGGTTATTGATCGGCATAGCGCGCCGCCAACATGGCGGAGAACCGCGCGACTTTCTCTTTGCGACGGCGTTTTTCGCTGGGCTTCTCGTAAGTCCGGCGCATGCGCACATTGCGCAACGTACCTTCGCGATCAATTTTCTTCTTCAGGCGCCGCAACGCTTTGTCAACGGGCTCGCCTTTTTTCAGCTTAATCTCGGTCAATCCAATTCACTTCCTTCCCGGGGAGCGGTCGGCGGTTGGCCGGGCGCTCGAAATAGGGTCGCAAGGCTAGAACGCCCCACCGGACCGGTCAATCTTCAAAAAACGTTAATTTGGCTGCGCCCGAAAGATTGCCTCGGCGGCGAATTCCGCTACTATCTCGCGGCGCTCGCGGCATTCGCCGCGGGTTTTTGATTTACCCAACGCATTCTATGGCACTGCTTAACGAAAATTATCTCAAACTCAAAGCCGGCTACCTCTTCCCCGAAATCGGCCGCCGCGTAAAAGCTTTTTGCGAAGCCAACCCCGAGGCGGCTAAACGCCTCATCCGCTGCGGCATCGGCGACGTGACCGAACCGTTGCCACCCGCCGTCACCGCTGCCTTGCACAAAGCCGTGGACGAAATGGCGTCGCGCGACACCTTCAAAGGTTATGGCCCGGAGCAAGGTTATGAATGGTTGCGCAGCGCCATTGCCAAGAATGATTTTCGCGATCGCGGCCTTGATGTGGCCGACGACGAAATCTTCGTCAGCGACGGATCGAAGTGCGATTGCGGGGCGATTCTCGACATCCTCGGCGACAAAAACAAAATCGCCATCAGCGATCCCGTCTATCCGGTCTATGTGGACACGAACGTCATGGCCGGCCACACGGGCCCGGCGAACGAAGCCGGCGCCTACGCGAAGCTGGTTTATCTCCCGTGTCGCCCGAGCAACGGCTTCATTCCCGAGCCGCCCAAGAAACACGTGGACGTGATTTATCTGTGCTCGCCAAACAACCCGACGGGCGCCGCCGCCACGCGTGAGCAACTCGAAGCGTGGGTCAAATACGCGCTCGAACACAAAGCCGTGATTCTATTCGACGCGGCGTATGAGGCGTACATCACCGACCCGGCGATTCCGCATTCCATCTACGAAATTCCCGGCGCGCGGGATTGCGCCATTGAATTCCGCAGCTTCTCAAAGAACGGCGGATTCACCGGCACGCGCTGCGCGTTCACCGTCGTTCCGAAATCGCTCAACGCCTACACCAAATCCGGCGAAGCGAAGCCGCTGCACCCGCTGTGGTCGCGGCGGATGACGACGAAATTCAACGGCGTGAGCTACGTCGTGCAACGCGCTGCGGAAGCGCTTTACTCGGATGAAGGCAAGGCGCAGGTGAAGTCGCTCATTGAACATTATCTCGGCAACGCCGACGTCTTGCGCAAAGGCGCGAAGAAAGCCGGGCTGAAAGTTTTTGGCGGAGTCAATGCGCCATACATCTGGGTGCGCACGCCGAAAGACGTCACGAGCTGGCAGGCATTCGACAAGATTCTTGGCGAGGCGAACGTGGTCATCACGCCTGGCTCGGGCTTCGGCTCGAAGGGCGAAGGCTATTTCCGCATCAGCGCCTTCAACAGCCGCGCCAACGCCGAGGAAGTCGCGCGACGGTTACAGGAATTGAAGTGGTAAGAGGGTGAAAAGGCAGAGGAATGTTCGGCAAGGGAATGGGAACGCGAATTATTCCTCTGCCGTTCATTCCCCTGCCTTGAGATCTCGATTTGTTCCTTGGACGAATCTCAAGCGGTGAAGCCACGGACTGTTCCCAATTCTCGCATGCGGCAGCGCCCGACCCGGTGGGAGCAGTGATGGTGACGGCTGGCGCGGTCGTGTATCCCGCCCCCCCGTCCGTGATGACATAACCAATGACGAACCCGTTGGCTACTGTCGCCGTCGCTGTGGCCTGGCGGGCCAACGTGGTGTTGGGAGTTACCAGCGCAAACTTAATCTGTCCGGCACCGGTGAAGTCGGTGCCGCCGCTCTGCACGCGGCCCTGATAGGTCACGACGTTGTTCTGGGCATGGATTGATGCCGCGAAGGCGACAGGCAACAAGGCCAGCAATGTTTTGAGATTTGACAGTTTCATAGCCAGTTGTGGGGTGCGTTTGGGATTTATGGGGAGAGAAATTCAAACTTGAGGCGGTAATAGCGCTCCGGCAGCAACAGTTCCTCCTCAAAATTCGGCGCGGTGGACGGCCATTGTTCGGGCGGCGGCACGGGTTGCCAGGTCGGATCATCGAGCTGATTCTTGAATTCCACCGTGTAGCCGACGCCTGACGGCAACGCACCGACGCTGAGACTGAAGCCAGTTGGACCGACGGCCGCCTCGGTGATGCCCGGTGTGGGCAACACGTCGAGTTGCACCGTGCCGGTGTCGGAAGCGCCGGCGGCATCCGTCGCGCGAAATGCAAACGAGTCACTGCCCACAAAACCGGGATTCGGCGTGTAAAACAGTCCGTTGGTGTCCGCCGTCGCGACGCCATTGGCGGCTTGGGAAACAATACTGAAGGTGACGGTGTCGCCGGTGTCGGGATCGAAGACTGCCGGCAGAATCGGGCCGCGCTGGCCGGGCGACAGCGCAATCGTCACCACGCTTTGCACCTGCGGTGGATCGTTCACGGGATTCACCTGCATGTTTGCCGTCGCCGGTGCGGCCAGGGACAGTCCGTATTGGTCGGTGACTTGATAAGTGAAATTGTCGTTGCCGGAAAAGTTGGTCGCGGGCACATAAACAAAACCTGCGGGTGTGACCGAGACTTGACCGTTCGCTGGCGCGCTCACGACCGATAGCGTGTGCGAGTCGCCCGGGTCGGTGTCAGTGATGACCGGACCGAAAGGCGCGCTGGAAGTGTCTTCGTCCAGCTCAACGTTGAGCGCGACCACCGACGGCGGTGCGGCGGCGACAAAGTTGGCCGTCACAGTGCGATTGCTGAAGAGCGTGACTTGAGCCACGCCGTCCGTGGCGCTGTCCGCCCCCGACCAACTGCCGAAGCGCCAGCCGATATCCGGCACGGCTTCGAGCGTCACCGTGTCCATATCAACGAAGGTCGTGACATTGCCAACGGTGCTTGCGCCCAAGGGATCAAGCGTGACATCTCCCTGACCGGTGACATTGACGGTGACGGTGTTGGTGGCGGGCGGATCAATTCGGCGCACAAAGAGATTGGCCCGACCGGAGGCGTAAGGAGCGGTGTAGGTTTGCGTGGTGACCCACCAGGCAGAACGGCCATCCGGAGTGAGACCGCCATCGGTAACCGCGGCAGCGCTGACGAGATTGCTGGCAATCCAATTGGGCGCGGGCGGGTTCAGACTCAGAACACCCAACGTGCCGGCCGTTCCCACAAAAATATCGGCCACGCCGTTGGCATCGCCGGCAAGCATGTTGGTGTGGACGGTCACCCACGCGAGTTTGTTGTTGAAGAATGTTGCCGGTCGGCGATCCGCGGTGACCATGATGCGCACTGGCAGGGTGTTGATGGGCACGGAGGATTGGGCGTTGCCCACACCGCGACTCTGCCAGCCGATAACGCGGTTGCTGATGCTGGCCGTGCCGAACCGCTCGCCGATGGACGAGTAGATGTCGAGACCGGTGCTCGTCAAATTGTTGTCGCCCGAGAATTCGACATTGGACCGGGAAGCAAACACGAGCGTGTCGCCATCCGGCGCGATGCTGGCATCCTCGACGCCATTCGCCAACGTGCCACCGCCACCGCCGACCTGAGCGCGATTGACGACATACATCGAGCGGCTGGCGACGTTCAACGTGCCGTCGTTGGCGTTGCCGGCGAACTTCATCAACAGGGCGTCGCGCGTGAAACCATTCAGCGCAAGGTCCGGCGTAATGTCGGTGGCCTGCGTGATGAACAACAGGTAACGACCATCGCCACTGACGCTCGGGGTGCGCGATTCGCTGTTGCCGGTGGTGGTCGCGTTGGCCGTGCTGATGGCGACGGTCACATAGTTGTCATCGAAATAATTTCCGTTGGCGTCGGGATCGAGGTCCACCAGATAGATGTCGCGGCCAGTGTTGTTGTCGGTGAGACCATTTACATACGAGGCGTTCTGCGCGGAGAAGAACACGTAGCGACCGTTGTGAGTGGGCGCGGTTTCAAATGTGCCACCAAACCGGTTAATGGGCGTGCCGCTAAAGTGTCGCGAGATGACGGCAATGTCACCGGTCTCCAGATCTTTCACGTAAAGGTTGTTGTTCGAAGTGCCGGCGACGAGGTTCGTCGCACCGCTGCGAAAGTAGGCATAACGGCCATTGCCGGAGATCGCCGCGCTGTCGCTCAGACCCCCAAGCGCCTGTTCGCCGGATGATCCCGTGCTCACGCGCGTGATGTTGCCGCCTTCAGTCAAAAAGACGTCGCTGCGGCTGTTGTTATCGCCATAGACGAAGCCGTTGCCGGTGGAACTGAACAGAAACCGACTGCCATCGTACGACACCGCCACGCCGGAGATGGTCCCGACCGAGAAGTTGGTTGGGTTGCCCGCCTCGTCGTAGTAGAGACTGTTCACGTCATCAATGCGCGGGGTGAGCACCTGCAATGCGTTTGTGTCGGAGGCGGGCGGCTGGGCGAAGTCAATCAGCAGCGCGGTGCTCGAGACGTTGCCATACACATCCTGACACACGACCTGCACGAGATTGCTGCCGGGGAATAGCATCAGTGCGTTGGTGTAACGCGCGTAGATGCCGACGGTCTGTTCGAAGGCGAATGCGCTGCCCGACACGGCTTCACCCGTCTGCAGATTCTCATACGCCGCCACGGGAGGCAGATAAGGGCTGGTGTTCGGTTCGCGCACATCAACTCGTAACACGACGCGATTGGTAAACACGCGCACCCCTGGCGCCGCAGGCAGACTGCCAACCGCGACCAGATTGGTCAGCGTCGGCGCGGTAAAATCAAAGTAAGCCTGGAAGTTCGTGGCCGCCACGTTGCCGACCGGATCGGTCGCGGTCGTTTGAAACGTGATGAAGCCGCCGACCAGGTCCGCACCGCCGGGTCCGGAGCGGATTTGATCAATAATGTCCGTGTCGCCAAGCCGGAAGGTGCTGCCGGCGGTAAAGGTGGTGTTGCTGTAACCGACGACCGATACCGTGCCCTGCGCGCCGCCAGACTCGAGGTCCTCGGCGCGATACTGCAACACCGTGGCCGGCCCGACGCGCCAGCCGATGGCGTCCACTTCCAAACCGGTGAAAGAATGTTCCGGTGGCGTGTTGTCCACGAACACGCGCAGCGTCTGAATCGGTCCGCGACGTTCGATTCCCAGGACTTCCGTGAACGTTTGGAAGGTCAGAACATTCGTGCCCTCGGCCAGACTTTCCAGCGTGAGGAACAACGCATTTACATTGGTGCGCGTGGTGGGTGCGGACAACGATGGATCGTTCCACGCGAAATCCACCGAGCCTTTCTTGTCGAACACGGCCACGAGCGCCTTGCCCGCTTGATTGCGAATCAACCAATCGGCTTCCGGGACACTGAGAAGCGCGGCCACGTCCGCGGCCCGGTGCGGGAGACCCTCCAGAAACGTGCTGCGCCGCGCGAGTCCGCCGCGCAACCGGCGCGGGTCGGATTTCACGATCTCGCTGTTCAGCCCCAGCATGTCGGTGCTCGTCACCACGGGCGGATCGCCAACCGGCACGAGCGTGGCGGCGCGAATCATCTCGCGTCCGCCCTGGGGATTCACGGCGCGCCACTGAATTTCGACGGTTTGATTGGTCAGCCCGTGCGCCGCGAGGGCGTTCGAGAGCGAGCGCGAGTTGCCCAGGTTCATTGTCTCCCACGGAGTGGGTTGCGGATTGCTCGCGTAACGGGGCAGGAAGCGATACTGATGATAATCCGGCTCGACCTGCAATGTTTTGCCCTGAACCGACGCGGTGAAGTTGGAGGATTGAAAGGAGAACAAGGCATCGGTGGCGACGATATAAATCCGTTGCGCATCCGAGTAAGTGCTGACCGTGCCGTCGAGGATCAGGCTGGTCGGGGGCGCAAGCAGAATGGAAAACCAGTTGGTGGCCATGAGATCGAAGCGCAACGTGATGCCGCCATGATCCGTGGGATAAAATCCGCCGAGCTGATAACGCGGACCGAAGTTATCCGTGGCCGTGAGGATTTCCGCGCTCTCCGTGGCCACGTAGGTGTCACTCACCTGACCCACTTGCCCAGCGGGATCGGTGAGTAGGCTGGGGTTGGCCGCCACTGCCGCGATGCCGGCGGACGGCCAGAGCAGATGTTCGAACGGAGCTTCCGTGCCGATGTTGACGTATTGCGCGGCGTTGCTGGAGTTCTGATAATTCTGGAGAAAATTCGCACCGCCCAACGGTGTGAGATCTTCACTGGCCGTGGGGAAAGCGGGAATGCCCATCGCCGCCGTCATGGTCGAACGAAATGTCTGAATCGCGCCCGCCACCAGAAGGCCCAATCCGCCGGCAACTGTATTCGGGTCCGCCGTCGCCATTTGTTGAAAAGTATATGCCTCGACGTCAAACGCATTCAGCAACGCTAGATTGTTCCTGACCAGCGGCACTTGATCTTCCAGTTCGGAGACGTCCACCCCGAACGGATCGCCCAGAGTTTGCATGAGCGCCCGCACCAGATCACCTAAGCGGGGATTGGGAAGCCCGGCATCGGCCAGCAACCCGTCCTTGATCGCGTCGGCTGTTTGAGCCAACCAGGGATTATTCAGTTCGGCCCGGGTAAAGATCAGCGGATTGTAAACCATCTTGAGCAACTCCGTGAGGGAACAACCGGCGAACGGCGGCGCGTTGTAAATGACGTTGGCCACATATTCGCCGTCGGCGCGTGAGGCCGCCTCGGCCTTGTGCAACAACGCGCGCGTTACCAACGAACCTTTCGAGTGCGTGAGGATATTCACCTGCCGATACGCCGCCAAACGACCGCCCGGCTCGCGTTCATTGCGAAGCAAATCCAACAGGTCGGTGGCGTGATCATCCACGCGCCCGCTGTCGTTGTAATTGTTCACGTTGGCCGTGAGGCCGAGATAGAACGTCCGCCGGCCGGCTCGTCGCACGTCGCTGGGAACGGCAAACGGAAGATAAAGCACTTCCAAGGCAGCCTCATAGGGCGCATACGCCGGCAGGAGCACATCCATGTTCGGGGTTTTTAATACGTCCATGAAACTGGGTCGGGCGCGGTTGTGCAGGGCGCGAGTGCCGCTGATCCAATCGCTCTCGCGCCGGATCTGCGCTTCATCAGCCAGGAAGGCGAAGCCGGTGGTCGCCGTGGCGTAGGGATCGGAATAAACGTCCGGACTGGCGGCCGACCATTGCACCGCGTAACTCTCCATCCCGTACGCCGCAAAGAGCCGGATGTTGGTATTGGTGTTGTTTTGATAGCGGCTCTGAAAAATCGAGAGCGACGGGATTGACCCCGCTTCTCCGCTGAGATCACCCATGCCCCACGACCCGCCGTCGTCGTTGAAGCCATGCGTGTAGAGCACGGCCATTTGTTCCGGGCCGTCAGGCGGAACTGGAAGCACGGCGGCAAAGGCGCGGGCGGTGAGCAGGATGATTGCGAGTGAGGACTGGAGCGCGAAGGTTTTCATGAGCCATCAGGTCGGGGGTTGCGCGCGAGCCGCTGGCGCGGGATGAAACTGCCTGATCAACCGGAGTTCTCGAATGGATTGGCCAGGGCACAAATTCATTGAAACGGCAAAGGCTCGCTCGATGTGCAGAGAACGAATGCACGGGTGATGCGAATGGTGGCCCGACCATCTGCGGTAACCTCCACGGCAACGCTGCCGTGGACCCTTTTGGATTTGGGGGCGGACGAGATCCGCCGTGATGCAAGGCCACTACACCACCCATCGGCTAATGGGTCAATGGATTTGTTCTAATGTGGCGCGCCGCTGGCAGGAATTGAAGTGGTGACGGGAAAAGGCAGGGGAATGTTCGGCATGGGAATAATTTTAGGAACTCATTCCTCTGCCATTCATTCCCCTGCCCTGAATTATCTGAACTTGCTTAAGCGATGGTCGGATCAATCTCACTCGCCTGCCATAGCGTGCGCCCTTCCATGCCGCCGGCGATGACGAGCGTTTGACCGCTGATGTGGCCGGCGAGTTGATCGGATGAGAGAAACACTACGGCGTTGGCGATATCTTCGGGGCGGGCGATTTTTGGCAGTGCCATGGTTGCGGTGACTTTGCGGACGACTTGCGCGTCTTTCAGTTTGGCTTCGTTGCGCGGAACAACGGTCCAGCCGGGGCAAACGCAGTTGAGACGTCCGCCACAATAATTCTTCGAGTGCGGCGCGAGGCGGGCGATTTCGTTTTTCAACGTGCGCGTCAATCCATACGCCATGGCAGCTTTGGCGGCAGCGTAGTCCGCGTGACCAGCTTCGCCAAAAACGGCCGCCGTCGAGCCGATTAGCACCGCGTTGCCAGTTTTTTGTTTCGCGACGAGCCGAAAGAATTCGCGCGCGCAAAGAAATGTCGAGGTCAGCACGCCATCCAAAGTGTGGCGCCATTGCGGCAATGACATTTCGTGAAGCGGCACGTCGCGGGTTTCCCATTGGCCCGCGTTGGCGATGAGCGTGTCCACGCGACCGAACTTCTTCACCGCTTGGGCAAACAATCTCTTCACGACGGCTTCTTTGGTCAGGTCACCGGAGGCAACGACAGATTCAGTGTTCAGCAGTTCTTTCTGCAAGCGCTGCGCCCCCGCGCGATTGCGATGGCAGTGCAGCACCAGCTTCGCACCTTCCGCAGCAAACGCGCGCGCGATAGCCGAGCCAATGCCGCCGGACGCGCCAGTAATCAGAACGACTTTGTCGCGCAGATGGGTTTCCATGAACAGATTTTTACCGGCAACAGCCTTCGAACGCCATTCAATCTCAAGCTGGGAGCATCGGTTCTGCTAACGGTAAAAATTGGAAATCCGAAATTCGTCTTCGCCCGCGTTGACGGAGCGGACCGGCGGGCGTAGAGGAGATTCTGGCATCGCAACCATTTCGCTCGATGAATGCCAACTGTGCATCACAATCGAGCGGCTTTCGACTTGTTGTTCCGTCCAAGTCCGCTGCACTCCCGAACCATTCCAGAGGCGCCGCATGCCCGGCAACCTCTGGTCTTCCCTCCTGATCCTATGAAAACTCCAATGCTCAGTCTCTTGGCCCTGCTCATAGTTGCAACGCCAACCGGTTTTGTTCGCGGGGCTCCATTCCTTTCCACTTTGCACTCATGAACGATCCGTCATCAACCAATTGCTGAGAGAGGAATCTACTATGAACACCTGTGTCAAAGACCAATACCTTCCTGCCGCCCACAATACTGCAAGACAACTCAAGAGAACATTGCTTGTATGGCTCTTTATGGTGTGCTGCCCGGGTTTCGCCCAAGACTTCGCAGTTCTGCACCACTTCGGCGGAACAACGAATGCGGACGGGGCGAATCCCTTGGGCGGGCTGGTTCTCTCAGGCGACACACTGTACGGTACGACGCAGAGCGGGGGGTGGTCCAACCGCGGCACAGTGTTCTCTGTGAAGACCGACGGAAGCGGGTACCAAGTACTCAAGCACTTTGCCGGAAGCGACGGCGCTTACCCCGAGGCCAGTTTGGTGGTTTCCGGCTCCATCCTGTACGGGACGACTCGTGCGGGCGGGGGCGGCACCGTGTTCAGGATCTCTGCCGACGGCAGTGACCACAGTATAATTCGGATGCTCGACGGAGCCACCGAGGGCAGCCTCTTGAGCGGTCCGGTGCTGTTGTCCGGTGCGACATTGTATGGCACGGCGTCCTGGGGTGGTTCGTACCGCGAGGGCACCCTTTTCAAATTGAACACCGACGGAAGCGGGTTCACTGTCCTCAAGCATTTCATGGGTGGCAGTGACGGTTCCGGGCCGCGCGGTCACTTGGTGCTCTCCGGGTCCACCTTGTATGGAATAACGCACGGGAGCGGAGGCCAGATGGGGACGCTGTATGCGATCGGCACGGACGGGAGCAACTTCCAGGTCCTCCGGCAGTTCGGGGGACTCTCCGAAGAAGGGGCGTGTCCGAAGGACGGGTTGTTGGTGGCTGGAACAACTCTCTATGGCACAACCACCGGACTCTATGTCGATGAGAATCCGCCAATTGACTACCGAGGGACGATCTACCGGATCAACACGGATGGAACCGGTTTTGGCGTGCTCGCGCTTTGCGACGGCGCCGCGAGCCTGGTCCTGTCCGGCAACGCCCTGTATGGTGCATCCGAGGGGTGCGGCCAGCCCTACTGCAAGTTCGGGACGCTGTTCAAATACGGCTTGATCGGAAGCGGCTTCCGCACGCTCAAGGATTTCACCCTCGCCAATGGTGCGGACGGCAGTAACCCGCGCGGGGATATTGTTGTTTCAGGCGACACGCTTTATGGGGTCACCGCCAGTGGTGGTCCTTACAGCAACGGTGTGGTTTACGCTCTGTCTCTCGCTCCAAGGTTGGTCAATGCGGCCTGCGACGGCACGAACTTCAGCTTCTCGCTCCAAACCGAAGTCGGCGAAGACTACACGGTGGAGCACAACGATGATATGGCCAGAACGAACTGGCTGCTCTATCAGACGCTGACGGGTGATGGCTTGCTCATGAAGTGTTGTGTGCCACTGACCAACGCTGGCCCGCGCTTCTTCCGGGTCCGGCAGCCCTGACTGGGGGGGCCTCGCCCGACGTACGCAACGGAGGCAGAATCTTGGGTTCCGGGTGCCGCCCATCGCCAAAGACCAGCATGCGCCGGAGTCAGCAAGGTCGCCTCAGATCAAGCGGTTCGTTGCTTGGCGAGCTTATTTCTGTCTCGGCCTTGCTGATGCTTCTGACGCTCCCGGCGGTGACCTTGACCGGCAAAGTTGACGACCAGATTCGCGTGGATGGCATCAACCAGTTTGGCCCGACCGACGCCTGGTTCACACTGGACACGGTGACGCTGACAAACACCTCGCAACTATATTTTGACGTGAGTGCGGCCGGCCAAGCGCCGCGGCTCTATCGGCAGGAAGCGATACCGTGAGTGGTTTGTTTTGCACCGCGACACTATTCCGCCACGGCAAATAGTTTGGTCACCTGTTCACGCCAGACGTCGAGGCGATCG
>CAZKMR010000103.1:0-15233 GCA_964553795.1 uncultured Bifidobacterium sp. | reverse complement strand
CCGAAGCCGACGATGCGGCCGTCATCCACGGCCGCGTGGGTTTTATGAATCTCGCCACTGAAGACGTTGACGACGCGCGCGTTTTGGAAGAGCAGTTCGGCAGGCCGTTCACCGCGCGCCACGGAAAGTTTCTGCTGCACGTTACGCATGGCTGATTGAACCCCAGCCCGGCGC
Source organism: uncultured Bifidobacterium sp. (assembly GCA_964553795.1). Taxonomy (GTDB): domain Bacteria; phylum Verrucomicrobiota; class Verrucomicrobiia; order Limisphaerales; family JADLHS01; genus JADLHS01. The sequence goes on along the minus strand of CAZKMR010000103.1, from coordinate 15,059 downwards.
AATGTGCCAGCGTGAAAATTTCCGACCGCTCAGTTGGCGGCGGTGGTCACCGGCTTCGGCGTCTGGCGCAACGCATTCTGGCCTTTGCGGGAGAAATCAATGGATTCGCCGAGAATGCGCGTGGCTTCCTGAGGGGCGTGGAAACCCATCGAGTTTTCCGCTTCCACGTAGTCCACGTAGAACTGGGCTTTGCGTTGAAAGTCGCGCGCTTGGGCCAGTTCCGCATCCGTTTTTCCGGCAGCTTTCGCGGCTTTGATGTCGTTGATCAAATCCACCAGTGCGGTCATGGCGAGGTCGCGCATTTTGTAGGTGCGATCTTGAATGGTGTGAACGCGGTCGGTGAGTTCCTGCTCCGACCACTTGTGGCAGGTCTGGCAGGCTTTATTGACGTTGAGCAGCGGACTGCGGACGTGGTGATCGCTGACCTTGTGCGCGCCGACCCGGGTGTAGGGCATGTGACAATCGGCGCAGGATACGCCGGATTTGGAATGAATGCCCTGGCTCCACATCTCGAATTCGGGATGCTGCGCCTTCAGAGTCGGGGCGCCGGTTTCGGCGTGTGTCCAGTCCTTGAAACCCACTTCATCATAATACGCAACGATGTTCTCCACTTTGTTGCCTTTATGCCACGGGTAGGTGAGGCGCTTTTCGTCGCCCTTGAAATAGTATTCCACGTGACATTGCGCGCAGACGAAGCTGCGCATTTCCTGGCGCGTGGCCATTTTGTTCACGTCGTAATCCTTCACACCCTCGCTGGCTTTGAGATTGCGGATGCCTTCCATGAAAGCGGGGCGCGTAATGCGCAAATCCATGGTTTGCGAGTCGTGACAATCAATGCACGCCACCGGATGTTCAACGAGTTTGCGGGCTTCGGCATAGGGCAGGGCGTTCACTTTTTCAAAACCTTTCACCACGTCGCCATCGCCGGCCTTTTTGTGGGCGACGTAAGTGGACGCGTGACAGTTCATGCAGGCGCCCGGTTGCGGTTTCGTTTGCCGTTCGGTGAAGGTTTGATCGTCCAGCATGTAGGCGTGGCCGCGTTCCTCGCGGAAATCAATCGCGAAGGCATAACCGGCCCACATGGTTTTCAGACGCGGGTCTTCCTCCAGTTTGGAACGGGCGACGAGCGAACGGGGATCGGCATCGGTGGGCGTCTTGGGCAATGCTTCGCTACCGCCGTACCGGGTGCGGACCTGATCCACGGTGCGTTTGTAGGCGTCGTATTGAATGGGAAAATTTTTGCCCCAGATGGCCGGGTCTTCCGTGTCATCGGTCAACTCGACCACGCGGAAAAACGGATTCTTGGCGTCCTGTTTGTGTTCCATGATGTTCACGAGCAGGGCGAGTCCACCGATGGCGGCCAAAGCGGCGAGTGCCACGACGAGACCGAATTTTAAAACTTGTCCGCCGGCCTGGCGCCGCTTGGGTTGGGGAGGGAAGGGGAGTTGCGTTTTCATAGGGAATCAATGCAGGTGTCCCACATTCCGATGGCAATGAATGCAGGAGGTTTTATTGCTTTCGGTCCGGGTCAAATTGTGGCCTTCGATGGTTTCAGTGATCTCGGCGTGACACTTGCGACAGGCTTCATCGGCAATCTGACGATTGCGTTCTGTGATCTGAACGGGGTCGGGATAATTTCCCGTGGTGAAGTAAAACGAATGCCAGAAGCCGTTCTGCGCTTTGGTGGAATACTTGCCGATGAAACCCGAGGGCGTGTGGCAGTCGTTGCAAGTTGCCACGCTGCGATGGCTGGAATTAATCCAACCGTCGTATTGATCCTGCATAATGTGGCAATTCACGCAGGCCTTTGGGTCGTTGGTCAGATAGGAAGCGCCCTTGGCGTAAATGAAAGTATAGGCGCCGACCCCGAGCGCGAGCCCAATGGCTGCCCCGAGTACCAAGCCGGCTTTGGTGGAACGCTTCATCCGCAACAATTTGAATGCGGCCAACTAAACACAAAACTCCAAATTTGGAAACCTTTGATTTGCATCAAGATTCTTCGTCACGCAAAGGTGACATGGCAAACCGCGCCGCACTTGACCTGCGTCAAGGCGCGCTGTCGGGACTTCTGGTTTAGTTACGGCCATGGAACGCGCCAAGTCCAACGAACCGGAAGTCTTCGAGTTGGATGCGCGCGGCTTCGAGCCGCCGCAACCACTCCTGAAGACTTTGGAAGCGATTGCGACTTTGCCGTTGGGCGCCACGTTGCGCCTACACACCCGCTGGAAACCCGCCATGCTTTTTCCCGAATTGGAAAAACGCGGGTTTGTCAGCCAATCCCAGGAACAACCCGATGGAAGCTGTATTACCCAGATCCGCCACTGTTAAGCCGGGCGAGGGCCGAGGGCCGAGGGCCGAGGGGCAAAGCAGGCCGCGAACTTCGCGGCTCTCGACGCTCGACGCTCGACCCTCGGCTCCCTCCGTCAGTTTGCCACTGCGCTTTATGCTCACGGGCATCCTCGCGCTCGCGGGCAGTGTGCTGTGGTTCATCATTCGCCCCGCCATTTTGGCCGGTTATCACTATAACCAATACGTCATTGCCGCCACGCATCTGGTCGTGCTGGGCTTTATCTGCACCGTGGTGATGGGCGCGATGTATCAACTCGTGCCGGTGGCGCTGGAAACCAAACTGCACAGTGAGCGGCTGGCGAAGTGGCAGTTTGCCATTCACGTGGTCAGTTTTATCGGCATGGTCTGGATGTTCAACGTGTGGAACATGAAGGAGGTCGGGCACTTTGGTTCCGGGCTGGCGTTCGGCGCGGGATTTTTCATTTACAACATGGTGCGAACGCTCTGGCGCGTGCCGAAATGGAATACCGTTGCCACTGCAATCGTCGCCGCGCTGATTTGGTTTTCGCTAACTATTTTCGCGGGCTTGAGCGTGGCGGCGGCGAAATGCGCGTATGAATCTACTGACGGACTCGCCACGGCGGACGGCGTCAAGCAGGTGCTCACCGGCTTGCAGGTGGTGGCTGGAATTGTTTCGCGCTTCGATGCCCTCGGCGTAATGCACGCGCACGCGCACATGGGCGTGGTTGGCTTTTTCGTGCTGCTGATTGTCGGCGTGTCGTATCGCCTGATTCCGATGTTCCTGCTCACCGAGGTGCAAAGCAAACGGCGCGCGTTGTGGTCCGTGATTTTGCTCAACGTCGGACTCGCGGGCGCCGTGGTGACCATTCTATTGCGCAGTGCCTGGAAACCGGTGTTTGCAGCCGTCCTGGTCGCGGGCTTGGCAGTTTACGGCAGGGAATTGGCGGCGATGGTACGCGCTCGGAAACGGCGCGCGGTGGACTGGGGTTTGAAAACCTTCCTCGTCGCGATCGCGATGTTAATTCCCGTCTGCTTTCTGGCGTTGGTGTTGTCGTGGCCGACGCTGCCGATGACGCAGTTTTTCAGTCTGCTGGAAAATGTTTATGGCGTGGTGGGAATACTCGGCGTGGTGGGCCTCGCCATCATTGGGATGCTTTACAAAATTCTGCCGTTCCTCGTGTGGTATGGCGTTTACAGTCCGTTGGTGGGCCGGGCGCAATTGCCCACCACGGCACAGATGGTTTCCGAGCGACTGCAGGCGTGCGGCCTGGCGTTGTATCTCGCCGGCCTAGGCATTTGTTCGGTGGCCATCATGCGTGAGAGCGAAGCGTGGGTGCGCGGTGGGGCCATCGTCCTCGCGGCAAGTCTGATTTTCTTTGGCGGTAATGCCATCAAGGTGCTGGCGCATTTTTGGCGGCCGCAAATCAATCCAATGCCGGCGGCAAAAACTGTTCTGTCATGAATGAAAAACCCTTAACCGAAGCGGTGGTGCTGGCGGCATTGCGCCAGGTCATTGATCCCGAAGTGGGCCTGAGCATTGTGGACCTCGGTTTGATTTATGACGTGCGGATTAACGGTTCGGAGGTGCGCATCGCCATGACCCTGACCACCGCGGGCTGCCCAATGTCCGAGAGCATTCGTGGTGGTGCCGAACTCGCCTTGCTGAATCTCGAAGGCGTCACCGAAGCGCAGGTGGAACTGGTGTTTGATCCGCCCTGGCATCCCGGGATGATCGCGCCCGGCGCCCTGGAAAACCGGACGTGAATTAATTTGCCCGAGCCTCCCGAACGAAAAATTAACCCCCTAGATAAAACATAAAATGAATACCAACATCGAAACTGAAAACCTCATCGGCCCGGATCGCGTCATGGATGTGCGTCCGATTCCTTGCTCCATCAAACACGGTCTGATCATTCGCACCTGGTTGGAACTGGGAGTAGGCGAACACTTCATTCTGCAAAACGACCACGATCCCGTGCCGTTGTTCTACCAGTTTTCCGCGCAATGGCCGGGCGCTTTTACGTGGGAACATTTGGTCAAAGGGCCGGAGGAGTTCCGCGTGAAGATCACCAAACTGCGGGCTGTGGTGGATACGAATCTCACCGCGAGCGGGAGTTGCGGACATCATTGAGGCGTTGCGGCGCGGGACCGCAAATCAGTTTTTCCACGACAGCCGTGAAAGTTTTTTTCGCGGCTGTTTTTTTGTGCGCACGTTTGGGCGGAATAAACCCAGCAATGCTTGATGCAAATCAAGGCGGGATTCATTGCGCCTACTAATCTGTCGCCGCTCGTTCGTTAACCAAAAAATTATGAGTCATTCCAAACCATCCTATCGCAAACTGTGGCTGAGTCTGATCAGCGTCATCACGATTTCCCTCGCCGTCCTCGGCTATTACGGCTGGGAGATTTATCGCCTGGCCCCACCCGTGCCGAAACGCGTGGTTACTGCGGACGGGTTGGTATTGTTCACCGGACAGGACATCAAGGATGGCCAAAATGTCTGGCAATCCATGGGCGGGCAGCAAGTCGGCAGCATCTGGGGGCACGGCGCATATGTGGCGCCGGACTGGAGCGCGGACTGGCTGCATCGGGAAGCGGTCTGGTTGCTGGACCACTGGGCCGGGCAGCGGGGCGGAAAAACTTACGCGCAGTTGGAGGCGGAATCGCAGGGAGCGTTGCGGGAGCGACTCAAAAAGGAGCTGCGCACGAACACTTATGATCCGCAGACCGGGGATCTGGTGATTTCCGCAACCCGCGCGGAAGCATTTCGAGCGGTCGGGGCGCACTACACGGGGTTGTTCGGGGCGGATGAGGAATTGCGCGCGTTACGCAAGGCGTATGCGATTCCCGCCAACACCATCAAGACGGCCGAGCGCCAGGCGCAGATGAACGCGTTCTTCTTTTGGGCCGCGTGGTCTTGTGGCACGGAACGGCCCGGCAGCAAAATCACCTACACGCAAAACTGGCCGGCGGAACCGTTGATTGATAATCGTCCCACCAGTTCCATCATTGTCTGGTCCGTGGTCAGTTTCATTGTGCTGCTCGCGGGGGTGGGGGCGATGGTCTGGTATTTTGCGGTGCAACGGCATCGGGACGAGGAGGCGGAAGCCGAGGTGCCGGCGCGAGATCCTTTGCTGGCGCTCAAAGCCACGCCGTCGATGCGGGCCACGTTGAAATACTTCTGGATTGTGGCGGCGTTGATGGTGGTGCAGATCGGTTTGGGTGCCATCACGGCGCACTACGGCGTGGAAGGCGATGGTTTCTTTGGCATTCCCCTGGATCAATGGTTGCCGTATTCGGTGGCGCGTACGTGGCACACCCAACTGGGCATTTTCTGGATTGCCACCGCGTGGCTCGCGACGGGTTTGTTTGTCGCCCCGGCCGTGTCCGGCTACGAACCCAAGTGGCAGCGGGCCGGCGTCAATTTTCTATTCGTCTGTTTGCTGATCATTGTGGTCGGCTCGATGGCGGGCGAATGGCTGGGCGTGCAACAGAAACTCGGGTTGGTGACGAATTTCTGGTTTGGCCATCAAGGTTACGAATACGTGGACCTCGGCCGGTTCTGGCAGATTTTTCTCTTCATCGGATTGTTCGTGTGGCTGTTCCTGATGGGGCGCGCCTTGTGGCCGGCGTTCAAGAATCCCCAGCCGAACCGGCATTTGCTGGCATTGTTCATGGTCGCTTCGGTCGCCATCGGTTTGTTCTATGGGGCCGGCTTGATGTGGGGCCGGCAAACGCATCTGGCCATGGCGGAATACTGGCGCTGGTGGGTGGTGCATCTGTGGGTGGAAGGTTTCTTTGAAGTGTTCGCCACGGTGGTGATTGGATTCTTGTTCACCCGCATGGGCCTGTTGAAAATTGCGACGGCCACAGCGGCAGTCTTGTTCTCCACGGTCATCTTTTTGTCCGGCGGGATTCTGGGGACGATGCATCACCTGTATTTCTCCGGGACGCCCACGGCGGTGCTGGCGCTGGGGGCGACGTTCAGCGCGCTGGAAATCGTTCCATTGGTGCTGATCGGTTTTGAAGCCTACGAGAATCTGACCCTGACGCGGGCGCGAGCATGGGTAGCGCAATATCGCTGGCCAATTTATTTCTTCGTGGCGGTGGCCTTCTGGAATCTGGTCGGGGCGGGACTATTCGGCTTCCTGATCAATCCCCCGATTGCGCTCTATTACATGCAGGGGCTGAACACCACCCCGCTGCACGGGCATACCGCGTTGTTCGGCGTGTATGGCATGCTGGGCATTGGGCTCATGCTGTTTTGCCTGCGCGGACTGACGCGGCAGGGGCAATGGAAATCTCCGGTGTTGTCCTTCAGTTTCTGGTCGTTAAACGTTGGACTGGCGTTGATGGCCGTGTTGAGTTTGCTGCCGGTGGGCGTGCTGCAAACGTGGGCCAGCGTGGAACACGGCATGTGGTACGCGCGGTCGGCCGAATTTCTGCAAACGCCGCTCATGGATTTGCTGCGCTGGTTGCGCGCCATTGGTGATACGATTTTCGCCGCGGGCGCCCTTGGGCTGGTCTGGTTTATTCTCGGGTTGAAAACGGGTTGGTCCATCGAAGGTCAGTCCGAGGACATTCAGCCTGGTGCGAAAGCAGGTTACGAAGTCCCTTAATCCCCGGCCACAACGTGCGTGCCGCCGTCCGGTTCCAACGAATCGGACGGCGGTCTGCTTTGATACAGGTCAAACAATTCATGTTTCTAATGATGTGTGGCAAAACATGACTTGGGTCAAGGCGGGCAGCGGCGGCGCAGCTTATTCTCAGCGCAGTTGTTCAAAGTGAATTATGCAACTCGATACTATCATGAACCAAAAACTCTGGAAACAAAGCGCAGCAGTCGTGCTGGCGACGCTGTTCACAACGATGGCCACGCTCGCGGAAGAGCCGGTGAAAGCCCGCGGCAGCAAAGCCGTGGACCCGGAAGTGCAGGGCGAAGAAATCGCCGTGCTAACCCAGGCGCCGAATGTGCCCCCGCCGATTACGCGCAAACACGCCACCAAAGTGATCGTGAATCTGGAAGTGCGCGAATTGACCAAACGCCTCGCCGACGGGGTGGAATACGTTTTCTGGACATTCGGCGGCGACGTGCCCGGCAGTTTCATTCGCATTCGCGAGGGAGACCAGGTGGAGTTTCATTTGAACAACCATCAAGACAGCAAAATGCCGCACAACATTGATTTGCATGCGGTGACCGGTCCGGGCGGCGGGGCGGCATCGTCGTTCACGGCGCCGGGACATTCCTCGCAGTTCTCGTTCAAGGCGCTGAACCCCGGGCTTTATGTGTATCATTGCGCGACGGCGCCGGTGGGATTGCACGTGGCCAACGGCATGTATGGTTTGATCCTGGTCGAGCCGAAGGACGGTCTGCCGCCGGTGGACCGGGAATATTACGTCATGCAGGGCGATTTCTACACAGTTGGGAAGTACGGCGAGGAAGGGCTGCAACCGTTTGACATGAACAAGGCGATTGATGAGCGTCCGACTTATGTGTTGTTCAACGGCGCGGTCGGCGCGCTGGTCGGCGACAAGGCGATCACGGCAAAGACCGGCGAACGCGTGCGCTTGTTCGTGGGTAACGGCGGGCCGAATCTGATTTCCTCGTTCCACATCATTGGCGAAATTTTTGATCACGTGTATCAGGAAGGCGGCATTCTGCCGTCGCAGCAACAGGTGCAAACCACGCTGATTCCGGCGGGCGGTTCGGCCATCGTGGATTTCAAGGTGGAAGTGCCGGGCACGTACATCCTGGTGGATCACTCGTTGTTTCGCGCCTTCAACAAGGGCGCGATTGCGATGTTGAAAGTGGAAGGACCGGAGAATTCCCTCGTTTATACGGGCAAAGAGGTGGACGCGGTTTATCTCGGCAAAGCGGCGCAAGGCGGCGATTCCGAAAAGCGCGTGGCGGAACTTAAAGCTGCTGTGGCGGAAGAAATCAAAGGCAACCCCAAGATCGCCACGCTCACCAAAGAAATTCAAATCGAGAAGGGCCGGGGTGTTTACATGCAAACGTGCTTTGTCTGTCACCAAATGAACGGGGAGGGCATCGTGGCGCAGATTCCGCCGCTCGCCAAATCGGATTATTTGGAACGCTTGAGCAATGCGGAAGCGATTGAACTCGTGTTGGCCGGTCGGTCCGGTGAGATGGTGGTGAACGGCAAGACGTATAACGGCACCATGACGCCGTTGAATTATCTTTCCGATGATCAGGTGGCCAATGTGCTGACCTATGTGCGGAATACTTTTGGCAACGAGGGGGAAATTGTGACCGCGGCGGAAGTTAAAAAAGTGCGGGCCACCTTGGCGCCGCCGCAACTGACCAGCCAATTCGAGTAACGCATCTGGTGGCATGACCATGAAAACGATTCCGTTCATCTTGAGTCTGTTGGCCGGCGGGATGACCGCCTGGGCCGGGCCGGAGTCGGTCGCCCCCACCAACCCGCCCGTCGGCATGGTCGTCGTGGCGGGCGGAGTGTTCCAACCGATGTTTCGCTCGGCGGCGGATTTTCAGCAGGTCACCGTGTCGCCATTCCTGCTGGACGCGCTGCCCGTGACGCATGCGGATTTCCTGGAATTTGTGCAGGCCAATCCCCGCTGGCAGCGCCGCCATGTGAAACGATTGTTCGCCGATGACTCGTATCTAAAAACCTGGGCCGGTGATTTGGAACTGGGGACGAACGCGCCGGCCAATGCGCCGGTGACGTTTGTTTCCTGGTTTGCGGCCAAAGCCTATGCCCAATGGCGCGGTAAACGGCTGCCCACCGTGGCGGAATGGGAACTCGCGGCCGCAGCCAGTGCCACGCAACCCAATGGCGAAACCGATCCCGAGTTTCAACGCACCATCCGGCAATGGTACGCCACGCCCGGCGGGCCCGGAACGACGATGGTGGGCGCCCGGCCCGCAAATTTTTGGGGTGTGCATGACTTGCACGGCTTGACGTGGGAGTGGGTGGCGGATTTCAACACGGCCATGGTCACCGGCGATGCGCGCGGCGAGACCGGGCTGGAACGACAACTGTTCTGCGGCGGCGGCGCGGTTACGGCGCGGGACGTCAACAACTACACCGCGTTCATGCGTTACGGATTTCGCAGCAGCCTCAAGGCGGATTACAGCATCCACAACCTGGGCTTTCGCTGCGCAAAAGATTTATGAAAACCATCGGCTTAATTGCAATTCTCGTAAGTGGCCTCGCGCTGCCGTGCGCCGCAGCGGAGGTGACCGCCACCAACCCAGTGGCGGCATGTTGCGCCCGTCCCGTGCCCGCCGCCCCGGTCAGCGATCAATCGCTGTATCAAACGGAATCCACCTGGACGACGGACGCCGGCAAAAAGATTCAACTCGCGGATTTGCGCGGTCGGCCTCAAGTCGTGGTGATGTTCTTCGCGTCCTGCACGTACGCATGCCCGATTCTGGTGCATGATTTGCGGCGCATTGAAAGCGGGCTACCGCTGGCGCTGCGCACCAATGTGGGATTCACGCTGGTGACGATTGATCCGAAGCGCGACACGCCGGCGGCCCTGGCGGAATTTCGCGCCATTCGTTCCCTGCCAGCCGAGACCTGGACGCTGCTGCATGGCCCGGACGATGACATTCTCGAATTGGCGGCGTTGTTGGGCGTGAAATACAAGCAGGAAGCCAATGGTCAGTTTGCGCACTCCAATCTCATTACGTTGTTGAATGAGCAGGGCGAGATTGTGCATCAACTGGTGGGGCTGGGGCAGGACGTGACGGAAACCGTCAAGGCGATCCACCGAATGTTCGCAGACCGCGAGGCGACTGCGGTGAAAGCTCCCACCACGGCCGGCTGAAAAGCCGCGTGGCTTGAATGTCCCCGTGCGCGCGGAGTAGAATTGCGAACCGCCGGGTTTCTTGACTTACGTCAAGGCGGCCGGCGTTTATGCGATTACGCTGCGGCTATCCATGAAGCTTGCGCTGCGTTTCTTTGGGGGTTGGGCGATTTCAGTCGCCGCCGTGACAAATCTTATCGCATCGGAGACCAACCCGGGCCGGCAGGTTTATGAGCAGCACTGTACCGCCTGCCATGGCGCGACGGGCGACGGCAACGGCCCGGCCGCCGTGTGGTTGTATCCGAAGCCGCGCGATTTCAGTCTCGGCCAATTCAAGATCAAGTCCACGCCCGGACAGGCGCTGCCGACGGATGACGATTTGCTCCAGTCCGTGACGCGCGGATTGCCGGGCAGTTCCATGCCGGGTTTCGCGTATCTGAGCGCCACGGAGCGCCGTGACGTGGTTCACTACGTCAAGCATCTCACGGCGCGAACGGACACCAGTGGCCGGCGCGTGAACTTGTTCGATGCGGCGGCAGCCAATGGCACGCTGGCGCAGCCGGTGGCAGTGCCGTCGGAACCGGCGGCGGGCGTCGCAGAACTCACCTTGGGGCGCGAAGTCTATCAGAAGATGCAATGTGCGCTCTGTCACGGCGAAACGGGCGCGGGCGATGGCACGCAGGTGCCAACGCTCAAGGACACTGCCGGTTTGCCGGTGCGGCCCCGCGATTTCAACACGGGCCTGTTCCGCGGCGGTCACACGGGGCGCGATCTGTATTTGCGCATTCACAACGGCATGCCGGGTACGCCGATGATCCCGTACGGTGAAGAAGTGATGAAACCGGCGGAGCGTTGGGCTTTGGTTCATTATCTCCAATCGTTGCGGCGGACGGATGTGGCGGTGAATGATTTGCTCGCGCCGGAGGACACTGCCATTCGGGTGCAACGAGTCAAAAAGCTTCCCACCGGCCCGATGGACAGTTTCTGGGAATCGCTGGATCCCGTGCGCGTGCCGTTGAATCCGCTCTGGCCCGAGCCGAATCAAGTTTATGCCGTGGCGGTTTCCGCCGTGACGGACGGTAAGAAGCTCGCCGTGTTACTCCAGTGGCGGGATGAGTTGCCGCAGAACAGCGCGATTCGCGTGCAGGATTTCCAGGACGCGGCGGCGCTCCAGTTTTCGCTCACGGACAACTACGGGTTTCTCGGCATGGGCGACAAGGACAACCCGGTCAACCTTTGGAGTTGGAAGGCCGGCTGGCAGGCGGAGGCGGAAGGGCGCGGGGCGCCGGACATGGACTTGGTTTACCAGTCCATGCACACCGATGCGTGGACGTTCACCAATTACAGCACCGCGCACGATGCGGGCAATCTGACCTCGCTCCCGCACAAAACTCCGATCGAGGACGCCAACGCATGGGGGTTTGGTTCTTTCAAATCGCAGCCAGTCAAACAGCAGAATGTGCAAGGCAAGGGCGTCTGGCACGACGGCTTCTGGAGCGTGCTTTTTGTTCGCGATCTGAAATCGAAGGACGCCGACGATGTGAAATTTGTCTCGGGCAAAGCAGTGCCCGTGGCCTTCGCCATCTGGAACGGCGAACAGGGCGACCGCAATGGCCGCAAGATGGTCAGCAACTGGTATCAACTCATGCTCGACGACGGCAAGACGGCCAAGCGCTAACCGGCTTAACGATTCAACGATTTAACCAACCACGTATGAACGACAATCTTTCCCGCCGCTCCTTCCTCCAACGCAGCGGCCTCGTCGGCGCGGGCATCACCGCGGCGCAATTGCTGCCGCTTCGCTTTCTCCAGGCGCAACCCGCGCTCGAAGACGCCGCCAACCCGCTCACGGCTTATCCGAATCGCAATTGGGAGAAGCTCTATCGCAATCAATACGCCTACGACCGCGAGTTCTCCTGGGTCTGCGCGCCGAATGACACCCACAATTGCCGCATCACCGCGCACGTCCGCAACGGCGTCATCGTCCGGCTCGGTGAGCAATACGACGTCCACACCTACACGGATCTTTACGGCAAGCACGCGTCTGCTTCGTGGGGCAACCGTCATTGCGCCAAGGGTTACACGTTTCACCGGATTCTCTACGGGCCTTATCGGCTGAAGCATCCGATTGTGCGGCGCGGTTGGAAACGTTGGGCGGACGACGGTTTTCCGACACTCACGGCGGAGGTCAAAGCCAAATATAAATTCGACACGCGCGGCACGGACAAGTTTGACCGCATCTCGTGGGATGAAGCGTTCAGCTACATTGCCAAGGCGACGAAAGCCATTGCCACCCGTTACAGCGGCGAGGCCGGCGCGAAGCTCCTCGAAGCGCAGGGTTATCCCCAGGAGATGATCGCGGACATGGGCGGCGCGGGCACGCGTACCATCAAAATGCGCGGGGGCATGGGCTTGCTCGGCGTGCTTGGCAAATACGGCATGTATCGCCTCTGCAATTCACTCGCGTTGCTCGATGTAAACATTCGCGGCGTGAAGCCCGAGGACGCCAAGGCGGGTCGCATCTGGTCGAATTACACCTGGCACGGCGATCAAGCGCCCGGCCATCCGTGGGTGCATGGGTTGCAGAATTCGGAGACGGACTTCAACGATCTCCGCAATTCCAAGCTCATCATCATGAACGGCAAGAATCTCGTTGAAAACAAAATGGCGGACGCGCATTGGTTCGTCGAGGCGATGGAGCGCGGCTGCAAAATCGTGGTCATTGCGCCCGAATACGGCGCGCCTTCGACCAAGGCCGATTACTGGATTCCCGTGCGTCCGTCCACCGACGCGGCGCTCTGGCTCGGCGTGACGCGGCTGATGATTGACAAGAAGTGGTATGACGAGACGTTCGTGAAACAGTTCACGGATTTCCCGCTGCTCGTTCGCACCGACAACGGCAAACGCCTCCGGGCCGCTGAGGTATTCCCGAATTACACCAGCACGTTGCCCGCCGACAGTCCCAGCAAGAAGGTGCAGGGCATCACCGATGAACAGCACGCTAAGCTCGGCGATTTCGTCGTGTGGGATGCAAAGTCTAATTCACCCAAGGCGCTGACTCGCGACATGGTCGGCGGGACACTGGCCGCGAGCGGCATTGAGCCGACGCTGGATTATCGCGGTCGCCTGAAATTGGCCGACGGGTCTGACGTGGAAGTGGCGACCTCGTGGAATCTCTATCAGTTTCACCTCAAGGACTACGACCTCGACAGCGTCTCCGAAATCACCAGCGCGCCGAAGGAGTTGATCGAACGCCTCGCGAAGGACATCGCCACCACCACGCCGACGTCGCTGCATCAGGGCGAAGGCATCAATCACTGGTTTCACGCGACCGAAGCGAACCGCGCCGCGTATCTGCCGCTCATGCTGACCGGCAACATCGGCAAGCCGGGCGCGGGTTGCCACGGTTGGGCGGGCAATTACAAGGCCGCGCTTTTTCAGGGCAGCAAGCTCACCGGCCCCGGCTTCAAAGGTTGGGTCGCCGAAGATCCGTTCGAACAGAATCTCGATCCCAAAGCGCACGGCAAGGAAATCCATGCGCACGGTTACACCAAGGACGAAGAACCGGCTTACTGGAATCACGGCGACCGACCGCTCATCGTCGAGACGCCCAGGGAAGGCCGCAAAGTGTTCACCGGCCAATCGCACATGCCGACGCCCACCAAGGCGATTTTTACGACGAACGTGAACCTGATCAACAACGCCAAGTGGGCTTACGGCATGATCAAGAACGTCAATCCGAACGTGGAGTTGATCGTCACGATGGACACGCAGATGACGGCGAGCGTGGAATATTCCGACTTCGGATTGCCCGCAAATTCTTGGGTCGAGTTCGAGGATTTGGAGATTACGGCGAGCTGCTCGAATCCGTTCCTGCAAATCTGGAAGGGCGGCATCAAGCCGCTTTACGATTCGAAGGACGACCTGACAATCCTCGCCGGCATTGCCGCCGCGCTGGGAAAACTCACCGGCGACAAACGCTTTTACACGCACTTCAAGTTCGAGCATGAAGGCAAGCGCAGCATTTACATCCAGCGCCTGCTTGACACCTGCACCACGACCGCTGGGTACAAACTCGATGACATCATGGCCGGCAAATACGGCCCGCCCGGCGGCGCGCTGCTGCTCTTCCGCAGCTACCCGCGCATCCCGTTCTACGAGCAGGTGCATGACAACTATCCGTTCTACACGGACACGGGCCGGTTACACTCTTACAGCGACGACCCGACGGCGCTGGCGTGCGGTGAGAACTTCATCGTGCATCGCGAAGGACCCGAGGCCACGCCGTATCTACCGAACGTGATCGTCAGCACCAATCCGCTGGTGCGCCCGAACGATTACGGCATCCCGCTCGACGCCGAGCATTGGGACGAACGTACCGTGCGCAACGTGAAGATGAGTTGGGCCGACACCAAGAACTCGAAGAATTTCCTCTGGGAAAAAGGATTCCAGTTCTACTGCCTCACGCCCAAGTCGCGCCACAGCGTTCATTCCTCGTGGGCGAACGTGGACTGGCATCTCATCTGGAACTCGAACTTCGGTGATCCGTATCGCGTGGACAAACGTCTGCCGAACGTCGGCGAGCATCAAATCCACATGAACCCGCAGGCCGCGCGCGACCTTGGCATCGCCGACGGCGATTACGTCTATGTGGACGCCAACCCCGCCGATCGCCCGTACCTCGGCGCGACGCCGAGCGATCCATTCTACAAGGTCAGCCGCCTCATGCTGCGTCTCACCTACAACGCCGCGTATCCTTACAACGTGGTGATGATGAAACACGGTTCGTTCATTGCGACGGAGAAAACCGTGAAGGCGCAGCAAACGCGCCCGGATGGTTTGTCACTCACCGAGGAAGGCTACATCTCGAACTTCCGCTTTGGCTCGCAGCAATCAGTGACGCGCAACTGGCACATGCCAATGCACCAGACCGACACGCTGTTCCACAAATCGAAAGC
>CAZKMR010000102.1:1363-16035 GCA_964553795.1 uncultured Bifidobacterium sp. | reverse complement strand
TGTGCGCCTGGGCAATATCCCCCGGACCGAACACCACGCTGGGCATGCCGCCGTCTGCCAGCACCGCCGCATCGCAAAAATAATGCAGTCCGATCGCGCGCTTCTGCCCCAGCGCACGGAGAAATTGTTGCACCAACGGCAGCCGCGCGGCCGTTTCCAAAGCCGGACAGGGTTTCAGTTTCACGTTGGAAACTTTTGCCTTCAATTTGTTGGCTTTGAGAAACGCAGCCATTGCGAGCCGGGTGGCGCGTTCCGATTCGCCCGGCAGCGTCCGCCGGTCCACGCCGATGCGGCAATGATCGGGCACGATGTTCGGTTGCGTCCCGCCGTGAATCGTGCCCACGCTAACCGTGCCGAATCCCAGCAGTGGATGCTTCCGCTTTTTGAGCTGCGCGGCGTAATCCGTCTCCAACGCCTGCACGACCCGCGCCATCAGCAGCGCCGCATTCTCGCCGAACCACGGCGTTGCTCCGTGCGCCGCCCGCCCGCGCGTCTCCACGTCCAGCCACACACTGCCCTTGTGCGCCGTCGCCACCGCGAGCCGCGTCGGTTCACCGACAATCGCCAGGTCCGCCTTGAATTGGTGGCGGGCCAAATATCGCGACCCGGCTTGCCCCTGCTCTTCGTCCACCAAACCGACGAACACGATTTCCGTCTCGCGGGGGCGCTGTTTTCCCGCTGCCAGATCGCACAATGATTGAAACATCACCGCCACCGAGCCTTTCGTGTCGCACGCGCCGCGTCCATAAATTCGCCCGCCGCGCCGCGTGGGCTGGAATTGCGACTCATCCGCGACATTCACCGTATCCAAATGCGGCGCGAGCAAAATCGTTTGTTGCACTTTCCCGGTCGGCCGAAGCCGCACGACCACATTCGCGCGTCCGGGCAACACTTTTTGAAACTCCACCTCCAACCCCGCACGGGTGCCGAGCGTCGCGAGATATTCGCCCACCAGACTTTCCCCGGCGTGCCGATGGCGCGCCGGCAAAAACGCCGGATTCACACTGGGGCGGGCGATTAATTCCGCGAGCAACCTGGTAACTTGGGCCATGATGCCAAACAGTTTATGCGCCCCACGACTGAAGTCGAGCCGCGACCCTTTCGCAGCGGGAATTGTCACAGTTTTCAGCGCCCAACGCTAAACATCTTCCGCCTTTCTGCCGATAGACCTGCGGAGTGGCCGCAACGGTCGCGCGCTTGTTTTATGAAGAGGTTTTTCGGCATCACCATTTTAACAATCTGCATTGGAGTGAATGCAGGAGAGACTCCCCGGCCCGCTGCATCCGACAAACTGGTGCGTATGCTCCAGCAAAGCACGCTCACCTTGCTCAAAGAAGGCAACATCCGGTTCGTTGACGACAAAGGTTTTCATCCCCACATCGAACTCAAGCGCCGCGCCGAACTCGCGCGCAATGGGCAGGAGCCCATCGCCACAGTGCTTGCTTGCGCCGATTCCCGCGCCCCGGTGGAGTTGGTGTTTGATCGCGGCATCGGCGATCTCTTCGTGGTGCGCGTTGCCGGAAATGTCGCCGGCTTGAGCGAACTCGCCACCATGGAGTATGGCGTGGCGCATTTGGGAACACCGGTGTTGGTTGTGCTCGGTCACTCACAGTGCGGCGCCGTTACGGCCGCCGCCAAAAACGCCGACTTGCATGGTCATTTGCCGTCGCTCGTTTCTCTCCTCAAACCCGCCGTGGAAAAGGCTCGCACCAACGGCCCGGAGGAAGATTTGATTCCGCGCGCCGTCGAATTGAACGTCTGGCAACAAATGCAGAATATCGTGTCGCGCAGCGCGCTGCTTCGCGACCACGTCGCCGCCGGCACCGTCATCATCGTTGGCGCGGTTTACGATCTGGCTTCCGGCAAAGTGGAATGGCTCGGACCGCATCCGGAGATGGATCGGTTGATCGCTGAGGCCAACGCGCAAAACGCCAAGCCCGAACCGCCCGCCGAACCTGTGGCCGCAACAACCGTTGCGATCCCGACCGCACCCGCGCCGGCGCCAACCTCGACGAAGAGTGAGCCGGCGCGCACTCCGCCGACCCACGCCGCCGCAGCGATCCAAAAATCCATGCTCGGCTCGCCGATGTTGTTGCCGCCCTCGCGCACCGAGGCGTCCCACTCCGCGCATTAAACGTCGTTGCCGCAGAAAAATCCCTATCGTCACGGCGTATTTTCGCTATGCTGTGCGGCATTGATTTAGATGCCAATGAGCAAGCTACTGTTGATCGACGACGAGACGGACGTCCAATACTCCTTCCGCCGCATCTTTGATTCGCCCGAAATCGAACTCTTCACCGCCTCCAGCGGCGAAGAGGGACTGCAACTGATTCCCAAGGTCAAGCCCGACCTCGTCCTGATGGACATTCGCATGGGCGGCATCACCGGCCTGGAAACCCTGCGGCGCATCCGGCAGATGGATACCAAGTTGCTCGTCATTTTGATGACGGCGTACGGCACGACGCAGACCGCCATCGAGGCGATGAAACTCGGCGCCTACGATTACCTGCTCAAGCCGTTCGATGTCCCGAAGCTCAAGGAAATCGTCACCAACGCGCTCAAAGCTGCGCGCGACATGAAGCAGGTGGTTTCCTATCAACCGCTGCTCGAATCCGAAGACTATGAACAAGGCGTTGTCGGTCGCAGCGAAGCGATGCAACAGGTCTTCAAACTCATCGGCCAGGTCGCCGCCACGGATGCCACCGCGCTCATCACCGGTGAAAGCGGCACGGGTAAGGAACTCGTCGCCCGCGCCATTTATCATCACAGCGACCGCGCGCAACTGCCGTTTCTCGCCGTCAACTGCGCTGCTATTCCGGAGCAGTTACTCGAAAGCGAATTGTTCGGACATGAGCGCGGCGCGTTCACCGGCGCCACCGCGCAACGCATCGGCAAGTTCGAACAATGCAACAACGGCACGATTTTTCTCGACGAAATCGGCGACATGACCCCGCCCACGCAGACGAAGATTTTGCGCGTTTTGCAAAGCGGAACGTTTGAGCGCGTCGGCGGCAATCAGCCCATCAAGGTCAACGTCCGCGTCATCGCCGCGACCAATAAACCGCTCGAACAAGCTGTCGCTGCGCGGCAGTTCCGCGAAGATTTATTTTATCGCCTCAACGTCGTGCGTATTCACATCCCGCCGTTGCGCGACCGCCGCGAGGACATTCCCCTGCTGGTGAATTATTTTCTCAAGAAGATCGCCAAGGAGCAGGAACGGCAGCCCAAATCCATCGCTTCCGCCGCCGTCAAAGCGCTCGAGAAATATCATTGGCCCGGCAACGTCCGCGAATTGGAGAACGCCATCCGCCGCGCCCACGTCATCGCCAAGAGTGAAGCGATTCTGCCGGCGGATTTGCCGGTCGAAATCACCGGCCAAGGCACAACCAGCCTGTCGCTTCCGGCGACCGCAGGCGAAGGCTCATTCGCCGATGCCGCCGCGTTGGCGCGCCAGTTGTTCCAAATCGCCAAGCGCGATCCGAAATTGAAAGTTCTCCCCGCCGTGGAACGCGAGTTGGTCATTGAAGCGTTAAAAGAAACCGCCAACAACCAGGTTCACGCCGCCAAATTGCTCGGCATCACGCGCGCCACCCTGCGCAAGCGCATCGAGAAATTCGGTATCCAGCGCGAGATGAAGATCGAGTGACCTCTGCTTAATTTCCCCACGTGAGATTAAGATCAAGAACAAGATAAAGAGTAAGAACCGCTGGATTCCGCGTTCGACTTTTTGCCCGCCGCTTGCTAACTCATGCGCGTGCCTGACCCGAGTCTGTTGTTGCTCATCCCGGCTTACAACGAGGAAGCGCGCATCGAACCGGTGCTGCGCGACTTCGGCCATTACTTCCAGAAATCCTATCAGGGCAAATTTCAACTCGTCGTCGTGCTCAATGGTTGCCGCGATAATACCCGCGGCGTGGTCGAACGCGTCGCCCGGGATTTTCCCGCCATCAGCCTGTTGGATTTTCCGGCCCCGATTGGCAAAGGCGGTGCGCTCATCGAAGGTTTGAAACTCGCGTCACAAGCGGAGGCGATCGGATATGTGGATGCCGACGGCGCCGCGCCGCCGCACGCGTTTCATGAACTGGTGCGCCGCCTGAACGAAGCTGATTGCATCATCGGCTCGCGTTGGTTGCCGGGCGCGGTGCTGCATCAAGCCCAACCTTTTCTGCGCCGCTTCACGAGTCGCTGTTTCCATCTCGTCGTGCAATCCTTGTTCTGGATGAACATCAAGGACACGCAATGCCCGTGCAAAGTCATGCGCCGCGCCGCAGTTGAGAAAATCTACGGCAACTTGCGCATCGCCGACCTCGCCTTCGACGTGAACCTGATTGTCTCGCTCAAACGCGCCGGGTTCTCCGTCAAGGAAGTGCCCACCGAATGGACCGACAAAATCGGCTCGAAAGTCACCTCGTCGCTCTTTCGCACCTCGCTGACCATGTTTCTTTCCACGGTCCGCGTGCGTCTCATTTATTCGCCTTTCTACAAATGGTTGAAACCGCTGCGTCCCGTGGAAACGTGGCTGTACAAAAAGCTGCGCGCCCCGGCACCGCGCCGCGAGCAAAGCTGAACCCGCATTGGGAGGCGTAATACATGAGCGAACTCGATTCTTCCCGGTGGTTGGACTGGTGCTCGCGCCTTCAGGCCATCGCCCAAACCGGCCTCACCTTCGCCAAAGATCCTTACGACATCGAACGCTACCAGGCCATTCGCACCATCGCTGCGGAAATGCTCGCCGTCGGCACGAGCGTGAAACTGGAGCGCGTTCGCGAATTGCTCCGCGTGGACACCGGCTACGCCACACCCAAAGTGGACGTGCGTGGCGTGGTTTTTCGCGAGGGTAAAATTCTACTCGTGCGCGAACGCTCCGATGGCAAATGGACTTTGCCCGGTGGTTGGGCCGACTTGAACGAATCGCCGGCGGAAAATGTCGTCCGCGAAATCCGCGAAGAATCCGGCTTTGAAACGCGAGTTGTGAAATTGCTCGCCGTTTTGGATCGCAGCAAACATCCGCACGAACCCGCGTTTCCCTATCACGTCTATAAACTCTTTCTCCGTTGCGAAATCATCGGCGGCACGGCGATGCAAAGCTCCGAGACCGACGGAGTGGATTTCTTTGCGGAAGATGCATTGCCTGACCTTTCCATCACCCGAATCACGAAAGCGCAGATTCACCGCCTGTTCGAACACGCGCGGCAGCCCGATTTACCGACCGACTTCGATTCGTAACCCTACGCTGACTCCAGAATCAGATTCGCGTATTGAGTTGAATCACCGGTGCGAATCAGCCCGATGGCATTCGGCACACGCTTCTTGAATTCCACATGCGGCTCGAACTTGACCGTCGTCCCTTTGAGCGCATTGAGAAAACGCCGTTGCGTACGCTTGTCGTTCTTCTCCATGAATTCCTTCGCCATCCAGGCTTTCCCAATCACACAACTCCCCCGCACCGCTGCCAAGACCTGCAACACTGTCGGCACATCATCCACGAGCGAAATGTCCACCGTCTCGATCTGCGGCCAGAACGGAAACCCGCGGTCCGCGATGACGAGCGTATTGGTGTGCCGCACCCGCGCGATGAGTTCGAGAATGCGTGGATTCAGAATCCCGGTTTTCAGCATGGCGGAGTTGTAGCCGCGAAACCCGACCGGCTCAATCGGAAAACACCCGAAGCGCCAGCGGCGACAGTGCTTTAACAGACCCGCAGCTCATTGGGAGCGCGGACGGTCCCTCGTCCGCAGCACGGCTCTTGCAAACCGACGCGCCGGACAATCCATAACTTTTACGTCTGGCGCAGCGCTGCGAGCGGAGACCGCTCGCCGTCCGAAAAGCGGCGCGACGCTTCCCGCCACACTCCCAGACCCAGCGGATGCGTAAAAAACAGCCCAGTCCAGCGAACGTCTTGGACCGCAACGGCTGGCTCAAATCAAAATTCCCGCAATCGTCGCCGTCAGATACGTCGCTAGCAAACCGCCGATCATCGCACGCACGCCGAGTTTGGCCATATCGCCGCGACGTTCAGGCACCAGTGAACCGATGCCGCCGACTTGAATCGCGATGCTTGCTACATTGGCAAATCCACACAATGCATACGTGGCGATGGTGTAGCTGCGGATATCCACCGTGACTTTGTTTAGTGACGTGTAGCCGATGAATTCACTCAACACGATGCGTTCGCCGAGCACGCCGCCAATGGTTGCCGCATCCTGCGCCGGCACACCCATCAACCACGCAAACGGCGCGTTGATCCAGCCAAGGATCGCTTGCAATGTGACCGGAGTCGCCACGCCAAACTTTTCCTGTGGCCACACCAACAGAAAATTCACCATGGCCACCAACGCGATGAACGCGATCAGCATGGCGATGACATTGATCGAAAGCATCATGCCATCACTCGCGCCGCGACACAGTGCATCCACGCTGTTGACCGTCGCGCGCGGAGGATCTTTCACTTCACCGCCGGCAGTTTCGCTGACTTCGGTTTCGGGAATCATGATCTTGGCGATCAATAACGCCGCCGGCGCGTTCAAGACGGAAGCCGTCAGCAAATGCCCGGCGACTTCCGGATGTCCCGCTTGCGCGCCGAACGTCGCGTAAACCGCCGCGACACCACCGGCAATCGTCGCCATCCCGCCCGTCATCATGCAAAGCAGTTCACTGCGGGTCATACGCGAGATATAGGGCTTGATAACCAGCGGCGCTTCGGTTTGCCCCATGAAGACGTTCGCCGCGGCGGAGAGCGTTTCGGCGCCACTCGTGCGCATCACTTTGCGCATCACCCACGCGAGGGCGTGAACGATTTTTTGAAGCACGCCCCAGTGATAGAACACCGAGGACAACATCGCGACGACGATGATCGTCCCGAGAATCAAAATGCCGAGCACGAGCGCATTTTGCGGACCGAACGATTGCCCGAGCGTTTCAGTGTCGGCCAATGGCCCAAAGACGAACTTCGTTCCTTCGGTCGCAAAGTCCGCGAGCTTGCGAATGGCCGCGCCGGTGAAATCAAACACGGCGCGACCGGGAGCGGTTTTGAGAATGAGAATCGCGAACGTGAATTGCAGCGCGAGTCCCCAAACCACGGTGCGCCAGGGGAAACGTTTGCGATGCGCCGAGAGCGCCCACGCCACGCCGAGGAAAGTTACCAAGCCCAGCAAGCTAACTAGCTTGAGTTGCATGGGCGGGCACGTTAAGGCGTCGCCGCGCGCGCGTCGAGGGCCGAGTGACGTTAAACGACCGGCTTCTTCCAGATCGGCACGACGCGTTTCATCTCGTCAATCAACCACTGACACGCGGCAAACGCTTCCCCCCGATGCGGCGCGATGATTTCCACCCACAACGAAGGTTCGTTCACTTTGACGACGCCCACGCGATGCACGAGACGAACCGATTCGACGGGCCAGCGTTTCTCGATTTCATCGAACAGCAGATTGAATTGGTGCGTGACCATTTTCTCGAACGCTTCGTATTCGATGGCGGAAATGGATTTACCATCCTCGCTGCCGCGCACGACGCCGAGAAAATTTACCACCGCGCCCATGCCGGCAGAAATTTGGCGCTGGGAGATCAAGACCGCTTCATCAATCGGCGCAGTCGTGACTGTGAGTTGGCGATTCACGTAGAGGAATGTTTTACCATCACGGGCGAATCGAAAATCCAAAATCGCAAATCATAACTTGTCTCACCCTCCTTGCACCGGCGGAAACAGTGAGACCTCATCGCCCTCCTGCAACACGTAATCGCGCGGCTGATAATCCACGCCCACGGCGAGCAACGTGGATTTCTGCATCGCGCCAAGTTTGGGAAAACGTGCGGCGAGTTGATCGTGCAATGTGCCCAACGTCGCGCCGGCGGCCACGGTTTCCGTCGTTCCGGCGCAACCGGTCAGCTCCTTGAAGTAGGAATAGAATTGGACGTGAACCTGCATTAAGACTTCGGCGCTGCGAACGCGAGGATTGCCACGGCGCGGATTACTTGGGGTTCTTCGCCGTTTTGGACACCGGTTTCGCGTTGGCGTACATCTTGGGTTTTAACACGCCAACGAACGGAAGATTGCGATACTTCTCGGCGAAATCCAGTCCATAGCCAACGACGAATTGATCAGGAATCACAAAGCCAACGTAATCGGCTTTCACTTTCTCCACGCGGCGGGCCGGTTTGTCCAACAACACACACGTGCGCAGGCTGCGCGGTTTGAGGGCGCGCAATTTGGCAATGACCCGCGCCAACGTGCGGCCCGTATCGAGTATGTCATCCACCAACAACACATGCCGGCCCCGCACATCGAGGCGCAGTTCCTTGGTGAACACCAGGTCGCCCGATTCCGTGCCTTTGCCGTAACTGGACACGCCCATAAAATCCAGGCGCAGCGGATGCGAAAGTTGCCGGATTAAATCACCGATGAACATCACCGTGCCGTTGAGCAACGAAACCACCACCAGGTCGCGGCCCGCGAAATCGCGCTCAATCTGGCGCCCCAGCTCGGCAATCCGCCGCGCCAGCATGCGATCGGTAATCAGCACGCTGGCGACTTCTTTGCGCCAGCGGGAGGGGACAGCCGCGCGAACCGCGAAAGTTTTCTTCTGTTGCACGCCGCGATGGTAATCAGGCAATACCCTTTGCCGAGATTTTTCTGCCGCGTTTTGCCATGTGGCATCCAGACCGGGCTTCACCCGCCTCAACGCACCAACCGGAAAAACTCCTGAGGATTTGAAGGCGTAATCGTAATGGGACTGGCGCCGGGTACAGGCGTCCAACTGGCGGCTGAATCGGAAGCACGAAGCAGATTTCCAACGGGCCAGTTCAACTCCAGTCGGCCATCGGAGAGCCGACGAAGTTCAACCGTGAAAGGCGGTGCATAGTTCTGGTAGGCAGACCACATCTGATTCACGAATGCATCCCAAGCCTGACCTTGGCGCGCCCAACTGGCGCTGTAATCCACGCCGGTTTGGGCACGAATTGCCGCTACGTCCGCCGCGTCGTTTTCAGTCATCCACCTTTGCACATAGGCAAAAAATGCGGGGTGATTCCAACAACTCTCCAAGCCGAGAATGCGGGCCGCCAACGCCTGCCCCACCCAGGCCACGCTGGTGCAACAACGGCGATAACTTTCACCGGTTTGACTTGCCCAGTTGCTCGGCTGCAGATGTTCATATGGCCCCCAGCCCGGGTTGATGCTCTCACCATTAGTTCCCCGGTGTCCTGCATACATGGCTACAGCCCCATTCCAGCCGGGCCCATACGGTGGCGCCGCGGCAATCATGGTTTGCATGTCTTCGCCGTAGTTACCGGGAGGTTTTTGCATCGCTGCGTTTCCCAATAGTTTTCCGGCGAGCACGATCGGGAGTTTTCGGCCACTGCCATAACCGCCGTGCCCTGGCCAGCCAGAGTGGCCGGCGGCCACGGCGGAGTACAAATCAATCCCGTATTGAACAAAATAGACGAGCAACGCCTCTTTCTGCTCCGAGGAGTAATTCAAGCAAAGTAGCAACGCGCTCTGACCAATCAGTCGTCCGATTTCGCGGCCATAATCAGGCATGTATTCGACCGGGGTGTCAAAGTTGTAAAACACCGTGTCAATCCAGGGTCGCCGCAAATAGCCGGCAAATTCTCCCAAGGTCGGGGTGCTCGCCACGGGCGTCAGTTTCGGCAGTAAATCGCGGCGCAGGTCACGCGAGTAAAATTGAATCCGATCCGTGCCGCAGTATCCCGGACGAAAAGCGTCAGGCGGCAGCGGATTCGCCACACAAGTCAACAAGGACACCGTGCGCACCGGACTCAGGGTGTCATCACTCGGACGCAGAACGCGCTTGGTTGTGCCGATTGTTTCGACGCTGATGGAAGAGGCCAGCATGTCGCCGGGTTGCAACGTCACCGGAAGATTAACTCGCAAATTTGCCGCGTAACGTCCGGCGTCAATCCGACTGTCAAAGCCGCTGCCTGACGGATTCGGACGCAGGTTTTTCATCGTTCCGTTGCGACCATTGGTCCCGGGTGGAGTGATGTTGGTGATCGTTACCGGACCAACCACATAATAATCACCGTTGATGAACTGGCCGGACCGGACTGGAGTTTGAAACATCCAGGTGATGCCATCTTTGCTGATGCTGGAAACCAGTGGTAAATCAGCCAGCGCCGGAATCGGGGGCGGCGCTGACTTTGTGTAAATTGGAACTTGCGCTAAAAGAGGTAAAATTGGGCTGATCAATCCAATCACCATCAAACGCAGACCACACTCCTTGATGTGTCGCACGGGAGCAGTTTTTATCTCCCCGGAAGAGATCTGTCAAAAAAGGAATTAAACCATCACGCCAAGCTGCTCAACTGAGCGAACATGGAGGGCAAAAAATTTCGGAACGGCGCGGGCTCCCCCTGAACACAATCTGGAAAGCGTTGGCTCCAGCTCCGATTTGATCCGGTCAAATGTGTTTGGAGTCGTGCTCGTCTTTGGTGTGATAACCGGTCTCCTGGCGCTTGAAATTCACTTCGTTCTTTTTCATGTAAGCGGCGAACACATCATCCGCGCTCATGCCGAGGACCTGCGCCATGCTGATGAGAAAGTGAAACAAGTCCACGACCTCGACCCGGGCATTCTGCTCGTCGAACTTCTGGTACTTCGCCCACCATTTCCACGGCACGCTGTCCACGAGTTCGGCGATTTCCTGCGTCATCGCGCGCGAATAGTTGAGCAACCACTTCGTTTTCTCCTCGTCACTCATGGCTTCGGTGTGCACGCCGATGCGTTTGTTCAAGGCATCCTGCAAGCGCCACAATTCGCGCAATTGATCCGGTTTTTCCATGCGCAGAGGATTTGGCCAAAGCCACGCTGAAGCAAGCCGGAAAGCGGGTTGTTCCCGCTCGGTGCGCGGTTCATTCGGATGTTTTGCCCACTGACTTGGCGCCGGCTAAAGCAAAGTCAAACCAGCGGTTGCACTCTTAAGAAATCTTGAAACCAAGTTTCCGGTTCACACCGAAATACCATCGCCTGATCTCGCCATTCAAACCGCAACGCACTCGCGTGCAACGCATGATTCGGCAGCAACAAACGCCGGCGTTGTTCCTCCGTCAGCCGTCTTTCCACCAACGCCAGATAGAGTGTCTCGTCGCCGCCGTAGATTTTGTCGCCGACAATAGGATGGCCGATATGCGCGAGATGAATGCGAATCTGGTGCTTGCGCCCGGTGCGTGGCAACACTTTCAGCACGGAGAATTCTCCCTCCGGGCGAGCAAACCGCCGTTCCACCCAAAACTCCGTTTGCGCCGCCACACCATCCGCGCGCACGCAATCTTTAACCGCCACGACGCTTTGCTCATCTTTTCCCAGCGGCGCGTCAATCACACCATGTTCCACGCTTACGTGTCCATGCACGATGGCGCGATACTCCTTCTGCACCGCGCGCGTTTCCCAAATCTTGCCCAGCTCCCCTGCCACCCCCGCGCTTTTCGCTACAATCGTCACGCCGCTCGTTTCGCGATCCAACCGATTCACCAGATGCGGGGTGGAGTTCGCGCCCAGATAAAGTCGCGCCCGACTGATCAGGCTGGAGTATTCGTCGCCTTTAGTCGGATGACACACGAGATCCGCCGGTTTGTTGATGACCAACAGCTCGGCGTCTTCGTGAATAATGTCGAAAAGCTTGTCCACGTGCCGCCGTGAATTATCATTCGTTGTGGTGAAAGAAAAGTGGAACAAATGGGTGCTGGCCGGGTTGCTGATGGTGATGCTGGCCATCTCGCGCATCCCCGGGCTGTTGCCCAACAATTTCAGTGCAGTTTACGCAGTTGTCTTTTGCGCCGGCGTTTTCTTCGTGGGCCGCATGTCCTGGTGGCTGCCCCTGGGCACGATGCTGGTTTCGGACATCGCCTTGAATTTTTACTACTGGCTGGCCAAAGACATCGCCGTGTGGGAACCGAGCGTGTTGAAGTATCAAGTATTCAACTACGTTGCGTATGCGGTCATCATTTTGCTTGGCAAGCGTTTCAAACCCACGTCCTCATTTGCGGCGCTACTGGGCGGCGGCATTCTCGGCGCGATGCTGTTTTATCTCATCACCAACACCGCGTCGTGGTTCTTCAATCCATTTAACAACCCGGAATATACGAAAACCTTGATGGGTTGGCTCACGGCGTTGATCAAGGGCACCGGCGGCTGGCCGCAAACGTGGGAATTCTTTCGTAATACCATCATGAGCAGCGCGCTGTTCACGGCGTTGTTCGTCGCTGCCGCTAAATATACAACCGCCGAATCTCCGGCGGACAAGGAAGCCGGCGTGCGCGAACCGGAAGCGGAAGCCGAACCGCAAGGCGAACCGGAGGAAGCCAAGGCGTGAAGTTGGGTTTGATTTCCGACACGCACGGTTATCTCGATCCGCGCCTCGAAAAAATCTTCGCCGGCGTGGAACACATTTTTCACGCCGGCGACATCGGACCGGATTTCATCATCGCGCAACTCGAAGCCATCGCGCCGGTCACGGCCGTGCTTGGCAACAACGACAATTCGCCCACCTTCCCGCTCACGCAGGTCAAGCAGTTGGGCGATCTGAAGTTTCTCGTGCACCACATCGTGTCGCCGCATGCGTTGACCGACGATTTGAAAACCCGCATCAGCAAAACAAAGCCGGACGTGGTTATCTTCGGCCATTCGCATCGCCCCTTTCAACAACAGCTCCACGATGTGCTGTTCATCAACCCCGGCTATTCCGGCAAACCCAAATTCGGACTCGACCGCAGTGTGGCCGTGATGGATTACGACGGAAAAGAAATTCAGGTTCGCCTGGTGAAGCTTTACGACGCGCCGTGAATCTCGAATCGCACTTTCGCGGCTGGGCCAAGCCCGGACCGATTCCACCGGGGCTCACCTCCGGGGTCTCCGTTGAACCACACGAAACGCTCGACGCCATCAGCGGTCATTTCCGCTTGTTTCAACTCCGCGCCGGCCATCGCTTCTCCACCGATGACATTCTCACCGCCTGGTATGGCACGAGTTGGTGTCCCACCGCGCGCACGGCGCTCGATCTCGGCAGCGGTATTGGCACGGTGGGGATGATCTGCGCGTGGCGTTTGCCGGGAACAAAGTTTGTCACCGTCGAAGCTCAAAGCGAGAGTGTCGCTCTCGCGCGCAAATCCGCTCAATACAACGGACTCACCGAGCGCTACGAAATTCGCACAGGCGATTTTCGCACGGACGGAATTCTGCGCGCCGACGAGCGCTTCGATTTGATCACCGGCAGTCCGCCGTACTTTCCCTTGGGCGCGGGCGTCGAGAGCGAACATCCGCAAAAACTGGCGTGCCGGTTTGAATTGCGCGGTACGGTCGCCGACTATTGTGCCACTGCTGCCAAACATCTCGCCGCGGGCGGCTTGTTCGCGTGCGTTTTTCCCGCTGAACCCACGCAAGTGGCGCGCGTCGAGGCCGGCGCAAAAGCGGCTGGATTAGCCATCGTGCGCCGTCGCCCCGTGGGCTTCCGCGAAGGCGAACCGCCGCTTGTCGCTTTGTTCGGCATGATGCGAGCCGACGACTTACCCGAGTGGTTTCGCGGCCAGACCTGGGTTGAACCCGAGCTCATCATCCGCACGCGACAGGGCGAAATTCATCCCGAGTATTCCGCCGTTAAGCTCGCCATCGGTTTTCCCCCTTGATGACGCGATTGTCGTCAATTTCTCCACCATGAAACGTTTTGCGCTTCGGGATGACTTGGCTAATCTGCCGGCCATGTCAAATAACCTGCATCGATTTCCGCTGCGACTGGTTTGGAGTTTGGCGCTGCTTCTGCCGCTCGCCGGGCTGGGCGCATTGCCGCGCGTCGCGTTGGAAAACGCATTCCCCGCTCTCCCGGTGCTGCGACCCATTTGGATGTCGGAAGCGCCCGATGGTTCGGGCCGGCTCTTCATCGTTGAACAGGAAGGTCGGATTCTCGTCACCCGCAAAGGCAGTGACGGTTCAAATGCAACTGAGTTTTTCAACATCGTGAACCGGCGACCATTCGTGGAAAACGAGGAAGGCTTGCTCGGCCTGGCA
This sequence comes from uncultured Bifidobacterium sp., assembly GCA_964553795.1. Taxonomy (GTDB): domain Bacteria; phylum Verrucomicrobiota; class Verrucomicrobiia; order Limisphaerales; family JADLHS01; genus JADLHS01. The sequence continues at coordinate 2,021 of CAZKMR010000102.1, read as the reverse complement.
TTCCATCCGGGATTCAAAACGAATCAACTCTTCTACGTTTATTACAGCCAGCAGAATCCCAAGCGTAGCGTCATCAGCGAATTCAAAGTGTCCGCGAGTGACACCAACAAAGCCGATCTTGGCTCTGAACGCGTCGTGCTCGAAGTGCCGCAACCCTTCTGGAATCACAACGGCGGTCAGGTGAGTTTTGGGCCGGATGGATTTCTTTACATCGCGATTGGCGATGGCGGCGCGGCAAACGATCCCTTCAATCACGGCCAGAACATGTCGTCGTTACTCGCGAAGCTGCTGCGCATTGACGTCAATGCCCGCGCACAAACGGGAGGCGGACGCAATCGCCGCACCCTCGAATACGGCATCCCATCGGACAATCCGTTCGTAGCCGAACCGGAGCGCTACGGCGTGCGCAAAGAAATCTGGGCTTCCGGCCTGCGCAATCTCTGGCGATTCAGTTGGGACCGCGAGACCGGCGATCTTTGGGCCGGCGATGTCGGGCAGGATTTGTGGGAGGAAATCAATCTTATCGTCAAAGGCGGCAACTACGGCTGGCCGGTGCGCGAAGGATTTCATCATTTCAAACCGGGCCCGGACGGTGCGCGCTTCGTTGAACCCGTCATCGAATATCCGCACCAACCGGAACAGATGAAGAATTGCAAAT
>CAZKMR010000102.1:0-1263 GCA_964553795.1 uncultured Bifidobacterium sp. | reverse complement strand
GTTGAACCCGTCATCGAATATCCGCACCAACCGGAACAGATGAAGAATTGCAAATTCCCCAATCACAGCGTCGGTCTCAGCGTCACCGGCGGCTACGTGTATCGCGGCAAAAAGTTTCCGTCGCTGCGCGGCGTGTATGTTTATGCGGATTACAACCTCGGCACGATCTGGGGCATGCGCTACGCCAACGGCAAAGTCACCGAATACGGCACGTTGTTGTCGCAACCCAAGAATGTCGTGAGCTTCGCCGAGGATGAGGACGGCGAACTTTATGTGCTCTGCTTCGACGACGCGATTTTCAAGCTGACCGTCCCGGACGCCGAGTGAGATTTCGTTGGCGACGGCGTGGTCGGATTGCTAGCGTCCGGCCATGCAAATCCCAACGCGTCGTTTCGCAAAAGGTTTTCACTCCGCTGTTCTGCTTCTGGTTCTCGCGCTCGCGTTGCCGTGGGTTGCTTCCGCGCAAACCAACGCAACACCCGAATCCAGCACCGGATTGACCGATCAGACCTGTAAACCGTTTGATCCCGTTGAGTTCTTCAAACGCCATCTCTCGCCGCATGAACCGATTTATTTCGTCGTCGGCGGTGAGTCGCCCAACGCGAAATTCCAAATCGGATTCAAGTATCAGTTGGTGGATGAATGTGGCTGGCTGGGGGAGCATGCGCCGATCTTGAACGGATTCCATCTGGCGTACATGCAAACGTCGCTCTGGGACTTGAGCGCGCCGTCCGCGCCGTTCTTCGACACGAGCTACAAGCCCGAATTTCTCTACCTCTGGAATCGTGCCATCGGCGGACAACCGGAGGATTGGGTTCGCCTCGACCTGCAAGGCGGCGTGCAACATGAGTCCAACGGCAAAGGCGGGCTGGATTCGCGCAGCCTGAACATCGCCTACTTCCGTCCGACGCTCGCCTTCGGCGGCACGAACAGTTTTCGCTTCAGTCTCCAACCGCGCGTCTGGTGTTATCTCGGCGACGTGACCGACAATCCCGACATCAACGAATATCGCGGTTACTTCGATCTGCGGGCGACCCTTGCGTGGCACAGATTGCAACTCTCCGCGCTAGGCCGCATGGGCAAAGACGGCCAGAATCACAGCGTGCAACTCGATCTCACGTATCCGTGTTGGGGATCGAGCCTCTATCTCCACGCACAATACTTCACCGGCTATGGCGAAACCCTGTTGTTGTATCGGCAACGCTCGGACGTCATCCGCTTCGGCATTTCGCTTTATCGGTGATCCATCGCTCCCGCCGCGCT
>CAZKMR010000101.1:13355-16829 GCA_964553795.1 uncultured Bifidobacterium sp. | reverse complement strand
TTGCGCTCGGGGTTCGCGGCGGCGGCAGTTGGTTGATTCGGTTGCTGATTTTCTTCGGCCATAAATTTCAAGGGGAGTTAACCGCGAATAGACACCAATGAACACGGATCAATGATGGTAGGGCGCGGCACTCCGTGCGCGCCGCATGTTGCCCGCCAGCCGACGGCGCGCACGGAGTGCCGCGCCTTACCGGCGAAAGCCCATCCGTGTTCATCTGTGTCTATCCGTGGTTGAATTCATCAAACAAAAACGCCCCGGACTTGCGGTCTGAGGCGTGGGCGTTCACTCCGGGGTCGGAATGAACGCTAAATGGTTGTTGTCGTCGCGCGGTTCACGGCGTTATTGCGGGCGAAACGGTAGTGAACACGGGGGGGATTGGCAAACCGATTTTAGCCGGTGGCAGCGCGGCGTTGCGCCGTAAACACATGGCTGAACGGGCCGGGATCGCGTTCGGTGACGTGCCACGCGGATGACGTGGGCCAGAGGGCGGAGAGTTCGCACCCGCGAAATCCGGCGCGCACGCTGGCCGGGCCATCGTGCCGCGAGGCGACCCCGCAACCGAGCAGCCCGAGACAGCGACTGAGCAGCAGTTGCGGCCAGCCGCGCCGGGGTTCGAGTGCAACAAAGGCATCAGTGTGGTTGGCCAGTTTTTCGAAGAGCCCGCGGAGTTGGTCCGCCCGGAGATGATGCAGGAAAAGATTCGTCGTGACCACGTGAAGACCCGTGGGGATGGCCCAATCGGAATACGTCAATACATCGGCGCGGACAATTTGCGCGTTCCAACCGCGCCGGGCGAACTCTTCCAGGGTCGCCGCGCTGAGCAACGGGCGTTGATCGAGCAGGTGCACCGTTACGCCGGTCCAGTGCGCCGGCAACGCGCGCGTGACGTCGAGGCAGAATAAGCCATCGCCCGAGCCCAGGTCGGTGATCGTGTGGGGCGGCGTATCGTGCGTGACGTGGCGCAGCCATTGCGCCATGAGTGCCGGGCTGCGGTTGTAACGATTCAGCCGCAACAGATCGCGACGCGACCGGATGATGCGGGGATCATCCGCCGGCAACAGGTCAATCCATTCGGGTGTCAGGACGCGTTTCATAACTCAAGCGAACGCGAGCCAGGTTTCACGTAAATAATTTAGCGCGCATTCCGGGCGAGGCCGGAACAACGGTAGCGTGACTTGGAACAGCTTGCCACCAATGGAGGGACGATTTGGTGAATCGCCTGCTGCAAGGAGTCAGGACCCGATTTTCTGGCGATAGAGGAAGCGAATGGTCTCCATGGACAAGCCCCGGCTGCTGCCGGCGGCGGCGTTGGAGGAAGCCAGTTTGTCCGCACGGATTTTTTCCAGTTCCCCCTGGTCGAGCCAGTAACCGCCGCAGTGCGGGCAGTGGTCCACCTCGACGCGCAACTTGGGACTGAAAAACTGGCGCTTGAGTTTGATGCCGTCACAGCGCGGGCATTCGCGTTTGCGGGCGGCATCCACGACGAGGCTGGGATTGCGTTGCAAGCTCAGCACCTTGTCGCCGGCGATTTCATTTTGATCGTCCACGCGTTGCAGTTCGAAGGCGTCGAACCAGATGCCGGCGCAACCGCCTTCGCACGCGTCCACGGTGACACCGCCGATGACGAACGCCATCAATTCATGGGAACAGGCCGGACATTTCATGTGTGGGAATTAGCATGACCTTGCGCGGGAAGCAAAAGCCAAATGCGGAGGCCAGGAGCGAACGATTACACCGATGGCCAAAAGTAATTTTCGCAAATGGGAGGCGACGACCTGCTGGTCGTTGCGGCAAACCGGCAGGTTTGCCCTACCAATGCGGAATTCACTTTTGGCAATCGCGCTAGTTCGGCCGGCGCAGGCCAATGAGAATAATCAGACCGATGCCAATGCTGCCGAGCAATACGATGAATACCTGGCGCGTGACACGGAACGGCGGTCGGGTCGGGGCGGAAGTCGGAACGGAGACGAGGTTGGTGGTTTCCGCGCTCACGATTGGGGTGTCGGGTGCAGGCGGAGTTTCGTTGGTGGTGACTGGAGTTGGGGGCGGATCGGCTGGCGTGGGGCGCGGCGGGAATTCGGCCCGGTCGGCAGTCGCGAACAGGGTCGATTGTCCGAGCACTTTCTGATTCACCATGTCGAGCACGGTGAGCGTCGTGCCATAAGGCGAGTCGGGAACATTGCTCAAGGCGCGCGCGGTGAATTGCAGCGGGCGATGGGGCGTGGGCGCGAACTCCAGTTGCAATTGAAGATGATCTTCCACGTCGAGTTGGACATTGGTGCGCAGCGGTGGCACGGCGTGGTTGCCGGCGGTGATGGCGAAAAAACTCCCGGCGAGCTGAAGCAGGGCCGGTTGCGCCGCGGCCAATTGACTGGCGACCGGGACGTCCCGCTGCGGTTCGATACCGGCGAGGCGCATTCCGGTGACGAACTCGCAGGAGACCAGCAGTTCGAGGCGATTGGAGTGGACGTAGGCGACGGAAGTAATTTCGTATGGATCATGTGCGCGCGCCGCTGGCGTCGCGAGAGCTATCAACGCGATGAGGGAAAAACGTTCTAAAAGTCGAGACATCACGCTCGGTATCATGGGGAGCGCCGCGCCGACACGCAACGGGTTTTGCCGCTGCTATTGAATGCGGAATCCCACGGCCATCTTCAGTTTCGCGTCCTTGGGATATTGAATGACCAGACCTGCGGCGGTCTGTTTCCAGTCCAGCTTCGCGTCGCTGCCGAGCAGGGTGACGGATTTGATTTCGCCATCGAACAACTTTGCGTCCGAGCCGAGCGATTTGATTGTCAATTCTGCGCCCGGCTTGGGCAACGTCATGCACCACGCGTAAAGCGCGCCGTTCTTGCCGACCGTGAAACGAAAATCCTGTTCCGAAAACTTGAAGTCCGCGTGGGCCTGACCCATGCCGCCGCGACCGGGCGGCGATTTCAAGCGCGGGGGATCGTTCGGGCGCGCGGGATTCGACGTCGTTTCGCCTTCGCCGATAATTTTCCACGCGTGACTGGCGTAAATGCCTTCACCATTGATTTTCATCCACGCGCCGACTTCGCGCAGCACGTATTGATTGCCTTCGTCGAGGTCGCCGTCGGGCGTGAGGCTGATGCAAACGGTGTAATTCCCGCCGCGCGCCATGTATTCGAGCAGCGCGCGAATCACCATACCCGGATCGTAAACAAAACCGGGCCGGTAAAACCAATCGCCGACTGCGTTCTCACCGAACCAAAGTTGGTTCGTGTTGATGTCGCGCGGGAACGAGCCTTCGTAAGTGCGCGCCACGCCGCGCGTGCCTTGATGAAATTTGATGACGGAGAACGTGTCCACCGTGCCGCGCTTGGCGAGCGTGTGATTATAATAATGCGCCACGAGTCGCGCGCCGGCGTCGCACTTGTAACCACTCCCACTACGTTTGCCGCTGAACGGTTGCGTGGAATTGCCGTCGGTGTAGATGAAATCGGGATCGTATTT
>CAZKMR010000101.1:7793-13255 GCA_964553795.1 uncultured Bifidobacterium sp. | reverse complement strand
AACGCCGGTTGATACCACCACCACGTGTATTCGTGATGAAACGAAACGCCGAAGCGCATGTCCTGGCTTTGCGCGGCGCGTTTCCATTCGCCGAGCATGTCGCGCTTCGGACCGATGTTGACCGAGTTCCACGGTTGATACTTCGAGTTCCACAAATCGAAGTTGTCGTGATGCACGCCCATGATGAGCACGTAACGCGCGCCCGCGTCGCGGAAAGCTTTCATCCATTTCTCCGGTTGCCATTTGGGCAAACGCCATTGATGTAACACGTCCTTGTAACCGACTTCGCTCGGGTGACCGTAGTTCTGGAGATGATTCGTGTAAGCCGAATTGGTCGGCATGTAGAGTTTCGCGGCATACCAATCGCCACTACGTCCGGCGGCTTGCGGCCCGAAATGAATCCAGATGCCGAACTTGGAATCGTTGAACCACGTCGGCCACGCGCCGTAGTTTTTGTTGATCGAATCCCACGTCGGTTCAAATGGTCCAGGTGCGATGGGGAAATCCAGTTTCTCCTCGGGAAAATCGTCCGGATTGACCGGTTCTGCGAAAACAGTCGTCGCGTAACAGAGGAGCAAAGAAATGAGAAGCTTCATGGTAACGGAGAAAAAATCCCACGCGCGCGGCGGTAGGGAAAGCCAGGAGTTGGCCCAATTCTGGCGAGGCGGAGCGAAGGTAGCGTCAGGCATCTTGCCTGACGTAGATGGCGGCATCCTGCCGCCCGGAAGCGGCAACGTTCGGGCAGAGAGAAATCGAACTTGCCGAACCCTCGTGGACGCGTGCGGTCTTCTCCGCCGGGCTGGAAGCCCGGCTCTACGGCAGGCAAGATGCCTGCCGCTACGAACGCGAGAATTCCGTTTCCATCCCGCGTCATTTTGAAATACTCCTCCCATTACATCGTCCCAATCGTGCTCATGAAAAAACTTCGCCTCCTCACACTCTTGGCCCTCTCACTCTGCGCCGCTCAGTTCCCTGCGTCCGCCGCGGAAACCGCCGATCCGTTCTTCAACGAAACGCCCGCGCAACGTGACGCACGGATGAAGTGGTTTCGCGACGCGCGCTTCGGCTTGTTCATTCACTGGGGCGTTTACGCGGTGCCCGCCGGGGAGTGGGAAGGCAAAACTCACTACGGCGAATGGTTTTTGGAGGAAACCAAGATTCCCGTCAGCCGCTACGAAAAGTTTGCCGATGAATTCAACCCGGTCGCTTTCGACGCGAAGGAATGGGTGCGTTACGCCAAGGACGCCGGGATGAAATACATCGTCATCACCAGCAAACATCACGACGGTTTCGGCCTCTGGGATTCCAAGCTCACGGATTGGGACATCGCGCGCACGCCGTTCAAGCGCGATCCGCTGCGCGAACTTGCCGCTGCCTGCAAAGAAGCCGGCATCGTGTTCTGTTTTTATCATTCCATCATGGACTGGCATCACCTGGATTGGGGCACGCGCCGCGCGTGGAATGACCTCGCCGCCAACGCCGACCAGCCCGACATGGATCGCTACACCGATTACATGAAAGGGCAGTTGAAAGAACTGATCACCGGTTACGGCCCGCTGGGCATTTTGTGGTTCGACGGCGAATGGGAATCGCCCTGGACGCACGAACGCGGTGTGGATTTGTATCGCTACGTGCGCAGTTTGCAGCCGAGCATCATCGTAAACAATCGCGTCGGCAAAGGTCGCTCCGGCATGCAAGGCATGGACAAAGGGCAGGGCGTCGGCGATTACGGCACGCCCGAGCAGGAAATTCCGCCGACCGGTTTCGGGCCGGGCGTGGATTGGGAATCCTGCATGACGATGAACGGTCATTGGGGCTACAACAAAAACGATCACAACTGGAAATCCACGCAGACGCTCGTGCGCAACCTGATTGATTGCGCCAGCAAAGGCGGCAATTACCTGCTCAATGTCGGCCCGACGGCGGAAGGAAAAATTCCCGCGCCCTCCGTGCAGCGCCTGAAAGAAATCGGCGCGTGGATGGACGCGAATCACGACGCGATTTACGCCACCACCGCGTCGCCGTTCAAACGACTCCCCTGGGGCCGCGCCACGAAGAAAGTTGGCGCAGAGGGCACAACGCTTTACTTGCACGTGTTCGATTGGCCGCAGGACGGAAAACTCATCGTGCCCGGTTTGAAGAACGAAGTGACCGTGGCGAGGTTTCTCGCTTCGGGAAAAACCATCGCGACGCAACGCGCGGGTGATGATTGGCAACTCACCGTTCCCGCCACCGCGCCGGACGCGCTTTCGACCACTATCGTTTTGCAAATCAAAGGCGAACCGGAGGTCTTCGTGGCGACACTCACGCAGAAGCCCGACGGCAGCATCCGCCTCGCCGCGGCGGACGCGACGTTGCACGGTGGCGTGCAATACGAGAGCGGTGAAGGTCGCGACAACATTGGTTTTTGGACCGACAGCAACGACTGGGTGGAATGGGAGTTTGAAGTGCGGCAACCGGGGCGATTCAATGTTGGCGCCGAGGTGGCGACGACGGGAGTCACGAAATTTCGCATTGAAGCCGCCGGACAGAAAATCATCGGAGCCACGCCGGATACGGGCGGTTACACGAAGTTTCTGCCGCTGGACCTCGGCACATTGAATCTGCCGTCCGGTAAAGTGAATCTGCGCGTGCGCGCCGTGCCGTCCGGCTGGCAACCACTGAACTTGAAGGCCGTCTCACTGCAACCGCGTCCCTGATCTGTCAATCCCACACGTTTGTGCCGCGGCAAACCATGGCATGGCGGAGCTTGAATTTTTCCGGCACTCGTATGGACTATCCGGGTGCTGACGACGATTCGGCGGGCGGAATACTTCGAGTTGATCGTGCTCTTCTTCATCCACGCGATGGCGATGGGCATGTGGTTTGTGCCGTTGAGCGCGGTGCTCGATGCGCATGGTTACGGGCACCTGCGTCCGTTCGCCTTCGCCACGTCGGCGGTGGCGGCGTTTGTGTCGCCGTTGATTTTCGGGGCGATGGCGGATCGGCATGCCGCACCGGTGGTCGTGTTGCGGTGGCTGGCGGTGGCCACGGCGGCGAGCATGGCGCTGGCGACCACGGGGATTAAGCTCGGCTGGAGCGCTGGAGTCGTGCTGGCCTTGATTCAACTCCATTCCCTTTGCACGGCGCCGACGTTCAGCATCTCGACCACCATCGTTTTTTCGCGCCTGAAAGATTCGCGCAATGAATTCGGGCCCATCCGCGCGATGGCGACGTTCGGGTGGATGGCGGGATGTTGGATTATCAGTTTAATCAACGCCGATGCGTCGGCGCTCGCTGGTTACACTGGAGCCAGCGTCTGGCTGCTGGTGGCGGCGTACACGTTCGTGCTGCCGAACGTGCCGCCTCCGGCGGCGGCGGCGGGTTTGACGTTCCGACAACGCATGGGCTGGGACGCGCTGACCTTGTTGAAGAATCCCGATCACCGCGTGGTGTTCATCACCTCAGCCTTGTTCAACGCGACGGTTGCGGCGCTGTTTCCGTTCACGCCGCCAAATCTGGAACAACTCGGTTTCAAACATACGACCGCGTGGATGTCGCTCGCGCAAGTCACGGAAATCGTCGCAATGTTTTTGTTGGCGGGAATGTTGACGCGTTGGCGGTTGAAATGGGTAATCGCGCTCGGGCTGGGTTTTGCGGTGGTGCGTTACGGTTTGTGCGCGCTCAATACCAAAGCCTCCCTGCTGCTCGGCATCACGCTGCATGGCGCGGGTTTTACGCTCGTGTTGATCACGTCGCAGATTTACCTCGAGCAACGCGTCGATCCCGCCTGGCGCGCCCGGGCGCAATCCTTGCATACCATGATGACGAGTGGCGCGGGGAATCTCATCGGCTACCTCGGCACGGGCGCGTGGTTTGCCGCGTGTACGAGGGACAGCGCCACGCGCTGGCCGCTGTTCTGGACTGGCATGGCGATGGCGGTGGCCGCGGTGATGGTTTATTTCTTAACTGCGTATCGCGGCCGTGGTGTGTCACCCCGGGAATATCTGGCGGAAAAAACGGAGACTTGAAGCTGCGTTGCTACAAGTGAAGTTTTAACAAACCGACTTCGAGCGCGAGCGCTTCTTGCACATTCGTGAAAAGCAAACGTTGCGTTTGTTCCAACACGCGCAGGTTGTCCCGGGCTTGTTGCGGCGAGAGACGTGCTGCTACGAGGTTGGCGCCGGGCGTATTCGGGAAACTGAGCAATTCTCGCCCGACGGCGAGCGTGTGCAGCCAGACGTCGCGCAACCACCATTGCAATCCGCGTAACAGATCGCTGCGGCGGCGGCGATACTCGGCTTCGATGGCGGCGGTTAATTCCTTTTCCCATTGCTCACGCAGGTCCTTGTCCACGTCCTCGTATTTCTCCAGCGGGGAACGCGCGGTCAATTCCTCTTCGACCGCAGTCTTCAATTCCGCGAGGCGCGCCGCCACCACGTCCAGAAGGCGGTAGCGACCAAGCAGACTCTTCTGTTCCGCGCCGGCGATTTCACCAAACCGATTCAACCAACTCAACGTCGCCTTGTCCCATTGGCGCGTGCCTTCGCCGCCGAAGTTCAACCGCAGACAGCGCGAGAGGATCGTTTCCAGAATGCGTCCCGGTTCGGTGGTCAGGAGCATCAACACCGATTTGCTGGGCGGTTCTTCCAGTGTTTTGAGAAAGGCGTTGGCGGCCTGCTGATTCAAGCGGTCGGCCGCGACAATAACCGCGACTTTGTATTCCGCGTCGTTGGGCTTGAGTTGGATTTCCCGCATCAACTCGCGCATTTGATCCACCGAAACAATGCGCGACTTGGACTCGGGGCGCACCCAATGCACATCGCCGTGCGTGTCATTCTGGATTTTGCGGCACGCAGGGCAGGCGTCGCAGCAATCCACCGCTTTGCCATCAGCTTGCTGCGGTTGTTGGCAGTTCAATGTTTTGGCGAGCGTGCGGGCGAGGGATTCGAGCGCCGTCAAATCCGCGCCAGAAAAAAGATAGGCATGGCCCAGGCGACCGCGTTGCAATGAACGTTGCAACAAAGTCACGCCTTGCGTCTGCTCGGGAAAATCCGCGAATGCCACGCGCTTGTTTATAGTCGCTCCCACGCGGGAAGGAAATCCTGGATTTCCGCGTCGCGCGGAATTGCGCCGGCAGGAGCATGAGGATTGAAGTCATGATCGACACAGCGGACTTGCCGCCGCTTGCGCCAGTCGTCACTTTACGCGGCGAAAACCATTGTGAAACGTGAAACTACCATTCTGCGCCCACTCCGTTCCTTGCGGCTGAAAATGCAAGCGCGCGTGGCGGCGTGTGTGTTTACCTGCGTGATTTGTTTCCAGGCTGCGGCCGAATCGGTTGGCGATTGGCCGTTCTTTCTTGGGCCGAACCGAGATAACACGTCGGCGGAGACGGGCTTGGTGGACGGTTGGTCCAGCAACGGACCGGTGCAAATCTGGAACAAGACGGTCGGCACCGGTTACAGTGCGCCGTCGGTTCG
>CAZKMR010000101.1:0-7693 GCA_964553795.1 uncultured Bifidobacterium sp. | reverse complement strand
GACGGGCAGTCCTACGAGGAACTGTGGCGGAGTCCCCGCAATGCTTTCGAACGCGACGCGAGCACCGGCGACTATCCGACGCCGGTGTTGGAACTGCATTTCAACACGCCGGTGTTGCATCACGGGTTTCTCTATGCGTTCAGCGGTCGCAACGAACCGGATGCCACGTTCCGCTGTGTGGAATTAAGAACTGGAAGTTTGAAATGGAGTCGAAACGAAGGCTGGCCGGTGCGCAGCTCGCGTCAACCGCCAGTCTATGGGCGCGGCAGTGTCATTCTGGCCGACGGAAAACTCATCGTGTTGGGCGAAGGCGGGAGGTTGGGATTGTTTCGGCCCAACCCGGAGCGCCCGGACGAAATTTGCGCGTGGCAAGTGCCGCAACTGAATTATCCGTGTTGGACTGGACCGGTTCTGGCCCAACGCCGACTTTATTTGCGAAGTGAAGATCAGTTGGTGTGCCTGCACTTTGCGGCGCGTTGAACCGGATTGTTACCGGACGTCGTCCCAACTTTTCAAGCCGGCGACGGGGAGTGCGAATTCAAACGCCGCTTCCCACTCGGGCGTGTCGGCGGCGCGGAAACAGTCGTAGATCTTTTTCTTCGGGCGCGGGTCGCCATCCTTCGGTTCAAACCGTCGCAAGCCCAGCAACAGCCCGCCTTCGTGGGGATGATCCACGTGCCGATGCAGAATGAACGAATCAATGCCGTCGAGCGCCTCGACCTTTTTGTAGGCGAGACAATATGCAGCCGCTTGAATCGTTTCGCCGTCCGTAGTGTCGGGCGTGTGAAAACCTTGTTCGCTGAGAATAATGCGGCGGGTCTGCCCGAAGAATCGGAGTTCGGGCCGCCGCAAATACGCCGGCAGCAGTTGGATGTTTTTGAACGTGATGCGTGGCGTGGTCAGGACGTCGGTGGTGGCGGTTTTGTCGTTCCAAAAGCGCGGTTCGAAGAGGTTTTCCGGATACGGATGAAAGGCGACGTGCCAATCGAAATCGCCGCCTTCCCGGGCGCGGCGCGCAAAGTAATCCAGAAAATCCCGCGCGGGAAACGCCTGGAGTTCGTCGCCCGGAGCGTTGCGACTGTTCCAGTGATGTTCGAGCGAAACATACACACGCGCCCAACTCGATTGCTTGCGAATGGCCGTGTGCGCGAGTCGCATCGTGCGCAGATAATCGTCGGCGAAGGTTTCCATCTTCACGCGTCCCATGTTGGCCCACCACCAGTGCGAGTTGACTTCATTGCCCATGATGTAACCGGCCACGCGACCAAATTTCTGGTCCGGGCGCGACCAGCGTTCCGCGCAAAATTCCAGGGTCGCCGCGAGCCAGCGGCGGCCTTCATCGGTCACGGTATTGAAGTTGCCGAGGCGATTGGGCGCGTTCGTTACGCATTCCGGATGAATCAGAATCCGGTTCACCTCCGGATCTTTCGATTGATACGTGAGCACGATCAGCGTTACGACCACGCCGCGCTCGGACAGCGTTTTGATTTTCTGATCCATCGCGGCGAGGTAGTCGGATCGGAAATAATATTGCTGCCCATCGGATTCCCAACTTGGCGCGTTCGTGTTGCCCTGCGGCGCGATGAGTTGGGCCAGGTTGAAATTCAACGCGGCGTGTTTCACGCCCAGCGCGAGGGCGTCGGCCACGATTTCCACCTGCAACCCCTTTTTCGATGTCGCGGCGGGGTAGGGCGCGGTGTAGCGCGACTCGATGGGCGCGGGCGCGGTGATTCCCCAAACGACAGACAGCAACCAGGCTATTAACGCCAGCGTGAACTTCATGCCGCTACGCTAACGGTTGGTTGAAGTGACAGCAATCTCTGCCGGGCGCGCTGTCAACGTTCGTCAGGCGCGCGGGGCGGCACCGGATAAACTGAGGGTTCGCCGGCAGCTTCTTCCAATTTGGCCAGCGTGGGCGCCGCCGCGGCGCGTAACCGCGGAATTTGCCGGTAGAAAATGAACACCACCAACAGACAGCCCGCGCCTCCGAGCGTCAATGCGACGCCCGCGCCCAAGTGACCCGCCAACGCGCCCATCGCCAGATTGCCGAAGGGCATCGTTCCGGTGAAGGCCATCGCGAAAAAACTCATCACCCGACCGCGTTTATCGTCCTCGACCAGCGTTTGCACCAATGTGTTGCTGGAAGCCATCAACAGCACGCCGCCCGTGCCAGTTAACCCCAGAAAGAACAGCGCCAGCGGCAGCCAAGGTGTTAGCGCAAAACCAATCAAGCCACCGCCCATCAACGCGCCGCCAATCGTAATCACCATGCCGAGTCCGCGAACCCCGCGGCGTGTCGCCAGATAAAGCGCACCAACCAACGCGCCCAAACCGGACGCCGCCATCAACCAACCCAGCGTGCGCGCGTCGCCCTGAAACACATCGCGGGCGAATACCGGCGTGAGCACGGAACCGGAAAAACCCACGGCACTGACCGCGCCCACCAGCATGATCAAGGCGCGAATGGGCTGGTGGCAAACGGTGTATTGAAAGCCCTCCCGCAAATCGTGCCACGGATGTTGTCGCGCTTTGCGGGGCGGGCGAGGTTGCAGCCGGATGGCCAGCAAGGCCAAGAGCACGGCAACGAAACTGAGGGTGTCAATCGCGTAACAAACGCCCGCGCTGGTGGCGGCGATGACGAATCCGCCAATCGCCGGACCGAGCAATCGCGCGAGGTTGAACAATGCTGCGTTCAACGCGATGGCACTGCCGAGGTGTTCGCGGCGTTCAACGAATTCCACCACCAACGCCTGGCGCGTGGGCATATCCACGGCGTTGATGAGCCCTTGCACCAACGTGAGCCAGAGCAGGTGAGCTACGGTGATCGTGTCGGTAAAGGCAAAGGCGGCCAGGGCGGCGGATTGCAGCATGGCCGCGACCTGGGTTGCAATGAGCAAGCGATGGCGATTAACGCGGTCCACCAACACGCCCGCCGCCGGCGCCAGCAGGAAGATGGGCGCCAGATTGGCGAACCCAATCAATCCCAGCATGAAGGCCGAGGAGCTGAGGTGATAAACCAACCACAGGGAGGCCGTCTGCGTCATCCAGGTACCGACGAGCGACACCACTTGTCCGCCGAAGAACAGGCGATAATTGCGCGAGGCGAACGCCTCGAAGAACTGCGTCAAGCGCATGGGCCATTATGGCGAGGCCGCGAACGAGCGCCAAGCGCGCGTTACCAAATGGTCTTCATCGGCCAGGCGCGGACGCGTTTCGCCTGCGCTGGGCCGGTGGCTTGAAGGGTCAAGGTGCTTTCCGGCGACAGCGTTTCGATGCGTTTCGTGAAGCAAAGAGTGTCGTTGGCGAACACCTCCAACACGGAACGATCCACAAAAACGCGCAAGTGCAATTCGCGTTCGCCGGGCGCGCGGGGTAGTTGCGCTTTCGCGTCCTGCACGCGCAATTCCAGTCCGTCGTACGTGATGGTCACCTGGGGAGCTTGGCCGGCGCTGGCGATTTCCCAGCGCACCTGACGGGCGGACCGCAAATCAATCGCGGTTTCAATTTCCAGTGTGTTTGTTTTCGGCAGGGCAAAAGATTTTGGTTCGCCATCCAGCGCGACATTTTTCCAACTCACTTCGGCACCCCGCAATTGTTTCAGTTGCGGCGCGGGAGTTTGTTGCAACTTTCCGTCGCGCGAAAAACTCAGTTGCCGCGGCAGACTGAGACAACCGTTCCAGCCGCGGCCTTCGGGAAAGCCGGTGACCCAGCCCCAGACGAGACGTTTTCCGTTCGCTGCGAGCAAGGTGTTCGGCGCGTAGAAATTCGGGCCGTGATCCAGCAAGCCGCGCGTGCGCGGACGAAAGCGACCGGACGTCGCATCGAAGTCACCGACAAAGTATTGCACTTTTCCGTACGGCGAAACGAACAACACCCATTCGTCGCCGAGTTGAAAAAAGTTGGGACACTCGGCGGTGCGCGCTTCGGAATCAGGCAACTGAAACAACACCCCGCGATACGTCCATTTCATCAGCGCGGCATCTTCCGCTTCGTAAAGCGTCACCACGGCTTGACCACCTTTGGATTCGTTCAAGCTGCCGCCCAACACCATGAAGGTCTTTTTGCCGTCGCGAAAAAGGAACGGGTCGCGCCAGTCATAAATCTTGGTCGCGCCATGCAACGCTTCTGTGAGCACGGGATTGGCCGGCGATTTTTTCCAATGAATCAAATCCTCCTCACTCGTGGCCACCCATTGTTCCGCATGATTCAATGCGGATTTACCGTGCGCCACGCTGGTATAAAAAATCATCGGGACGCCGGCGGCGTTGACAGTTGCGCAACCCGACCACACGCCGGATTCCCCGGCGGCATCGGAAGGCGCCAGCGCGATGGGCAAATGTTCCCAGCGCGCCAGGTCGCGGCTGCGCGCGTGCCCCCAGTATTTCGGTCCGTTGCCGTCGCTGTATGGATGCAGTTGGTAAAACAGGTGATAGAAGCCGTTGTGAAATATCGGTCCGTTCGGGTCGTTGATCCATTGGGCCGGACTGGTGACGTGAAAAATCGGTCGGGCGGGATCAGCTTGCGCGCGCGGCACGGCGGCGTGCATGGCGGCTTCGGCGCGTTGCAGCGTTTCAACGTGAGTTTCAGCCCACGCCGACAGCGGCGCCCACAAGAAAGCGAACCAGCACCAGGGATGAATTTTCAACATGCCGTCATCGTGTCGGGAACAGAGCACCAGCGCAAGCCGGGCGTCGTGCTGCCAATGCGCGGGCTCTAGCAGCTTATCCCCCGAGAATAAATCTCAGCACTGGCGGCGTTCATGCGCTACATTCGCCCCAATCACCGGACCGAACATGGGAATCAAAACCAAACTCATACAAGTGTGGATCAGTTTGCGTTCCAGCTTCTGGTTTATACCCGCTGTGATGATTTTGTTGGCGGTCGCCCTCGCGGTCACTTTGGTGGAAGTGGACACCCGCACGGGCGTTCAGCTCACCGAAACCTTCCCCCGACTTCTGGAGATGAATCCTGAGGGCGCAGGAATGATTCTTTCCATTATCGCGACCGCGATGATCGGCGTCGCGGGAGTGGCCTTCTCAATCACCATCGTGGCGCTCTCCCTGGCTTCGGCCCAATACACCCCGCGGGTGCTCCGGAATTTCATGCGCGATCCCGCCAATCAAATCGTGTTGGGCGTGTTTGTGAGTGTTTTTGTCTATTGCCTGATCGTTCTGCGCACCGTTCGGAACGGCGCCGAATCTTTCGTTCCGCCTTTGTCGGTTGCCGCGGGCATCGTGCTCAGCATCGTTGGGGTCGGCTTTCTGATTTTCTTCATTCATCATGTCGCGTCTTCCATTCAGGCCTCCACGATCCTCGCCAGGATCGGGCGGGAAACTGTGGCGGTGATTGACTCGCTTTATCCGGAAAAGCACGCGGGAGAGCCGGAGGATTCTAACGAAGTCGAAGCGATGATTCAGGACCATTCCTGGACAGAAATTCCTTCCGCCGCCACCGGTTACATTCAAAACATGGATGAGGACGGTTTGATGGCGTGGGCGGAGCAGCAGCAAACCATGGTTCGCATGAAGTGCGGTTTTGGCGAGTTTGTCATCGCGGACCAACCGGTTTTGGCCATCGCTGGCTCGAAACTGCCGAAGGAGAAATGCGGAGCCGAACTCAACGCGTTTATCGGGGTCGCCTCCTTTCGAACGAATGAGCAGGACGTCGCCTTTGGGATTCGGCAACTGGTCGATATTGCCCTCAAAGCACTCTCGCCCGGGCTGAATGACACGACCACGGCAGTGACGTGTCTGCGTTATTTGGGGGGAATCTTGGCGCGCGTGAGTCGCCGGAAGATTCCCGGAGCGGTTCGGCGGCGTCAGGGCGCGGTGCGGCTAATTGCGCGCCCTCAGGCGTTCCCGTATTTGGTGGACGAGGCGCTAAATCAAATCCGCCAGGAAGCGAAGGGCAACGTCGCCATTCATCTGGCGCTGCTCGAAACGATTGCAGCGACCTTTAATTCCGACCTCAGTCACTTCCGGCGGGAAGTGCTTCACACTCACCTCGCCCGCATCAAACGAGTGGCGGACGACCACGTGAAAGATCCAGATGATAAAAAAGTCATTGCGCTTCGGCTTCAGGAAGTGGAGAAGCTGCTACGGTCTGCTGTGTGAGACCGAATCCGAAATGGCCGCCATCGCGCTGCGGTTGTGGCAAACTCATCGCCCGGTTCAATCCCAAGGATATTTCTCCTCCCATTCCACTTCGTATTTGCGTAACAACGCGCGCAACTCGCGCTGGACATTCATCACCTGGTGATGCTCCTCTTGCGTGGCGATGTATTGCTGCACCGGTTCGAAATGCGGTTGGCTTACAGCGAATGCCAGTTTGGCCGATGCATCCATCGCATCCGGGTGGCCATGGATTCTGGTAGGGGAAACTTTTCGAGTTGGGGAGGAGCGTGTGGGGCAACTCCCCTCACATCGCGTAGTTCAACTCCGGATGATTCAAAATCACCTTGCGCCGTCGGCGTGATGGCAGCGAGGGTCTTCGAGCCAGATGCGCGGCTTCTTTCTGGCTCTGCAGTTCCAACCGAAGCTGCTTCAAGTGCCGCGGGCAGATGCCATGCGAAATGGCGCCAAGCCCCGCTCCCAGTTCCACGCCGCGATGCTTCGGTTTGCACCAGGCACAAACCGCCACGCGCAGCGGCAGGTCATTCTGTTGGGGATCATTCACTCGCACCACGGTTTCTATCGCGTAAGCCATCCGGTTTGTCCACAAAACTTTCTCCGCGCGCGCAGCCGTTTCTTAATCAAGCCAGCCCGCGAAGATTCAACCTCTGAAAATTCAGACTCGCAATTCAGCCGTCGCCCGCCGTTTAATTTACCCGTGCTAACCGTCGCCACCGTCATGGGTTAATTATGGATTTGAGCCAATTGGGTTGGAATCCAGCGCGCGAAGAACAATTCGCGCCATTTGCCGCGAAGGGTCTCGTGCCCGCGCGGGTTGCCGTGGAGGACAAGCATTTTTACCGCATCTGGACGGCGGCGGCCGAACTTCTCGCGCAAATCACCGGCAAGCTGACCCACGAAGCGCGCGGCGATCACTCCCAACTTCCCAAAGTCGGTGATTGGGTGGCGGTAAAAATTTTCTCCGGCGAAGAGAAAGCAATGATCCACGCGGTCCTGCCGCGTACCACGCAAATAACCCGCAAACATAGTGGACGCGAGGTCAGCGCTCAGATTCTGGCGACCAACCTCGAAACCATCTTTCTCGTCCAGGCCGCCGATGTCAGTTACAACGCGGCCCGGATGGAACGCATGCTGGTCATGGCGCACGACAGCGGCGCGCGGCCCGTGGTTGTGCTTAACAAGATCGACCTGTGCAAAGATCACCAGGCGTTGCTTGCTGACGCGCAACGTGTCGCCGGAGATGTTTCAGTCTTTGCGGTCTGCGCGTTGAGTGGGCGCGGCATGAAAAAGCTCGCGGCGGAAATCAAACCCGGCCACACCGTTGCCTTCATCGGCACATCGGGCGTGGGCAAATCCAGTCTCATCAACTGGATGTTTGGCGAGGAACTCATGCCCACGATTGAAGTCCGGGAACAGGACGCCAAAGGCCGACACACCACCACGTGGCGCGAGATGATTTTCCTGCCGCAGGGTGGCGTGGTGATTGATACGCCGGGGATGCGGGAGTTTCACCTGTGGGACTTGGCCGGCCCGGGCACGCGCGAGACATTTCCGGAAATTGA